>NZ_VILD01000002.1:899372-903566 GCF_009712085.1 Anabaena sp. UHCC 0253
CTATTCCCTAGAAATATAATTGTCTGAATCAGGATAGCCAGGATTTGAGGATTCACAGGATAGTTTGATCGTTTTGGTTATAGGTTTTTGATTCTGATTTTGATTGATTGTACTATTCCCTAGAAATATAATTGTCTGAATCAGGATAGCCAGGATTTGAGGATTTACAGGATGGTTTGATCGTTTTGTTAATAGGTTTTTGATTCTGATTTTGATTGATTGTACTATTCCCTAGAAATATAATTGTCTGAATCAGGATAGCCAGGATTTGAGGATTTACAGGATGGTTTGATCGTTTTGTTAATAGGTTTTTGATTCTGATTTTGATTGATTGTGTTATAGCGGTTATCGGTAGGATGCAATACAATCTAGGGCGCAGACCCTGCGCCCCTACAGGGTTTGCAATTGGCTGACTGTATCTCACTCAAGTGCATACCGCTATATTGAGCTATGAGTAAAAATATCAAATCAAATATCCTGTAAATCCTTTAATCCTGGACATCCTGATTCAGACAAAAATTAAAATCAAATATCCCGTAAATCCTTTAATCCTGTAAATCCTGATTCAGACAAAAATTAAAATCAAGGTAAATTAATTTAACTGACCATGAAATACTATTAACAACAGCCTATAGCGGTTATCGCCCTTGATGCAATACAATAGAGGGCGCAGACCCTACGCCCCTACAGAGTTTGCCATTAGCTGACTGTATCTCATGCAAGTGCATACCGCGATAACACCTTTCCTACTAAATATCTCCTGGACTTGTGAAGAGAAATCCAAGCTTGTCTCTACTTTGCAATACCTGTTCCTGTGATGTTGGTGACGACATCCAAAAATCAAACTGGGTGAAAAGTGCAAGATGTGAGTAAAACTATTGTAGAAAGGTCATCTTGCCTGTCACTTAACTAATTACCCTTTCCAGAGTGGTGCGACGTAGTTAACAATGGAGTAGATGTATTTTTAGTGATCTGAAATTATGCCGAGAACTCCAAACGAATATGCTGTATTTCTGCTTTTAGACAGTGGACACCGGGAAGAAGTGCGTTTTCCTACTATTCAAGAATTCCAAAAGTGGTACAGTAGTGAGCTTGTGCCAAAATCTGCTTCTCATGATTTTATTAGCGTACCGATTAAAAATATTCAGGGAGAATATATGGTGGTACGTCCGTCTAAGATTGTAGGGATTCGAGTAGAACCTGTTTTTAATTCCAGTATTGAAAGATAAAAGATGAGAAAAAACCTTACTTTGCTTGCCTTAAGTCTGGGAATTGCCCTGATAAATCCACTTTCTTTAGTTGTTGCTCAAGCTCCGACTTCACAGCCTGTCATCATACCAGTTGCCCCTCAACCATTACCGGAGGTGTTACCAGCACTCCAACCCGTTAATATCGAAACTGCTTGTGCTGCTCAAGGTTGTTTCGGTTGGGACGAACAACTTTGGGGTAAACGGGGAGATAAAAAAGCACTGTTAACTTCAATTGATCACAGTTTGCGTTATTTGGGAACGAATAAAGCAGCTACAATCTATGCTAATTACCCAATTCAGGGAATTACCCTAGATCGAGTGCGTCGGAGTTTAGTACGCTTTCGGCAACTGGTGGTTAGTTCTCAGTCAGCAGCCCAATTGCAAGCTGCTGTGCGTCGAGAGTTTGTTTTTTACCAGTCTGTAGGCAACGATGGTAGGGGGACTGTTAAGTTCACGGCTTATTATGAGCCTGTGTATACTGCCAGTCGTACCAGAACTTCAGTATATAAATATCCTTTGTATAGAGTCCCACCTGATTTTAAGGAATGGGCGAAACCTCATCCCAAACGGGTTGATTTAGAAGGAAAAGATGGTTTATTGGGGAATAAAAGTAAGTTACGCGGATTAGAAATGCTGTGGTTCCGCGATCGCTTTGATCCCTACATGATTCATATCCAAGGTTCTGCCCAAATTAATTTAACCAATGGAAAGAAAACTTCCGTCGGTTTTGCGGGAGGAACAGAGTATCCTTGGACGAGTATCGGTGGAGAATTAGCAAAAGATGGTAAATTGCCACTTAGCGGTTTAACTATGCCTAAGTTGATTAGTTATTTCCGCCAAAATCCCAAGGAGTTGAATAATTATTTACCACGCTGGGAAAGATTTGTTTTCTTTCAAGAAACTAACGGAACACCAGCAACAGGCAGTATTAACGTTCCTGTAACCACAGATCGTTCTATTGCTACAGATAAATCTCTCATGCCACCGGGCGCACTAGCAATGATTATTAACTCATTCCCCTATCCTACCAGTCGTGGCAAGTTGGCAGCTCGAAGAGTTAACCGTTTTGTCCTAGATCAGGATACAGGCAGTGCGATTAAAGGACCAGGAAGAGTAGATTATTTCATGGGATCTGGTAAATTAGCAGGCGATCGGGCCGGTATTACAGGTGGCAATGGTTCACTATTTTATTTACTACTGAAAGAATAGGAGGTAGGGGCGCAGTCCCTGCGCCCAATCAGGAGAAAGAGGGAAGAAAAAAATTTTTCCCCTGTCCCTCTTCCCATTCCCTAATACGGTGGATAACCAAATTCATCATCATCTGCATACACATAGGAATTGGTAACACCAGTCATTTCTACCTTAGAAATTTCTGGTTTAATCACTTCCTTACCAAATTCTTTGTATTCCTCAAAAGTCTTACAAATTATTTCCGACTCAGGGGAATCTGAGGCAATCATATAATCAGTTAAAGTTGAAACTGTGGGATGTTTATAATCTACAGTTGAAGCTACCAAAGCAATATTAGGTTCAATTCCTCTTTCTTCACATTCAATAATTGGGCAAAAAATCCCATGAGCATGAAATAAAGGACCCTTTGGAGTTACAGGTTTCTTGTGAAAACCAGCATAAGCTTTTTCTAATTCTCCAGCAAAACCACTAGTAATTCGCCCTTGTTGATATTCAGCATAATTTTTACCAAAACTAGCACCGGCTGAACCACTAAGAGTTAATTGCAGAGGTGATTGATGTAAAAACTTTTTATCTTCACCTACCAAAAAAATCAGATGACGGGTAAAAATCTTAAATTTAACTTTATCCGCTAAAAAAGCATCATAATTATCCTTAAATGTCCCTAATTTCATCCCCGTTTCTCGGTCTTTCACAGATAATGGACCACGACGCACAATTACTAATCGGGGAGTAGTGCTAATAAATACCGTTTCCACTCCCGAACTAAATTCATGGTCTACCTGTTGCCAATTTTCATCTGGTTGAAAACCAACAGCTTGAGCATTATCCCGACTAATTGCTAGACCATAACTCTGTAAACCATCTGTACCATAACGAGGGTTAATCATCAAACCCCAGGGCAGGACTTGGGAAGGTGGGGCGTTAAATTTTTCGTCTTCAAAATCGAACTTAGCAGATGCTTTCATCACTTTTAGAATAATAAAGTGTTTAGTTTTACTAGTCTATCTTTTTTACTATTAATTGAGAACATCAAGCACTCTGAATTAGATTTTAACAACTTCAGTTTATCTATATAAAAACAAAACCCCCTCTAAATGAATAGAAGGGGCATTGTTGTAAAATATAAGACCTGGCATCGAGCTATTTTGACGTGGGGCTACCCCCAAACTATCGTCGCCGCAGCAGCGTTTCACCTCTGAGTTCGGGAAGGGATCAGTGTGGTTCCACTGCGCCATAGACACCAGGAAACAATTAAAAATTAAAAATTTAGAATTAAAAATTAACTCTCAGTTTTTAACTTAGGGCGCTCACAACCCTGAAGACTGCAAAAAGAAAGAGAATCAGCCGTCATAATTAACTACCAAAAACTGACATTTTTAATTATCAATTGTCAATTGTCAATTGTCAATTATCAATTGTAGAAGAGGTCAAGCCCTCGGTCTATTAGTACTCATCAGCTACATACATTACTGCACTTCCACTTAGAGCCTATTAACGGGTGTTCTGCCCGTGACCTTACCTACTTTTTGTAGTGAGAGTACTCATCTTGAGGTGGGCTTCCCACTTAGATGCTTTCAGCGGTTATCCTCTCCGCACTTGGCTACCCAGCGTTTACCGTTGGTACGATAACTGGTACACCAGCGGTGCGTTCCTCCCGGTCCTCTCGTACTAAGGAGGACTCCTCTCAATACTCTTACGCCTGCACCGGATATGGACCGAACTGTCTCACGACGTTCTGAACCCAGCTCAC
>NZ_VILD01000003.1:0-52760 GCF_009712085.1 Anabaena sp. UHCC 0253
CGGGTTTAAACAAGGGTGAGGCAAAACATACCCTGAAAAGGGCGGTGTTTTTTAATCGTCTGGGTGAAGTCCGCGATCGCTCTTATGAAGACCAATTTTATCGGGCTAGTGGGTTGAATTTGGTGGTGGCGGCGATTGTTGTGTGGAATACGGTGTACACAGAAAAGGCTGTTGAGCATTTGAAACAACAGGGTATGGATATTCCTGAAGAGCATTTGCAACATTTATCACCTTTGGGTTGGGAGCATATCAATCTTACTGGTGATTATGTCTGGAATTTGAAGCAGGCAACCAGCTTTGATAACTTGCGCCCTTTGCGAGTTAAGGAAAATAAGTATCGCTCAAATCCTTGATGGATAAAGCTTTCAGCCTTAGCGTACAATTTTCCCGTTTTGGCACGGTGACCCCAGTCTCTAAATGTATGTTTTGGATACCAACACCCTGATTTATTATTTTAAAGGTCAAGGACAAGTTGCTCAAAACTTTGCTAAAATACCTGCTCAGGAAATTATTATTCCGACAATTGTTCTCTTTGAATTACAAGTGGGAATTGCTAAATCAAATTCACCCGCAAAACGAACTCAACAACTTCAGCAACTTTTAAACTGGGTTAACTTAGTTTCTTTTGATAAAGATGCTGCTTTTGCTGCTGCTAAAATTCGCGCTGACTTAGAGCAAAAAGGAACTCCTATTGGTTCAATAGATGTTTTAATTGCTGGAATAGCTATAGCACTTCAAGCAACTCTTATTACTCACAATGTTAATGAATTTTCCAGAGTTTCAGGACTGTCTATTGTGGATTGGTTTTGATAAATTAAAACATCCTGGATATCCTGATTCTGACAAAAATAACTTTGGGAAAACAAAACCCTATATATATGGGCGCACAGATTTTCACTATACTTAAATAATAACCGAAACTTGAAAACTTGTCAACAGTTTCCGAAGAGGTTGTTTGCAAGTTTAATGGTAAACCAATAAATTTTGACTTTTAAAATTACCATAAAATACCTCTAGAATTAGTTCTAGAGGCTTTATTTTTGCTGATTAACTAAGGAAAACTAATGAAACCAGGAATTCCCAAGGGAGGAGCAAATAGTAGCGAGGGGTTGTTTCCGATAGGATCTAACGGTATAATATTGAGAAATGCTAGTGCTGACGTTAGATTAGTAGGAATAGTAGGAATACCAGGAATACCAGGAATACTAGGAATAGTGGTATTAACACCACCACAAGTATTTTCTTGTTCTTTAATAGATACGCTAGTAAATAATTTGTTGTTCATAATTTGTCATCTTTCTATGTAACAAACATTGACTGTAGCTAAATTAGTTTTGAAGCAATCTCAACTAATATTAATAATAATATAGTCAAATTGGCATTAAGTTCTATTCAAAAGGATGGAAGTTTTTTCACTGCTCTTTTGCTAGGAAAATGGTGTATTTCTTGTGACAGTTCCTTTGGATTTGAATATTTATCAAACCGCAGAGGGAAGAGGTAGAAATTTACATAATATTAATCGGATCTACGTCAATTGTTAAACTGACAGAAGCGGGAGCAAGCGATCGCACTTCTGGCCAATCTGGTAAATTTGGTAATGCGTCAGGCGCAAATTTAAGTAATATTTGCCACCGATAACGGTTAGCTACTCGTAATATACTAGCTGGTGCGGGTCCTAATATCTCAAATCCTTCTTTACCGCTTAAAAAGGTGGCAATGATTTGGGCTGTGTTTTGGACTTGAATGGGATCTAAACTACTTAACCGCAATAAAATTAATCTCCCATAAGGAGGATAATTCAGGGTTTGTCTTTCTGTTAACTCTGCATCAGAAAAAGATTGATAATCATGCTTTTGTACGGCTTCAATCACAGGATGTTCTGGGGTATAGGTTTGGACAATTACCCTACCAGGATCTTCCCCTCTTCCTGCTCTTCCTGCAACTTGGGTGAGGGTTTGAAATGTGCGTTCATTGGCGCGATAATCAGATAAGTGCAGTAATCCATCCGCAGCGACTACACCCACCAGAGTAACTTGAGGTAAATCTAACCCCTTCGTTAACATTTGTGTTCCCACTAATAAATGGGCTTCACCGTTAGCAAATTGGGTGAGAAGTTTCCGGTGTGAACCTTTGGTGCGGGTGGTATCGCTATCAAAGCGAATTATTTTCAAATTGGGAAATTGTTTAGTTAATTCTTGCGCTACCCGTTGAGTACCACTTCCGAAAAACTTTAAATAAGGGGAACTGCATTCGGGACAATGGGGAGGATGCGATCGCCCATAATTACAATAATGACAGCGTAATAATTCCGGCGCTCCCGCTTCCACGTGATGATACGCGAGGGATACATCACAGTGGGGACATTCCAACACATAACCACAACTGCGACAAGAAACAAATGTACTATGTCCACGGCGGTGGATAAATAATATTCCCTGTTGTTGTCTTTCTTCTAATTGTTGCAGTGCATTTTGCAGCTTTCTACTAAAAATAGACCGATTCCCCTCTTTTAACTCTTGACGCATATCCACTATTTCCACAGGGGGTAATGGCCGCGAGTTAATCCGTTCTGGTAATGATAAATATAGTTGATTTCCACTCACCCAACTCTCTAAAGAGGGAGTTGCTGAACCTAAAATGAGGGGACAATGTTCTAATTCGGCTCGCCATTGAGCGACGGTACGGGCGTGATAAGTGGGAATGGGGGAATCTTGTTTAAAGCTGCTGTCGTGTTCTTCGTCGAGGATAATTAAGCCTAAGTTGGGTAAAGGAGCGAAAATGGCGCTGCGGGTCCCAATGATGATTTGTGGTTCTCCTGTGAGCATTTGTCGCCAAGTGTCGTAACGTTCACCGTCGGAGAGGGCGCTGTGATAAACGTGGACTTTCTGACCAAATCTAGCGCGGAATCTATCTGTGAGTTGAGGTGTAAGTCCGATTTCGGGAACTAAGACGAGGGCGGATTTTCCTTGGGCTACTAAGGGAGCGATCGCTTGCAAGTATACTTCTGTTTTCCCTGAACCTGTGATTCCATGTAACAATACTTGAGCAAATCCAGTTAAGGAATTAATAGTTTCTAAGGCGTTATTTTGGGCTGGTGTCAAGGATTTATCCTGATCCCCAGCCATGACTGGTCCTTGTTCTCTGCGTAATATTTCCCTGTCTTCAATGACTATATAACTTTTATCTACTAAGGCTTTGAGGGTAGAAGTGCTGGTACTGCAAAGTTGCAATAATTCACTTTGCCACATTTCTCCGCCTTGTCGGCGTAGAACTTCGACAATTTCTTTTTGACGGGTTGTTAAATCTTCATTGGGATTATCCAGGAGGGTGACAGCTTTTTGTAATTTAGGTTGGGTGAGTCTTGGCGGTTCTAAATAGTTTTCTGCTAATCCTAATCTGATTAATTCCCGTATTCCCCGATATGCGGCTTTAACTTTTTGTTGAATGTAGTGATAACTATAGTCTGCTGTAGGGGTTTTTTCTAACAGAGCGATTACTTGCTGGGCTGTAGGGCTGATGTAAATCGAGAGATTTTTTCTTCCCAAGGGAGTTAAGCGTAGACGACGTTGCGATCGCCCTAATAAGCCTGGTGGTAAAGCGACGCGAATAACTTGTATTAGAGGTGTATAGTAATAAGACGCAACACGATTAAGTAAATTCCAATAACCAGGAGGAAAAAACCCCTCACTGACGACATCTTCTACTTCCCGAATTTTCTCTAAGGGAATATCTATATCTGGTTGAGTTAATAAGCGAATAGCGATCGCTCCTACCTGTGTCGCACCGAAAGGAACACTTAAAATATCTCCTGGTTTAATTGATAACTGTTCTGGTATTTTATACGTAAATAAGTCTGAACATCCTGGACAGTCTACCAGCACTTCAATCCATTGAGATAACTTAGTTTGGGGCTGATATGATCCCCCTGGTTCAGCTACGGCTATAACAGATAAATTAGCACTCTTACTATACATAACTTCCCGATTTATAAACAAATAATTTGCTCACATACTTGATTAATATTATCCAAGCTTACTTAACTCTATCCTTTGGTTTAACCTGATGTAAATAGTATTTTACAATACTTCAATTACCCATAATACTTGATAATCTTTAATTTATGTAATCTACTAAACAAATTATCTCCTAGCATCCAGGTAATAAATAATTTAAAAATTAAAAATTAAACCCCAAAAATCAGATTAAATAGGGGTTTTTAGAATTTTTAATATTTTATGGACTTATCTCCTTGTGTATTAGTAAGTATTCAGCAGCCCTTAATTACAGAGATTTTTCCTACTGTTTCCTGTTCCCGGAAATTATGTTATTAATCAATTCAGAGTTTGATCTATGAAATAGAACACAAAGCTTTTCCACCCATTGATAGATATTAAATACTTTGGCAATATGAGATGCTTTGAGACGATAAATATTATCCGGATTGTAAGTTACCATTTTCGTAATTTGAATCATTGAGTAAATTTTCGTAGAGATAAATAACTTTAGTACCAAAATGATGATTTATTCAATAACTTCCATCATCTAAACCGGAGAAACATAGAAACTTTGCAAAAAATACACAAAAATTTAATATATAGGATTTTTCTTGTATTTGTGACAGATAGCGTGGCTTTAGGGAGGCGATGAACAGACAATAGGCAACAAACAACAGATTTACTCACAAATCATTTAGGATGGATCTATAGAGTGCTTTCTCTACTTTTTTATATTTGTTAAAGTTGGTATGGGGGGATTTGACATATTTGATAATTAAGAAAAGAATAAAGAAGGAAGAGGAAGTAACCGCAGGGTTTATTTAGACTCCACCGGAAATATATCGCTGATATTCGTGGGGGTATCTTGACTGGCGGATAGGGAAAAGAAAAGTAGAAAAACTGTTCCTAGTTATCTATTCCCTATTTTTTGTTCTGTTCTTTGATGAAGAATATGTCTATTGCAATACTAATCAGTTAAGACCTGATAATTAGTTAAGTTAGTTCGGGTAAAAATTGAAAAATAAAGGGGAAAAGTTTTTTATTTTCCTATTCTCCTGCCTTTTTCCCCCTTAACCGACAAGTATTGATGTCTATTGGTATTCTGAAAAAGATAGTTTTTTGTGGGTGCTAAAACCATTAATGATTATAGGTTGTATCTAGCCAGAACGAAAAATAATGGACAAATACTGATTTCCATTCCCGAAAAGGAATGATCAAAAAGAGATTATTTT
Organism: Anabaena sp. UHCC 0253; assembly: GCF_009712085.1. Lineage (NCBI taxonomy): Bacteria > Bacillati > Cyanobacteriota > Cyanophyceae > Nostocales > Nostocaceae > Anabaena > Anabaena sp. UHCC 0253. The sequence goes on from NZ_VILD01000003.1 coordinate 5,228, forward strand.
GCTAGTGATAAGGGTGTATTTGTCCTGAAGGGAAAACTACCAAGCCTGAAACAGGCTGTTGTCATTAAATTATGTACCAAACAAAGCAACCGTCCCTAAAGGAAACTATGAATATTGCTGAATTGGGAGCAATGGAAATACTAGAGAATATTACTGATCATGAAGAACCATCGCTTGAGAGCCTAGATCAAGTAGTATATGAAGATACTGCAATTGTCGAAAACTTGGAATCAGAAGAACGCAATGGCGATGAAATGGGCGCAGCCCGTCCTTCGGGATATAATAAGACGGAACATGATGATGCTGTAGGCGCATTTTTCAAAGAAATGGCGCGTTATCCCCTACTCAAACCTGATGAAGAAGTAGAATTAGCGCGACGGGTGAGATTTTTAGAAGAAGTCAAAGAATTACAAGCAGCCTTGGAATTAGAGCTAGGAACACACCCTAGTAAAAATCAAGTAGCTTCCCGGTTAGAAATGACGGAAAAACAACTAGAAAGCCGCTTGTATCAAGGTAGAGTCGCTAAACGGAAAATGATTCGCTCCAACTTGAGATTAGTCGTATCTATTGCTAAACGGTATCTAAATCGTGGCGTACCTTTTCTAGATTTGATTCAGGAAGGAGCAATGGGTTTAAACCGCGCTTCGGAAAAATTTGATCCTGACAAAGGATATAAATTTTCTACTTATGCTTATTGGTGGATTAGACAAGCAATTACAAGAGCGATCGCTAATGATGCCCGAACTATTCGCTTACCAATCCATATTGTTGAAAAACTTAATAAACTAAAAAAAGCCCAACGGGAACTCAAACAAAAACTTTCTCGTAACCCCTCTGAAGCCGAAATGGCCGAAGCTTTGGAAATTACAGTTCACCAACTCCGTCAACTTCAACAACTACGCCGTCAAGCCCTTTCCCTGAACCACCGTGTCGGTAAAGAAGAAGACACAGAGTTAATGGACTTGCTAGAAGATGAAGATAATCAGTCTCCAGAAGCAAAAATGAACGAAAACATGATGCGTCAGGAGATTTGGGAAGTCTTAGGAGACGTACTCACCCCACGGGAAAAAGATGTCATTTCCCTCCGCTATGGACTCACCAGCAGCGAACCCTGCACCCTAGAAGAAGTGGGGAATATGTTTAACCTTTCCCGCGAACGAGTCCGCCAAATCCAAAGTAAAGCTATGCGAAAGCTACGTCGTCCTCACATAGCCAAGCGTTTAAAAGGATGGTTGGTATAAGTCATTAGTCAGTTGTTAGTTGTCAGTTGTCAGTTGTCAGTTGTTAGTTTTGAAAAAAATCATCCACTGCGGTATAAACTATGGACTGTGGACTATAGATTAATAACTGATGACTGCTAATACTAATTTAATTATCCGTGCTGTTGAACCTAGTGATTCTGCTGTATTATTTGAATTGGTTCAGGGATTGGCAGAATACGAAAAATTATCTCATACTGTGACTGGCGACGTTGAAAAACTCCACCAGCATTTATTTGGCTCACCAAAATATATAGAGGCAATATTAGCAGAAATTGGTGGACAGGCAGTAGGTTTTGCCATGTTCTTCCATAATTATTCTAGCTATTTGACCAAGCCTGGAATTTATTTAGAAGATATCTATATTATCCCAGAATATCGTCAGCAAGGTATTGGCAAAGCACTTTTAATTAAGGTAGCTCAAATAGCTGTAGAAAGGGATTGTGGACGTTTAGAATGGAATGTTTTAGATTGGAATGTATCAGCCCAAGAATTTTATTATCGCATGGGAGCAGAGATGATAGAAGATTGGCGTATTTGTCGTCTTAATCAAGAGAATTTAATTAAGTTGGCAAATAATTGATAATAATCAATCAGATCCCCGATTTCTCTAAGAAGTCGGGGATCTTTAATCTTTCTTTAATCTTTACTTTAATTCTTCATAAATATGATAATAGCTTTCCTTCATTCCTAGAGCTTGATAAGTCTTTTGAGCGACTGTATTTTCACGCTCAACATAAAGTCTAAATCCGCAGACTTTCAGCCCATTTCCTGGATTTTCTGCCTGTTGTTTCACAAATTTATAAAGGGTTCTAAAAATTCCTTGCCGACGAAAATCTTGGTGAACATATACACTTTGTATCCACCAATATAAACCATTACGCCAGTCGCTCCATTCCGTGGTGATCATTAATGAACCAACAACCTGATGATTCTTTTCAGCTAATAAATAAAATCCCAAACTCGGCGTTTTTAATAATGTTTCTACACCCCCAGTTATAACATTGACGGGGAGTTGTTTCTTTTCTGTTTCATATATTAAAGCTTGATTAAACTCAACTAAAATATCTAAATCCTGCAATTCACCCCTACGAATTAATAACTCCTGTTCCATTTTTTGCTGTTCCTATGACTTGATAGCACTAATATTTGATTTTTGAAATATTGGTGGGCATTGCCCACCCTACATTACTTAGGGGGGAAAAACCTGCTTTTTTAAATCCTAAAAATAAGATTGCAGTGTGCCTTTTCTTCTAATATCTAAAGTTGCACAATGGAAAGAACCACCAAAGGTATTAAAGTTCCGGAAATTACAAGGAATTGGTGTAAATCCCCAATTTTTTAATAGTTTAATCATGGGTTCATCTTGCCTTTCCACGATCACTCTATTTTCATCAATTGATAAAACATTCATCCCTACTCCCTTACTACTCATATACAGGGGATGATCGTCAGGAAGAGCGAATTCTTTAACTTGGATTACATCCCAACTTTGGAACATATCGGGAAGTTTATCAAGTTTGTAAGGATGGATTAAAAGCTTACCAGGAGCGAGAGGAACAAAGGTGGCATCAATGTGCATGGCAGATTGATCTTTGAATTTGAGTTCATGAATTCTGTACTCATCTCCTAAACATCTCCGCATCCATTCTATCCCAAATTGATTGGTTACTTGACTTTGTTGAACAAAGATATCTCTACCACATCTACTAAATTCAGCCGCGTCAAATACTGGTTCAAATTCAGTTAGTGAAGAGTTAAATAGTGCATCTTTGTCTGCTTCTTCATATTGATAGTTATATAGTTCATCGCGTAGTTCAGGCTTAGGTGCGGGAAGCCATTGTGCGCCAGCATGAAAATACTCTTTGATGAGTGAACGATAGGCATTAATTTCAAAATATCTAGACCGCCAAGGCATGGGAGCTTCAATTAGTTTATCCCCAATGACGATCATCACATCTCTGGGCATTGCTCCGTAAAGACCACTAGGACTTTGCCAGTCTGGAGTTCCATAAGGAACAGTATAATTTACCGCGTCGGGACGGCGAACTTTGACACCTTCTGCTTCTAAAATGTGGGTAAGTTCTTCTAGTTCTTTTTCTCCAGCTTTAATTAACTCTTCTGGAAATAATTTACCACCATAGGTACGGAACACATCCCAATAACGCTGTGGCATTGTTGCTTTAACTGTAATATGCCAAGGTGGTATAACTGCACCATCCAATCGGCCAACAATTACTTCTTCTAAAAGATCCCATTCGTTAAATGAATTGACAACGGGTGTTGTTGGTGCGGTTGATTGCGGATTAAATGCCATATCTATGTCAAGTTAAGAACAATGTATAATTTCTGGAAGCTATGCAAGTGAATTGCTCACATATATTATGGTATTATGAAACACGAAATCAAGATATACAATTTTTATAATGACTAATGTTGTTGAGAAGCCAGTAGATAAAGTAGCATTAAAGCCAGGAATTTTGGATTTAGTTTTGTTATTGATAGCAGTATTACTCGTATCCTTAGATCCTATATTTACAAGATTGAGTGAAGACGAACTAGGTCCTAATGCTACGGTTTTTAATCGGGAATTAATAGCTGCCGTAATATTCCTATTTTGGCAAGGAATAGTTATAATCTGGGAAAGTCAATATAGTAATTCATCATTGTCTAAAGATTCAGAACCAATTACTTTTAGCACTTTAGCTATATTCCTAATTGGGGTAATGTTGGGAGAAATATGTTTAGTTACTTGGGCTTTATCTTTAACTCAAACTACCGTTGCTAATTCTAATCTTCTTCATAACTTGCCATCAGTTTTTGCTGTGCTTGGTGGCTGGTTATTCTTAGGTCAAAAGTTTGATCGAAGATTTATCATTGGCATGATTGTTGCTGTAGGTGGAGCAATATCCATTGGAATTCAAGATTTACACGTTTCTCATAATCACCTGATAGGTGATGCTTGGGCTTTATTATCTGCTGTGGTTTATGCAGGTTATTTTTTAACTATAGAAAAACTCCGATCTCAATTTTCTTCGTTGACTATTTCACTATGGTATTGTGTCCTTTCAAGTCTCCTCTTGTTACCTTTTGTTCTCATATTTGAAAATCAAGTTTTCCCAACTTCACTATTAGGTTGGTTAAACATATTTTCTTTAAGTATTCTCTGTCAAGTTATTGCTTCTGTTATTTTTATCTATCAACTAAAACAATTTTCTTCTGGCTTTGTTTCTCTATTCATGTTACTACAACCAATTATGGCAGCTATTCTGGCATGGATAGTTTTTCAAGAATATTTAAGTTTCGTGAATTGGATCGCTTTTTTCGTTGTTTTATTGGGTATTTACATTGCTGAATCAGGTGATGTAAGCAAAAATTAATTTTTCCAAAATTATCTCTCCTGCATTAGTTTAAAAAATTTATTTCCTTCGTTAACCAACTATTAAAAATTTCACCAAAAGCTTGTAGAATCTGCTTTCTTAATTTTTAATTATCAATTCCACACTGCGGTACTAGTATCGCAAGGCGGAAGTCAAAAGTCAAAAGTAATATTCAGCAAGCTTTTTGGCGATTAAGAATGGTTGGTTTATTTACGCCGTGCGGTACTAGTTTTTTATCCTCTGACAATGGCATCAACGCCGTCCCAATAGGTTTCCAATAGTTGTAGATATGTATTGATGCCTTCTTCAAATAAGTCTCGTCCCTCTTGATTAACCAAATAGGGTGCGATCGCATTAAAAGCATTATTGCTATGGCTAATTTCTACATTTACGTGCATTATCCAATGCTTTCTCACGTTCTTGTCATATCCTTGATTCAGCAAGGCATCATTGAATTGAGTTGACAATACTGCTGACATAGTTTCATCAGCATAGAACGCCCCTAAGTTTCTTTCAATTGGGGGTTCACAATAAAGTTTTTCTGCACCTTTATTAATAGCTGTAGTGCTAGGCAAACATTGATGATTAGCAATTTCTTCATCAGTAATCCCCATAGCATTCAGTTGTTCACGAAACAAAGTTTCATGGGTTACTTTTCCAGCCACTTCATCATAAACATTGAGGATAATTTCCTTCAATACTTTATAATCACGAGTATTTACTGCCATACTCGTAATATAGAAAGGTTCGTTTTTAAAGTAATACCAAGTTTCCAGGTAGAATTTCTTTTCTTGTTCTTTAGTAAATGCGTTTTTTGCGATAGTAAATTGAGCAGAGGATGTTGGACTGCGCGGTGATTGAGAATATACTCCATCTTCCCGTTCAAATAGTCTTTGATCTCTGGGCCATCAACATCTAAGCGTTGACGAACATTTGGATCTTGGATTTTCTCAAATTCTTGTACTTGTAAAGCTGTCATTTTCGGTTCTCCTACACAGATAGATTACATTTTTGAGAAGATGTTTGCATTGCTTTTTGGCAATTTTCTAACATTTTGACAGGTGATGTTTAAAAAATATCAAATCTCATGCTGACACAGCTAAAATTTAGCTGTAATTACCAGCTACTACTTCTTTCTCTGCCCACCAACGATCATTCTCATTGAGATTTCTTTTCTGATCATCAAGACATCCCCAAGTCATATTGAGCATAATGCGTGTAGAATCACGATTTAAGGGAACTGTTCGATGAAGAGTTGTATCTGACTTCAACAAGTAAATGTCACTAGTAACAAAACCATAGGTGCTGATAGGATTCTCACACAGATACTCATGAATTCTTGGATTAGTTTTATCCCAACTGGTATGAGGAACACATTGCAACATTCCACCATGTTCGATAGGTGGAGTTTCTAAAATCCAAATTAGCGCATAACGATAATCTCCCCAGTGCCAACCGTGGGTATCTCCGCTTTTTTCATGTCTGGTAATCAAAAATTCTTCATCTTTTGATGGACAAGCTAAGAAAGGTTCACCAGCCAATTTTTCTAGTATATTTTTCAGTGCTTCGGATCTATAGATAGTATTAACAAATTCACTGCTTTCAGCAATGTTTTCGCTGGTTACTACACTCATATTTCTGGGAGTATTTCCCGTTGTTGCTAGTTTTAAATCACGTCGTTCAGAGTGCAATTCTAACAATCTTAGAGCCTCTTGTTTCATTTCTTGACGGATCTGGAGAGGCATGATTTGAGGAACTTTAAGAAACCCATCACGCTTAAACTGGTGAGAGAGAAATGTTAAAGATGATTCGGAGAAATTATTAGCAATATTTTGTTGAATTTCTTCTTCCCAGACGTTCACTTTTGTAAAATTTGTCATTTCACCATGTGAGTAAATATACATAGAAATTTATACCATATATTTGTTCTTTCTTGTTGCATTATTTTCTAAATATTTTCTAAATATTTATTAAGAATTAGCTTTAAACATTAATAGCTTGCTTATTACAATCGTCTTTAGATTTATATAATAATTTACGTACACAGTATCAATTTACAACCTTACTTGTGTTCACGATTAACCAGGACTTACCGCTTGACAAAAAATATTATCTGTGTGTTTTAGCTAATATTATTATTATTGAACAATAATACAAGGACAGGCAGGACTTGTACTGAGCTTGTCGATAGCATAGAGTGGCGTTAGCCATAGTATGCCCATGCCACAAGATTGGATCATATTAATTTTATATTTTTCCTCGATCCTTTGTATCACAATCAATTGACCTTGAATAATTGAGTATTCAAGCCAAGTTTTACAGCCTGTCGTTTGACTAATCCTACCAGATCAAATCAGAATTAGAAAGGATATTTGCACAGTTTCCACAATTGTTGTAGAGAGAACACCAGATGAAAAGAATTATCTCAGTATTACTGTTAAGCGTAGCTATCTTCACCTTTGCCTTCAGTAGTCCCGCTTTGGCCGCAGACGCAGCCAGTGGAGCTAAAATATTTAGTGCTAATTGTGCTTCTTGTCATGCGGGTGGCAGAAATTTAGTTAATGCTGCCAAAAGCCTGAAAAAAGCAGATTTGGAAAAGTACGGTATGTATTCAGCAGAAGCCATTATTGCTCAAGTTACTAAGGGTAAAGGTGCTATGCCAGCTTTTGGTAAGAAGTTAAAAGCAGATCAAATAGAAGATGTAGCAGCTTATGTACTAGAACAAGCTGATAACGGCTGGAAGAAGTAAGTTTACATCTAATGTGATGGTTTAACAATGGGCGGGGCTTTTGTCCCGCCAAATATTTGTACTGTTGAAATTATCAAAGGAGATGTAAGTGACTTATTTCTGGCGATTAATCCTCAGTATAATTATAGTTTTTGTTTGCGCTTTTTTAGTCCCCAGTGCAAATTCATCACTGCTTGCGGAAACTCAAATTACAGCCAGTGACTTATTTAAGTTGGGTGTAAACCAAATGCACCAAAAAAGTTACCAAAAAGCCATTGAGAATTTTAGTTTGGCTATTCAAATGCAAAGTGACTTTAGTGTAGCTTATAGCGATCGCTGTTTAGCATATTTACAAATCCAAGATTACCATCAAGCGATCGCTGATTGCACTCAAGCACTAAATTTAGCACCTGATAATACAGAGGCTTATCTCAACCGAGGAATAGCACAATATAGACAGGGAAATTACTTAGATGCTATTGCCGATTATAATCAAGTAATTGCTCTCAAACCCGATAATTTCCGTGCTTACTATAACCGGGGTATAGCCTTAGCTGGAGACGGTAATTATTCCCAAGCTATAATTGATTATAATCTCGCATTAACTAAAGTTCCTTCAACTAATACTTTACGATTAGCAGATATACATAATGACCGAGGTTTAGCGCATTTTGAGTTGCAAAATATGGAAGCAGCTATGAATGATTTTCATTTTGCCATTCATTTTAATCCTGATGATGATAGAGCATATTTTAACCGGGGTTGCATTTGTGGAAGGAATGGGGATAATTTTTGTGCAAAGCGTGATTTTTCCCAAGTGATTAGGCTAAATCCTAGTAATGCTCAGGCTTATGTGAACCGGGGAGTAGCAAACTATAACTTAGGATACTACCAAATAGCCATATCTGATTTCCAAAAAGCATCGGTATATTTTGGACAGCAAAAACAAATACTTGCTTATCAAAGAACCTTAGATTTATTAAAACGTGTTCAAAAAGAAATCTCATCAGTCTGGGAAATTGCTTCTCTTTAATATTTTCATAAGTAGGTTGGCTGAAATCAACCGAACTATGTAACGAAATGTAAAAACCTCAAAACCCTTGCAATTGCTATATTTCACTACGTTATATTCGCAATGACATAGTTATAAAATTTCCCCCACCTACTTGAATTACTTATTTAGTAAATACAAAAAATCCGGTATCTCATCCTTGATTAATTTAACTATGACAGCCTGTCTTTTGACACTATTGCTATTAATAGGGAAAATCCCAATAAGTGATTGTTTTTACCGGGTGTGAGTTCAGAAAGATGAATAAAATTTTTTTATTACCAGTGTCTTTACTAAGTTTACTGGTAGCGTTTCCTGTCGTGGCTGCTGAAAATGAATATGATAAAAATTCAGATATTCTTAATCTAAAAGAAATTGAATTACCAGCCACAAATGCTGAATTATTAACTCAACAACCAGCAGAAAATGAAGTTGAGCAAGAACCTGAATTAGAAGAAGATTTAACTCCTGTAAATGATGCAGATATTTTTATAGAAGTTATTGGCGAAAAAGACGTTATCCCCGAATCTACTCCCACTTATGTCATTGAAAAAGAAGAAATTCAAAAACAGGGTGCAACTAGCGTTGCAGATGTTTTAAAAAGAATGCCCGGTTTTGCTATTAATGATGTCGGACATGGTGCAGATATTCACACAGGTACATATTATCGCGGTGCATCAATTAATCAATCTGTATTTTTGATTAATGGTAGACAAATTAATACTAATATTAGCACTTATCACGGTGGAACTGATTTAAACAGTATTCCTATCGAGGCGATAGAAAGAGTTGAATTATATAGCGGTACAGCTTCTTCTTTATATGGTTCTTCAGCCTTTGGAGGAGTTGTTAATATCATTACCAAAGCAGGTTATGGTAAGCCGAAATTAAATGCTAGTGCAGAATTTGGCTCATTGAATTTAAATAATCAACAGGTAACTTATGGTGGTTCAGCTAATAATGTAAAATACAACTTTAGCTTTGAAAGATTTTTTATAGATAATCGTTATAGTGTACCTGTAGGTGCAGCAAATCGTGATTCTCAGGGCTTTTTATCGAATGCAGATACAGCTACTAGCACTTATTTTGGGAGTATAGGAGTAGATTTAGATTCTAAAAACTCTTTGAATTTAGATGTAACTGCACTCAGCAGTCGGCGGGGTTTAATTTATTTTGGTTTTCCTTTACAACGAGATAGATTAGATCATGATGGTTTGAATATTGGTTTATCTTGGAAAACTCGACTCGGTAAAGGAGAAAATTCCAACTTAACAACTACATTGGGTTACAACCGCGATTATTTTAGTACATACGGTCCAACAGGCGCAACATTTTACCGAACCGGAGTTTTAGATACCCAACAATTCAAAACTCGGATAGATCATGAATGGAAAATGACCACTAATAATCAATTACGCTGGGGGTTAGATTTAAAAAATACCGATTTAATTGGTGATGTTTTGAGTACAAATCCTAGCCTAATTGCTAAAAATGAAAAAGAAGATAGAAGTGTATTTAATACAGCTTTATTTGCTGTCAATACTTGGAAAATTAACGATGCTTTGCAAGCAGATTTAGGAGTAAGACAAAACTTTGATAGTCAATTTGGGAGTTATTTTAATCCTAGTTTTGGTTTACGTTATGCTGTTAATCCAGCCGTCGCAGTACGTGGAAGTTGGGCGGGGGCGCAGCGTAATCCTGGTTTAGATCAATTATATGTTTTTGACACAGTTCATAATTGGAATCCTAACCCCGATTTAAAACCAGAAACAGGTTCAACTTGGACTGCGGGAGTAGATGTTAAATTGTCACAAAATCTATTAGGACAATTTACTTATTTTGGGAATAGTTTAGATAATCGTTTGGGAGTAATTAATGGTAAATGGGAAAATATTGGTTTAGTAGATACTAATGGTTTAGAAGCAGCATTGCAATTAAAAATTGCCCGTGAGTGGTCAACTTTTCTCAACTACACTTATACAGATGCTCAAATCAAAACTGGTACAGAAAAAGGATTACAGTTAGGCTTAATTCCTTACTCTTTACTACAAACTGGTATTGGATATCAAAATAATGGATGGCAAGCTAATTTATATGCTACTTATAATAGTGGTTCTCGTCGTTCTATTTTTAGTAGAAATATACCGGGAGAAAGAAGTACAGATTTTGCGCCGTCTTTCTTCAATTTAGATTTTAGTGGACGGATTCCTGTAAATAAAAATTTGGGGCTAACTTTTTACTTAGAAAATATTCTCGGTGAACAATATGAACGAGTTAATCGTATCTATAGCCCTGGTTTTACTTTCCGGGTGGGTTTAACTTCTAGTTTATAATGTAGGTTAGGTTGACGCAAGGAAACCCAACATTTTCATCCAAATCATGGGTTTGATTTCTAAAAAATGTTGGGTTGTGCTGTCGCTACGGTTTTTTTCACCAATTACCCATTACCCATTAATAATTGTCAATTGTCAATTGTCAATTGTTAATTGTCAATTTACTCAACTTCCTTAATCTGGGTTTTTCGTTCTACAATTTCTTTGAGTATCAAAGTGATTACTGCTAAAAATGCTAACAATACAGCCGCAGAAAAAGCAGCTTCAGTTTCATATTGTTTGTAAGCTTCTTCTACAAATAGTGGTAAAGTCTGGGTTGTATTGGCAATATTACCAGATACCACAGAAACTGCACCAAATTCACCCATGGCTCTAGCATTAGTTAAGATTAAACCGTAGAGTAAACCCCAACGAATACTCGGTAAAGTTACTCGCCAAAAAGTTTGCCAGTCGTTTGCACCTAGTGTTCTAGCCGCTTCTTCCTGATCTTTACCAAATTCCTCTAAAATAGGAATTACTTCTCTGGCGACAAAGGGCATACTCACAAAAGCGGTAGCCATAAGCATCCCTGGAAAAGCAAAGATGATTTGGATATTATGCTCTTGTAGCCAAGGACCAAACCAGCCTTCTCTACCATACAAGAGGACGATCATTAAACCTGCGACAACGGGGGAGATAGAAAAGGGCAAATCAATGATACTGAGAACTATAGTGCGTCCGGGGAATTGATGACGAGCGATCGCCCAAGCCGCACATAAACCAAATATTGCATTAATAGGTATAGAAATTACAGCCAGCAATAGAGTTAACCAAGCTGCATGGAGAAATTCCGGTTTTGTGAAGTTAGATAAAAATGGTGCAAATCCATTTTTGAAAGCTGCAAAAAAAACATTAATAGCTGGAATATATTGAACCAGAAATAAGTAGGCGATCGCAATCCCAATTAAAACTGCTGGGACCCAACTTTGTTTTCTGGGATCTTTGACTTTATCTATTGTCATATCTTCTCGCCCAAGCTTGTAAAAAATTAATTGCTAATAACATCACCAAGGAAATTCCTAATAAAACTACACCAATAACTGTTGCACCAGCATAGTCATACTGTTCTAAACGTTGGAAAATTAACACAGGTGCAATCAAATCTTGAAACGGTGTATTAGAAGCAATAATCACTGTTGAACCATACTCCCCCACCGCACGGGAAAAACCCAAAGCTACACCAGTTAAAATTGTCGGAAATAAAGGAGGTAAAATCACTTTCCAAAAAGTTTGCCATTGGGAAGCACCCAAACTCCAAGCAGCTTCTTCAATTTCCGATTCCATTTCCTGAAGTACAGGTTGTACAGTTCTCACCACAAAAGGTAAAGATATAAATATCATTGCTACTCCTAAACCCGCACGAGTGAAGGATACCTTAATTCCCAGTGGTGATAAAAGTGAACCTATCCAACCATTATCGCTGTAAACTGTTGCCAGTGTTAAACCCGCTACCGAAGTCGGCAAAGCAAAAGGTAAATCTACTGTCGCATCAATAATCCGTTTAAAAGGAAAATCGTAACGCACTAATACCCAAGCAATTAAAGTTCCAAATACACCATTGAGTAAAGCCGCAAATAATGAAGTTACAAACGTAACATTGTAAGTTGACAATGCTAATTCACTAGTCGCAATTTCCCAAAACTTCCCAGGGGATAATGTACCAGCCTTGAGGAACATCGCCACAATGGGAATAAATAACATTACAGTTAGATATCCCAAAGTAATCCGCCAGGTCCAAGGAAGGCTAATCAAATTATCTATAAAAACCTTCCAAATGGGCGGTTTAATATTATTTTCAACAGCACGAGATACACTCATAATTTGGTCAGTTGTCAGTTGTTAGTTCTTAATTCTTAATTCTTAGTTGTCAATTGTCAATTGTCAATTGTCAATTGTCAATTTTTCTTAGCTTGAATTTGGTCAAAAATTGCCCCATCATTAAAGAACTTTTTCTGAGCCGCATCCCAACCACCTAATTCTTGAATCGTACTTAAATTTTTTATTGGCGGATATTTTTCAGCAAATTCTTTAGTTTTAGCTACTGTTTCATCTACAGGGCGAAATCCAACTTTAGCAAATTCCTGTTGTGCTTCAGGCGTAAACAAGTATTTAACGAAAGCTTCCACTACCTCACGATTACCATGTTTTTCAACATTCTTATCAACAACAGCAATAGGATTATCAATGGAGATATTTACTTCAGGGAGAATATAATTAGTTTTTTTACCCTTCTGTACTGCTAAGACAATTTCGTTTTCATAGTTGATTAAAGCATCACCTTGTCCTTGTTTAAAAAATGCGTCTGTAGCTTCACGAGCATCTTTAGTTAACACAGGAACGTTCTTATAAACTTTAGTCACAAACTCAGTTGCTTTTGTTTCATCTCCACCAGTTTTAATGACTGAATTCCAAAGTGCGATGAAGTTCCAACGTGCTACCCCGGAGGTTTTGGGATCTGCGGTAATTACTCTAACATCGTCTTTGGCTAAATCAGCCCAAGTTTTGATACCTTTGGGGTTGCCTTCACGAGTTACTAAAGCTGCTACAGACTTAGTGACAATGCTATTATTAGGAAATTTTTTCTCCCACCCCGGTTGAATTAATCCTGCTTTTTCAATCTTTTGGGTATCTAAAGCTAGTGCTAAATGAACAACATCTGCTCGCAAACCATCAACAACAGCACGAGTTTGAGTACCAGAACCGCCATAGCTTTGTTTAAAAATTACAGTTTGGTTTTGTTCCCGTTGCCATTTTTCTACAAATTTGGGAATAATAGCTGCGTGAGCGGCTTTGGTGACAGCAAAAGATACAAGGGTTAACTCTACATTTGGTTTTTTACCCGTACCAGTATTTGTTCCAGAGGAACTACTATTGTTTGCACCGGAGCAAGCAGCTAGGGATACACTTAATAGCGTCCCTATTAGGAAAAAGGATACAAATCCCTTCAATGAATTTACTTTGAACTTAAATTGTAGTTCTTTGAGCGATCGCTGCCACCAATTCATGATTTGTCCTCCTATGAAACTAAGGTTAATTGACGGAAATACCATTATTGCACGTGTCTGAATCATCAATATCAGCTCAAACCGCATATTGACGATAGGGAATATGGAGATTGTACCAGTTTCATGGAAAATTACAACTCCTCTCAATGTCAATATCAATACACTTTAGTAAAATACTCAGCCGCTAGATCCCCAATTTCTTTGCAAATTCGGGTATTTGAGTATTATGATATATTTATGTCAGTTCATGAAAATTTACCGTATACTCTGTATAATAATTATCAAAATAATACTTAACCTATATTTAAACCTTATAAGTATTTTGTATATTTTTTAGCTAAATTCTATTTATATACTGATAATCTCATAGATAATGAATACTGAAATTTAATTGATTAAATGATATAAGTAAATTAAGAACTTTGAGCGGTTGATTAATGGTAAACATACTTTATGGGATTTAGCTGCAAAAATGCAGCAAAATGTTTTGGCTGTAACTAACTCATTACGTCCTTTTATTAATAAAGGAATTGCAGAATTTATCGAAGTATCTGATGTAGAATTATCAATAATTAAAGTTAGGCAAAAAGCTGAAGTTAAATCTGGAAAAAAGAATAACTATTATCTGATTGCTTGTATTGATGATAGTCTACAAATGTCTAAAATTCTGGAGAAGATGGTTACATCGGAAGGAATGATGTTTATTAGTATTCAAGATCCTTTACAGGCTTTACCTATATTAATTGAAAGTAAGCCCGATTTGATTTTTTTGGATTTGATTATGCCAGTGGTTAATGGTTATCAAATTTGTGAACAATTACGGCATATTTCTTTTTTTACAAAAACACCAATTATTATATTAACAAGTAGTGATGGAGTGTTTGATCGAGTTCGGGCTAAGGTATTTGGGGCAACGGATTTTATTAACAAGCCTGTAGAGAAAGAGCGGTTAATGGGAATATTGGACAAGTATTTGCAAAGGAATGAAACACAGCCTCCACAAAATTTGGCTTGGTCTTATTAGCAGACTCGTGATCAAAAATTTATGTGTATTTTATGGGTAAACCATCCTGAAATACTAGTAATTCTCCCGGTTCAATTTGTGTCCAAACTTCGTTATCAGTTAAGGGTGTAGTCACAATCACAGCAACGCGATCGCTTGATGTAGTCAATTCACTAAAATCTACAGTCATCTCTTCATCAATTAAGTGAGCAGCAGCAAAGGGCGCTTGTCTGATAATGTAGCAAAGTTTAGTTGAACAATAAGTAAAAAAATGTTCACCGTCGGAAAGTATATAATTGAAAACACCGAAAGATGCTATTTCTTTAGTAATTATGTGTAATGTCTGATAAAGTTCCTTGAGAGAGGGTTGTCCTTCAGGGTAATGCGATCGCATACTATTAAGTATTAAGCAAAATGCTTTTTCGCTGTCTGTAGTACCCACTGGTTGAAAAACACCATTGTTTTCTGGATTAAAATCTGGCAAATTACCATTGTGAGCAAATACCCAATATCTTCCCCACAGTTCCCGACGGAAAGGATGACAGTTTTCTAAAGCTATTTCACCTTGAGTTGCTTTACGAATATGAGCGATAACATGGGTAGAATGAATAGGATATTGACGCACAAAATCGGCGATTGGCGAATCTATAGAAGCTTCTGCATCTAAAAAAAGCCGACATCCTTTCCCTTGAAAAAAAGCAATTCCCCAACCGTCGCTATGTTCATCTGTTTTCCCCCCTCGTGCTGAGAAACCTTCAAAGGAAAAGCAAATGTCTGTGGGTATGTTGCAGTTCATTCCTAGAAGTTGGCACATTAGTTAATTGGTGATTGGTGATTGGTGACTTGCCCTGAGCGTAGCCGAAGGGTTGGTGGTTGGGAAACATCTTCCCCCTGCTCCCCTGCCTACTTAATACGCCCCTGTGTGGGGAAATTCATCATTTAGCGCCCATTTGCCAATTTCCCGCAGTCTATAGTCAACAGGATCATGGAGGGTGAAAGTCCGCATATTGCGCCAATAACGGTCAAAACCATATTTTTGACTGGTAGCCCGTGCGCCCATAACTTCAAAAATGCGGTTAGTAATGTCTAAACCTACTTTGGTGGCCGCGACTTTAGCAGTATTGACAGCAATCATACATTCTCCCCTCTGTTCTGAGGTGAGGTTGTGTTCCTGTTCCCAAGCTGCTTGTAGTAATTCGATCGCTTGGTTGATTAAGGCATTTGTCCCTTGTAAGTCTACCCACATAGTACCGTAGTGGTGAAGAATAAAAGGATCTTGACTAACACTTTTCACCTCTGATGTTAACCAAGGTTTTTTGTAAGTTTGTGTATAGTTTTTAGCGGCTGCAAAAGCACCTTCAGCAATACCTAAATAAATATTGGCTAAATTGAGTTGAGTTATACAAGAACGAATAGTAGTGAAAATAGAATCTTGATTGTATCTAACGCCAATAATTTCCTGGGGATAAACGATGACGTTGTCAAAATTAATGTTACCGCTATCAGTTTGGCGTTGTCCCATACTATCCCAATCAGCGTTAATTTTTACCCCTGTTCGCTGACTGGGAATTACTAAGATAACTACTTCTCCTGTTGTTTGCTCAATCGCGGAAATTGGTAAAATATCAGAATCTACAGAACCAGAACAAAAGCTTTTACTACCATTGAGTAAAAAATTATTTTCTTGAGTTGTAATAGTTGCGCTTTTGTCTCTAGGATTAAGAGCATTACACCAAAACCAATTATGCTGGGCAGTTTCTTGGTAGTAGTGTTGTTTTTGCTCGGTTGTGCCAAAAATATGGGGAATAACTACGCCGATTTGATGGTATGAAAAGACGTGAGCTAAGGAACTATCAACCTTGGCAAATTCCCGAATTATTTTGAATGTGGTAATCCAGTTTGCACCGATTCCCCCATATTCTTTGGGAATGATAAGTTTGAGTAAATTGCTTTGTCGCAAGCGATCGCGCTCTCGTTTTGGTGTACCTCCTTGAGCATCTCTTTCTATCGCAGTTTGGGCAAATTCCTCTGCTAAAGACTGAGCTAAAATAAAGTAATCTTTGGACTCTAATTCAAAATTATTTCCCATTCAAAATCTTTATTTAATTTCTAGTTGTTTTTTAGCCTGTTTCAATTGTTTCCACAAGCCATGAATTTGTTTGTAAGCTTCCTCTGGAGATATCTTACCACCTGTTTGTAAGTTACAAATATAGCTTACCCGTTGAGCAAATTCCTGGAGACTAGCATTAAAAACTAAATATTCCGGTTTAAACTGACCATAATATGAACTGCGAGGATACAGGAAATCACATAGCTCAGATAGTAAATCAGATTCTTTTCTCATGGTAATTTTTAATTTGTAGTAGGCATTCAACTATCAGTAGTCCGGTAATAAGCAGGTAGCATTATCGAGTGGAGATACAAAATTGCCGATACAATCTTAGAAATGTTAATGCCGATAACTCCATAGAGATACCGTATTTTAATTTATTTTAGAAGTATTACATATTTTACTCAAGTCGGCAAGGCGTTTGCGGATCATGTCTGGTATTGATAATTGACAATTTACTCCTTCTTGCTGCTGACTCCTGACTGGGCGCGGGGACTGCGCCCCTACCTCTTGACTCCGGCTGTAAGTAATAACCGATTTTGTTCTATACCTTATGGCTAATATATAACTGCTAATTGGATAATTAAAATTATCCGAGAGATAGTTTTATTTTATAGCTTAAAAGTCTAATTTAATTAGAAGTTTTATTTATGGGAAACGCACATTTTAAAATCAGAAAATGACTAATTGCTAGTAATAAATCAAGCAAGCAAAACTAGGTTTAAACATCTGGTTATTCAAGAACAACTCTATTATCAAAAGATCGAAAAATATGGCTAGTCTATCAGGAAAACACATTTCTTACTGGATTGACTCCACACCCACAGCCAATTTTCCAGCACTTAGCAATAATCTATCTGTAGATGTGGCAATTGTCGGTGCAGGTATTACGGCGATCACTGCTGCGACATTATTGAAACGTGCAGGTAAAACCGTGGCTATAATTGAATCGCAACAAATATCTACCGGTGTGAGCGGACATACTACAGCCAAACTTACCTCCCTTCATCAATTAATTTATGCCGATTTGATTAAAAATCATGGTGAAGAAAAAGCACGTCTATATGCACAATCAAATCAAGCAGCAATAGAATTTGTGGCTAAAACCGTTGCAGAAGAACAAATTGACTGTGATTTTAGCCGTCAAAGTGCCTATACTTTCACAGAGACTGAAGATAATCTCCAAGATATTGAAAAAGAAGTCGAAGCAGCACTAAAAATTGGACTACCTGCCACATTTGTGCGGGAAACTTCTCTTCCTTTTCCTATTGTTGGTGCTGTTAAATTTGATCACCAAGCACAATTTCATTGTCGTAAATATCTATTACATCTAATCAAGCAAATTTCTGGTGATGGAAGTTACGTATTTGAAAATACAAGAGTGGAACAAGTCAAGGAAAATGATTTTTGTCAAGTCATTACCAATCAGGGAATTATTCAAGCACAAGATGTGATAGTTGCAACAAATATTCCTATTACCGATGAGGGATTATTTTTTGCTAAAACTTACCCGAAACGTTCTTATATCATTGATGCGCGGATTGCCAAGGATAAAGCCCCGCAAGGAATGTACATAGGTTCAGGAGAAAAATATTATTCTATTCGGACTACTCCTGTCAATGGTGGATTATTGCTGCTGGTTGGTGGTGGTGGGCATAAAGTGGGAACAGTGGAAAATACAGAGGAAAAATATTTAGATTTAGAAAATTATGCCCGTTCTCGCTTTGGTGTTGAGTCCATTGACTATCGTTGGTCTACTCAGGATTTTGTATCTTTTGATCGGCTACCCTATATAGGAAAATTAACTCCTTTAAGCAAACATACCTTTGTCGCAACTGGGTTTAGTTTATGGGGGATGACAAAAGGAACTCTGTCGGGAATGATACTTGCAGATTCTATTTTAGGGATTAAAAATCCAGCGGCTGATTTGTATGATGCTACCCGCGCTACTCCTTTTCTCCGCCCACAAAGTATCAAACAAAACTTGCAAGTTGGTACTCATTGGCTGGGATCTCGTCTCAAGGGATTGAATAAATCCCTAGAAGATGTGGCAATTGGTGAAGGGAAAATAGTCACTGTCCATGGTGATAAGGTAGCTGCTTACCGCGATGAAACAGGAGAAATACACGCTGTTTCGGCGGTTTGTTCTCACTTAGGTTGCGTTGTTGCTTGGAATAGTGGTGAAAAAAGTTGGGACTGTCCTTGTCACGGTTCGCGTTTTAATTGCAATGGTGAAGTTCTACATGGTCCAACAGTCAAAGATTTAAAGCAGTTTTAGAGGTAGGACTTACGCACAAGTCACGGAATAATGAACCACGAAGAAACGAAGAACACGAAGGGAATAGGGTTTGAGAGATATTTTGCGTAAGTCCTGAGAGGAACAGGAAAGGAAGAATTTAGAAACTTGCCAGAGTTGGTTGGCCGAGTCAGGGAAAAATAGCAAATAATAAATTATGGACAAACGCTATTTTTTGCAAATCAGTGCCGTCTTAGTCGGTACAGCTTTTTTTTCCCGCTATATCAATTGGAGTTCAGAAACGATGGCACTTTCTAATACAGAGTTTGCAGTTACCAAAACCGAAGAAGAGTGGAAGAGTATCCTGACACCAGAACAGTTTCGGGTGTTGCGGAAACACGGTACAGAACCATCCCATACCAGTCCTCTCGATAAAGTATATGAACCGGGTACTTATGTCTGCGCTGGTTGTGGACAGGCTTT
This sequence comes from Anabaena sp. UHCC 0253, assembly GCF_009712085.1. NCBI lineage: Bacteria > Bacillati > Cyanobacteriota > Cyanophyceae > Nostocales > Nostocaceae > Anabaena > Anabaena sp. UHCC 0253. The sequence continues at coordinate 24,855 of NZ_VILD01000003.1, forward strand.
GTTTACTTCAGATACTAAATTTGATAGTCGGACTGGCTGGCCGAGCTTTTTTAAGCCAATTGAGGGAGCGATCGCTACTACTACAGATCGCACCTTTTTCATGACGAGGACGGAAGTTCATTGTAGTAATTGTGGTGGTCATTTAGGCCATGTATTCAATGATGGACCTAAGCCCACTGGTCTCCGCTACTGTATGAATGGTGTATCTTTACAGTTCACTCCTGCGTAGATTACTAATACGGTTCACTTTTTAAACTCTGACAAGGGGTGCAAACCCCTTGTTTTATTCTCTCAAAAGCAGGAAATTATATATAGCAGGTAGTATTTAAATGAAATTGTTGGAAAAAAGGATAAGTAAGGATTAAATAATGCAAGTTCTCAAAAGATCCATCAAGCCAGAAAGTTATATATCGTTTCTCTACACCTACCAAACCACTTGGGGGACTGCTGGTGATATTTGTTTAGTTCGTGAGTCTGTAGCTAAATCCAGTGGATCGAAGTTCCTCGGCCGCAGAATCCAATTAGCTATCCCTAAAGGGATGGAACGTGATTACGTAGTGAATATCCCAGTGATTAAAGTTGCAGGCCATGTAGGTGAGGGACATCCTAAAGATCCGCAGTCCGAATGGGAGGCTTATGATGGTGTAGATCCAGAAATAGCAGGTGCTGTTCTGAAAATTTGGGGTTTTAAGTTAATTGAATTGTAAGGGGTTTTAGCTTGAACATTGTGATGTTTGAGCTTACCCTAGTGCATATTCTGTGAATTTTCGCATCAAAGGGGAATGAACCTCGATCTAATTGCTATTCTATATCCCCTTGTCACAATTATTTTTTCGGCTTTTGTCCCACAAGTAAAGCTGTATTTTATACGAACATGGAGGAATTTTAAATAGCGATACCTACGGGAAGCCAATCCAACATCAAATCTTGAAACGTCCAAAATTCATTGTGTGAAAGTCTAGGGTGCAGAATATGGAATCTAATTGTTGATTCTAGAAAGTCAGGCAATATCAGTTAGTAGGGGGTGAGGGGAATGGGGATACTTATGATAGAATCATACTTATGAGTAATATACAACAATATATAGCAAAAATCCTAATATGCTAGAAACTATTTCTTTACAAAACTTTAAGGGATTTAAAGATTTAGAAAATTTAAATACAAAGCCAATAACTATTTTATGCGGGACTAATAGTTGTGGTAAAAGTTCAATTCTACAAAGTATTCTTCTTCTAAAACAAACTTTAGAAAGTCAAAACCCAAATCAGACTCTTTTACTAAATGGGAGATTTGTTCATTTAGGATCGTTTGAAAATATTGTCTTTAAAAAGGATTTAGATAATAAATTAATATTTGATTTTGTATTTAAGATTACAAAAAGAGAAAAATTTCTCCTTAATTCCAATCGTATTACAAGATTTTATTTGAGAGATTTTTTAGATATAAGTGCTTCGCAAGAATCACAAGCTGAAATATATATTCACTTTAAGTTTGTATTAAAATCACCCGATATAAATATTAAAAATAAAGGAAACTATTTAAAAACAATAGTTGTTGAACAACTGCAATTTAAAGTGGAGGCAATAACTTCAGAGAAACAAATACTACCAGGACTATGTATAGAGGTATCCATTATTGATAATGAATTATATAAAATTAAGTGGGAAAATATTACAAGTAGAAATAGCAGAGATTTGGCAAATGGAGAGGTAACTTCTAAGATAAAATTTACAAATCTATTTCCTAGTGGAATTAGTATAGTGAGTGATACTAGCGATAGTGCAATATCTCAACAAAACATGGCATTAGAGTCAAATCTAGGTTTTACTTTTAATAGAATAAAAAATGTCTTGCAAACTATTTTTTATTCATACACTTATATTGGACCACTAAGAGAAGAGCCATCCAGGAGATACATATACGAAGATGAAATTGTAGAAATTGGAATCAAAGGTGAAAATGCAGCCTATATATATTCAATAAATCAAGATCAGAAAATTTCAAATCATTATTTTTATAACCCACAAAGCAATTCATTTACTAAAAAATCAGAAGTTAAACTATCTCTTGCGGTGCAAGAATGGTTAGAATTAATGAATATTAAAGGCTTTAAATCAGAACCAATTAACGAAATAATTCATTTAAATCTTAACTCAAATTCTAAAACTCGTGTGAGTATTGCTGATGTTGGGTTTGGAGTGAGCCAAATATTCCCAATTATTTTAGAAGGATTGAGAATGCCATTAAGTAATACTCTCTTATTAGAACAACCAGAAATTCATTTACATCCTAATCTTCAGATGCAGATGTCAGATTATTTTATTGGACTGGCTTTATCTGGTAAAAAGGTAATAGTTGAAACTCATAGTGATCATATAATTAATAGGTTAGTGAGAAGAATAGTTGAAGATGAATCTCACCAACTTAAAGATTTGATTGGAATATATTTTATTAGTTCAACAGAAGATAGTTCAACTTATGAAGAAATTAAAATTGATGAAAATCGTGGAGTTGTTAATTGGCCTGTAGACTTTTTTGATCAAGTAGCTAATGAACAAGAAAGTATTTTGAGAGCAGGATTAAAAAAGAGAAAAAATGTGAAAAAATAATAATATTAAAGAATAATATCAAAAAATGATGAAAGCAGTTTTCGAGCCTTCTAATTTATTTATTTCTGAAATTGAATGGCAAAATCAAGAAAGTAGAGATAAATTCTTAGAGCATTTGTTAGATAATCTCAAAAATATTAGTGATTATGAAATTACCAAAATATATTGGACAGACGAACTAGAGGAAATATTATGGGAACATCCACAATTACCTCCTTGGAGACAAGATAGAGATTGGAAAATTCAAATTGTTCCAATTATATATAAGTTATTCAATAGTGTAAAAGAAAACTTACCCAATCACAAACAATTAACTTCTTGCACAGTACAGCCAGGTTTTAATTCTCAAGATCCAAGTGATTTAATTTTAAATTATTTTTTAGAATTAATCCATATATTAATTGATAGAAATGAAAATATATATCTCTGCTTAGGTATTAAAACAAATAAACAAGAATATATATTTTCATGTAAGTGTCATGATTTTAAGGTTCACCCAACAATTATAGAAAACCCCATTCAATGGTTGAATTATATTGATATAATCAATACTTATTGGCCAAGTAGCGTAAATGAGATTGATAAATTGCATGAGTCTTTAAAGATATTATTCAAAATACATAACAGTCAACCTATTCAAGAATATGAATTTTCTCCTCAATTCGTGAAGGATATTATAAAAGCTACAAATCATCGTGAAAAAATATTGCAGAGCATTGTCAAAAGATTATTGCTAACAAAACAACAAGCTGCAAAAGATATGAATCTCCAAGACGAATATCTTAAACCAAAGAAAGAATATCGTTTTAGAGTAACTCCGAGACCTGCTTCTACTCGTATTCATTACAAATACGCTAAAAACAAAATTTTATTCCTAAAATATTATGATGAAGGTGAGCATGACGAAGGGCTATAAGATATCGCCCCCAGTTCTCCACTTCACCCCAAACTCCCGACTAACTCCTGCAAGCGATCGCTACCATTCCGAAACACAGACCAACCATCACCGACTAGTACCGCTTCCACCTTCTCCAAACCTGCCAATCTACGAATAGAAGCGATCGCCTCTTCCCGATTCAGTAGCTTTTCCTCTGGTAACATAGTCAAGCTACCGGCTGAACGCGATCGCACCAAATCCCCAGTAATTAACGTAGTTTCCTCCAATAGCAAAGCCAACTCACCGGGAGTTTTAGAACCTTGCATTGTGATTACCTTGAGTCCTGGTACAAATTCCTCTCCATCAGTTAACCAGCGATCGCACACAATTGGAAAATACTCCTTCTCTCCCGCAGGTCCGGCAATTTTTGAGTATGTTTGATTGGCAATTTCCTTAGCTGAACGCAGATGATCAGAATTTGTCACAATAATCCAAGCCACACCACCCAAAGATTCTAAATGATTCCAGTCATGATTTGATAAAGCCACTGGATCAATCAAAATATTGCCCTCTGGACGAATCCAGGCAAAGCCATTAAAATCAATGTTTCTGGCGGGATTGAAGCAGGACCAGCTATATAAATTAGGACGGTGCAGAGATTTCATTGTGATTTTGGTTCATAACCTATCTGTCAGCATCACTACTGTACCAAGAATTGAACTTTCTTCTTCCTGAATTCCTGACTCCTGATTCCTTCTTCCGGTGTTGCTGATTAAGAGTATGATTTTGTTTCACGCAGAGGCGCAGAGTCTACAGAGAGTAAGAGTTTGAAATCATTGATTTTTGAATTTCCTACCCTAATTCAGCAACGCCCTTCTTCCTAACGCCATTAACTAGCGTGTTCCCAGTCACTGAGAGATTCAGATGGTTGATTTTTAGCTTTGGTTTTACGAATGGGTACTTTAGGAGTACCAATATCAACAGCCGGAAAAGACTGTTTCTTTTTAGCAGACTTGCGTTCTTTTGTATTACTCATGACTATTTCACTTCCTTAAAACTTTCAACCCCATTTATATTCATTATCAACTTTGATTGAAAAAATCCCGGACAAAAGATTGAGTTTAGTATTAAAAATTTATCAATCTATAACTTTTGGAACTTTAGTGGGATTTGCTACAGAAAACCCTGGCTTTGTTGGTTGAATATTTCCCAACTCCACTTGAAAGTTTATTTGGTCGTGTAGCTTACCAATTCTGGCTTCCAGCTGCCAATTACCAGGGCGTAAATGCCAAAATATCGCATCATTTGACTGTGTAGATAAATGCCTATTATTTAGCCACCATTCCACAGGCTGATTTAATGTTCCACTGGCTTTAAATTCTAGTTTTTGGTGTCCCTCTCCACCGGAATACAGCAGAAATAAATCCCCATTCCGAGGAGATATAATCCGGAAATTATCAGCATTAAAATTCAATTGTGGCTGTTTTGCTAACCATTCATCATACACAGGTGATAAATAGGAATCAGTAGATTTTTCATAAGCAATTTGATCTTGGAAAGAGAAATATTCCTGAACTACAGAATTACAATCAGGTGTAGGTTTTAACCCTGTAGTAGCGCAGATTGGTAATTTTACCATACCTTCTAGAGGCGGAAAATCAGCAGGGGCTTGATGTTCATGCAGATGTAACATAATTCTGTTCCATAAAGGTGCAGCCCCTGTTACACCGGAAACCTGACGCATGGGTTCACCGTTGAAATTACCTACCCAAGTAGCTACAGTATAATCACTGCTAAAGCCGACTGTCCAGGTATCACGATAATTTGAAGAAGTACCAGTTTTGACAGCGACGGGAAAGGGCAAATTTAACACTGAGTCTACACCAAAAGCTGTAGATCGGGCATAGCGATCGCTTAACATATCAATAATTAATCGCCAATTATGGGAAACTAAAGTTTGAGAATTGGAACTTGGGGAACTATTTAATGTTGTTACCAATGGTTGACTTTTCCCCAGATTAGCCATAGTTAAATAAGCCCTAGCGAGTTCCCATAAATTCACTTCACCACTTCCCAAAGTCAAACCCAAACCGTAATATTCAGCACTTTGATTGAGATGTGCAAAGCCCAACTCACGCAACCGATTTAAGAAAGTTTCGACTCCCACTTTTTCTAATACCTTTACCGCAGGTATATTTAAAGAATTTGCCAAAGCAACTCTAACTCGTACCGGACCAAGAAAGGTGTTAGTATAATCTGTAGGACTATATAATTTTGCTCCCGGAATTGCATAATGAGTAGGCACATCTGGCAAAATACTATGAGGACTAATTACTCCTTTTTCTAAAGCTAATTCATACACAAAAGGCTTTAAGGTAGAACCAGGTTGACGCAACGCTTGTACTCCGTCATTTCGTCCTAATTGCACTTCATTAAAATAATCAGGCGAACCGACATAACTTAAAACTTCCCCAGTGGAGTTGTCAATTATCACCGCTGCTGCATCATGAACATTGTTAGCCTTTAAAGAAGCAATTACTTGTTTTACTTGTGTTTCTACAAATTGCTGTAAAGGGCGATTTATCGTAGTGCGAATAGGTGATGATTCTAGGTTGGGTGTATTGTTTTTTGTCGCCAACCAAAATAAAAAATGTGGCGCAGCAATAATTCCCTGTTGACGAGTTTGAAATATAACTTTTTCTTGATATATTTGTTGCGCGTCAGCATCAGAAATATATTTTTCCTTTACCATTCTGTTTAAAACATATTTCTGTCTTTGTTGTAATCTTTCTCGATGTTGATAAGGATTAAAATAAGTGGGATTATTAGGAATTGCTGCTAGGAAAGAAGCTTGGGCTAAGTTTAAATCACTCGCAGGAATAGAAAAGTAAATTCGCGCCGCAGCTTCCACACCATAAATATTTCCACCCATAGGAAGACGATTAATATAAGCAGCAAGAATTTCATCTTTACTCATTCCCGCAACTAATCGCCAAGATAACCAAACTTCTTTTAATTTTGCAGTTATTGTCCGAGGTGAATTATCCAACATTCTCGCTAACTGCATGGTAATTGTGGACGCACCAGAAACAATTTTTCTATTTTCTATTGCTTCTTTAATAGCCCGCACAATTGCTTTTAAATCTAACGCCCCATGTTGATAAAAGTTACCATCTTCAGCGGCTAAAATTGCATTAATAAATTGTGGTGAAACTTGATTTAATTTCACAACTGAGGTATTTTCTTGATCTGTAGTTAATATAGTTCCTAATGGTAAACCATTACGATCTGTAAACTCTATTGCTAATTGATGCTGGGCAATATCTATACTATGAATAGGTGCAAAATAAGGACATAATCGGATTAATAAACAGATTAATATGAAGGAGAAAATTATTTTATTTAGTTTGTAGTTGCGCTTTAGCTGCAATTTATATGATTTTATCTCACGCAGAGACGCGGAGGCGCAAAGAGTCAGAGTTTTTAGGAGTCGTGTGGGTAAATTCATCACAATGTTAAGAATTGTATGCTTTTTTGGGAATTGTCATAATGGATTAGTTATCTATATACCAATACGGTTCAAGTAAGAAAAAAGTAGGTTGGGTTAAGTGACAGCGCAACCCAACAAAAGTTTTGATAATATTGGGTTGACATAAGGAAATCCAAGCTACTAGGAATAAGATTTTTTAACGAACCGCAGAGGCGCAGAGAACACAGAGGAAGAGAGGAAGGAGATATTTACGTTTTATTTAGGATTGCTTTATTTACTGTAGCTAATTGCTTTTGATATTTTTGGCATTTATTTAATATGATGAATAAAAAAATCTTTAAGTTCCTGGTTATTGTCACTCTTATATTAGGAATGACGGGTTGTAATTTTATTGGTATTAAATCAGGGAAGGAAAAGTTACCAATTGTTGAGTCGTTAATAACGCCAAAGTTACCAGATTGGATAGAACAAATTAGTCCTTTGGGAGACGCAAAACCTATTAGTCAAATTCGTATCCGTTTTAAAGAGGCTTTAATTCCTGTGGAAAGTCTTGATAGTCCCCAACAGCAAAGTTTATTAACTAAATTTGAGATTTGGCCTCCTTTACCGGGACAATTTCGCTTTTTAACTCCGCGTATGGTAGGTTTTCAAGCTGATAAAGCTATACCACAAGCGACGCGAGTTCAAGTTACTCTGAAAGCGGGTTTAGCAGATTTAAAAAAACATCGTTTAAATGAAGATTTAGCTTGGACTTTTAATACAGAACCTGTTTTAATTACTAATTTACCAGGAGTTAACCCAATTGAAAATGCGGAATTTGAACCCATTGATTTAAAACCAAATTTACAATTTACTTCAAATTTAGAATTAGACATAGATTCTGTACGTAAGCATTTATTGTTAGTTCCTCAAGGTAAGACTCAAGGTGTGGGTTTGAATGTGAAATTAGCGCAGGAAGAAACACCAGATAATTTAGATCCTTTTGAACAATTTGATGCTTCAGCCCGAAATTGGGTTTATGATCTTACTCCTGTACAAAAGTTAGAAAAAGCTACATCTTACCGGTTAACATTTTCTCCTGGGATTCTTCCTGCTAATGGAAATTTACCCAGTCAAAAGGAATTTGTCAGTAAATTGGCGACTTATTCACCTTTAAAATTTGTGGGAATTAAACCTTATGGAGAACCAGATTCAGGTGGAACTTATGGCAGATTTATTAAAGGTAGTCCCCAGTTAGAATTTAATAATGTCTTATTAGCAGATTCAGCGAAGGAAAATATTAAAATTAAGCCAGCACCGAAAAACATTGATAATGTCTTGCAAATTTCCGAAGAAGATAGAATTGTCAGCATTAATCCCTATGCTTTAGAACCAGCTACTACTTATACAATTAATATAGAGAGAAATCTGAAAGATAAATTTGGACAAAATTTAGATAAACCACTCACAATTAAATATGATACTGGTGATATAGCTGGGAATATTTCAGCCCCTTCCGAGTTAAATATTTTTCCTACTGATAAAGACTTACAAATTAATATTGATACCATTAATTTACCAGGGTCAAAATATCAAGCAGCGTATCGTATTGTTAAACCAACAGATTTAGTTTATACCAATACTGCTAATGAGTTATTACCCCAACCTGCTAAATGGCAAAGTTTCCAAATTAGGAATAAGCAAAATCATTCAGTCAATATCAATGTTCCCCTGAAAGAAAAATTAGGTACTACTCAGGGAATGTTAGCCTATGGAGTGCAAGCACGAACTCACAAATATCAAGAAGACGGTAAACAATTGTGGAGAGAACCGACAACTTATGGCATGGTACAATTAACTAATTTAGGTGTCTTTTCTCAATGGTTTCCAGAATCGGGTTTAATTCGAGTTCATCATCTTAGTAATGGTTCACCAGTTAAAGGGGCAAATATTGAAATTTATCAATCAAAATTAGCAGAAAAATCTCGTCCTCAACCTGTACCCTGTGCAACCGGAAAAACTGATGAAAAGGGAATTTTGATCATTGAGAATAATCAATTAACACAATGTTATCCTAAATTGAAATCTAGTCTACCGCAATTATTAGTAATTGCCAGTGAAAATCAAGATTGGGCATTTGCGAGAACTGAAGAATATAGTGGTGCTTATGGTTATGGAATTGATGCTGGTTGGGAAGCTGAAAAACCAGAATCGAGAGGGACAATATTTTCTGATAGACAATTATATCAACCAGGAGAAAAAGCAGCTTTTACTGCTTTTGCAGATTATTTAGAAAAGGGTGAAATTCAAGAAGATAAAAATTCCGACTATAAATTAACTTTAGTCAGTCCGAATGGACAAAATACAGATTTAGGAACAAAAACGACTAACGAATTTAGTACATTTTCTTTAGAGTTACCAATTTCCAAAAATCAGCCTTTAGGCTATTATACTATTCAAGCTAAAGGTAAAAATGGCAAAGAAATTTCTGGAGAGTTTCGGATATCAGAATTTAAACCCCCAAATTTTAAAGTTGATTTACAGCTAAATAAAGAATTTGCATTAATTAATGACAAAATTGATGTGCAGGTAGGAAGTAATTACTTATTTGGTTCACCTGTGGAAGGGGGAGAAGCCAAATATTTTGTCACTCGTCAACAGACTAATTTTATCCCCAAAGGTTGGGAAGAATTTAGTTTTGGGAGACAATGGTTTTGGCCTGAAGAAAGTCCCAATGTTCCTAATGATGTTTTACAAACTAACACCAAATTAGATCCTAATGGGAAAAGTAATCAAACTGTAACTGTAGCTAAAGATTTACCCTACCCCATGACTTATCGGGTAGATGTGCAAATTAGTGATATTTCTAATTTATCGGTTGCTAATTCCCAAAGTTTTACTGCTTTACCCAGTAACCGAATTATTGGTTTAAAAAGTAATTTTGTTGCTAACGCTGGTAAGAATTTTCCTGTAGAATTGATTGTCACAGACGCAACGGGAAAACCTCTAGAAAATAAACGAGTACATCTGGAATTACAACAGATGAAATATAGCAGCGTTACTAAAATTGTGGAAGGTAGTAAAACGCCACAAAATCAAGTTGAATATCAAACAGTTGCGAAAACAGATATTACCTCTAAGAATACTTCCCAAACAGTCAATTTGAAACCTAGTGTATCCGGTTCATATCGAATTCGCGCTAATTTTAGTGATAATAGAGATGAAATTACAGCCACAGATTTACAAATTTGGGTAACAGGAGAAAATCAAGTATTTTGGGGTGGAGAAGAAAAAGATCAATTAGAAGTTAAATTAAATCAAAAAGAATTTAAACCTGGAGATACAGCCACAGCTTTAATTCAATCTCCCTACCCAGAAGGAGAATTATATTTTGCAGTCATTAAAGATAAACCTCTCTATCAACAAGTAATCAAAATTAAAGGAGGTGCGCCCCAAATTCAGTTTACAGTTACTCCAGAAATGTTACCTAATGCAGCAGTACAAGCGGTATTAGTTAGACAAGGTAAACCACTGAATCAAATAAAACTAGGAAGTTTAGAAAATTTAGCCAAAATTGGGTTTGCAGATTTTAAAGTTGACTTAGCAGATAAATATTTAAAGGTACAAATTAACCCAGTTGAAAAATCTTTAGAACCAGGAAAAGAAGAAACTGTAGAATTGGAATTAAAAGATCATCAAGGAAACCCCACCAAAGGACAATTTACTGTCATGGTGGTGAATGAAGCGGTGTTACAATTAACTGGTTATCGTCCGCCAAATTTGGTAGATACTGTTTATGCAGAACAACCAATTGCGACTCGATTTAGTGATAATCGTCGTGATGTTAAATTAGCCCCATTACCGACAAGTTTACCTAAAGGTTGGGGTTATGGTGGTGGCTTATCAAATGCTTTAGCAAATACTCGTATTCGCCAAGATTTTCAAGCTTTAGCTTATTACAATGGTGCGGTAATTAGTGATGATAATGGTAAGGCGAAAATCACCTTTAAATTACCCGATAATTTAACAACATGGCGGATAATGGTTGTCGCTACAGATGGAAATTTGCGGTTTGGGAATGGTGACGCGACATTTATCACCACAAAGCCATTAATAACTAATGCTATTTTGCCACAATTTGCCCGTACAGGCGATCGCATTTTGGCAGGTTTATCAGTCACTAACACCACCACAAACACCGGAAATCTGCATATTAACGGTGAACTTAGCGGTTCTCTCAACTTCGCTGAAAATAACCCCAAAACTACCACATTACAACCAAAAGCCGAGTCAGCAACCCAAGCTTATCGTTTCCCCATGGTAGTGGGAAATGTGGGAGAAGGTAAAGTTACATTTACCACCCAATTAAATAATATCGCTGATGCTTTTACTGTCCCTTTGGAAATTAAACCCTTAGAAATTACAGAACAAGTTGTAGAAACTGGTGTTAGTGAAAAACAGGTAAAAATTCCGGTGAATATTGCTAAAAATACCTTCCGCGAAGCCGGAGGTTTAGATATTCAATTAGCTAGTACCTTAATTCCTGAAATTAAAGCCCCCGCAAAACAAGTTTTAGAAAATAATGATTTACCATTTGCAGAACCAGCTGCAAGTCAATTATTAATTGCTGCAAATCTGCAAACTCTCACTCAAAAATATAATCAGACATTTACCGAATTTAATCCTCAACAACAAGCAAAATTAGCAATTGCACAATTACAAAAATTGCAAATAGCAGATGGTGGTTTTGCAGCATTTCCAGGACAAGAAAAATCAGATCCTTGGATTTCTACTTATGCTGTAGAATCTTTAGTTAAAGCTAATCAAAGTTTTCCTGATTTAGTTGAGAAAAAAATCATCTCTAATCTAAAAAATTATCTCCAAAATGTGCTTGCGAACCCTGGACAATACGACTTTTGTAAACAGAAACTTTGTAAGTCTCAACTGCAACTAAATTCTTTAATTGCCTTATCACAATTAGGAGATAAACGCAATAGTTTCCTGTCAGATATTTATCAACAACGCAATAATTTTGATCTAGTCACTCAAATCAAATTAGCGCGATATTTATATCAATTTCCTGAATGGCAAAATGAAGCCCAAATTATGCGAGTACAGTTCCAAAAAAATATCTATGAAACTGGACGTACCGCAGTTGTCAACTTACCCAAAAATTGGAGTTGGATGAGTTCAAATATCACCACTCAAGCCCAAGCTTTACGGCTATTTATTGACCAAAAAACCAACCCAGAAATCATTGATAAATTACTGCAAAGTCTTCTAAATTTACGCAGAGAAGGAACATGGCAATCTAGTTATAATAACGCCCAAGCCCTCACAGCTTTAGTCGAATATAGCCAACTTCAACCCACACCACCTAATTTTATGACTACGGTAAAATTAGGAAATCAGAAATTAGGAGAAATCCGTTTTAATGGCTATAAAAATCCTAGCTTTGCAGTAAATGTTCCCATGAATAAATTACCTCAACGTAATCATGATTTACTCTTACAAAAATCGGGAAAAGGCAGATTACATTATTTAGTTGCTTACAAATACCGTTTACAAGGAAATCAACCAGGAAGATTTAACGGTTTACGAGTAACGCGAGAAATTAGTAAAGTCAACGAAGAGAAAGTTATCCAAAAAACCGGAATGTATGCTTTTGATAAACCTTTGACTTTACAACCTGGACAAGTCTTTGATATTGGTTTAGAAGTAATTACAGATCATCCTGTAGATCATGTCGTGATTAAAGACCCCTTACCCGCAGGTTTTGAAGCAGTAGATGATAGTTTTCAAACAGCAACACCAGCATTACAAGCAAAAGCCGATAATTGGCAATTAGGATATAAAACTATCTATAAAGATCGAATTATTTCCTATGCAGATCATCTCGAACCAGGCGTTTACAGCTTACATTATTTAGTCCGTTCTGTAACTCCAGGAACATTCATTTGGCCTGGTGCAGAAGTACATCTTCAATATGCACCAGAAGAATTTGGACGTAGTGCTGATTCTACTTTAAATATCTTGGAAAAGTGAGTTTTATGTATGCTTTTTTTCACGCAGAGACGCAGAGTCACAGAGAGTAAGAGTTTAAAAAGGTGAGTTAGCGGTAGCATAACCCACCCGACAAATGAGATATTTGCTATTAAAAAAAACCTTACTGCACAATCTGATTCCGACAATATTCTTGCGTCGGTGTCACAGAAACAACTTCCACCTCTACAGGTTTTTCTGGAGTGGGGTTAATAATAAATTCACTTGGTCCTTGATGGGGTTTTTGAGGATTTCCCCAATCATAAGTGTAACCTAAACCAGACCAAGGATAATATTCTTGTTTCGCATTGGTGTAGGAATTGGTGTATATTGCCTTGATAACAGGACTGCTATCAGGAACAGGTAAAGGTAAAAGATTACAGCTAGAATCGTCAATTTCGGCATCAATACATGGTCTAATTAGATCTTCTGCTTTTACCCAAAGTTCGACAAAATGGGTTTTAGTGGAATATTTATTTAAAATTAAACCCAAATACTGTTGTAACCGCAATGAAAGTTCAATATCATCAGGAATATTACTATCAATTGCTTGATATTGCTGACAAAATTCTTTCACTTGTGATGCTGCGGTAAACCAAGTTTGATAAGGTAAAACTTTTTTTGTACCTATTGGCCAATCTGTATTGGGGTTACTTGTATATTTCCAAGTTGACATCAAATATTCTACTTTGCCATTATTTTCTCTCCATTTAACTTGGGGATTATTTGGAGATAAAGCCCAAAGATTATTTACTACTTCATCTGCTAGTGGTTCTTTGGCATCTTCAACACTTTCTACTAATGCTTTTGTCAGAAAATTATAAGTTTCTGGTTGATATTGCAAGAGATAATCATAGACGTTTTGAGTTACTTCTAATTGGGCTATTTGCGCCTTTGGTATGGGGGTACTATAACCAGTAGTTTCTTCAGCTAATACTTTATTTTGCCATCCAAAAACTAACAATGCACAGCAAACCAAGCCTGCAAATAATTTGTGCTGCCAATTTCTCATGATAAATTACCTGGTAATTGAAATTTTATACCAAGGTTGATTCTACATGAAAATACTATTTAGTTTGTAGCAAGAATTGTTAATAAACATTAAAAATACTTAACAAGACTTATGCACGAATCACGAAAGAACGTTCGCGCAGCGTCCTGTTAGGGATAGAAAAGAGGTTTCAGAGATATTTTGCTTAAGTAGGACTTACGCAAAGCTACATCTCAAATATGCCCAAGAACATTAGATATCGTAGATAAGTGAGGTTCATCAATTTTGAGAATGACAAAGTTATGAATTATGTTTATCTTCACGGTTTTGCTTCTAGTCCTCAGTCTAGCAAAGCTCAGGATATTAGCGATCGCTTTTCTCAACTACAAATATCAATGCAAATTCCCGATTTGAACGCTGGTGATTTTTCTCATTTGACAATTACTCGCCAATTAAATCAAGTCGCTGCTGAATTTTCCCAAAATTCTCAACCAGTCACCCTCATAGGTTCTAGCTTAGGCGGTTTGACATCTGCCCATTTAGCACAACAACATTTACAAGTACAACGCCTAATTTTACTAGCACCTGCATTTGGATTTTTAGGACATTGGTTGCCAAAATTCGGAGCAATCGGTTTAAACCTATGGCAACGCACAAAATATATGATGGTATATCATTACGGGCAACAACAATTGCTACCTCTAAGTTACAATTTTGTAACCGATGCGAAGAAATACCAGGAAAATTTGTTACAACGCCCCATTCCAACTTTGATTCTTCACGGGAAACATGATGAAGTTATCCCCATTCAATCCAGTCGAGAGTTCGCCTGTACCCGTCCTTGGGTAGAATTAATAGAATTCAATAGTGATCATGGTTTGGGAAATGTCACTCCCGAAATTTGGCAAGCAATTTCCACATTTTGCCATTTATCGTAAAAAGCAAAAGCCAACAAAGACAAGTTTTCCCAATTACCAATCACCCATTACCAATCACCCATTACCAATGACCAATCTTAAATTTATTCGTTCCGATTTATCTCAACTTAACGCTTATAAACCTCATCCTGGTAGTGATAGCGCCGAACCTGTTGCAACTCAATTTGATCGCTTAGATACTAATGAAAGTCCATTAGATTTACCACCGGAAATTAAAGAAAAGTTAGCTTGGACTTATCAGCAAGTTATTGAAACAAATCGTTATCCTGATGGTGGCCATGAAGCACTTAAAAATGCGATCGCCCAATATGTGAATGAATCTGCAAACCTTTCACCTGCAACTTTCACCGCTGCGAATATTTCCGTCGGTAGTGGTTCTGATGAACTGATTCGTTCTCTATTAATTGCCACTTGTTTAGGCGGAGAAGGTTCTATTTTAGTCGCCAACCCCACTTTTTCTATGTACGGCATTTTAGCCCAGACTTTGGGCATTTCTGTGGTGACAGTGGGTAGAGATAAAAGTAACTTTGAAACTGATTTAACCGCCGCCCAAGCTGCCATTACTCAAACTCAACAGCCGCCCATTCGTGCCGTTTTTGTCGTTCATCCCAATTCCCCTACCGCCAATTGTTTAACAGCAGCGGAAATAGATTGGTTAAAAAGTTTACCAGAAGAAATTTTAGTAGTTATTGACGAAGCTTACTTTGAATTTAGTCAAACTAGCTTAGTAGGGGAATTATTACAACGTCCTAATTGGGTAATTTTACGGACTTTTTCCAAAGCCTTCCGTCTAGCAGCCATGCGTGTAGGTTATTGTATCGCTCATCCACAGGCGATCGCTATTTTAGAAAAAGTCCGTCTCCCTTACAATCTTCCCAGCTTTTCCATCGCCGCTGCCCTCATTGCTTTGGAAAATCGTCAACTTTTACTAGAATCCATTCCCCAAACCCTCAATGAAAGAAGCAAACTGATCACAGCTTTATCAGCACACCCCAGCTTAGAAATTACACCTAGCGCCACTAACTTTATATATCTGTGTGTTAAAACTAATGACTCTCATTCACCAGATGCCGTTTTAACAAGTCTTAACCAAAAACTTAGAAGCCAGGGTACTCTGATTAGACTTCTACCTCACGGTTTAAGAATCACCATCGGTACACCCGAAGAAAATTCTCGTACTCTACAACGGATACAAGCTAGTTTAGTACAATAATTAGTAAAATAAATAGACTTTCAACCCTGTAACCTACTGGACACTAATTATCTAGATCAATACCCACCCGGCGGACTATTGTTACTGTTTGTGGTAACACACCCACCAACATAGCAAAAGCCTCATCTGGGATATTAGCCACTATCTCAGCGGGAAAAAATACTTCAAATTGATCAAGAATTTTTTGGACTCGTTGTTGAGCGACAGGACTTTCTGTGATTTGCTTAATTAAGCGAATCCATTGCCGCCTAATCAAGTAAGCGGTTTGACGATCTTGATGAGATTCTGGAGTCAATAAAGATAGATTGCCTATGGGTAAAGTCCCTTGGCAATCACTATCATAATCTCCACCAATCACTGCTCCAGGTCCTGCAAACTCTGCATGGTAGTGTTTAAAGAGTATTAACCCATTTCTTTTCCGACTATTAACCACGAGAACCTTGCCGGTTTGAAGCCGTGCTAGAATATCAGAGCTTTCTAATTGCTCAGTTCCATCTGGCATGATCATTTGGTTAATAACACTATTATCAGCGCAGTCATTTGACACCATAGCTGTTTGGTAGCGTCTACGCTTGTCGCTATCCATGTTTTGTTAAACTTCTTACGATATTGTTACAGGTGTACTCTTCAAAGCAAAAATTGCTATTGAATTGAGAAATTGTGAATTTTCCTTTATCAACGTTATCCTGAACAGTATAATTTATTTTAGGAATAAATACGCACTGTTCAGTTATTTTAATTATCCTATTCTAGGGGATGAACTCCAGCTTTATCTCAATCTAGAGCAGTCTTTATCTAAAGTTTTTGTAAAGTTGAAGTTTCCGCTCTCCAATTCCTGTTAAGAGGGAACAGGGAACAGGGAACAGGGAATAGGGAACAGGGAATAGGGAATAGGGAACAGGGAATAGGGAATAGGGAACAGGGAATAGGGAACAGGGATTTGTTCCAAAAATATGCAATTAATTTTGCTCAGGTACTTATATGTGTTTATGTAGTAATATCTGGCGTGAACGATTTAGGAGAATTGCATTCCAGGGAGATTCGACTTTATACACGCGATATGCCAACTTAAAATAAAGTTGACGGGCTTGATGATTACTTTCCAAAACATGAAGATATAAATCTTGAAATCCCCATTCTTGGGAAATTTGCTCACAGCGAATCAATAACCCAGAAGCGACTCCCTGCCGCCGATAACTGGGGTGAACAGCTAAATTAGATAGATAAGGAAAACATTGACTAACATAATCCCAAGAATCGCTGAATTTGACACCCATTTCTATAGTTCCCACAATTTGACGATCTTCTGTATCAGCATCAACAGCAACCAAACAAACATGATGAGGTAAGGGAAACTTCAGACGATGGCGGAGATCCTCATAAATACCCAAACGAAATAAGGGAAAAGCCCAACCCCATAAACCATCTTGGGAGTGAAAACTTTCAGTCACAATTTGGGCAATAATCGTCAAATCATCAGGTGTAGCTACGCGAATTTGCAGATGCCCAATAGATAGAGTATCAGTTTTTGGGCTTGCTTTGGAGTGAGTTGGATCAAAAAACCAGGATTTCAAAGCTAGTTGGGGATTAATTTAATTTAAAAGATATTTTCCCAGTATCTTTGCCAGTTATAACTGAATGGTATCGTGAACTACTCCGCAGTAAGATGGACGGAGCTTCCCAATTCATCGGGAATAGCCGCCAGAACTCCATAGTTCTATTGGTTTAACATTTTCTCCAAGGGCAGGAGTCCTGATTCCCAAGACTCAAATCTTTTACCCTTCGGCTACGCTCAGGGTTCTCTGGCGATACTTACCTAAAAGCTAGTGATTTTCGCTTACGGCATTGGTGGTCAAGACCCGAATATATTACCAGAAAACCTGGGGATTGTCAGCGTGTTGTTAAAAAAACAAACAGTTATAGCTAAGGTAACTTACCGTCAAGGTAGTAAAACCTATCTAAATGAATTATCCTAGCCTATTAGAGTTAAAAATTACCCTAATTGGCAACGAAAGAGACTGGTGCTATAGGTACTGAGTAATGGATACTGGGAGAAGAACCTATAAAAATACTCAATTCTTCATGGAAAAGTTACCTAAAACTACGACTTGCTTTAGTATTAGTTCTGATTGCTAAATTAGAATCAGGTATTTGTTTAATAGTATACTTTGCCTGTAAGTCAGAGTGATGTATTATTCATAACGCTACCATATCTACTAAAAATGCAATTAACCTAAAAGTGCTAGTACAAATGCTGAAATGAGAAAACTTAATGTATAGCTTCATTCCACGTATTCACCATCCCGATAGTAATTTATGTATCAGCAACTACTGTGAGGGAGTAAGATCCAAAATAAACAATTCAAAATCAAAGACAGTCATGCCGAAAACTTTTCTTAACAATTCAGATCCCAGTCTGTAAAAAGATCCCTGAGTTTAGGGGTGTTAAACCCTGGAATTTCTGCCCAAGGGTAAATTCCCTTGTCATGTAACCAAACAGTCAGTTATTGGTCGAAATAACCTGAGCTTACCTGACTCATACATATTCTCTACTTGAACATTTTATTCTTTATCCGACTGCCATTGCAGCAGCAAAGCGGTGCATGATATCACAAGCAAACAGTAAGCCGAAAATTTTGGTTGTTGATGATGAACCCGACAACCTTGACTTGCTTTATCGCACCTTTTATCGTGACTATAAGGTGCTACGGGCAAATTCTGGACCGGCGGCGCTGGAACTACTGGCTCAAGAGGGTGATATCTCAGTCATCATTTCCGATCAGCGGATGCCGATGATGAGTGGTACAGAATTTTTAAGCCTCACAGCTACCCAATATCCAGATATTATTCGCATTATTTTAACTGGCTACACCGATGTTGAAGACTTGGTAGATGCTATTAACTCTGGCAAGGTATTCAAATATGTAACTAAACCCTGGGAATCTGAAGAACTAAAAGCAGTGGTTCGTCAAGCTATGGACACTCACAATGTCCTCAAGGCTAGAACTAGGGAACTTACCCGCACACTCCGCCAAGAATCGCTGCTGAATACCATTACCAATACGATTCGTAGCGCCCTCAATTATCGACAAGTTTTACAAACTATTGTTGATACTGTCGGACATATTTTGGAAGTAGATGTTTGTTTATTACGTCCTTTTCAAGATCAACAGTTGACAGATGAAGGATTTATTTACCAAAAAGCGATTAGCTCTGGGAAGGATAGCCAACAGGAGACTTCAGAAGCAAAAAGTATCTCTTTGCCTATTTTGGTACAGACAGTCTGGGAAACCCGCGAATTACAGGTAATTAATAATGTTGCTGATGATGAGCGGATTCAAAGCGATGATGAAAACATTAGTCGGGCTAATGCTTTTGCGGCGGCTAATATTTGTTCTAGCTTAGTTGTTCCTTTGATTTGGCAACAAAAATTGATGGCGGTATTGGCTCTACATCAGCGATCGCAAGTCCGGATTTGGGCAGAAGATGAGATCCAGTTGGTTTTGGTTGTGGCAGATCAAGCGGCTTTGGCTTTGTCTCAAACCTATGCGTATGAACAAGTCCGGGCTTTAGCGAAACGGGAAGCTTTGATTAATACAATTACTAGCGCCATTCGTTCTAGTCTTGATCCCGAAGATATTTTTGCAGCGATTACTCAACAGTTAGGACAGGCTTTACAAGTTGATGGTTGTGTGTTGTCTTTGTGGACTCAGGAGGATGAATTTGTTCATTGTGTAGGCTTATATGATAGTTCTGATACTGTAGGGAATTCTTTGGCGAATATTTTGCATCATCAATTACCTGATTCCCAAGTGAGAATTCAGGATAATCCGGTGTTGCAAGAATTATTGCGAACAGAAGAACCGGTGGTAATTGCTGATATTACCCATTGTTCGGCTGATGTTCAGGGTTTTGATTTACCTTTGAAAATGCCAGTGCGATCGCTCATAGTTGTCCCTTTACTAGCTGATGGTAAATGTATTGGTAGTATTACTCTGCGGGAAGGTAGCAAAGCTAGAAGGTGGCTATCCTCTGAAATTGAGTTAGCTAAATCAGTCGCTTCCCAAGCCGCGATCGCTGTCCAACAATCGCGCTTATACCAAAAAACCCGCGAGCAAGCAGAACGCTTACTAGAACTAGACAAACAAAAAACTGAATTTTTCCAAAATATCTCCCATGAGTTCCGGACTCCCATTACTCTCATCCAAGGACCCCTAGAATCCGCAGTCAATTCAGGTGAAGGCTTATCCCATTCTCAAAGTATTATCGCTCTCCGCAATTCCCGTCGGTTACTACGATTAGTCAATCAACTCCTCGATTTACAACGTCTTGACGCAGGGAGAATGCAGCCCAGTTTCCGTCCTTGTGATCTCGTCGAATTTGTTACCCAAATTGTTGACTCTTTTCGTCCTTACTGCGAGAAAAAGGGACTCCAAGTCAATACCGATTTGCTTACCTGTCCCACAGTCTACTTAGATATAGAAAAATTTGACAAAGTGATTTATAACCTTTTGTCAAACGCCATGAAATTTACCCCTGAAAATGGGACAATCACCATTAGACTAGCTACAGCAGGGAATAATTGTATCTTGCAAGTTCAAGATTCAGGGATTGGTATTCTTCCCCAACAAATACCCTATCTATTTGAACGATTCCGTCAAGCTGAAGGTTCTGAAAATCGCACCTACGAAGGTAGTGGTTTGGGTTTGTCCCTCGTGAAAGAATTAGTAGAATTACACGGAGGTAAGGTCACAGTTGAGTCAATTTATGGTCACGGAACTACATTTACCTTACAGCTTTTGACCGGTTCATCTCACCTACCTACAGATAGAATTTTAGATACTGTCGCTGATTTGAATATTAGTCGCGCTAGTGTGGAATTAGCTGATTTAGAACAAGTTGATTTAGATATAGAAGATTTGGCTCAGACAATAGACACATTAGCAAATCCAGAAATTAAAGATGCTCAACTTATGAGTATTACAGCCCCAGGGACTGGACACTCAATTTTAGTTGTTGATGATAATCCCGATTTACGAGTCTATGTATCTGATATTCTCCGTCGTAATGGTTATAAAGTAGATACAGCCCGCAATGGGAATGAAGGATATATTCTTGCACAACGCATCAAACCCAGTTTAATTATCACCGACTTAATGATGCCCGTGGTGACAGGACTGGAAATGATTAAAATGATTCGCAATGAAGAAGATTTAAAAGGTATACCTATTATTCTCCTCACAGCCAAAGTGGATGAAGAAACCCGAATTCAAGGTACAGAAAAAGGTGCAGATGCTTATTTAGCCAAACCTTTTAATGATCGGGAACTCCTGGCCGAAGCACGAAATCTTTTAGCTTTGAAGGAAAATGAAAAACGCATCTTGGAGTTAAACTACTATCTCACAGAATCCGTACTCAGACGCTTTTTACCCACTGCATTAGTCAGAAAAGCCGCTACTGGAACTTTGACACTAGATTTACAACCAGAACCGCGGTTAGTGACGGTTCTATTTAGCGACATTGTTGGCTTTACTCAACTATCTAATACCCTTAGATCCCGAAAAGTGGCAGAAATATTGAATGAATATTTAGAAGCCATGACTAAAGTTGTATTTGAGAATGGCGGTACAGTGGATAAATTTATGGGAGATGCTATCTTAGCTTTATATGGAGCGCCAGAAGACCTGACACCCAATGAACAAGTCCGACGTGCCATTAACACAGCTAGAGCCATGCAACGCGCATTGAAGACATTAAATCTTCGCTGGCGATCGCAAGGTATCTTTGAAACAGATGGCCGTGATGGCGTACAATTTCGCTGTGGTATCCACCAAGGTACGGCCGTTGTCGGAATGTTTGGTAGCGCCGAACGTGCTGACTATACAGCCATTGGTCCAAGTGTGAATATTGCTGCCCGCTTGCAAGCTGCCGCTGTTCCTGGTACTATCCTAGTCTCCGCTGCTGTGGCAGACTATTTACAAGAAGAAGAAATTACTAAAGGTAGTCCCTTAGAATTAAAAGGTATAGATGAAACAGTTCTAACTTTTATGGTCACACCCGAACCTGTGAAATAAATTTCTAAAAAAAGGTTATGAATAATTCGTCAGTAACTAGAAAAGGACTCAGATAACGTACATTTAATTTTTATTTAGGTTGTTTAGGTTGTGCTATCAAGAGGAAGAAAGAAGAAAGAAATTTCTTCCCTATTCCTAGTTCCCTGACATAACATAATACTAATGATTACAAATAATCATTCAAATAAGAGTTTAATTACATCTCAAAGTTTCAGAGGACATACTGATCCTGCTTGGTTATGGATTGTTGTATCTATTAGTTCTGTGTCTCTTCACTTGTTAGTATTTTGGTTAATACGTTCGTCTGATAATTTCCAGCCTTGGTTTCCCCAATCTAACCAAAGTTCTATTCCTATTGACTTTATCGAGATTGCTGTTGAACCAAAATCTCCAATCAAACCACAACCAACAACCCCAAAGATTAAATCACAATCTTCTTTTTCATCTTCACCAAAATTAGCTCCTATTACACCCAACATTGAAGATAATGAGATAGTTTCTAGGGTTAATTTACAACAACAGGAGCAAACTCAAAAACCTGAAGTTATCAAACCTGAAATCAAAAAACTCGAAGTTAAAAAAACCGAAGTTAAAAAAACCGAAGTTATCAAACCCGAAGTTATCAAACCCGAAGTTAAAAAACTCGAAGTTGAAAAATCTGAAGTTAAAAAAACCGAAGTTGAAAAACCTGAAGTTAAAAAATCTGAAGTTGAAAAACCTGAAGTTAAAAAATCTGAAGTTGAAAAACCACCAGTTAGACAACAATCTTATCCCACCAACCCAACACCACAAACAACACCAATAATTCCAGAAAGTGAGCTTCCTTGGAATCGTCGTCAAGAAGTTAGACTAGGAAAGGGAACTCCCCTACCCCAAGAAATTCCCGCTGAATCCCCAACTCCTACAACAGAACCTTCTGTAAATCCTACCCCAGAACCTGCTCCAACTTCTAATAGAGGTGGTGCGATCGCTACCGTCAATCCTATTTTTAAAGAAGAAGTTATTGCATTAATCCAACAAAAACAACTTCGAGCTAATGATTTACCAGATGTTCTGGCTGAATATAAAGGTAGCTTAGAAAAGGAATTAGAGCCTAGTGTTCTTCCCAGCGAAGAAGATATTAAACCAGCAAATATACTGGCTAGTTTAATAATTGATAAAAATGGCAACTTTCAACAAGCGATAGTTCTCACCATTGAACCAGCCGCACTCCGCAGCCAAATAAGCATTTATGAGCAAGCAATTAACCAGATGTTTCAACAGGAAAACTTTCTCGCTGCTTATAATCAAGACGGATCAAAACCAGATTTGAGCAATTTATATATTCGTCTCAAAATCCAACCGATAAATTCTCCGATTTGAGCAATTTATATATTCGTCTCAAAATCCAACCGATAAATTCTCCATAAATGCTTGCGTTTTTATAAAAGCCATGTTATACTGATTCAATTGGAAATGCGGGTGTAGTTTAGTGGTAAAACTTTAGCCTTCCAAGCTAATAATGCGGGTTCGATTCCCGCCACCCGCTTTATCTGTACAGAACTAACCAAATCTGCCGCTAATGTAAGCTTTGGTGTCCTCCTGTTGAGGATCGCTAAAAATTAGTTCTGTGGAATTGTACTCTACTAAATAACCACTACGTCCACCAGTTTCCGAAGTTTTGACATTAAAAAATGCCGTTTTATCGGATACCCGTGATGCTTGCTGCATATTGTGAGTAACAATAACGATAGTATATTCCTCTTTAAGTTTGTGAATTAGTTCTTCAACCCGCAAAGTAGAAATAGGATCAAGAGCCGAACATGGTTCATCCATTAATATAACTTCTGGTTGGACAGCGATCGCCCGGGCAATACATAACCGCTGTTGTTGTCCACCGGATAAAGATAAACCACTTTGTCGCAATTTATCCTTGACTTCATCCCACAAAGCCGCTTGTCGCAAACTTCTTTCTACCAATTCATTCATATCACCTTTGAAGCCATTGATTTTTGCCCCAAAAGCAATATTTTCATAAATTGACTTGGGAAATGGATTTGGTCTTTGGAATACCATACCAATTCGTCTTCGCACCTCTACAGGATCAATATCAGGTGCATAAAGATTTTTGTCGCCGAAATAAACCTTACCTTCGGCTCTAAATGATTCAATTAAATCATTCAGACGATTATAACATCGCAGCAATGTACTTTTACCACAACCAGATGGTCCGATAAAAGCCGTAACTCGATTTTTAGGAATATCTAGCCAAACATTCTGTACAGCCAAGAAATTGCCATAGTAGATATTCAGGTTTTCTGTCCGTAAAACCGCTTCAGTTTCATTGTTTGTACTAATGTTAGTAGCCATATTTGTCAGGAAGTTGTTCTGGATAGGTTTTAATTGGAATTAATAGCCATTACTAAGCCTTTTCTCTAGTTGCCCAGCGAGAAATAATACTAGTAATCAAAACCATCAATACTAAGATTAAAGAAGCAGCCCAAGCTAGAGATTGCCAAGTCTGAAAGGGAGAAATCGCAAAGTTGTAAACTAAAACTGCCAGAGAAGCAGTAGGTTTGAGGATGCTATCCGGCCAAAAAGAAGAGAAAAGAGCCGTAAATAGTAATGGTGCTGTTTCTCCAGCCGCGCGAGCGATCGCTAGAGTAGAACCAGTTACAATAGCCGGTAAAGCTGCCGGTAGTACCACCTGTGTCACCGTTTGAAAATTAGTTGCACCTAATCCCACCGCAGCTTGACGTAAATCTTGAGATACTAACTGCAAAGATTCATCTGTAGTTCGCACAATAATCGGTAACATTAAAATTGCTAGTGCGAATCCACCGCCCAAAGCTGAATAAGAGCCTAAGTTTAGCTTTAACAACGTCAAAACCACAATCCCATAGGCAAATACCCCGGCAATAATCGAGGGGACACCACTGAGAACATTAGTAGCAAAACGTATCCATCTAGCGACTTTGTGGGAACTAAACTCAGTTAAATAAATTGCGGCCATCACACCAAAGGGAATGCTCATTATCGCTGCAATCCCTACCATGAGAAGTGTTCCCAAAATAGCATTACCAAAACCACCATTTTTCCCAAAAGGAGCAGGTGGTAACTGGGTCAAAACATTCAAACTTAGACTACCAAAACCTTTGATAATTACATAAGAAAGAACTGCCAATAAAGGGACAAGTGCCAATGCTCCACAGACAAAAGCTAATACAGTCATCGCTGTATTAAACAACGTCCGGGGAGATGAAGAGGAACGAGTCAGGCTTCTTTGCGGAAAATAAGAAGTCATAATTTCACCTATCAATACAGACGTTGAACTCTAGCAACAACAAACTCTGCCAAAATATTGACTATCAGAGTCAATGCAAATAGGACTAAAGCCGCATACATTAAAGCCGCAACTTGTAATCCATTAGCTTCAGCAAATTGATTAGCCAGTAAAGAAGAAATGGTATTAGATGGTGCTAAGAGGGAGATATTAATGTTATTGGCATTACCTATTAACATTGTCACAGCCATTGTTTCCCCCATTGCTCTACCAAGTGCCAACATTACCGCACTGACAATCCCAGAAAAAGCAGCAGGAATGAGAATTTGGAAAATAGTTTCCCAACGGGTTGCACCGATTCCCAAGGCAGCTTGACGCAAACTAGAGGGTACAGAAATCAAAGCATCACGGGATATAGCGGTGATAATTGGCAAAGTCATAATTGCTAATATCACCCCCGCAGGTAACATTCCTGGACCTGTAGGTGGAGAGCTAAAAAATGGTATCCAGCCTAAGTAGGTGTGTAACCATTTTCCCAAATTCGTGATAATTGGCACTAAAACGAAAATTCCCCAGATGCCATAAACGACACTGGGAATAGCGGCCAGTAGTTCTACTAAAAATACTAGAACTAACTTGACTTGAGAGGGGAGAAAATCCTCACTCAACAAAATCGCCGTTCCTACACCAATAGGAATAGCTAAAAGTAGTCCAATTAAAGAACTCATCAGAGTTCCATAAATCGCAGGTAGCACCCCATATTGACTGTTAACAGGGTTCCAATCACTTGTAAATAGAAAACCGATCCCGAATTTTTGAATTGCTGGCCAAGCACCAATGGCAACTTGTAGGGCAATCCATAATAAAGTAGCAGCGATCGCTAATGCAAAAATCCGAGTTAACCAAATAAAGCTCCGATCTAGATTTCTATCCATTTCAGAGCGACTTTTCATTAGCGATGATGTTTCTGAAAAATTTGTAGTCATGAATACTGACTGTAAAGGTTTAATCAGCAAAAATTAATAGGTGATTGGTGATTGGTTAATTAATGCCTGTCACCTGTCACCTGTCACTTGATGTCACTTATTTGCTAGTATCAGCGCCAACAGAAATCTTATAATCAGGACTGATTTGATCAGCCGCAGCAGCCACTTTGGTAACTACATTCGCTGGTAAAGGAACATACCCTAATTCAGTTGCTAACTTTTGTCCATCAGTTAAAGCATACTCAATAGTTGCTTCCATTGCCTTAGCTTTGTTAGCATCAGCATATTTCTTATAAGCCAGAATCCAAGTGTAAGTAACAATTGGGTAAGATTCCGCACCTTCTGGATCAGAAATAAAAGCGCGAAGATTTTCCGGTAAAGTCACTGCTGCTAAGGTTTTCGCTGCCGATTCTGGAGTAGCGGCCACAAATTGTTTTGATTTATTTTCTAAAGACGCAAAATTGAGCTTATTTTCTTTAGCGTAGCCATATTCAACATAACCAATAGCACCTGGAGTTTGTTGAATTTGGGCGGTGACACCTTCATTACCCTTAGCACCAACACCTACAGGCCATTTTACACTTTTACCCTCACCGACTTTAGTTTTCCATTCTGGACTAATGGCACTCAAGTGCTTAGTGAAAACACCTGTAGTTCCGCTACCGTCTGCACGATAGATAACTTTGATTGGCTCTTTTGGTAATTTCGCGCCAGGATTAGCTTGAGCGATCGCGGCATCATCCCAAGATGTAATTTTACCCAGTAGAATACCAGTATAAACTTCCCGTGGTAGTTTAAGTTCAGGCACATCGGCTAAGTTATAAGTTATGACAATACTACCAGCAGTTACAGGCAGTAATAATACCCCTTTGTCTGTGGGTATCTTCTGAATTTCTTCATCCTTCATTGCTACATCACTAGCACCAAAGTCTACGGTTCCTTTCGTAAACTGCTCAACACCAGCACCACTACCAACTGACTGATAATTGACTTTTAAATTAGGATATTTTTTGTTTAATTCCGCAAACCAAGTTTGATAAAGTGGTGAAGGAAAAGAAGCACCAGCACCGATTAACTCCACAGTACCTCCTAAGTCTAATGTCTTAGCAGGAGTGGTTGTAGTACCAACAGGAGATTCGCTAGTAGTTGGATTAGTTGGGCTAGTTTCCCCACAAGCAGATAAACTAATTGCCAGCGCCAATACAGAAATTGAAGTTGTCAGGCGATTATTTGTTCTTGCTGTTAGGCGTGATAGCATGATTGTTAAGTTTGGCTAATTTTTATATAAACGTCTCTAAGATACACCTAAAGAATAACTGTGTAGGTAAACAATAGGTTAAGAAACAAAAAAAGCCCTATTCTCTCAGGGAACACAAAAAAATAAATTACGCAATTTCACTCCAATCAAAACGACTTTTCCGCCCCCTGCTCCCTGCCCCCTGCCC
>NZ_VILD01000003.1:52949-57332 GCF_009712085.1 Anabaena sp. UHCC 0253
TTCCGCCCCCTGCTCCCTGCCCCTGCCCTAAAAGCGATTGGGTATTTTTTTTGAAGTCCCTTACTCCCTGTTCCCCACTCCCTATTTACCCACTTAATTCGCCTATACTTATTGCTATTATTGTTCCCTATTGCTTTTTCCCTTGCGCCTAATAAATGTTTGCTGCGTCGAATCAACTACTATGGTCTATGATAGGCTTGCTCCTGACAATGGGTGGTACTTTCCTAGAAGCTTATGGTGTTACCTCTCCTTGGAATTGGAGTCAGCATGGAATTCAAACCCTTTCATTGGGTGTCAGCTATCAAATTGGTGCAGTGCTACTGGTAGGTTGTTTAGGAGGTCAAAATGCTGGGGCGCTCTCACAAATTGCTTACTTAGTGATGGGATTAACTCTATTACCTGTATTTGCCGAAGGTGGCGGTATTGGTTATGTTAAACTATCTCAGTTTGGCTATTTGCTGGGTTTTATTCCCGGAGCTTGGATTTGTGGTTATTTAGCCTTTAAAGCTAGACCTCGCCTAGAAACTCTCGCTTTTAGTTGTATTTGTGGTTTGTTCACTGTTCACGTCTGCGGTATTGCTTATTTAATTATTAGTTATGTTTTGCCTTGGACAAGAACAGAAAATTTATCTCTGATTCAAGCCATCCTCAAATACTCCTGCTTTGCACTACCAGGACAACTAGTAGTTGTTTGTGCTGTCACCATAATAGCTTACGTGCTACGACATATAATGTTTTATTAGTCAGTGGTCATTGGTCAGTAGTTAATAGTCAGTAGCAAATCAAAAACAACTGACAAAGAACACCTGACAACTAACAAAGAACAACTGACAACTGACAACTGACAAATTTATCATGCGTATAAAAAATCGCCTTTTCTGGATTGTTGCTTTGATAGCATTTTTATTCGACCAAATGACAAAATACTGGGTAGTCCAAACTTTCGCCTTGGGACAAACACTGCCATTACTACCAGGGATATTTCATTTTACCTATGTTACTAATACAGGTGCAGCTTTTAGTCTATTAAGCGGCAAAGTAGAGTGGTTACGGTGGCTTTCTTTGGGAGTCAGTTTAGTATTAATGACAATTGCATGGTTTGGACCCCTGTTAAATTTTTGGGATCAGTTGGGTTATGGTTTGATTTTAGGAGGAGCGATAGGCAATGGTATTGATAGATTTGCATTAGGATATGTAATTGACTTTCTGGATTTTCGTTTGATTAACTTTGCCGTATTTAATATGGCAGATTCTTTTATTAGTATAGGAATTGTCTGCCTGTTAATTGCCTCCTGGCAAAAAACACCAAATAATTAAAAATGCCAAATTAAATCATTACTTCTTCACTTGTGAATAGTATTTTGAATTATTTCCATCCTTCTTGCTCCTTTTAAAATTTGAATTTTGTTGGCGGTAGCCTGCTGTAAGCACTATTTTGAATTGTGAATTGTTTATGAGTTCCCCCCAACCTCCTCAAAAGCCACAAACCTTACTTGGTCAACTGACTCAAGCAGTAAATACCATTCAAGCTAGAGTTGATTTTTCCAAACTGGCGCTCAAGCCTAATGCCAAAGTCCCAGAGCTATTAGTACATGATGCAGGGACGAATCAGGCAGAAGAATATCCGTTATTAGGCGATCGCTATATTCTTGGACGTAGCTCTAAATCCTGTGATATCGTCGTCCGTAACCAAGTAGTCAGCCAAATTCACCTCTCACTGTCACGGGATTCCACCCAGCACACTCCCGTTTTTACCATCAAGGATGAAAACTCCACCAACGGTATTTATCTGGGCAAGAGACGCATAAATTCGCTAGAACTGCGTCATGGTGATGTGATCACATTGGGTCCGCCAGAACTAGCAGCTTCTGTCCGTCTCCAATATATTGATCCACCAGCCTGGTATGTGAAAGCTGCTAACGTCTCAGTCGTGGCCATTGGTGGTATCACTGCTCTTGTTGCCTTAGCCATAGGTGTTCAATGGTTGAAATTTACCGTTAGACCTCTACCTACAGCTACTCGCGCCCCTGTAGTTATATACGCTCGTGATGGTTCAACCCCACTCCGTGAACCTAGAAATATCGCTCACATAGATTTGAAACAGTTATCAGACTTTGGTCCCTACTTAGCTTCTGCTGTGATAGCTTCCGAAGACAGTCGTTATTATTGGCACTTTGGGGTAGATCCCTTGGGTGTATTGCGAGCCGTACTGATTAATACTCGTAGTGGTGATGTTCAACAAGGAGCAAGTACAGTTACTCAACAAGTAGCTCGGAGCTTATTCCGTGAATATGTAGGTAGTCAAGACTCTCTAGGACGGAAAGTAAAAGAAGCAGTCGTCTCCCTCAAACTAGAAACCTTTTATAGCAAAGATGATATTTTGCTGACGTACTTAAATCGGGTATTTTTGGGTGCAGATACTTCCGGCTTTGAGGATGCTGCTAAATATTACTTCAATAAATCAGCCAAAGAATTAACTCTAGCCGAAGCAGCCACCTTAGTAGGAATTTTACCTGCTCCCAATGCCTTTGATTTTTGTGGGGATGGTCCGCGGAAACTCGGAGCAGCCGATTACCGGAATCGAGTCATTAAGCGAATGCTAGAAATGGGCAAAATCACCCAAGAAGAAGCCAATCGCGCTCGACGTTCTACCGTCCAAGTTAATCCCAAAGTCTGCGAGAGACAAGCCAATACCATTGCGCCCTATTTTTATGATTACGTCTTTCAAGAACTGACATCAATTTTGGGACCAGAAGCTGCCAGAGAAGGTAACTATATCATTGAAACTCAACTAGATCCAACTATCCAAAGTCAAGCTGAAACCGCGTTAAAAAATTCTATAACTCAAGCTGGCTCAACCTTTGGTTTTTCTCAAGGGGGGATGGTAACTCTCGACTCGAAAACGGGGAGTATTGTGGCCATGGTGGGGGGGAATGATTATCGAAAAAGCCAGTTTAATCGCGCTGTTCAAGCCAAACGACAGCCAGGCTCGACTTTTAAAATTTTTGCTTACACAGCCGCATTAGAAAGGGGTATTTCCCAATATAGAAGTTATTCGTGCAGCCCTTTAACCTGGCAAGGCTTTACGTATAAACCCTGTCGTGCTGGTGCTGGTGGTAGTTTCAATCTCGCCGCAGGTTTGGCACTTTCAGAAAATCCCATCGCTTTGAGAGTAGCCCAGGATGTGGGCTTAAATAAAGTAGTGGAGATGGCCCAGCGTTTGGGTGTTAAATCTGATCTGGAGGCAGTACCGGGCTTGATATTAGGTCAGAGTGTAGTTAGTGTTTTAGAAATGACTGGTGCTTTTGGGGCGATCGGCAACCGTGGAGTGTGGAATCCTCCCCATGCTATCAGTAGAATTATAGATAGTAGTGACTGTAAAGATATCAAAGATTTACAAACCTGTCGTGTGATTTATTCCTTTGATCAAGATCCCGATGGTAACAAAAAAGTTCTAAAAACAGAAATTGCTAATCAAATGACGACTTTAATGCAAGGTGTAATTACTAATGGTACAGGTGGCAGTGCCAGGATTGGTTTAGGGGAAGCAGGTAAAACTGGGACAACGGATAAAAATGTTGATTTATGGTTTATTGGCTTTATTCCCAGTCGTCAACTTGTCACTGGTATTTGGCTAGGAAACGACAATAATTCCCCTACATCTGGCAGCAGCGCCCAAGCCGCACAGCTATGGGGTACTTATATGAAGAAAATTGCTAAATAGGGCTTGCTGATTAAAGCTGAAACCCTTATATAAATAGTGATTGAAGTCTATAAATGGGAAAAAAGTGCAAGGCAATCGGGTAAAATGGGTAATAATCCTCACAAAAACATAGAAAATGTATCGAAAAATTGAAACTCTACCTACCCCCATAGAAAAGTTTAAACTGCCATTTGAGGGACAATTGGCAGAAGATAATAGATGGGTAATAATGGCAAATTTAATTCCGTGGTCAGAATTTGAAGATGAATATGCGAAACAATTCACGATGGAAATGGGCGCACCAGCAAAGTCTTTTCGGATAGCCATAGGAGCTTTAATAATCAAAGAAAGATTGGGTTTAAGTGATAGAGAAACAGTAGAACAAATAAGAGAAAACCCATATCTACAATACTTTATAGGATTGAATAGCTATAGCAATGAAGCACCATTTGAGTCCTCAATGTTAGTTCATTTTAGACAAAGGATAGATATTGAATTAGTGAATAGAATGAATAGAAGTATGGTTAATAATAATGAAGATAAAATCAGTGAGGAAGAAACAGAAAAAAAGTTATTAGCACTGAAGCGGGAGAAGAAAAAATAGATGAAGATAAAAATCAGGGAAAATTAAAGTTAGATGCAACTTGTGTACCAGCAGATATTAAATATCCGACAGATTT
>NZ_VILD01000003.1:57357-58734 GCF_009712085.1 Anabaena sp. UHCC 0253
AAGATGAATATGCGAAACAATTCACGATGGAAATGGGCGCACCAGCAAAGTCTTTTCGGATAGCCATAGGAGCTTTAATAATCAAAGAAAGATTGGGTTTAAGTGATAGAGAAACAGTAGAACAAATAAGAGAAAACCCATATCTACAATACTTTATAGGATTGAATAGCTATAGCAATGAAGCACCATTTGAGTCCTCAATGTTAGTTCATTTTAGACAAAGGATAGATATTGAATTAGTGAATAGAATGAATAGAAGTATGGTTAATAATAATGAAGATAAAATCAGTGAGGAAGAAACAGAAAAAAGTTATTAGCACTGAAGCGGGAGAAGAAAAAATAGATGAAGATAAAAATCAGGGAAAATTAAAGTTAGATGCAACTTGTGTACCAGCAGATATTAAATATCCGACAGATTTAGGATTACTAAATCAAGCCAGGGAGCAGACAGAAGAAATAATAGATATTCTGTATGAAGAATTGGATAAAAACGAACACAAAAAACCAAGAACTTACAGAAATACAGCTAGAAAAGAATATCTAAACGTCGCTAAAAAACGACGACCATCGAAAAAACAAAAAAGAAAAGCCATAAAAAAACAACTACAATACCTGAAAAGAAACTTAGGACATATAGATAGACTAATAGCAGTGGGAGCCAAGCTGGAGTGGCTAAGTAGCCAAAAACATAAAATACTATTAGTGGTAAATGAAGTATATCGACAACAGTTATTTATGTATGAAAATAGTCTGACTCGTGTTGATGATAGAATCGTAAGTTTAACACAACCTCATGTCCGTCCAATTGTTAGGGGAAAAGCTGGTTCATCAGTGGAATTTGGAGCTAAGTTGTCAGCTAGTTGTTACGAAGGATACATATTTTTAGATCGGATTAGGTGGGATAATTTTAATGAATCAGGTGACTTAAAATCACAAGTAGAAGCGTTTAAAGCTGCAACAGGATACTATCCAGAATCAGTGCATGTAGATCAAATTTATCGAACCAAGGATAATAGAAAATGGTGCAAAGAAAGAGGGATCAGAATTAGTGGTCCACCATTAGGAAGACCACCGACAAATGTCAGCAAAGAAACCAAAAAGCAGGCACAATTAGACGAGAGAGATCGTAATTGTATTGAAGGTAAATTTGGAGAAGGCAAAAGAAGATATAGTCTTGACCGAATAATGACTAAACTTTCTAATACTTCAGAAACAGCCATTGCCATAACTTTTCTAGTCATGAATCTTTCCGCATTACTGCGGCGGATTATTATGACTTTTTTTTGTATCTATTTGAGGAAAAACATAGTATTTCCTATTTTTAGATTTGGATGATTAGAAAATATTATATTTACTCAAATTGCTTCATATAATAAA
>NZ_VILD01000003.1:59640-89670 GCF_009712085.1 Anabaena sp. UHCC 0253
GCAAGCCCTAAATAGGAGTCGAGGATGTAGGGGCGCAGGGCCTGCGCCCAGTCAGGAGTCAGGAGTCAGGAGTCAGGAGTCAGGGGAGCAGGGGAGCAGGGGAGAATATGTTTTCTACTGACAACTGACAACTGACAATTATTTGTATCCCTTCCAAGGATTAACTTCTAATTCACCTTTGGGTGTGAATACTACTTGAAAATGTGCTAGGGGTTCTTTATTTTCTGGTGGAGCTATATTTGAGCCGTAAACCGACTGGAACATCTGGGGAAGAGGTGTTTCCCGGAAATAGTCGAAAGCGACTTGGTTAAGTGGTTCATAGTCGGCAATCACACCTTCTTTGTTCACTGCTACCCGATATTTTAACTCGTTGGCAAAGGTGGGAGTAACACTCCAATTTTGACGAATTGTACTATATAGCTTTTGATTGAGGTCTTTGATTTTACTGGTGTCAGTGATTTTTTCACCAATTACTTCTGGTGTTTTAGCGTATCCTCGCCAAGGACTAATTTCGAGAACACCTTTTTGAGTAAAGACGACCTTGAATTGAGCAATGGGTTCATTAGTAGTGCGATCGCCAGGATTATAGAGCAGTTTAGGTAGTGGTGTTTTGGCGATCGCATCGCTGGCTTTTGTATTGACGGCTTTATAACCCACGATACTACCATCCGCAGCCACGCCTAAGCGATAAACTAAATCCTCTGGTAGTGCGGAGCGATTTTCCCAAACTGGATGAATTTGATTATAAACTTGGCGATTTAATGCCCGTAACTGGGATGGATCTGTAATTTCTGGAACTGTCTTTAAAAGTGTTTCTAAATCTTTAACTGCAACAGATGTTGCTGCCTCAGGTGTACCTGTGGGTGTGCTTGTGGGTGTATTTGTGGGGGTTGCTGCTGCTGTGGGGGTGATAGAAGCTGATGCTTCCGGTGTGACGGTAGGTATGGTAGTGCTGGACTGTTCCTCTGGTTGGGTATCAGGTGGACGCAATTGGGGGGCAGGAATTAAACTAAAGGCCAAGGCTGCTACAGCTAGGCTGGATACACCTACTGTAGCGGGGATTGCTTGTTTGAGTAGGGCTTGATTTGAACCACCATAGCTGCGAGTAACTGGGTGTAGTTCTAGTGATAATTCTGGTAAAGTTTGGCTATCTGCAAAAAACTGATCTACGGCTTCAACTAAATCAAATAATTGGACTGTATTTAAGTCTATTTGAATTGTTGACTGTTGTTCTTGGTTGGTATTCCCCCCAATGTTCTCTCCTGTCACTTCTGAGTGAACAATTAATCTATGTCTGTTGCTATCAATTTTCTGTAATTCTACTAATTCTGATTCGTAATTTTGATTTTCAACCTTTTTTTGGGCGGGGTTGGGAATGTTACTTAAAACTTCTTGGGCGTAAGTGCTGACGGCTCTCACTAAGCTTTCAAAAAATTCTCTTCCCCCAGTTATGGGTTGAGTGTAACTAGATAAATAGCATTCTGCATTCACTAATATAGATAGTTCTGGACGCAGTTCTTGAAAGTTAGTAGTCCGTGTCATGTCACTTAACCCTTCTAGGAGCAGGGTACAATTCGGTAAACTATACTTACGTTGGATATTCATTATTTATTTTTATTTACTTTACTCAACTTCACCATCAAAAAGAGAAATCCAGTATCGCTGCATTCCCGCTGTACCTGTACAGAATAGTAATTTTCCTAATAACTCTATAGCTAGTTCATCTATTTTTTCATCAGAAGTTAATGCTAGTACACCGGAGCGACGAGAATTCATCCGACTTTTAAAATGCGCTCTAAACCTTTCTAGGTAATTAGCTAATCTTAAATTTTGTTCTGGGGGAATTTGTTTTTCTGCCAGTTGTTGATATATGGTGAGTAGTTGCCGAATGACGACAGTTAAACGCCGAGCGATGTAGCAAGCGATGACTACTAAGGCTTTGGCTTCTAAAATATCTAGGGGGCGACGACTATGCGCTCTCCGCATGGGGTTAGAGGCTCGCATCCGCCATAAGTTTACCCGATTTTTGATAATGCCTTTGAGGTCTAATTCTTCAGCAAAGGACAAGAATGCTTCAGAACCGCCCAGTTCTAAGGCTTCAATGGCTAATAACATGAGGTCTATTTGCAATCTTGTTCTGGGTGGACATACCTGCCCAGCGATCGCTGGATCTGGTAAAGTATCCAAAATCATGGGCGTTCCCTGAAAATTCTGGCTGTTCAAAGGTGTGACACTAGCGGAGACATTCATTCTCTAAATACCTTGTGCGTTTCCAATAAAGTTATTAACATTATCCTCCAACTTGCTAATCGCTGGCGCGATATGGCAGTTCAATTATATACATTACTTAGTTTTTCTACCCAAATGTTTCCACATACCATAAATTTTTCAGGCGTTAATTCATCTATAGCAGGGATTGGGGATTGGGAATAAGATGATCAATCAAAAGTTCTAGTCTCCAGGGTATGACATTATAGTGTAGGATTTTTCAGGGATTGGGGAAAATTATTGCCTCTTGACCGTTGTTTTCTTATGTGACACAAATATGGATTTAAAGTCTCTGATTCGTGATATACCAGACTTTCCTAAGCCGGGAATTTTATTTCGGGATGTCACTACTTTGTTAAGCGATCCGGCTGGATTGCGTTATACTATTGACTTTTTAGCACAAAAATGCTCAGAAATTGAAATTCAGGTAGATTACATTATTGGGATGGAGTCGCGGGGATTCATTTTTGGTGCGCCTGTGGCTTATAAATTAGGTGCTGGTTTTATTCCTGTTCGCAAAAAAGGAAAGTTACCAGCAGCAGTTCATTCAATTGAATATCAATTAGAGTATGGTACAGATACCTTAGAAGTACATCAGGATGCTTTAGTGCCTGGTAGCAAGGTTTTGATCGTGGATGATTTGATTGCTACTGGTGGAACTGCAAGTGCAACAGCAAAGTTGGTACAGAAGATTGACTGTGAACTTGTTGGGTTTGGGTTTATCATCGAGCTACGGGATTTGCAAGGACGGAAGCATTTACCTGATGTCCCAATTATTTCCCTAGTTGAATATTAGGAAATATAATTGACTAATGACCAATACAAAAATGACATTGGAAACGAGTCGCAACTGGCTGATGAAGCTAGTTACAAGTGAGACTTTCGTTTATGTAATCAAACGGCTTTTGCAGGCGCTGTTGACAATTTTTTTAGCGTCTGCTTTGTCATTTTTTATTATGAAGTTGTCTCCGGGAGATTATGTTGATACCTTGCGACAAAATCCGAAAATTTCGCCGGAACGCATTGAGGAAATTAGACAACAATTTGGTTTAGATAAGTCTTGGCCAGAACAGTTTGGGTTTTGGTTACAGAGAATTGTGACGAGGGGTGATTTTGGGACAAGTTTTGTTTATCAACGTTCTGTATCGTCGTTGTTATGGGAGAGAGTACCAGCTACTTTATTATTAGCGATCGCTTCTTTAATTACAACATGGGCGATCGCTATCCCTTTGGGTATTCTCGCTGCTGTGAAACAAAATCGCACTACTGACAAGGTTTTACAGATAGTTAGTTATGCTGGTCAAGGTGTTCCTAGTTTTATCACTGTCTTATTTCTGCTATTTTTTGCTCAGATTACTACCCCACTCTTTCCAGTGGGTAATATGACTAGTATTGATCATTCAGAACTGACATGGCTAGGTAAAATTATAGATGTCGGTTGGCACGCAATTTTACCATTGATTGCTCTGAGTATTACCAGTTTTGCTGGCTTACAACGCATTATGCGTGGTCAATTATTGGATGTTTTACGTCAAGATTATATTCAAACTGCCCGCGCTAAAGGACTTCCAGAAAACCGCGTTATTTATATTCATGCTTTGCGAAATGCTATTAACCCATTAATTACTTTATTAGGTTTTGAATTAGCGGGTTTGTTGAGTGGTGCATTTATTACGGAAAATTTCTTCAACTGGCCTGGTTTAGGAAAGTTAACGCTACAAGCTGTTTTAGCTAAAGATCAATATTTGGTGATGGCGAGTTTGGTAATGAGTGCAGTATTATTAATTATTGGTAATCTAATTGCTGACTTGATCTTAAAAGCCGCAGATCCAAGAATTAAGTTGGAAGATTTGAATTAAGGAGAAAGGAGTCAGGAGTTCAGGATTGGTAGGGGCGAAGCATTCGGAAGATAAATTTGGGAAAAAACCGATAATTAATCGCCCGAATGCTTCGCCCGTACAGGAGAAAAAAGAATAATAATAATTAAGAATAAAATCACCAATTGCCAATGGTTTATTATATTATCCGTTCCAGGACAGATGGTAAATATCTTACAGCCCGTGTGGATGATGGGACATCAGGATACTTATTATTGTTTAAAGAAGATTTTGAGGCTTTGAGTTATCTAAATACCCATGCTGCTGATTTAGCAAGCCGCTTGACTGTAGAATCAGTTCCTAGTACACAGGTAGGCGGTTTACTCAAACGTTGGGGTTTTGCTGGTGTGGGGATTGTTAATGATCCTTTATTACCGGAAATTGAGTTTTTAAAGAATATTTGAAGAATACAACAGGGTGCAAAAAATGAATATTAAATTTGCTATTTCTGCCACATTGTTGACTACAACTTTACTATTAACACCAATTAACTCTCAAGAAACATTAGCCCAAACTTGTGCTTCTAATTGTGGTCCTGCTCCACTTCAGTTTACACCAGGGCAATATATACGGGTGCAAGTTATAAATCGCAGTTATGGGGCTGTGAGATTAGAACAGTTACCAGTCATGAGAAAAAAGACTTTACAGCATGGAGAAAAATTCCAATTTGACTTGGAGGGGGGAAATTTAGATGAGTTTACCCTCATGTTTTGGGATGATGGGGGAAGGTTTGTAAAAGGTGTTGTATCTAAACCGAATTTTGGGACGTTGGTTTTAGAAATTCGTCCTAATAGTCGCAATTATCCAGGCGATCGCTCTCTTTATATTCGCAATGATGGACGAGTAAGTATACTATAACTATAGTAACCTCTTTTTGTTGAGTTCTTTTGTGTTAGTGAGATATATGTGCATATAGAAGCATATTTAGTACAAATGAATGATGCTTTATGATATTTTGGGAATGGTTTTGAAATATGATGCTAGACGCGATCACTAAAAACTGTTACAGTCTATAACGCGATCGCAACATAAGTTAAGTTCCAATGTTAGTATGCCGTAAAAACCTTGAGAGAGAGTTTATGGCAACTTTGACTGGAAAAACCCCAATCTTTGGTGGCAGCACTGGTGGTCTACTCACAAAAGCTGATGTAGAAGAAAAGTACGCTATCACCTGGACAAGCCCCAAAGAGCAAGTCTTTGAAATGCCCACTGGTGGCGCGGCTAAAATGGTAAAAGGCGAAAACCTACTTTACATTGCTCGCAAAGAGTATGGTATTGCTTTAGGCGCTCAACTTCGCAAATTTAAAATTACCGACTACAAGATTTACCGCATTCTCCCTGGTGGCGAAACTTCAATGATTCACCCTGCTGATGGTGTCTTCCCTGAAAAGGTCAATGCTGGTCGTGAGAAAGTTCGTTTCGTACCCCGCAGAATTGGTCAAAATCCTAATCCTGCACAAATTAAGTTCAGTGGTAAAGCTACTTACGATGCTTAATCGTTAGGTCATGGGTAATTGACAATTGACAATTGACAATTGACAATTATTAATTGGTCATGGGTAATGGGGAAGATAAAACTTTGCCCAATTACCCATTACCAAAAACTCCGTCTTAATTTTTAATTGTCTATTTTTAATTATTTATGATTTTCCCCGATTTCGACCAGTTTCAAAAGCTTGCTATCAAAGGTAATTTTGTGCCAGTTTACCAAGAATGGATAGCAGACTTGGATACACCTGTATCGGCTTGGTATAAAGTCTGTGCAGATCAACCTTATAGCTTTTTACTGGAATCGGTGGAAGGTGGGGAAACAGTAGGACGTTATAGTTTATTGGGTTGTGATCCTTTGTGGATTTTGGAAGCACGGGGTGATCAAACTACCCAAACTCATCGAGATGGTTCTCAACAAATTTTTACAGGTGATCCGTTTATTACTTTATCTGAATGTTTAGCACCTTATCACCCAGTAAAATTACCAGAATTACCTTCAGGAATTGGCGGTTTATTTGGGTTTTGGGGCTATGAATTAATAAATTGGATTGAGTCTCGTGTACCAATTCATGCCCAAGATGAGCGCAATATCCCTGATGGGTTATGGATGCAGGTAGATCATTTGTTGGTATTTGACCAGGTAAAACGGAAAATTTGGGCGATCGCTTATGCAGATTTACGTGATCCAGCCGGGTTAGAGGTAGCATATCAAAAAGCGAGCGATCGCATTCAGGAAATGGTACAAAAGCTATCTTTGCCCTTATCACCAGAAAACACCAAATTATCCTGGACAGCCCCTGGAAACAAGCCAAAAGCGGGAATAGAGGAATATACAAGCAACTTTACCCGCCCAGAATTTTGCGCCAGTGTGGAAAAAGCTAAAGCACATATCAAAGCTGGTGATATTTTCCAAGTAGTTATTTCTCAACGCTTATCCACAGAATATACAGGTAATCCCTTCGCTTTATATCGTTCTCTGCGGCAAATCAATCCTTCGCCTTACATGGCTTATTTTAACTTCCAAGACTGGCAAATTATTGGTTCTAGTCCCGAAGTCATGGTAAAAGCAGAACGTAATGATGAGGGGGAAATTATCGCTACAGTCCGTCCCATTGCGGGAACTAGACCCAGAGGGAAGACAACTCAAGAAGATGCGGCTTTTGCGGAAGATTTACTTCAAGACCCCAAGGAAGTCGCCGAACACGTGATGTTAGTAGATTTAGGGCGTAATGATTTGGGTCGGGTGTGTAGCAGCGGTAGTGTTAAGGTTGATGTATTAATGGTGATTGAACGCTACTCTCATGTTATGCACATAGTTAGTAATGTGGTGGGTAAGTTAGCACCTGGTAAAACTGCATGGGATTTACTTAAAGCTTGTTTTCCTGCTGGGACTGTCAGCGGTGCGCCTAAAATCAGGGCGATGGAAATTATTAATGAGTTAGAACCGAGTCGCCGGGGTGTGTATTCTGGTGTGTATGGGTATTATGATTTTGAAGGACAATTGAATAGTGCGATCGCAATCAGAACTATGGTATTACATAATCAGACGGTGACTGTCCAAGCTGGTGCAGGTTTGGTGGCTGATTCTGACCCAGAAAAGGAATATGAAGAAACTTTGAATAAAGCTAGAGGTTTATTAGAAGCTATTCGTTGTTTGCGATAAGGTTTAACCTATTGAATCCTCGCAGGAGAAGAGATATATGAGTATTATGATTACAGATGAAGTCTTGCAGACAATCCAAATGTCTGATCAAGAATTAATTCAAGAAATAGCAATTTTGCTCTTTGAACAAGAGCGGTTTACTTTAGGACAAGCGAGTCATTTTGTAGGCATAAATCAACTTGAATTTCAACGATTACTTGCTAGTCGAAAAATTCCCATTCATTATGATATTGCTGAATTTAGGGAAGATGTAAAAAGTTTGGAAGCTAATAATTGGCGATGATTATTATTAGCAATACATCACCTATCAGTAACCTCGCTGCGATTGGACAGTTAACTTTGTTGCAGCAACTTTATGGTAAGGTCATTATTCCACAAGCAGTCTATCAGGAAATTCTTGCTTCTGGTAGTACAGATCCAGGTACACTAGCACTTCAAACTCTCGATTGGATTCAAGTTATACCAGTTACTAATATTGTCCTAGTTCAGACTCTACAAACAATTTTAGATCCAGGTGAAGCAGAAGCGATAGCTCTTGCTGTTGAGTTAAATGCTGATAGACTGATTATTGATGAGCGAAAAGGTAGAAATGAAGCAATAAAGTCTGGTTTATAGGTTACTGGACTCTTAGGTGCTGTACTAGCTGCTAGACAACAAGGGTTTATTCCACTGGTAAAACCTATATTAGATGATTTGATTGCTAATGGTTTCTGGATTCGTGAACAGTTGTATGCAGAAGTTTTATTAGTTGCAGGAGAATAGCAACCTGATAGCATAAATCTCTGTTTAGGCAAAATTTTAGCATTTGGGCGGGGTGAAATTTGATTTCAGACAAACAACGAGAATTACTAGAAAGCTTTATAGTTGATAATGAAGACTTAGAGGAACTAGAAGCAAAACTAGCTGAATTCAATATTTTTGAAGCTATTGGTGTAGTCAGACAAGAAATTAGACATTCAGATTTTTTAGCATTTCTTTTAGATCCATCTCAAAATCATAGACTTGATGATATTTTTCTCAAGCGATTTCTGAAGCGAGTGCTTTTAGAAACGGATAACCCTACAAATACAAATTATACAAAAATTAGTCCTGTTGATATAGATATAGCTGATTTAACAGACTCAGAGATTAGACGTGAGTGGCAAAATATTGATATTCTTATCCATTCACCGCGTAATAAATTAATATGTGCTATAGAAAATAAAATTGATTCGGGAGAACATTCAAACCAGTTAGAAAGATATCAGAACATTATTGATATTGAATACAAAAATTATCGAAAAATTTTAATTTATTTAACTCCCGAAGGAAGTTTATCATCTAAAGCCAATTGGAGAATATATAGCTATTCTCAAGTAATACAAATAATTGATAGTATTTGTAAAAGTTATAAATCTATACTTGGTGCAGATATTTACACATTAATGACACATTATTCCACATTAATTAGGAGACATATTGTGAGTGATTCAGAAATTGCAGAACTTTGCCGTAAAATTTATTTTAAACATAGGCAAGCTCTTGATTTAATTATTGAGCATCGTCCAGACTTACAGTCAGAAATAGTTGTGAAAATTAAGAAATTACTAAATCCACTTATTGAATCTAACGAAATATTTGCAGATTTTTGGAACAAGGGATACACAAGTTTTGGAGCGAAACACTGGGAAAATAAATTAGGAAGTCGAGTAATGATTTATTTTCAATTTGAAAATCTTCCTACTTCTCTTAGTATGAGAGTGCAAATTGGACCCAGTGACAATAAAGAAATCCGGCAGAAAATATTTGAGTTATTACAAAAGGAAGACCATTCAAAAATTTTCAAAAAAACAAGACTAAGTTCAAAATGGACAACCATTTATAATAAACAAATTTTAAATAATATTGATTATGAGGATGGTGATATTGAAAATATAATCACAAAAATTCAGGATTTTTGGCAGGATTTTAGTAAAAATGACTTTGTAGCTATAGAGCAGATAATTAGCACAACTATAGAGGTGATTTTAAATCATAATTGAATAGTGCAATTACGCCACAATATTACCAGATATCTTTTAATACGCTTGTGCGACAAAGATAGTTCTTCCTCATCAAGATCAAGCTTATCAGGTTTTGGGATGCTAGTCAATACCCTTAACTCTTAAAATGCGAAAAAATTTTCTTTGTTAATTGAGGTTATCGAGAAAGAATTAAATTGAGAACGTTTAATTCATGAGAATTTAATAGATATTTTTCTGTAAAAACTTTGTTTCTAATTTCTTCTAAGCTATAACTTCTAAACACCACAAAGGGAAATTCTTGATAATTGTGACCAATTGGTAAAACGTTACTGACAGGATATAATAAACGGATGTAGGTAGAGAGAATATCTTTGAAACGTTGATCTTCTGGTTCTTCTGGATCATTTTCAAAATATTCTTTCATGACTTTACCACTAATAAATGCAAATAATGGTAAAGCATAATATTGATCTATGTGTTGACTTTTCTGGATAAAATTCTGCGTTTTGGGTATTGCATTTTTGAGTCTTTCAACTAATTCTATGGCATTTTTCACCGCATAAGTGAGACTTTCTGGATAAGTTTTATTTCTACTGATGCTTTTCAAGTTTTCCCATAATTCTGCATTTGCATATTTTTGCATATCTAATAATCGCATTTGATATGATTCTTCGATATTTTTACTGGGTACTATTAATAAACCACCACTAATATAACCTAACTCCAATGGTTTGAAATCAAGTAATTTATCAAAAGTTTTCGCTACCGCTAAAAATTTGTTGTTAAAATTTTCGCGGATAGTTAAATAACTTGCTGCTGTATTGTGATTTTTTTCAACTTCAAAATCACCATCTCCCATGAGTTTTTCTAAACTCATGTAGACTTGTTTTAATAATTTATGACTTTTATTAATATTATATTCTGTTTTGAGTTGGTTAATCAGACTTGCGATTTGACTAGAAAAGGTTTCTCCAGCAGCTAAAACCGATTTTCCCCCAATGGGAATAAGAATATATTTTTTCCTCCCAATTATCCCATAACCTTGAATTCTGGTCATAATTGATG
Organism: Anabaena sp. UHCC 0253; assembly: GCF_009712085.1. Classification (NCBI taxonomy): domain Bacteria; kingdom Bacillati; phylum Cyanobacteriota; class Cyanophyceae; order Nostocales; family Nostocaceae; genus Anabaena; species Anabaena sp. UHCC 0253. The sequence continues at coordinate 70,008 of NZ_VILD01000003.1, forward strand.
CTTTGAGAACTAAGAGAAGATTTAATAAACTCAAAACACTTTCCTGTACAGAAAGTTGGGGGTTATCCTGATAATAAATTGAACGTTCAGCTAAATAGAAAGTTAAGTATTTATCTTGATCATCTATAATATCATTTCCCCGTCCCCGGTAAATTACTTGAATTATTTCCATGAGGTTTTTCTCAATCTCAAACTTGGGGATTTCTACCAAGATATGTTTAGCTTTGGGGAAAGATAAACCGCGACTTCCTGAAGCTGTCATGAAAATGACTTTAACGGTTTCTTGATATTTTTTAATTTCTTGTTTTTCGTATTCAGATATATTTGCGTGTATTTCTAGGTAATGGACATTTTTGCTAAAGTTATCTTTTCCTAACTTTGCTTGAATTTTATCAATGAATTCTGCTAATTGACGTTTATTTTGAATATAAACTATAAATTGTTCAACTGCGGATTTTTGGAGAAGATTTTGAATATCTTGAAAAATTTGCTCTTGGATTTTTTTCTCCAAGTTAGATTTATCGCGTAATTTGACTTTATCGGTAAACCTACAAGATTCAATAATAATTTGATAATTGATAGTTAGACTTTTCGCTGGATATGTATTGGTATTAATGATGATAGCAGGTAAATTTTTAAATGTGAAAGATTCCACTGAGAGAGGTTCAATGTTTGCTTCTGCTTTCCGAAAAAAGACTTTATTTGGTTCAGGAGTAGTATCTTCTAAATGTTGAAGAATGACATTTTTATCAACTATAGAAGCATCAGCAACAATAATTTTAGTATTGAAACCATTTTCGAGAGATGCTAATTTATATTCTCTCACTATTTTGTGAATTCCATCTAAAAATTCTACTCCTCCTTCATCTCCTGTAATTTCATCTATCATAATAAATAGATGTTTAATGCGACTAGAAATTTTTCGCATTTTCTCTGGAAAAACTGTATTCTCTTTTGTATTATATGCGTCACTAAATATCTTAGTGAGATGTTTCAAAGTATCCCCATAATCTGTTTTTTTCAATGACTGTGTGGAAGTAGTAGCAATAATTTGGTTATATTTTTCACAGCTAATGAGGTTATATAAACCTTCACAGATACTATTTAAAACTCCTTTAGTTTTTTGTCCTATATCTTGAAATGTATCATCGGTAATATGTTTAAGTCTATCTTTGCGTCTAGCTTTTCTTTGAATATTTTCACTGTTGAGAAAATGAACTCCTCCTAAAGTAAAATCATCTTGATGTTGGTTTGATGTGTATGCGACTGAATATTTACCCCAGTTATCTTGAATTAAATGACTGTGGGAATTGATAGCGAAAATTCGGTTATCAACTAATTTTCCAGTTTCGTGATTTTTAAATTTCTCGATGATGTCAAGATTGACTTGTTTACGGGGACTAACGTAGAATAAAAGAAAACCATCATCTTTGTATTGTGTGAGAAAATCCACGATAGCGGTAGTTTTTCCAATTCCCGGATTTCCAGTTAAGAAGATGTAGGTATTTTTGGAAAGGAGATATTGTTTAATTAGTTGATTATGTGCTTGTCGGAAGTTGGGATTTCCGGTTAAATTCAAAGTAGAAATTAACTCTGGGGGTACGGTTGCGACAGAGTTATAAAATTCTGTGATTTTTTCGGTGTAAGTTGGTAATATGTTGATGGTATCTGGACTAATTTCTAAAAGTGAGTTAACAAATTCCTTTCCTTGATCAAAACTAGTATAAGCAGCACGTTTAATTCTATCGAGAACTTTGTGGCGTGCGTCGGTAATTTCGGCGGGACTGCTATCATATTTATAGATTTGGTAACAGGTTTGGAAAATGTCGAGATCCTGTGCTGGAATAGAGATGGTATTGAATGAGCGATCGCTATATCCAACTGCATTACATACCAACTGTGATATATCTGGAATCATCGTCGTTTTTTCCAGAAACTGACAAAAGCTATAAATATAACCAGCAGCTTGAATTAATTTCGCGCTTTCTTTATCCTTCAATTTAAAAGCTGTAAAATATTCCTTTAAACTTGGGGAAAAATCTAAACCTAAAGATTCGGTATCAATTCGCAAACTAGAAAATACACTTTTAGAACGAATATAGTTAACATCTCGCATTAATAAGCGACGAATAATTTCTACATAATCAATATTTTCCATATCTTCGTCAGTGTGAATCGAAAATACTGACAAGTCAAGACATAAAACCCGATATTTGCGTTTATATTTCAATAAAATTAAACTATCAGCATTGAGAAAATCACCTTTACCTTTATATGTATCAATATAATTTGCAGGATTTTCTAAATTTTTAAACTGGGAAAAAACATCTTTAAACCATTGTTGATGATTAACTTCATGAGTACCAATGCTGTTATCCCCATTAAAACAACATTGATAATATAAAATGTCTAAATGTCGAAATTTTGCTGGTTCATTACATCCAATAGAGTTGATATATTCCTGAAAGAAATTTAAACCACATAAAAACCCTTTCTGAACAAAAAATTGACACCAGGTATCAGCTATTTCTCTGTCTAGGTTGCTGATAACTTTCCTAACTATGGTTTTTCTAATTTCCGAAAATTTGAGATGTTTAAGTTCATCATGGTATAAATTTCCAAAGCAATTTTTGATTTGGTTTTTGTGAATATAAGATAAAATACCAATATTAAATCCTACTTCAAATAATCTTCCTAAATCATCTGCTATTTTTGCTGTCATATTTTGGTTTGTTTCCGTTCACATACTTACAGCGATTTTCGGGTAAATGAATCACATTTTATATCTCACGCAAAGGCGCAAAGACGCAAAGGAAGAAAGGAATAGAAAAATTAGCGTGTGGTACAAATACATGAAAACTGCTGTAATTTGGAAATTTTTATTTACCTGCTGTTATTAATCCTTGAGTTGAATTTTCCTGATTTTTGTTAGCTAAACTATCAACAGTAGAGAGAAACTCATGTTCTAAATAAGGTTTAGTTAAATAGGAATTTGCCCCTAATTCGTAAGCTAATTGACGATGTTTCTCCGCACTCCGAGAAGTGAGAACAACAACTGGTTTCTTAGCAAAATCTGGGTTTTGACGGATATGGCTTAATAATTCAAATCCGTTCATGCGCGGCATCTCTAAATCAGAAATAATTACTTCAATTTCTGGATGTAACTGCAATTGTTCTAAAGCTTCTACACCATTTTGGGCTTGTAATACTTGATAGCCAGATTTTTGCAAAGTCAAAGAAAGAGTTTGCCGCAAACTAATGGCATCATCTACTACTAAAATCACCTTTGGTAATTTGCTATTTCCTGACACATTAGCAGTTAGCTGTTTTTGGGTATTAATTGCTGGAGTAGATGTAGTAATCAATGGTGTAGAGGTAATAGTTTCCTCTGACATTGGCAAAGCTTGTGGGGATGTCATAGGTAGTGACATGACATCCAATGTGGCTTGCATTTCTTTAGTATCAATCAACAAAGTTCCATCAATAACTAAGATCAAGTTACCATTAGCTAAACTACTACAACCATAAACATATTTTGGTGGAGTCAGAGAATTTCCTAATGGTCTAATTACTAATTCTTGTTCCCCAATAATTTGGTCAACTTCTACCCCTACCATTCCATGATGACGACGCAGTAAAATGATGGGATTTTTTACCATTCCTGCGTCTGAAGCATCGTGGATATTTTGCAGATTATTGGTACTCAGAACTGCGCCATTGTAATACATCAAACTCTCTAATTTTTGGAGGCTGACCATCAATTCATCATCATCTGTGCGCCAATGTAAAAATTGTTTGCCTTCAAATTCTTTGATTTGTTGAGCAGAGGGAATAACTATTTTTTCAATACTATCTTGTAGTAAAGCATAAATAACGCCACCTGCCTGAACTAACATGAGTTTATCTGTAGTCATAGAAAAAGGAATTTTAAGGATAAATGTTGTTCCCTGATGCGGAGATGATTGCACTGAAATTGAGCCGTTTAGTGATTGTAACTGGGTACGCACAATATCTAAACCCATACCGCGGCCTGAGATTTCACTGACTTTACCAGCGGTAGAAAATCCAGGAGCAAACATCATTTCTATTAGTTCAGATTCGCTGAGGTGATGAACATAATCTCCACTATGATCATCGGGAATCAGATTCAGTTCTATGGCTCTAGTCCGGACTTTTTCTAAGTTTAAACCTTGTCCATCATCATGGATTTCAATAACAGTTTGACTACCCTGATTATAGGCGCGAATTTCAATAATACCTTGGACTGGTTTACCTCTTTCTTGACGAAGTTCGGGAAGTTCAATACCATGATCAAAAGAGTTGCGTACTAGTTGTAAGAGAGGATCATACAGCTTTTCCGCGATCGCTTTATCAACTAGAACCTGTGTACCAGTAAGTCTTAATTCTACCTGTTTTCCATAAACATTGGCTAGATTCTGCACCATTTGCGGGAAGCGACTCAAAATAGTTCCTAAAGGTAACATCCTCGCTTCTACCAAGTTATCTATAATATTCAGGGTTAAAGTCTGTTTTTTGTCACTGATTTGAGTAGCTTGTCTCATCAGCAATTCCAGAGATTCCGAAGTTTCTTGGATTTGCAGAGTTTCTTCCATTGCTGTGTGTAATGTCAACTGAAACTCTGAATATACATCCATTTCTAAGGAATCGAAATTTACGGTACTCACTGATTGAGTATTGTCAGATGTGACATTATTCCCTTGTAATGGTAAATCCCGTAATTGATATAAAGTTAATTGGTGTTGGTTAAGTTGCTGGCTTAATCTATCAATTAGTTCTATAACTTGATCATCGTATAAAGTCCGTCTTTTTTGGTAAATTAATAATTCACCTGTAAGGTAATTAAGACGTTGTAATCCTTCAACATCTACCCTCACAAAAGATGGTTGACGGGAGTTTTTATTAACACTATCGGTTGTTTTCTCTTCTACTTGTTGATGAATTTTTGTATTTGCATCATCTGTGATTACCTCTTCACTAACTGCTGATAATGTCACACTTTCTAAATAACTATCATGATTAACAGCTTCTGCTGTTTCTATAATTTGCGTGGTGACTATTTCCTCATTACTATCTGCAATAGTTTCTCCTCCCCATATTGATTCCAAGAGATTATTACTATCTTCAAGGAACAACGCAGGAGATATTTCTTTGATCACTAGCAAATCTTGTAACTTAGGATGATCAAGCCATTTCTTTTCGGCTTCAGTGACTGGAGGGTAATTTTTATATTCTTTACCTAATTCGCGGATTTGCTGCCTTAATCTTTTGATAATAGGGATAGCACTATTATTTTGCTCAACAGTGTATTGAAATTTAGCAATTGCGAGGAGAATAATTAAAATAACACCGCGACGATAAAGAGATAAAGAGTGAGTATCTTCTTCATTTTCTATAAAGAAAAGAAATTCTTCTAGCCACCCTTCTAGATAATTTACAGGAGATTTTTCACTAGATGGAGGAATTAATAAAGAGAGATTTAGCTCTAACTCTGGTATTTCTCTGTAGTGGTTAAACCAGCCAAAAATATAACGAATAACTTTTAAATAAAACTTGGCATTAGCTGGTTTTAAAGGTTCATTATTGCCATTACTAAGTGTGATTAAAAACTGATAAAAATCAGCAGTAAGATTAAAAAATGTCTCCGCAAAAGATTGGTGAATAGATGTAATAGATGGCTCATATTTGGGGACTGTAGCCAAGGAACTGGTTGTTGATACAGGAGAGGGATAATCGTCTGTGATCTGTACCAGTGCTTGTAATTCTGGAGATGGTGAACCTCCGGAACTGCGATCGCCTGCCAAAACATCTATTTGTGCTGCTTGTAAGTCAGATAAAGCAATTTTAGCAATTTTGAATATCTGTTGAGGATTAGCATCTACAGCCGCCACAATTGTGCGTGCCAGTTTTTCCAATCCGGGGAGATTTAAAGATTCTGCCAAGCCGATAAATACTTCACTTTGAGAGTGTAATAATTCACAAAATTCAGCCCGATCTGGTGGATTATTAATAGCTTGATTCAGACTATCTAAACGTTGTTTTACTCCGACTTCAAAAATAGATTTAACAATATCAAATCCTAATTCTTCTGATGTGGGAATATGAGTTTCCGCCCCAAAAGCATCACCTAATTTTTCTTGAATTTGGGCAAATGCTGTAGTTGCTCGGTTCAAAAGTCCGTCAGCATTAATATTACTATTAGTAACTTCGGCTGTAACTGCTAATTGCAAGCATTCATAACCTTCAACTAATAGAGCTTGTAATTCCCCATCAATAACAACATTGGGACTATATAAAGCCTTAAATATATCTTCCAAAGAATGGGCAATTGTCATGATGGTATCGAGTCCAACATTGGCTGCTCCACCCTTAATCGTGTGGGTTGCCCGCATTAAATTATGAACTTTAGCTGTACTAGAATTGTCAACTAAAGTAAATAAATCTTGTTCAATAGTTTGTAATAATTCGGGGGCTTCACCGAGGAAATAGGCATAGCCCTGTTCTCGAATTGCTGGATCTGTAATCATAATAATAATGGAAAATTTACAATTGACAATGGACAACGAAGAATGGACAATTGATAATTGTCAATTATCAATTGTCAATTATCAATTAACTATTTGACCTTAAACTTACTAGCAGTTGCTAATAAATCCTGTGCCATTCCGGTTAAGCTTTGGAAAACATTGGCAATTTCCTGAGATTCTCCAAAGGTTTTGTTCGCAATTTCTGCCACATCATTCATAGATTTAGTGACTGTACCAGATTGCTGCATTTGTGTTTGGGTAGCTTCAGTAATGCGTTCAATCAACTGACTAATTTCCGCCGTTGCAGAAACGATCGCATTCAGGTTTTGGCGAGTGTCATTAACTAAATTTGTCCCTTCCACAACTTGCTGAATCCCTGTTTCCATAGCTACGGCCACTTCTCCAGTTTCTGCTTGAATCTCCTGGACTAATTTTTCAATTTCGATAGTTGCTGCTGCTGACTGACGAGATAAAGAACGGACTTCATCAGCTACCACTGCAAAGCCTTTACCATATTCACCAGCCCTAGTTGCTTCAATAGCCGCATTCAGAGCGAGAACGTTGGTTTGAGTTGCAAAGCTACTAATCAAATTTACCACTTTGGAGATTTTTTGCGATGACTCACTTAGACGTTTAATCTTTTTACTGGTTTGAGCTACGGTTTCTCGAATGGCTTGAATAGCATTAACTGTTTCATTCATGGCGGTATCACCAGAATCTACAGTTTTATTGGCTTGTTGAACGGCTATCTGCACTAATTGGGCGTTGTTAACTACCGCTTGGGTAGAATTTACCATCTGTTGCAAATCACCCAAGGCTGTAGTGATTTCGTCAGATTGTTGTTTAGCTAAATGAGTCAATCCCACCAGTGAGGTACTGCTGTTAGTAGAGGTTTCGGCTACTTTTTGAGAAGATGATTGCACCTGGAGAACGATTTGTTGTAGTGCTTGCAGAGTGCCGTTATAAGCGTCAGCAATAGTCCCTACTTCATCTTCTGTAATGGGGGCGCGAACCGTCAAATCCCCTTTGAGAGCGGGTTTAACAGCCATCAGCAGTTGAATAGAACGCTGTTGGAGTAATTCTTTAGCTGCTTTTTCTCTAGTAGCTGCTTCTGATAGTTTAGCCGATTGGGTTTGTAACTGTTGCAAGAATTCCGTTTGTTGCAAAGCTAGTCCTAGTTGATCACCAATCCGCGCTAACAGGTTGGTTTCTGACTCTTCCCAATGACGGGTACTAGAGTTTTGATAAACTGCCAATAATCCCCAAAGTTTTTCACCGAAGAGAATGGGAACAATTGCATAGGCTCTGGCTTCAAATCTTTCCAGAATTTCAATGTAGCAAGTATCAAAACTGGCTTCATAAATGTCGCTGACTATTAACTTGTTACCTTTTTTATATTCACCGCCGTTCATTGCTTGTAAACAAGGGTCATCAAAGGCAGTTTTCAGTTCAGGTGTAACCAGTTTTATCCAACCTGTGGCTACTGATTCCGCGACGAAATTACCACCCCAATCAGATGTAAATTTATAGACTGCGGCGCGATCGCATTTGAAGAGTTGACGGATATCCTGAGTTGTGGATTTGAAAATTTCTTCGATTCCAGAATTTAAGGATTGACGAATTTGGTTAACTATCTTGGAGAAGGTTTTTTCCTGTTCAACTGTCTGGGCGATTTTTGCTGATTGTTGGCGTAATTTATCGAGATAATCAACTTGAGATTTAGCAAGGCTAAATTGTAAGCCTATTTGAATTAAAAAGTTAACTTCTGAAGATTGCCATTCTCTGGGTGCAGAGTTTTGATAAGCTGCTAATAAGCCCCATAATTTTTCTTCAAAGAAGATGGGAACGATCATGTAGGCTTTGACTTCTATCTGCTCTAAGATTTCGATATGACATTGAGCATGGCCGACTTGATAGATGTCATTAACTACGAAAGTTTCACCTTTGGCATATCTACCACCTTGGGTTTCTTGGAGGTGGCTATCTGGCCAAACCATTTGGAAGTCTGGTGTGACTATTTTTGTCCAACCACTACCCACTGATTCAGCGATAAATTTACCACTCCAATCCGATTCAAATTGATAGACTCCCACGCGATCGCATTTTAATGCTTGGCGCACTTCTTGGGTGGTATTTTTGAAGATTTCTTCGACATTTCCAGCTTGACGAATGCGGTTAACAATCTTATTAACTGTTTTTTCTTGTTCGGCTACTTTCGCTAATTCGGCTGATTGTTCCTGAACTTTCTGTACATAATCAACTTGGGATTTGGCTAGGCTAAATTGCAAAGCAATTTGATTCAAGAAGTTAACTTCTGAAGGTTTCCATTCTCGCGCTCCAGTATTTTGATATGCTCCTAATAAACCCCATAGTTTATCACCAAAGAAGATGGGAATAATTACATAAGCTTTAGCTTCAAATTGTTCCAATATTTGAATATGACAATCAGCCAAACCGATTTTATAGGTGTCATTAACCACAAAGGTTTCACCTTTGGCATATCTACCACCTTTGGTATCTTGTAAGTAGGTATCATCCAAAACTGTTTTGATATTTGGACCGACTAATTGTGTCCAACCAACACCTACTGACTCGGAGACAAATTCGCCACCCCAATCTGGTTTAAATTGATATACAGCGACGCGATCGCATTGTAGAGCAGCCCGCACTTCTTGGGTAGTGGTTTTGAAGATTTCTTCGACATCTAAGGATTGACGAATGCGGTTAATAATCCTATTGATGGCTTTTTCTTGTTCAGCCCGTTGTGCTAGTTCTTCTGATTTAGATTCTACTGTTTTGAGATAATCTATTTGGGTTTTAGCGAGGCTAAATTGCAAACTTACCTGAGATAAAAAGTTAACTTCTGAAGTTTGCCATTCCCTTGGTGCGGAATTTTGATAAGCTGCTAGTAAACCCCATAATTGATCACCAAAGAAAATCGGCACATTGATATAAGCTTTAGCTTCAAACTGCTCTAATAATTCCAGGTAACAAGGGGTAATATTTTCTGCATAGATATCATTAACAGCGATAGTTTCCCCTTTAGCAAACCGCGCACCTTTGGTTTCTTGGAAATAAGTATCTTCGATGATATCTTGAGAGTCTGTACTGACTAATTTCCCCCATCCAATACTCACTGATTCGGCGACAAACTTACCGCTAAAATCTGGGTGAAATTGATAGACAGCTACGCGATCGCACCGCAAAACCTGACGCATTTCTTGGGTGGTGATTTTGAAGATTTCCGCCATATCCAAGGACTGACGAATGCGGTTAACAATCTTAGTTAAAGTCTTTTCTTGTTTGGTAATCTGAGTTAATTGATCAGCTTGTTTCTGAACTTTTCCTAGATATTCTCCTTGGGAAACAGCAACACCAAATTGTGAACCAATTTGATTTAAAAAGCTAACTTCCCAATCTTGCCATTCCCGCGCTCCAGTATTTTGATAAGCTGCGAGTAAACCCCATAATTTTTCTCCAGAGAAGATGGGAGAAATGATATAAGCTTTAGCTTCAAACTGTTCTAAAATATCAATGTGACATTGAGCCAAACCGACTTTATAGGTGTCATTAACAACAAAGGTTTCTCCTTTGGCATATCTACCACCTTTGGTTTCTTGGAGGTGAGTATCTTCCCAGACCATTTTGTAACCTGGAGTCACAACTTTCACCCAATTATTTCCTACTGCTTCGGAAACAAATTGACCACTCCAATCATCATTAAAACGATAAACACCGACGCGATCGCATTTCAATAATTGCCGGACTTCTTGAGTAGTGGTTTGAAAGATTTTTTCAACATCTGGCTGTTGTAAAATCTTAGTTATAACTTTCGCTGCTGATTGTTTAGCTAGAGAAGATTGTTGCAGTTCTCTTTGTAACTTAAACCCCTGAACTCGGTAAGTAATTTCTGTGGCAATTTGTGATAACAGAGTAGTTTCTGTTTCTTGCCACTGTCGAGGTATGCCACAACTATGAATTACCAATAAACCCCAAACTTTACTATCAACAAAAATTGGTAAACTTAAACTAGCTCTGACTTGAAATTTTTCTAGTAGTTGCTTTTGGTAGGGAGTGACTTGAATTTGATTGATATCGTCAATAATTACGGGTTCTGCATAATCTTGACTGGTATAAACACCAAATAAAATAGCAGCCAGACTTTCATTAATCGCAGGTGTCCAACCTGTGGCTCTAGATTCTGCTAAGACAGTACCGATATCATCTGTGGTAAATTGGTAGATAAGGACGCGATCGCCCACCAATTTATCTCTAACTTCTGCTACGGTGACGGATAATAACTTTTCCAAATCAGGAACTTGGCGCATTCTGGTTGTTATTTCCTGAAACCGCTGTCTCCAGATTTTAAATTCTTGGGCTATTAAAGTTTTACTCGATGAATCTTGATGATTACCGTTGGCTACATTGCCATTATCTTTTTTCTTTTCTTCGCTTTGTGCTGTAGTAAAAACATTTCCAGCATCTTCATTTGGGTTTTGATATAAAGTCGTCATGCTATGAACCTCAATAATTATAGTAGGGCTTGCTAAAAAAGTCTTTTCGTAGGGGCGCAGGGCCTGCGCCCAATCAAGAGATAGGAGTCAATTATGTATTGTCCACATAGAAGTTTGCAGCATTGCTGAAGCATCCAAATTGAAAATCATTTGTTCAGAATCATTAATAAAATAACCCTGTAAAAAAGGTGTCATTTCTGGATAGAATACCTCTCCCGAAGGTTGTTTCATTTGTTGGGTATCTAACCAATCAATATCTATGAGTTGACGAATTAATATTCCCAAATATTTTCCGTCATTTTCGAGAACTAAAGCCATCATTTTCGACAAGAAATTTGATCCTTGTAAAAGTGGTGGATAACCTAGCATTTCTTCCAAATCAACCAACCACAACATTTCCCCCCGCCAATTATAAATTCCGACAACACAATTAGGCATTTGTGGAACACCACATATTTCTGTGAGTGGTATTTGCACAACTTCTGTAATTTGTTCTAGGGGAATGACTGCGGTATCTCTTACTCCTAAAGAAAAGCTTAAAAATTTCTGTTTGGTTTCCAAAATTAATTTTCCTTTACCCTAGATAATTCTGCTTAGTCACTATAAATTAGTGACTAATGTGCAATCTATTTTTATTTAATCAATCCTTTCAAAGTCCGCATCAATTCTTCCTTATCTACTGGTTTAGCCAGATAAGCATCAGCGCCTAACATATTTCCCCACATTTTATCAACATCACTGCTTTTAGTGGAGCAGAAGATTACAGGAATGTTACTAGTATCGGCATTATCTTTTAATTCCCGACAAATTTCATAGCCACTTTTATCAGGTAAGATCACATCTAGAACGATGATATCTGGTTTATTTTTAACTATTTTAGATTGTGCTTCTTCACTACTTTTCGCACATATTACAGCATAACCTTCTTGCTGCAAGTAACGACTGATAATTTCCATATCAGTCAAGCCATCTTCCACTACTAATACCGTACTCATGATAACTACCTATTTAATTCTTTTAAGAAAGTTAACAAAAACAGATCAAATAAACACTTTTTGGCGCTTTATTTTATCTCACTTGATACATTGTATAGATATTCCTCCATCAAATCTACGTATTCAACATAAATTAACATACCTAATCATTAAGTTTAGGTTTGATAAGTTCTGATTAAAAAAGGTTTCTAGTCGTAGCAAGAATCAAAGTTAATTGCAGATGACTTTGTTAATGTTAACACCATCTTACTATTATTATCTCCGTAAAAATTATGAACTTTTGGAGAGATTTATAAATATAAAAGTCCGTAGAACTTTACTATCCGGTATATTGCCTCTTTTAGAGAGGGATTGAGGTTATAAATTCTGATCACTGGCAGTTTCTACATGAGATCCATTGTTATTATTTGATAGACCAGGTACGCGTATATATTTACGAACTACGTTCATGACTCGATCAGCAACTATGGGTTTAGAAATAAAGTCTGTAGAACCAACAACTTTAGCGCGAACTCTATCAACCAAGCCATCATTACCAGTTAATATAATTACTGGTGTCTCCGCAAAAGCAGAAATTCTGCGTAATTGTGTACAGATTTCATAGCCGCTGGCTATGGGCATAATTAGGTCTAAGAAAATCAAGTCTGGTTTTTCTTGGATAATAATAGGTAAGGCTTGTACAGCGTCTTGGATTTTAATAAATCTCAATCCGTAACCGGTCATAATTTCTTCTAAAATTTTACAAACCTGGGGGCTATCATCCACACAAGCTACTAAAGGAGGAATTTGATTTCTGGGTTGTTTAGAGGTAGAGTTAACATCGGTAACTGTGAGAGGTAAATCAGGTACTTCTACTAATTCAATAATGCCTTTGAGGATATAGGGAAGTAAGGAACGAGCCACAGGCATAACATCCTGTTTCATTCTGACGGCTAACTCTCGTAAAGTAAATTTACCATTAATTAAACTCACGAAATTCCTGTATACGGATTGATTTACGAGTTGTTGTAGTTGTTCTGGTCGGCGCAGCACGGGTGCTAAATTAGGAGAAATATTTGCTAACCCAGCTTGTGACCAAATTGCCCATGCGTCTTGCATTTGCTTGATGGACATATCTGCACTGGTAAAGCTCATTGGCATTTCTAAGATGACTTGCTGACTGCGACTACAAGTAATGGAGCTAAAATCTAGCTCTTGAGCTAGGTCAAAAAATAGCTCTGCTATGGTACTTTCGACAATGGCGTGAATTTTTTCTCTTTGAATTTTCTGTCTTTTGTATAAAATATTTAGGAGATTATAATCCCAGTAGTCAATGGCGATATCTTCATAACGACAACGCATTTTATCCAAATCAATACCAGAAGAATATTGAGCGATGTTTCTACGCCAACGACGGAAGGGATGATCACTACCTGTAGCCCAGACTATTCGACCCAGCCGATAGTAGAAAACCCATTGTTTCCCTTTAGAACTTTTAATATTTAGTTGTCCGTTGTATTGTAACTGAGTACATTTTTTAAACTCACTGAAGAGGTTTTGTGCTTCTATCACGTTTTGGTTGGTCATAGTTTCCTTCTTGAGAATTTATTAATTAAGTAATTGATAAAAGCGGTGATATTCATACGTTCATTAGTAAACTAGCTAATGATTCGATGAGGGAATTAAATACAGTCGGCTCGTCTAAGCTCGCACTTTGGTCTATAATTTTCTTTGTAGTCAGGCTCTGGATAAGTATTAAAAGAATTTGATGCTTTAGAGCGGATGATAATCTGATTTAGTAAGTTTGCTTATACTAAATCAAGTATATTTTAACTGAAATAAGCTGTCCTATTTGATTCACCTGTAATATTATACTCTTGTTAACCTCAATTTATATCAGTAATAATCCTTATTTTAATTATTTTTACTATTCGTCCAAGTTGGTAATTATTCTCTCTTGTACCTTTTCCTAGTAAGGAGTTTCCTGACTAGGATTGCAGGGCAAAATTAACAATTAACAGTTAAAAAACTAGATAATACAAGCTTTGTGTAAATCTTTAATGGTTGGTTTATTTACGCAATTGTGTACTAGCAACTTAGGTTATTAGTTATATTTCATTATGTACCTGATTCCATGTTTTCAATTAAGGATTTTTTGAATTTTACGAGTATTATATTAATTTAGTCTTCTTCTTTCACAAAAAAATACACAAAATTAAATAGCAAAGTCAAGCATATTTCCTTTGTAATGTATAAATTTTTCCACTGCTCCCTACAAGTGTTCAGAATAAGACAATTACTTAGACTGCTAATGGCATAAATTGTTTCCGAGTTTCTGTAATTCTTTCTCGGTGACTCCTGGCTGGGCGCAGTGAATCTTAACTGGGCGCAGTGAATCTTAACTGGGCGCAGTGGATATTGACTGGGCGCAGGCCCTGCGCCCCTACCTCATGACTTTTGCCCTATTTAGAAGTTTCTTGGTTATGGGTGGTGACAGCCGCGCGGATATTCCCTTGATGTGCGGCTAGTAGTTGCTTACCAGCTTCTGGATCTAGACCAGTCGAGTGGATTAATAGAGCTAATTTGACCCATTTACCGCTGCGTTCTAGTAAAAAACCTGCGGCTTCTCGACTTAAGCCGGTAAAGTCTTGTAAAATCCGCAGAGCGCGATCGCGTAACTTTTGATTAGTGACAGCGACATCAACCATGCGATTACCGTAGACCTTACCTAATTTGACCATTACCCCTGTAGAAAGGATATTGAGGACTAATTTGGTAGCTGTACCAGCTTTGAGGCGTGTAGAACCAGCTAAAACTTCTGGACCTGTCAAGAGACGAATATCAATATCCGCCTCAAAACTGACTTGTTCACTGGGAACACAAGCAATAAAAATAGTCAGCGATCCACGTTGACGAGCGGCATTAATAGCACCGTGAACAAAAGGAGTTGTTCCCCCTGCGGTAATACCGACGACTACATCTAGTTGAGTAATTTGACGTTGAGCGATCGCTGTTTCTCCATCTTCAGCCCGATCTTCTAAATCTTCGGAACTGCGGACTAATGCACCAGCCCCCCCAGCAATAATTCCCTGTACCAATTCTGGAGGAGTACAGAAGGTGGGTGGACACTCGGCCGCATCTAATACTCCTAACCTGCCACTTGTTCCTGCACCCACATAAAATAAACGGCCACCTTGACTGAGCCTGTGGGCTGTACGATCAATAGCTGCTGCTAATTGAACTTTAGCTTCTGCGACTGCGGCTACAGCTTTTTGGTCTTCGCTATTAAATAACTCTACCAATTCTAGAGAGTTGAGTTGGTCTAAGTTGAGACTATGAGGATTGACTTGTTCGGTGAGTAGATGCCCGCGTTCCTGGAAATTTGTCATGATCTTGTGTATCCTGTGTCAGTGGTCAGTAGTCAGTGATAACTAATGACAAAATTACAATAACCCTTCCAGTTGGCGACGAATGCTGTCTAAATCAGAATTAGCAATTTCTGGGACAGATGGACTGGGAGGAAATAAGTCTTCCTTAGTATCCTCTATTTCTGGTTCGGCTTGCCAATCGGTTTGTTCGACGTTCGTTTCCGGGGGAATGACTAATTCACTGTTTTCGGGAACAAGTTCCCAAAAATAGCCAGTGCTTTCGCAAAATTCCTTGACATCATCAGCATTCATCATCTCCACTGTGGGGATAGCGAAGTCTTGAGCTTCTAACATTAAAGCAAAACGGGTGGCATCGTCTTCTGACTCAAACATGAGGATTTTATTGCCTTCTAACCCTTGAGCATTGCTAATCCGAATGCTGTGAATCCCCTCATTATCAGTACCAGCGTTAAAAATCAGTACAAAAACACGCATTATTCATCCTTTGATCGGTTCTCTAATTTATATTAAAGTTTTCGGCTGTTTATCCACGAAAGTTACAGATCATTTTTGTGCATTTGTAGAAACTCAGTGATGAACCAAAAGATATAATTGGCAACTTTGCGAAAACTTAATCTGTAATTTTTGTTCCCAGACCGTTATACTCTAATAGTTAAACATAAAAGTCAAAATTAATTTATATTCCCAGCCCCATAGATAAATCTCAGTATTGTATTGTGCCATTAGTTATTATTTTGCCAGGTATATGGTAGTTAAAGAGTGAAAACCTATGTCTAACTCTTCTAGTCAAAATTCTCGTTCCGTCAACTCTGGATTCAAACGCCTGTGGTTGATGATTTTCAGTCGCGGTGGTATGACTGTAGGTGCTTTGTTGCTGTTGGGAGTGATTGGTGGTATTTGGCGATTACGAAATTTTGTTTACCAGGAATTAGTACCATTAGCCAGCGAAAGTTTAACTACTACACTTAACCGTCCTGTAAAACTAGGTGCAGTTGAGTCTTTTTCACTGAATGGAGTAAAATTTGCTGCTTCAGAAATACCTGCTACACCCACAGATCCAGATAAAGCAAATATCAAAGCAGTAGAAGTGGGATTTGATCTGGGGAAGTTAGTTATTAACCGCAATCTTCAATTAGATGTAACTTTAGTTAACCCAGAGATTTATGTTCAACAGGATAATCAAGGCAGTTGGTTAAGTACAACTATAGCGCCAGAAAAGGGTGGGGGACTGATCAAGACTGATTTGAATAGGTTGCGGTTTCGTAATGGTAATTTAGTGTTAGTCCCGAAAGGCAGTGGAGAGAAAAAAATTCTGAACTTGTGCCTGTAGGATTTTCAGAGATTAATGGCACGGCTAAACTCCTCAATAAAAATAAACGGATTAAATTAGATTTGGTGGGTAAGTCCGTAAGCGGGGGTGATATTTCCATAGCTGGAGATTTAATTCCTCAGAAGACTTTAGCAGGAGATTTTCGCTTGCGATCGCAAAACCTCCTTGCCGCAGATATTACCAGAATTGTCACTTTACCACTGAATTTACAAACAGGTAGAGTGAGTGGTGATTTGCAAATTAAGGTAACACCAAATCAAAAAACTTTATTATACGGTAATACTTCGATCGCAGGGGTAACAGCACAAATCCCCAAAATCCCCCAACTATTAAACAATAGTCAGGGGAATCTTATTTTTGATGGACTGCTAATTACACTAGATAATATAGTTACCAGCTACGGAAAAATACCTGTTATAGCATCAGGGACAATTGATCAAGAAGCAGGATTTAATTTAAAAGGGCGTGTGAATGCGGTAAGTTTGGCCAATGCCCAATCAACCTTAAAAGTCAAGTTACCAGTACCTGTGAGTGGTATAGCTCAAGCCGATGTACAGATATTAGGAGATATTGCTCAACCAGTGCTATCGGGGACTGTGAGTAGCTTAAAAACTGCCCGGATTGATAAAGTTGATTTTCAGCAAGTTAGGAGTAAATTTCAGTTAATAAGTAGTAAATCGTTGTTGAGTATTACGGATATTTACGGAAAAACTACTTATGGGGGCGAAGTGAAAGGTGGGGGAACAATTAACCTCGGTGAAGTACCCCAACTGAATTTTCAACTACGAGCCGCAAATATTCCTGGAGATGCGATCGCTCAAGTATATAATCTCAAAACAGGATTTCCCATTGGTCTAATGACAGCCACCGCAGAAATCAAAGGTGTGGCTGATGATACCCGAACAGTAGTTAAATGGCAAGCTCCTCAAGCCAAATACCCAGCCACGGGTGCAACTATTATTAATCCTGACCAAACAGTTTCTTTCCGTGATATAATCGCCGACTTTGGTGGTGGTGTGGTCAGGGGTAGTGGTACTTATGCTAATGGACGTTGGCAAGCTTTAGCTCAAGCTAATAAGATCAAATTAACGTCTTTGGTTGACCAAAAACAACAGGAAAATATTTCTCTAGCTGGGTCAGAATTTAATGGTCGTCTACGTTTATCAGGAAGTTCCTCACCATTTGCCATAGAAACAATTATTCCTGAAAATGCCAATGTGAATATTGCTGGTGGTAACGTTAATATTTCCCAAATCCAGTTACGAAATCAAAATTTTACAGCCCTGTTAGTCGGTAAAGGTTTACGTCTTAGCAAAATATTAAAACAAGCTAACCCGGTTTTAAATAATCCCCTGGCTGGTAATTTCATGATTGCCGGTAATTTGGACAATTTTAACCTACAAACCTTGACAGGGCTAGGTGAAGCTAATCTCGCTGTGGGTGGGGGGAACAATTAAAGCCGCCAATATTCAAGTTGCCCAAGGTCGCTATCAGGCAAAAATTCAAGCTGATAATGTACCTTTAACAAAGTTAGCCTCTGTACCTCCCGAATTATCGGGTATTTTGGCTGGTCAGTTGCAAGTAGCAGGTTCTGTAGAATCATTCCAACCGGAAACTATTCAAGGCTTGGGTGAAGGTAGGTTAAAGCTGCCTAGTGGTCTAGTTACAGCTTCTTATATTCAATTGAATAAGGGTAATTATCAAGCCTTAGTGGCTACTTCCGGTTTACAATTAAGCCGCTTCAATCAGCAGTTGAGAGGACAGTTAGGTGGAAAATTACAAGTAGCCGGAAATTTGGCTGCTACTAAATTAGCAGATATAGCTGCTGTTGGTCAGGTCAGATTTAGTAAGGGTTTGCAAGGTATGGATTCACCTCTGCAAGCAAATATTGGTTGGAATGGCGAAAAGTTGACTATTGATAGTTCTAATAACCCTAATTTCCAAGCTAAAGGTTATGTATTAGCCAATGCCCAAACTACAGGAATCCCCGAATTTACGGAATTGAATCTGAATGTCCAGGCTAAAAATTATAGTCTTCAACAGTTGCCCGTGAATATCCCTAATCTGGTAGATATTGCTGGTAATTTAGATTTTAATGGCAAGGTGACAGGAAAACCCACAGCACCAAATATTATTGGTAAATTGGGATTAAGAGATTTCAAAGTTCAGGAATTTGCTTTTGAGCCATTGTTAACTGGTAACATTAATTCTGTATCAGGACAAGGGTTAAGTTTAGATATTACCGGACAAAGCGATCGCATCGCAGTTAACCTAGATGGTAAAAATAGTCCCCAATCCTTTCTAGTGCAGTGGCAACAAGCCTTATTATCAGGTGTAGCCAAGGGGGTTGATTGGCAGATGAATTTGGCTAATTTTCCCTTACAAGCCTTAAATGTAGCCTTACCGGAGAATACCCCTTTAAGTCCGGGGAGAGTTGCAGGATTATTAACAGGAGACTTGCAACTTAATTTGCAGACATTAGCCACAGCCGGGAAGATAGCCATTGACAACCCAGAACTTGGTCGCATTCAAGGCGATCGCTTTACTACCCAATTCAGCTACAATAACGATACAGCCCTCCTCAACAATAGCGAATTTGTCAAAGGTGACAGTAAATACTCCTTTGATGTCAACATTAAACAAGCAACACAAAAACCACAACTGCAAGCGAATATCAACATTGAGAAAGGCAATATTCAAGATGTTCTCGCAGCAGCCCAAATATTTGAATTGGGAGACCTACAACGTGGTTTGACAGCCCCTAGCTACGGCACATCTGCGGACTTGACCACCAACCCCCAAGGATTACCAAATCAGTCTTTATTCAACCAAATTCAGCGGTTAGCAGAGATTGATATTCTTCTAGCTAATCAAGAACAATCACGAATAGATGGTAAACCAATTCCAGATT
>NZ_VILD01000003.1:89695-112576 GCF_009712085.1 Anabaena sp. UHCC 0253
ACCAACAGAAATCGGTCGTTTTTATCGCGCCGAAGAAGTTACAGCAAAAGGTAGTTTTGAACAAGGAATTTTCCGGTTACAACCTTTACGAATTCAATCCCAAGAAAAGCTAATTGCTTTTACAGGTAATCTTGGTGGTAAAGAACAATCAGGTCAATTAAAAGTCAAAATTTCCCGATTCAGCTAGTCAGAAATTTAGTAAAATTACCAGAAGGAATTGCAGGTAAACTAAATGCCACAGCAGCTTTAGCAGGAAGTATCAACAATCCTCAAGCTAGAGGAGAATTAAACATTACAGAAGGGACAATTTATCAAAAACCACTAGAATCAGCGACTGCTAGTTTCAGTTATTCTAATGGACGTTTGAATTTTGGCAGTAATGTTGTTGGGGTAGGGAAAGCACCTGCAAATATTACTGGTAGTATTCCTTATCAATTACCCTTTGCTGCTGGAAATTTAGAAGATGATCAAATTACTCTAGATGTACAAGTTAAAAATGAAGGTTTAACACTTTTAAATCTCTTCACTAATGAGATAGCTTTTGAGAATGGAGAAGGAGAATTAGATTTAAAAGTTCGGGGAACTAAAGAACAACCTTTAGTTAGAGGTATTGCTTCTCTGAATAATGCTACCTTTAGCGCCCAAGCTTTACCAGGAAAGTTAACAAATGTGACTGGTAGCGCAGAGTTTGATTTAACCCGTGTCTTTGTAGAAAGTCTCGAAGGTAGATTTAGTGATGGTAAAATCGAGGCTGTTGGTGAACTACCTATTTTTACGGCTCGAAATACTAAACTAGATAATCCGCTAACTGTCAATTTAGAACAATTAGCTTTAAATCTCAAGGGATTATATCAAGGAGGTGCTAGTGGTAATTTAGAAATTACTGGTTCTTTGATTCGACCAATAATTGGCGGAAATATAGAATTATTTGATGGTCAAGTATTATTGTCAGACTCTCAGGATGTAGATTCAGGAAATAACAAATCTAACTCATTAACTACTCAAATTGACAATCAAAATCAAGCAAACACAGAAAATAAAATTACTAGGTTAAATAATTTAGAACTGAAACTTGGTAAAAATGTGCAAATTGCTAGACCACCAGTTTTCCAGTTCCAAACTTCTGGAAATTTAATTGTTAATGGTTCTTTAACTGACCCTATTCCAGAAGGAACTATTAAGTTAACTAAAGGTGGTGTGAATTTGTTCACTACCCAATTAAATTTAGCCCGT
The DNA here is from genome assembly GCF_009712085.1 of Anabaena sp. UHCC 0253. Lineage (NCBI taxonomy): Bacteria > Bacillati > Cyanobacteriota > Cyanophyceae > Nostocales > Nostocaceae > Anabaena > Anabaena sp. UHCC 0253. The sequence goes on from NZ_VILD01000003.1 coordinate 90,929, forward strand.
GGTCATGAACACACTGCGACTTTTAGTAGCCGTCAACCCCGTGATCCTAATTTGGATATTCGGCTATTTGCGAAGATTCTAGATGTGGTTCAAAATAGCGACTTAAGCAGACAAGGTTCTTCCGGTTTAGCAGGTTTAGAATCAGTCCGAGTAGAAGCAAATATTGATGGTTTAGCTAGTCAAATTAATGATAAGTTGAAACTCAAAAGTAATCCCTCCCGTTCAGAAACACAAATTGTCACTTTATTAGGGGGTGGGTTTGTTGATACTCAAGGCCGTGGTGATAGTACCCTGGGTTTAATTAATATTGCCGGTTCGGCTGTTTTCAGAAATTTCCAAGGTGCATTTAATCAAATTGGTGATACTATTGGTTTAAGTGAATTGAGAATATTTCCCACAGTTCTTTCGGAAAGACCTGAAGCAGGAAGAAATAACTCATCTTTAGAATTAGCGTTAGAAGCAGGAATTGATATTTCTCCGAAAATTTCTATTTCTACTATTAAAATCTTGACTGCGGGTGATCCTTTGCAATGGGGTCTTAATTACCGAATAAACAATGAATTCCGTCTTCGTTCTTCTACTAATTTAACTGATGATAGTCGGGCTGTACTTGAGTTTGAACGGAGATTTTAAAGAAGTCAGTTGTCAGTGGTCAGTTGTCCATTGTCCGTTGTCCGTTGTCACCCAGATTCGAGACTATTCTGATCTTCTTCCTCCTGACTCCTGAATGGGCGCAGGGCCTGCGCCCCTACCTCCTGACTTCTAGCCCTAATTTTTAGTTCTTCCTTGTGGTACTAGCAAAATTTCCTGATCATCTGTTAATAAAGTTTGTGCTGCTTCTAACATAGAAGGGGCGATATCTTTTAAATCTTCCCGATTATTTAAGTAAGTTTTCAAAGCTTCCATGGGGTCAATACTGCTACTGGCCGTTAATTCAGGAATGCGGGGTTTTGCTAATTGACTAACTAGTTCGGCTTGAATTGTGTAAGTGTGCGCTATGCTTAAAGCTTGGTGAAGGGAAGAGTTATCAATTACATCTAATTGTTCTGACCGCAATTTGTAAATTAGTCGGACTACATTATCTTGAATATCATATTTAGCGATCGCTTTCAATAATGCTGTTTGCGGATCATCTTTCTTAGATAAATCTACTTCAATAGTCCGAAATACGCGCACAGGTAAGGGACAAAATTCCCAATTTACTTTCCCTTTTTCCAACTCAATCATTACATAACCTTTGTCTTCTTTCTCTTCACTAAAATCTACCCGTTCAATACTTCCAGGATAAATCACTGGTGGGTCATTGGATTTATTGAGATTTTGGTGTTTATGAACATGACCTAAAGCTACATAATCAAAACATGGTCGAGTTAACAAAGATAAAGGTAAAGTAAAACCCTTACCCACTGCTAATAAACGTTCTGCCCCTAAAGTGGCATTATCAGCCATTAAATGGGCTAAAAGCACCGTTGGTATAGTGGGGTCAAGGCGGCGAATTTCCCCTTCTATCACCACTTCTAAACGGTCTGTTAGCAGTTGATTAACTTCCGCCAAAGATGAACCCTGAGTTTCTTGACGAGTCATTAAAGTGGAACGAGTTAACCAAGGAAGAGTAATTATTTGTATATCTCCGTTTCGTGTGGAAATGCGATGAGTCGTTAAAGTATCACCAACCACAAACCCTGGTACACCCAAAGTCCGGTAAATATTTAAACTCGCACCGCCTAAACCTTGGGAATGTTGGTCATGATTTCCCACTAATAAGACGGTGGGGATATCTGCATCTACTAAACGGCGGAATTGATTAGCAAAAGCTTCTTGGACATAAGGTGCAGGTGTGGCATTTGGAAAAGCATCACCACCAAATAAAACTAAATCTACATTATCAAGTAGCGCCCGGTCAATACACAAAGATAATGTTTTAACAAAATCTTCTAACCGTGTATTTAATCCTGTGGCTGAATTAATTCGTCCGTGGCAAAAACCGCTACCAATATGGATATCTGAAAGGTGGAGGATTTTCATAATTTTTCAGTGCTTATTAGTCATTATAACATCCTGAAAATCCCAACTTCCCAACAAACAAACAATCACATCCTATAAATCCTCATGACATATTCTATCTTTTTTATTGAACCACGAAGAAGCGAAGGACACGAAGGTAAGAGGTTACAAAGATACTCTATATGGGTAGTTTAATCCTGTAAATCCTGATTCAGACAGAAAAATTCTGAATTTTGAATTACCGAAATTTGTCCTAATTCAGACAATATTGTGCTAAAATATAAGTTGTAAAAAATCATATTTTCAAAATTATGATCTTACAAACATGGCAACAATCTCATTCTCAAGAATTACAACAAGTTACCGAAACATTAGCAAAAATAACTCAACTTCCAGCAGAAGCAGTTAAACCTCATCTTGATGCAATGCTAGAACAATTAGTTAAAACTACAAAACTTCCGTTTTATCAAACAGTTTCCGATGAAGAATGGATTACAGCACTAAATGAATGGAGTTCTAGTCATACAAAAAATACACCTATTTTATCTGACTACGCTGTAAGTCGAGCAGGTATTTATGAAGAAGAGGAAATATAGTGGCATATTTAATTGATACTAATATCATTTTGATAATAGCACAACCACATCATCCAATGTGTGCTGAATCTTTAAATGCCCTTGCTACACTCCGAAGAAAACAAGAAACTTGTTATTTAACACATCAAAATTTAGTAGAATTTTGGCGTAGTGCTACTCGTCCTGTAGAAAAAAATGGCTTAGGATTGAGTTTAATTGCAGCAGAAGCAGAACTACAAAAATTAGAAAATTTCTTTCCTATATTACCAGATATACCGGAAATTTATCAGCATTGGAAACAGATTGTAATGGAATACGGTGTGATGGGTGTCAATGTTCATGATGCAAGATTAGTAGCAGTTATGTTTGCTAATCAAATAACTCACCTTCTTACTTTCAATATGAGTGACTTTAAACGCTATGAAAATAAAATTACCCCAGTACATCCAAATACTTTATTAATCTGATGAATATCAATAAGTAGGTGGGCGTTAAAAATTGTCGTTGGGCTGACAGGGGGACAAGAAGAGAGTTTTGGGCGATTTTACTTTTCTTCACATACCTTTAAATTTTTCTGTTCACAAAAAAGGTGCGTTACGCGATCGCTAACACACCCTACTTTGAGAATTAATTAAATGTGAATTCCACACTCGGTTTTTTCGCTTCCCCGCCAACGTCCAGCGCGTTCGTCTTCACCGTCAGCTACTTTGGTGGTAATGGGTTCGTCACCAATGCTGGGATAGCCTTGATCATGGAGAGGATTGTAAATTACTTTATGTTCGGCTACATACGCCCAGCTTTGTTTGCGGGTCCAAGTAGCTAGGGGGTTAATTTTTAATCTTCCCTTACCATCTAATTCAAATACGGGCATAGTAGCACGAGTAACGGCTTGATCACGACGGCGGCCTGTAATCCAAGCAACGGTGTTGAGGTCGTCTAAACCCCTCAGCAGTGGTTCGATTTTGGTAATGTCGTGGAATTTAGCAATATCTGTATCCCAAAGTGCTTCACCGAATTTAGCAGCGAAGGCTTCACGGCTATTGACATCTGGTGTTTTATAGGTTTGTAAATCTAGGTTATAGATTTCTTTGACTTTAGCAACCAATTCTAGGGTTTGGGGGAAGTGATAGAGAGTATCAAGGAAAATTACAGGGGTGGGATGCTCAAGTATGGTATAGAGGATATGTGTCAAGATAATGTCATCAACATTAAAGGCGCTAGTTTGTACCAGTCCTGTGGGAATATTCTGAACAGACCAGGCTAAGATTTCTGTAGGGCTTGCGGTTTCAAATTGTTGATTTAGTGCTGCTAAGTCAAATGTGGTAGAAGCTGTCATGATATTTCTCTAAACAAAGATTTTTTACCTTTTATTAAATTTAATATTATCGTATCCAGGTACATATCCCGCCTGACTTAACCAGAAGCAAAAGCAGTTGAGGTGAAAAAACTCCTGTTTCCTGTCACTTATTTCCTGTCACCTAATTGTGTACTATTTTAATTGCAAGTCTGTTTAAGGATTCATCCCATGCAACAGTTACTGAAGCAATTATTTAGTAATCAAAAATACGTTATTCGTCTAATTTTACCAGTATTGGTGATGATAATGGCGACTTCGCTGTTTGTCTTACCTGCTGCTGCTACTGGTGTATACGAAATGCCCAGTCTCACGGCTGATACTTGGATTTTAGATCAAGGTGATGTGATTAGCCGATTGAATGAAGGTCAGATTAGCAAGACTTTCAAGGATTTGGCGCAGGAAACTGGTAACGAAGCCAGAATTGTGACTATTCGCCGCCTTGACTATGGGGAAACACCGGAAAGTTTTGCGAAAGGACTCTTTAGTAAATGGTTTCCGACGGCCGAAGCACAAGCTAATCAAGTATTGTTATTGATTGATACGGTTAGTAATGGAACTGCTTTGGTTAGTGGTAATCAAGTCAAGTCTCTATTGACTGATTCTATTGCTCAAAGTGTGGCGGAAGAAACATTGGGTACAGCGTTGCGTGATGGTAATAAATATAACCAAGGATTTTTAGATGTGAGCGATCGCTTGGTTGCTGTTTTGTCTGGTAAACCAGATCCAGGTCCACCAGAAATCATAGAAACTGTCAAGGTGGAAGGAACTTTCACAAAAGCCGAAGAAACTGATCAAGGTAATGCAACTGCTTGGGTTGTAGGGCTGTTAATTGCAGCTACTGTCATTCCCATGGCAACATATTATCTTTACCAAGTGTTTCAACCTTCAACTCCAGAATCTGGGGAATAGGGGGAAGGGGGCAGAGGGGCAGGGGAGCAGGGGAGCAGAGGAGCAGAGGAGCAGAGGAGCAGAGGAGCAGGGGAAGTAGGGGAGAAAAATATTTGCAACGGACAACTGACAACTGACAACTGACAAAAAAACTTTCTCAGCAATCCCTATTTAAAAATGCTTGAATTTGTTTGATAAATTCTACTAATTCTGTTAACAATGCGGATGCACCTGCACAAGTTTGTTTTTTACTCAGTTGTTCTAATTTAGCTGCGGCATTTTGCATAGTTGTTGCGCCAATATTAGCACTAGAACCTTTAATATAATGAGCTTCCCAGGCAATTTTCTGAAAGTCGTTGGCGATAATTGCGGCTTTGATTTCTTCTAAATGAGATTGGGTATTTTCTGTAAACATTTTTAATAGTTCCAACTCAAATTCTGGGTTATTTTCAGAAAGTTGATGTAGATATTCCCAGTCAATTGGTATGTCAAAATTACTGTGATTGACTGGAGAATTTGTTACTTCAGAAATATTTATTTCTTGTTGTGTAAGTATTTTGTGACTCCAATTTTCTAACATTGCAGCTAATTTATCTTTAACTACTGGTTTACTTAAATAGTCATCCATACCCGCATCTAAACACCGTCTTTGGTCTTCCTTCATGGCATTAGCCGTAATTGCAATAACTACAGGTTGGCGATGTTTAGGAAACGAACTAAGGGGACGAAGCCGAATTGCTTTTGTGGTTTCCAAACCATCAAGAATTGGCATTTGACAATCCATGAAAATTAAATCGTAGGAAATTTGATCTAATAACTGTAATACTTCTTGTCCATTAGCTACTATATCCGCTTGATATCCTAGACTATATAGTTGTTTGAGAAAAACTTTTTGATTAACTAAATTATCTTCTGCCAAAAGTAATTTTAATTTAGATTTATTCTCTTTAGTGGTTTTTTCGCCTAATAATTTAATAGATTTATGCTCAATTTTATAAGGTTGAGGCATATCTAATTTTGATTGCTTCGCTAAGATATTCATAATTGTATCCAGCAGCCGGGAAGGCTTGACAGGTTTAACTAAATAACTAGTGAAGCCTATATTTAATGCTCGTTTTACTTCATCTCTTTGATTAGTAGAAGTCAACATAATTAAAGGGGTATGAGCGATCGCTGGATTACCCTTAATTTGTACTCCCAATGTCATGCCATCTACATCAGGCATTTGCATATCAATGACGGCGATATCATAGGGAATTTGTGCTTCTACAGCGGCTGTTAAGGCTGCCAATCCAGCAATTGCCGAATCAGCTTCATCTACCTGCATTCCCCAACGGGTAGCTTGGTGGTGGAGAATTTTTCGATTGGTAGCATTGTCATCTACTACTAATAAGCGTCGTTGACTGAGAAGATGATAATCTTGATTTTGAGAAACAGATTCAGGTTGTTTAGTAAAAGGTAATTCAAACCAAAATTTAGAACCTTTACCAATTTGACTGTTGATGCCGATTTCTCCTCCCATTAATGTTACTAATTGTTGACAAATTGCTAATCCTAAACCTGTACCACCATATTTGCGGGTAATAGAAGCATCAACTTGAGAGAATGGTTGAAAGAGTTTATTTTGATCTTCAGGAGTAATTCCAATTCCTGTATCTATCACAGCAAAATTAATGGTAGCGGCATGATAGTTTTCTGAGGTTAATTCTACACTGATAATTACTTCGCCTGTGGTGGTAAATTTGATAGCATTACCCATTAAATTCATTAAAATTTGGCGAAGACGACTAGCATCTCCTTGGAGTTGTGTAGGAATATTAGCAGGAATTAAGGCGGCTATTTCTAATCCTTTATGATGAGCTTGGGGTGCTAACAATTCTAAAATTTCTTCAATGCAAGTAGATAGATCAAAATCTAGAGTTTCCAGGAGCATTTCTCCAGCTTCTAGTTTAGATAAATCCAAAATCTCGTTAATTAGACATAGCAGAGCATCACCACTAACACGAATTGTTTCTACAAAATCTTGTTGTTCGGGGTTGAGGGGAGTTTCTAATAGTAAGCCTGTCATTCCCAAAACGGCATTCATGGGAGTACGAATTTCATGACTCATATTCGCCAGAAAACTACTTTTGGCTTGAGAAGCTAACTCGGCTTGATGTCGAGCTATTTCTAGTTCTTGACGTTGATGAGTTTCGGCTTCTAGTAGTTTAGCTTGAGCTAAAGCAATACCTATTTGATCCGCAAGCGATCGCAATAATTCTGTTTCCCAACTATTCCAATGACGGGGTTGAGTACACTGGTGAGCAATCAACAATCCCCAAAATTGATCTTTAAGAAAAATAGGAATCACAAGGTTAGCTTTAACTTGAAATCTTTCTAATAGTTGCCGATGACAAAGTTGGATGTTAGCTGTTTCTATATTATTAATGCTGGTAATCCATCCTTGACGATATTTATGGACGTGTTTTTCTATAAAACAAGGATCAATAATATTCTCTCCTATGACGACAGGGATACCAGGAATCAATGCTTCTTTTCGTGCTGTTAAAGATTCATTTGCTTCTAATTCTAAGATCAGGACACGATCAGCTTTTAGTAATTTTTGAACTTCATTAACACTGGTGTTGAGGATGTCGTCAATTTGTAAAGATTCGCGGATTTTGAGGGTGATATCAGCTAGTAATTGCGATCGCAAATTTTGCAGGTTTAGTTCTTCTTCTGCCTGTTTTCGCTTAATAAACTGACCAACTTGGTTGCCGATAGACATCATTACTTGCAGCAAATCTGTATTTTCTGGCTGAATACTTTTAGTAAAGAAAACCATCACACCAATATTTGTATTCCCACTACGAATGGGAAAACCAAAAGCTGTATGCAATCCTATTTGAGCAGCAATATCTATCCGCAGAAAATTCTGATCATTACAAACATTAGTTAGCCATACAGGTTCAAAGTTAGACCAAATCCGTCCAGGTAATCCAACTCCAGGGGCAAAGGTTAATTGCTTAGTTATCTCTTCCAACTTTTGCATTTCTGAAGATGTTTCACACCACATATCTAGACAACGGAGAACATTGTTAGATTTATCTATAATCCAAATTTCTCCCCAATCCCAATTCAAATTTTGACAAATTACTTTTAAGATGCGATGGGTGGCATTTTGAATATTTCTAGCTCCTGCTAAGGAACTAGTGACAGCATATTGTAAACTGAGATATTGTTCAGCTTGTTTGCGTTCACTGATATCACGAAAAACACAAATTATTCCTCCAGATTCGAGCAATGTCAAAGAAAGTTCTTGGGTAAAGATACTACCATCTTTTCTTTTAGCTATTGTTTCACCATGCCAATAACCATTTTCTCTCAAGATGGGAAAAATCTGGTCATTGAACCATTTAATATCTTCTTGACTTTTAAAATGTTCCCACTTTTTAGCTAGAATTTCAGAGGCATTACTATATCCAAATATATTTATATAAGAGCTATTTACATAAATATATTTACCATCACCATCCAGGATACCAATGCCATCATTTGCTGCTTCTATTGCTGTAATTTGTTGTTGGAGAAAATCTTCAGATTGCTTGCGTTCAGTAATATCTATACCTGTGCTAACAATGTATTCTATTTGATTTCTGTGATCCAGCAGAGGAGTATATGACCAAATAATTAATCTTTGTTTTCCATCCTTTGTGTTCCATTTATTTTCAGATTTTTTTTGTCCTTTACCTAATATTAATTGCTGGAACATAGCTGAAATTAATTGTTTATCTTGATCAGCTAAAAATACATTCCAAAAACATCTACCTAGCACTTCATCAAAGTTGTAACCTGTGGTTTGTTCACAGGCTCGATTGAAGCGGACAATTTGCCCTTGAGAATCGAGAACCATGACTAAAACGTTGGCTGTATCCAGGACACTGGCAATGAAGTTACGTTCTTGTTTAAGAGATTTTTCTGCCCATTTACGTTCAGTGATTTCCCGATATATTAGGTAATAAATTATCATGAAAATAATTACACACAATCCGATAGCGATCGCTAATGCGAAAACCATATTGTGTGTATTATTGGTTAATTGTCTAGACTGCTGTTGAAATAGTTCTTTTTGTTGTTTATTAAATTCATGGATATATTCATATATATTGTTATGAGGATTTTTTTTCTGATTAGCTACAAAACTCTGCACTGCTATTTCCGGACTCTTGTTTTGGCGTAAATCAATAATTTCTTGAATTTTATATATTTTTACTGTTATCTGTTTTTCAATATTGGCAATTTTTTCCTGTGATTTTGGTTCGGATGAACTTATTTTTTTTAATACTTTAAGTTCTTGATCAATTTTATTAACTGCATTTTGATACTTTTGTAAATGAAGCTGTTCTCCTGTCAAGATATAATTCTTATGTTCATTTCCAGCAGACTGAAGATAGAATATAAGTTCTTTTTGAGAATTTATTATCTCTAAAGTTTGTTTTTGCTGATTATATATATTTATAAATCCTTGAATATTTTGATAAGAAAATATCCCAATCATCAGCAGAATGGATGATGTTAAACCAAAGTAACCGGCAATTTTGACTAAAAATTTGCGGTTGACTTTTTCTTGTTGTTGACGTTCTTTATTTACCAGCAGTAAGGAATCTAAATTGCGGCGCATTTCCAACTGCTTCATTACTTGACGGCTTAATATATGCAATGCGTCCAACTGTTGATTTGTCAGTTCTCTTGGCACATTATCAATTACACACAGCGTTCCTAAAGCGTAACCTTCGGCATTAATTAAAGGTACACCTGCATAAAACCGGATATTAGGCTCGGATGTTACTAGGGTATTATTAGCAAATCTGGCATCAATAGTAGCGTCAGGAATAATTAAAATATCTGTTTGGCAAATAGCATGATTGCAAAAAGCAATTTCACGAGGCGTTTCTGGAGTTGTTAACCCAATTTTAGACTTAAACCACTGACGATTTGTATCAATCAAAGTTACTAAGGCTATAGGAGTTTCACAAATATAAGCAGCTAAACGAGTTAGCTCATCAAAAGCAACTTCTGGTGGAGTATCAAGAATCTTGTACTGCAAAAGTGCGTCTATTCTTGCGGCTTCATCATTAGACAATGATCCTTTCATATTATAATTTTGTTGTTATTTAAAGTGATAGAATTATAGTAAATTAAAAATAATGCCAATCACAGGCTACATCAACAAAATTGATATAGTGTAAACCTTTTGTGAAATTGGGACTAATTGGTTTATTTCCGCTGTGATGTACTCTTTATTCTTAAATCTTTGGTGTCATCTTGAGAATAATTAGTAATATTATTTAATGCTTTTTAAGCACAATTTACAGTTTATATTGTTTATTTCTAACTAATTGTCAATAATTTCCATTTATTGACAATTAATAAAAAGTTATTAAATCCTGAAACTATTGTCAATCAACACTTGCAGACTATTTTCTTCCGTTGAACTCAGGTATTAGCTTTTAACCAGATGTCCACACTCACCCTGAGAGGGGAGTGTGTGGTGTACGTCATCTAAATTAGCGTATTCATCACAGAAGAAGGTGCTACCCCATTTTGCGAATCATTGGTATTTAAGTTTTGTGGTTGTATCTCCTCATCAATTACACCACGTAGCTTAATTAACTTGATAGCTCGGTTGACACTTTCTGGCAAAATTACCACCAAACTTCCATCAGGAGCCATGTCTAAGGCTTTGTTGATAGCTTGGGTTTCATCCAAGACAGATTCATAACGACTATTAGGTTGACCTTGGGTGATGCCTGTAGTAATCAAATCAGAAGCTGAACCACGGGGTCGGCCTCTAGTATCATCATCTTCTTTAACAATGATGTAGTCAAAGATATCTGCTGCTAACTTACCTAGCATGATAAAATCTTCGTCACGGCGATCGCCAGGACCACCAACCACACCAATGCGTTGTCCTGTAGTCCAATTGCGGACAAATGATCCCAACGCCTCGTAACTAGCCGCGTTATGGGCATAATCTACCAAAGCATGGTATTTACCCAAATTAAACAAATTCATTCGTCCTGGTGTTTGACTTACAGAAGCACGAAAACTCCTTAAACCGGAGCGAATTTGTTCAATGGTGACATTCTCTACAAACGCAGCCAAACTAGCAGCTAAAGCATTAGCAATCATAAATGGCGCTCTTGCACCCATTGTCAAGGGAATATTTTCGGCTCTTTCGATCCGGTGTGTCCAATCACCTTTAACAATTGAGAGATAACCATGTTCATAAACTGCTGCCACTCCTCCCTTCTGGATATGCTTTCTTACCAGTTCTGAGTCGGGGTTCATAGTAAAGTAAGCAATATTAGCCTTAGTTTTCTCTGCCATAGCAGCAACGCGATGATCATCGGCATTGAGAACGGCATAACCATCAGGGAATACAGCTTCTGCAACTACACTTTTGAGATGAGCTAATTGTTCAATGGTATCTATATCGCCGATGCCCAGATGGTCAGCAGATACATTTAATACCACACCTACATTAGCATTTTCAAATCCCAGCCCAGAGCGAAGAATACCACCACGAGCCGATTCTAATACTGCTACTTCTACAGTCGGATCTTGGAGGATAACATGGGCGCTTTGTGGACCAGTATTATCTCCTGCTTCTACTAAGTAATCACCAATATAAGTACCGTCTGTAGTCGTATATCCAACTACTTTTCCTGTCTGCTTGTAAATGTGAGCTAACAATCGGGTAGTAGTGGTTTTGCCATTTGTGCCTGTGACTGAGAGGATAGGAATCCGGCTGGCTTGTTCGTTGGGGAATAGCATATCCATGACTGCGCCGGCGACATTACGGGGAATGCCAATGCTGGGGGCGACGTGCATTCGGAAACCGGGTGCAGCGTTGACTTCAACAATGACACCATCTAGTTCCCGTAAAGGGCGGCTAATATCCGAAGTCACAATATCTATTCCCGCCACATCTAAACCGATGATTCTGACTACCCTTTGAGCTAACCAAAGGTTTTCTGGGTGAATTTCGTCTGTGCGATCTACGGCACTACCACCTGTGCTGAGGTTAGCTGTGGCTCGGAGATAGCACATTTCCCCTTGGGGTGGCACACTATTGATTGTGTACCCTTGTCTCTCTAGTAGCTGGTAGCTGTTACGATCTAGTTCAATCTTTGTGAGAACATTATCATGACCGTCGCCACGATTGGGGTCTTGGTTTGTTTCTTCAATTAGTTCTGCAATAGTAGATTTACCATTACCTACGACATGGGCAGGAATGCGTTCTGCTACGGCTACTACCTTGCCATTTACAACCAATACTCTATGGTCACGGCCAACATAATATCGTTCGACAATGATTGAGCGAGAAACTTGTCTAGCCATCTCATAAGCGGCTTCTGCGTCTTCCCATTTTGTGATATCAATGGTGATACCCCGGCCATGATTACCATCTAATGGTTTAATCACGATGGGATAACCACCGACATATTCAATGGCTTCTTCCAAATCATCAAAGAAATTGATGACTGTACCTCTAGGAACTGGTACACCATTGGCATCTAGAATCCGTTTCGTGGCTTCTTTATCACAAGCTAGTTCAACGCCCAGAATGCCTGTGTTATGGGTCATTGTGGCCTGAATCCGTTTTTGATGGACACCATAGCCCAACTGAATCAGAAACCTAGCTGGTAAGGGCATCCAAGGAATACCTTTTTTTTCGGCTTCTTTAATGATTGCTTCTGTTGAAGGACCCAGAGAAGCATCACGCCAAAAGTCTTTTAGGTCTTGGATATCTTGCTCTAATTCGGCTTTGGGATAACGACCACGGTCAATAATACTTTGACATAGCCTAACTGCTGCACGTCCCGCATAGCGACCCGCTTCTTCATTTAGGTACTCGATTACTACCTGAAATATTCCAGGTGTGGCAGTTTCACGGGTGCGACCGAAACCTACGTGCATTCCTGCTAATTCCTGGAGTTCCAAGGCTACGTGTTCTACTATATGGCCCATCATAGTGCCTTCTCGCACCCGCATTAGAAAACCACCACGACAACCAGGGGAGCAATAGTGACCCTCCAAACTTGGCAGCGCCTCTACTAATCCTTCATAAAAGCCAGGTATTTCATTTGAGGGCGTTTCGGCAAGGTTTTCCAGATCGAGGCGCATAACGATCAGCTTGTGGCGTCGAATGCTCCAGTAGTTTGGACCGCGTAAGGTTTGGATCTTGAGGATTCTCATGGGAATAGGTAGATGGAGATTCGGAACCAAAATTCTAGTTTCTTACTGAAATTGACCGCCAAACTGTTCTAGGTGAACAGTTTTTTCTTTTTGGATAGTATTTGGCTAAAATTTTTGGGTAAGAAGAAATTAAAGCGCGGTCAAATCAGTGTAACCTGAGATACTCTATACCGTCAGCTAGAGATGCGATGCACAGCAGGTAAAACAGTACGTTGGTAAAGATGGAAACGATCTCCGTAACTGAGGATATGTAGTCGTAAATTATGTACGGTCAAGGGTTCATTAGCACTAACGCTGGGTTCGTTGGTATGGGTAAGTTCTGTAGGGTCAACAATAGTGACGCTGCCTTTGCCCATAACTTGTAGCCAACCATCCCGTTCAAATACAGCACAAGTATCTTCGTCAATACCAATGCCTAATCGATCAGGGTGTGCAGCGATCGCACTAACAAGTCGCCCCATCCGATTGCGGTTATGGAAATGTTGATCAACTACAACTTCAGGAATAAATCCCAAGCCTGTGGCCATATCTACTAGAGAACGATTAGGTGTTTCTCCAGAGCCGCCGCCGGCGATCATGTGATGTCCCATTACCGCTGCTCCAGCACTTGTTCCTGCTAAAGTCAGTTGTCCGGCTCTTACCCGTTGGCGGATAATTTCCATGGCTGGTGTGTCGGATAGGACTCCACAAAGGCGCAGTTGGTCTCCTCCTGTCAAGAAGACACCGCTACAGGCTTCGAGGGATGCTTTAATCTCAGGATTTTCGCATTGTTCCCGTTCACGAATGTCTAAAATTTCAACCTTTTCCGCACCCATTTCTTCAAAAATGCGAATATACCTACCACCAATAATGGCAGGCTCGCGGGAGGCTGATGGAATTATTGTAATATACGCCTTGTTACCACCAGCACGAACAAAAAAAGTTCTCAGAATTTCTCGTCCATGAACTTTATCTTCTGCGCCTCCGATAACCAGAACGGCGGTTTTAGTTGCTTGGGGTGTCCTCATTTCCAGCGATTTAACTTCTAACTGCGGCATTATGTTTCTGCTTGAGGGAGTCAACAACTTCAGGTTAATTAAACAAGGTTTTCTACTTGTTAATTTTTGCCCTTTGCTTGGTGTGAGAAGACACTGCTTTAAGGTTAAGATGCCTCAATTGTGTCTTTCTCATAGCCAGCGCCTTATTTTTTACCTATCCACTTTTCTAGGGAGCTTTCATAGTGCTAGGGTAAATATAATTCCCTTTTAGACTTAGGGTTTAGCCTGTCTTGACACTTTTACTTCTGGGGCTAGCTGGATGCATCCTTTGAAGTTGTTAACTCTGGTGGGATTATTAATTTAAATTTAGTGGTGACAATATTTAAACATAAATTAAGTAATTAGAAAAACTTTTGATCTCTCTAAAGAACTAGAAGTTTTGGTACTTTTAGATACTATTGGCAGATTTTTGCGCTATTTTTAGTGGTTTCATGGCTTACGCCACGGGGCGCTATCAGTTATTGTGTTTGCTAGGTATCTACCCTTAAAATTAGTTCTATCGAATACGAATTACTGTGCGTTTTGATATAGTTACACTTTTTCCTGACTGTTTTACGTCAATTCTCAATTCTGGTTTATTGGGTAAGGCCTTAGCTAAACAGATTGCTCAAGTACATCTGATTAACCCCAGAGACTTTACCACCGACAAGCACCACAAGGTAGATGACGAACCCTATGGTGGTGGTGTAGGAATGCTGATGAAACCAGAACCGATCTTTGCCGCTGTGGAGTCTTTGCCGATTCTACCCCGTCGAGATGTGATTTTGATGAGTCCCCAAGGACAAACGATTAACCAGCCCTTGCTGCGCGAATTAGCCACAAATTACGACCAATTAATTGTCATCTGTGGTCATTATGAAGGGGTAGATGACAGAGTTCTAAATTTAGTGACTCGGGAAATATCTTTGGGCGATTTTATCCTCACTGGAGGAGAAATTCCCTCTATGGCTTTGATTAACGGTGTGGTACGTCTCCTCCCCGGAACTGTGGGAAAGGAAGAATCTCTGAAAACGGAAAGTTTTGAAGAAGGTTTATTAGATTTTCCTCAGTACACCCGTCCTGCTAATTTTCGCGGTTGGCAAGTTCCAGATGTGCTACTAAGTGGTAATCATGCAGCGATCGCTCGTTGGCGCTGTCAACAACAAATAGAGCGCACAGCTTCCCGTCGTCCCGATTTGCTGAAAAAATGGCAAGAGGAGAGGGAACAGGTGACAGGTGACAGGTGACAGGTGACAGGGAGCAGGGGAGCAGGGGAGTAGGGGAGGAAAATATTCTTTTGCAACTGACAACGGACAACTAACAACTAACAACTAACTATGAACATCAGAATTGGTAACGGGTACGATATTCACAGATTGGTGAGCGATCGCAATTTAATTCTAGGCGGTATTCACATTCCCCATGAACTCGGTTTGTTAGGACATAGTGATGCTGATGTTCTCACACACGCCATCATGGACGCAATGCTCGGCGCGTTATCATTAGGTGATATTGGCCATTATTTCCCCCCGACAGATCCCCAATGGGCTGGGGCTGATAGTCTTGTACTATTAGAGCAAGTCCATCAGCTAATTCGGGATCAAGGTTGGAAAATTGGCAATATTGATTCTGTTGTTGTTGCAGAACGTCCAAAATTAAAACCCCATATTTCTAAAATGCGGGATAAATTAGCAGCAGTTTTAGAAGTAGAACCCAATCAAATTGGTGTCAAAGCTACTACTAATGAAAAATTGGGTCCCACTGGCAGAGAAGAAGGGATTTGTGCTTATGCTGTAGTTTTGTTGGTGGGGAGTTATTAGTTAAATTATTTACTGAACTAGAGGAAACAAAGATATGTCTATCAAATTTTCTGATAATATTCCACAATATGTCCCTTTTCGGAACAGGAATGAAAATATTGTTTTATTTTTTGAAACAAAAGCCGAAAAACTAAACACTATTTTCAGACAGAATGCTATTTCTCAATTGAAAACACACTACTTGCAGAATATTAAACAGGATATCACAAAAGATATTCCTTTCGGTATGTTAGTTGATTTGGAAGAAATTAACATTTTCTCATTGACAGAAGAGCAAAATATCAAAAATTCAATATCGTTGAAAACAAATGATATACTCAGCACCTATGATCCGGAATTTAGTCACAAAAGAATATTTAATTTTCATCTAGAAACTCTTGTTCAATCTTGGCTCAGAGATTTAGCATATCATTGGAATTTGGATAGTCCACCGGCATATGATGAAATAGCCAAAATTGGTTTGTTGTCATTAATAGAAGGAGAAGAACATACTTACATAATCAGAAATTGAGTAACATATTTACACTTACATACTTTTGATTAGGTTATTAGGAAAATTCAGTGCTTATACTATACATAGAGACTAATATTATCATGGCTGTCGCCAAAGGAAGAGACTTAGAAGCAGAAAAGTTACTGCGTGATTCTCATCCATCAATACGTATAGTCATACCTGCTATTTGTTATATTGAAGCCATTAATACATACAGGAAGGTTAAGGAATATCAATTAAAATTCCAAGCAGAAATGGATAAACAACTTAACGAATCAATACGTGATCAAACATCTATTCATGCTAAATCTTTTTCTCGGCATTTACAAAAAGCATCAATTGAAAACACACTATTATTAAATGATATCCAAAACCGTTTCTCGGAAATCATAAATTTACTAATTGAAAGTGCAGAAAATATAAATTTTAATGGCAGCATAATTAAGACAATTTCAGAGCAAGTTTTCCTGGAGAAAGAAACATTATTTATAAAGAATGATCTGATGGATAACTTGATTTTACAAAGTATTCTTGATCATGCAGATCAGCATCCTAATGAGCGAAAAGTATTCCTAAGTGGTAATACTAAGGACTTTGGGAAAAAGAATGAGAATGTGACACAAATTTTAAATAGTGCAGGTGTACAATACTTTAGCAATACCAAGGATTTTCTAGGTTGGTTAGAGTCTCAATCATCATAATTTAATTATTTTAGGTCAATAGATTATGACATTTATTAAAAATCTTCTCAATCACACAAAACGCTTTTTCTTAATTATCACACTCCTGTCATTTACAGGGATTTCAATTACTGGCTGTAACCTCTCTCAATTTAAAACTAATGCAACTCAAGTACCGCAATTAGTAAATAGCATTCTTAGTGATCCTAAAACCTTTAACTATGCTCTCAGTTCTGAATCTCCCAATATTTTTGGTTATACTTATGAAGGATTAATTAACCAAAATCCTATTACGGGTAAATTAGAACCAGCTTTAGCTGAATCATGGCAGGTTTCTGATGATAAATCAAAGATTATTTTTACCATGCGTGAGGGGTTAAAATGGTCTGATGGAAAACCACTGACTGTAGATGATGTGGTATTTACATATAACAATGTTTATTTGAATGAAGCTATACCAACAGATATTAGAGATATATTGAGAATTGGTAAAAGTCGCAAATTTCCTAATGTCAAAAAACTAGATCAGCGTCGAGTTGAATTTAGTGTACCAGAGCCTTTTAGACCTTTTTTACAAAATGCTAGTGCAGCTATTTTACCAGCCCATGCACTCAGAAAATCAATAGAAACTAAAGACCAAGATGGGAAACCAGAGTTTTTATCAAAATGGGGTGTTGATACTCCACCAGCAGAAATTGTTGTCAACGGACCTTACAAACTAGAAAGGTATGATACGAGCCAACGGATAATTTTTCGCCGTAATCCCTATTATTGGCGTAAAGATGATCAGGGTAATTCTCAACCCTATATTGAACGAATTATTTGGCAAATTGTCGAATCAACAGATACTTCCTTATTGCAATTTCGTTCTGGTGGATTAGATTCGGTAGGTGTTTCACCTGATTACTTTTCTTTGTTAAAAGTACAAGAGAAACAGGGAAATTTTCAAATCTATAATGGTGGTCCTAGTGCTACTACAAGTTTTATTTCTTTAAATTTGAATAAAGGTAAAAGAGATGGTAAGCCACTTGTTGATCCTGTGAAATCTCGTTGGTTCAATACTGTAGAATTCCGCCAAGCGGTAGCTTATGCTATTGATAGACAAACGATGATCAATAATACCTTTCGTGGTTTAGGACAACCGCAGAATTCACCAATCTCTGTCCAAAGTCCATACTATCTTACACCAGAAAAAGGATTAAAAGTTTATAACTATAACGTAGAAAAAGCTAAGGAATTATTAATTAAGGCTGGTTTTAAATATAATTCTCGAAATTTACTAGAAGATCAGCAAGGAAACCAAGTCAGATTTACTTTACTGACAAATGCTGGTAATAAAATTCGGGAGTCAATGGGTTCGCAAATTAAACAAGATTTGAGTAAAATTGGTATTCAAGTGGATTTTACTCCTTTGGCTTGGAATACCTTTATAGACAAGTTATCTAATACTTTAGATTGGGATGCTTGTTTAATAGGTTTAACGGGTGGATTAGAACCAAATGATGGGGCTAATGTTTGGTCTCCTGATGGGGGATTACATATGTTTAATCAAAAGCCTCAAGCAGGACAAAAGCCAATCCAAGGAAGAGAAGTTGCTGATTGGGAGGTGAAAATTCATGAACTTTATATTCAAGGCGCACAGGAATTTGATGATGGGAAAGTGAAGGAAATTTATGCAGAAAGTCAAAAATTAACACAGGAGTATTTACCATTTATTTACTTGGTTAATTCCTATTCTCTATCTGCAATCAGAAATCGTTTTCAAGGAATCCAATATTCTGCTCTTGGTGGTGCTTTTTGGAATATTCATGAAATAAAAGTGATAAAGTAGGTGATAATTAATATTTGTCAGTTATTAAATTGCTGTGACTCAACCTGAAGCTTTGCGATCGCTCTTAGAATCGGTCGCTAATGGTAAAATTACCCCAGAGATAGCATTCGACTCACTCAAAGATTTAGCTTATGAATCTGTAGGTGAGTTCGCAAAAATAGACAATCATCGTCAATTAAGAACAGGTTTCCCGGAAGTAATTTGGGGACCGGGTAAAACACCTGATCAAATTTCTCAAATTATGGAAGTAATGCGTCACCGTACTTCTGTGGTTATGGCTACCCGCATTGAACCACAAGTATATTCTGCATTACAAAAAAAAGTTAGAGGTATCCAATATTACGAACAAGCGCGAATTTGTGCGATCGTTCCCTCTGTGATTGAAGTCAGATTTCCTGGCAAAATTGGCATTCTTTCGGCTGGTACGGCGGATTTAGCTGTTGCGGAAGAAGCCGCTGTCACTGCTGAACTTTCTGGTTTCTCTGTACAGCGTCTTTGGGATGTAGGTGTGGCGGGAATTCACCGTTTACTGAGTAACCGTCACCTATTAGCATCATCATCAGTTTTAATTGTCGTCGCGGGTATGGAAGGGGCTTTACCTAGTGTGGTGGCGGGTTTAACAGACTGTCCAGTAATTGCTGTTCCTACCAGTATTGGTTATGGTGCAAGTTTTTCCGGTTTAGCGCCTTTATTGACAATGCTCAATTCTTGTGCTGCTGGTATAGGTGTTGTAAATATAGATAATGGCTTTGGTGCAGCGGTTTTAGCAGGACAAATTTTACGAACTTCAGAAAAATTACGCTTGGCAGCAGAAACATAGTAAAGTATGAAAGTAAGGAATAAGTAGAATTGCGGTAACTTTATATTTTATTAGTTACTTCAACTCTGTCCTACAGGTTATAAACTTTTGGTAACAGCATTATGGAATATTGGAATGATTCACTATTGCCACTACTAGGAAACTTACACGAACATCTCACTTTTCTTGCTAATTACAGTAATATTAAAGACCCGGACATTTTAGCTCAAATGCAAGGGGCTTGGAATCATTTTGTCAAAACTGGACAAATTTGGGCTATGTTTATTGGTGTAGTAGTCGGTTATTTGTTCAAAAGTTTAACTAGTTACGGTTAAAGTGATTTTAGATTTTAGATTTTGGGTTGATAATGATTCAAAATCTAACATCTAGAAAGAATTTCTTCCTTTCCCTTCAGATTTATGACCGAAAAACAAACTTGGAGTCAGCGGTTTGAATCCGCGCTGCATCCGGCGATCGCTCGTTTTAATGCTAGTATCAGTTTTGACATTGAACTCATCGAATATGACATTACTGGTTCTCAAGCCCATGCCAAAATGCTGGCTCACACGGGGATAATTTCCCATGCAGAAGGGGAGGCACTATTTACAGGTTTAGAACAAGTTCGTCAAGAATATCGTCAAGGACAATTTCAGCCCGGTATTGATGCTGAAGATGTCCATTTTGCCGTAGAAAAACGCCTAACGGAAATTGTCGGGGATGTAGGTAAAAAGCTCCATACAGCCCGTTCTCGCAACGACCAAGTAGGGACTGATACGAGATTGTACCTCCGCGATCAAATTCAGCAAATTCGGCAACTATTACGAGATTTTCAAACAGTTTTAGTTGATATAGCTGAAAAAAATGTAGAAACCCTAATTCCTGGCTATACCCACCTCCAACGCGCCCAACCACTGAGTTTAGCGCACCATTTACTGGCGTACTTTCAGATGGCACAACGGGACTGGGAACGCTTAGAAGATGTTTATAGTCGCGTGAATATCTCCCCCTTGGGTTGTGGCGCTTTAGCGGGGACAACTTTCCCTATTGATCGCCAATATACAGCCAAATTATTGGATTTCGATCATGTTTATGCTAACAGTTTGGACGGAGTGAGCGATCGCGACTTTGCCATAGAATTCCTCTGTGCTGCTAGTATAATCATGGTTCACCTCAGCCGTCTTTCCGAAGAAGTCATTCTGTGGGCATCAGAAGAATTTCGCTTTGTCACCCTCAAAGATAGCTGTGCCACTGGTTCTAGCATTATGCCCCAAAAGAAAAACCCTGACGTACCAGAATTAGTCCGAGGCAAAACAGGGCGAGTCTTTGGTCATCTCCAGGCTATGTTAGTAATTATGAAGGGTTTACCCCTGGCTTATAACAAAGACCTCCAGGAAGATAAAGAAGGCATATTTGACAGCGTAAATACAGTCAAAGCCTGTTTAGAAGCAATGACGATTTTGCTCCAAGAAGGTTTAGAATTTCGTTACCAGCGATTAGCAACAGCAGTTACAGAAGACTTTGCTAACGCTACAGATGTAGCAGATTATCTCGCAGCGCGGGGTGTACCCTTCCGAGAAGCTTATAACATTGTGGGCAAAGTCGTCAAAACCAGTATTGCCGCTGGTAAACTGCTTAAAGATTTGCAGCTAGAAGAGTGGCAACAAATCCATCCTGCATTTGCCGCTGATATTTATGAAGCAATCTCCCCCCGTCAAGTAGTTGCAGCCCGCAACAGCTATGGAGGTACAGGTTTTGTACAAGTCAGACAAGCTATTATCAACGCCCGTACTCAACTCGGTGTGAGTTAATTTCCAAGTCAGGGAGCAGGGGAGCAGGGGAGCAGGGGAGCAGGGGAGCAGGGGAGCAGGGGAGCAGGGTAGTAGGGGAGCAGGGGAGCAGGGGAGTAGGAAAAACTTCTTAACAACGGACAACGGACAACTTAAA
>NZ_VILD01000003.1:112970-123955 GCF_009712085.1 Anabaena sp. UHCC 0253
TAGGAAAAACTTCTTAACAACGGACAACGGACAACTTAAAACAAATAAGGGTGTACTCATGTACACCCTAAAAATTCAAAATATGAAAGGATAAAATTTAACCAGATATAGCTATGGGCAAGGCGGTTAGGACATCAACTAATCCTAGAACTTAGACAATAAAAGGCTTATAGCACTGTCACCTGTCACCTGTTCCCTGTCACCTGCTATACATTAATCAGCAGCGTCCATTGCTGCTGCCCCTGTTGATTCTTCCTCTTCACTCTTGGGCGGTCTTTGTTGGAATCGTCTGCCCATTCTACCTGTAGTAGTCCGTTTACGAAACTTTCTGGCGTAAGCCTGGTTTCGTAGCGCCTTCTCTTTTTTCGGGTTACGGCGCTTTGCCATATTCACCTCATGAATAAACAACAAAAAATTGGCATCTAGGCATTACTTAGGCCATATCAGCTACCGATGTTATTGATATACTTTTCTAGCCTAGTGCAGCAATCAATACACTTGAAACAGCATACCATTATATCTTACGAAAAAGCTTATTGTCAAACTAAATTTGGGCTGATCATGGGTATTACTCCCTATTGTCTGTTATTTTTCTTACATATAAACCATATATTTGATAAGTTTAGACAATTACGAAAAATGTCCTGAATCAATCTCAGTATCTGGGTATTTATAATTGATGGTCATGGATATAATGTTATTTAAATATCCATATAAACTGCTTTCGATACTAATAATGCAGTTATTTAAAGCAAATGGTAAAATTAGGTTATTCTAGGAATATTTCTAGGGTAATCAACTAAATCACACATATTTGTATAAATAAAAACTTGATTATGATTTTGGTAATTGAGACTATACAAGTATTAGTAAAATCTAGAATACAATAAAGCAATTTGAAACTTGAACATTCTTGCTTTTTTTAAGCCAATGATTCAGTCCACTCGTAGCTTATGGCACTTTGGACAAACGGTATTGGGTATTATATTTCGCCATCCCATTACTGGTACAAGTATTATCCCCATTTTACCTGATGGCCAGATTGTGTTAATTAGAAGGAAGGATGATGGTCTTTGGTCATTGCCTGGTGGTATGGTGGACTGGGGAGAAGATGTTCCTCATGCAGTTGGTCGGGAATTGATGGAGGAAACAGGGCTAGAATTAGTCCAAATTCGCCGTTTAGTCGGAGTTTATTCTTCACCAAACCGTGATCCCCGCATTCACTCTATCTGTATTACTGTTGAAGCCGAAGTCCAAGGAGAAATGGTTATTAAAGATCCTTTAGAAGTCATAGAAATTCAAGCTTTCCCCTCTATGTCTTTACCAAAACCAGATATGTCTCATGATCATTTTCGTCAGTTACAAGACTATTTGAATGGATTAACAACACTTGCATAAAAGATGAAGATTTAAGATTTTGGGTTTTTAAATTAAATCCAAAATCTATAATTGGAAATTGCAAAACTTGGATAGGTAAATTAGTAAATTTAAGATGAATATATTATTTCGCAACTCCCGCAGAAAACTTTCTCAAGGTGTATTGTTTTGGCGTGAGGTTGGTTCAGGAATCCCCACAGTTTTTTTACATGGTGCATGGAATGATGGTAGTGAATGGGTATCAATAATGGAAATAATGGCGCAAAATAACCATTGTTTTGCACCAGATTTATTAGGTTTTGGTGAATCAGCACATCCTAATGTTCACTATTCCATAGATTTGCAAGTAGAATGTTTATCCCATTTTCTAGAAGCTTTAAAATTAGAAAAAGTTTATTTAGTGGGTAATTCTTTAGGCGCTTGGATTGCCGCTAGTTATGCTTTAAAATATCCAGAGCAAATCTATGGTTTGATATTGTTAGCGCCTGAAGGTGTAACAGCAGAAGGACAAGAAGAATATTGGCAAAAAAGACGGCGCTTATTTAATGTTTCTCCCTTAATAATTAAGTTTTTACGTTTTATTCGTCCCTTAATTAAATTGATTGGTTGGGAAGAAAAAATTGCTGCTGATTTAGATTTAAGAAAAACATTGTTGCAATACTCTACCGCTTGTCAGTTACTCTTTAATCGTAAGCAACCAGAAATAGAAGCGGAATTACTGGAAAAAAACTTACCTGAAATTAAAGTTCCCTGTTTAATTTTACAAGGTGGTGAAGATGATGCGATCGCTATATCGAGAAGTAATACTTATGCTCGATTAATTCCCAATATTCAGTTAAAGATGATTGCTCATGGAGACAGTAATTTACCAGAATCTTGTGCTGGAGTTGTCGCTGAAGCTATTGGGGATTTTATTAATCAATAGGGAATTTGGTAGAGTCATATCCCTGAATTTTTTAGAGAAGTCAGGGATATTATTATTTGTGAATATAGCGATTTCAGGTACAGGAAGGAATTAAACGCAGATAGAAGATGATGAACGCGGATAAACGCAGATAAATTTGTACTTAGATAGGCTAGGAAACGCTATAATTTCGGATTGTTATCTTTTAAAACAGAGTATCAAATGGTTCATAATCATATTCTTCTAGAATCTCATTAAAGAGTTCTGTAGCTCTATCATTATCAAGTTCTAAATCTTGTGCTAACTGAGACCAATATTCATATTCTTCATCACTAAAGCATTCATCAGCAAGAGCAAATTCTACAGACATTTGGAAAGTTTCTTCGGCTGCATCTTCGGCTAGAATAATTTGCACAGCCGCATTATAAAGAAGTTCAAATCCTCCAATTTCTATGAGATTATTGATTTTTTCTGCTAGTAGTTCGGTATCAATTTCATAGCTTTCATAAAGTCCCGCTAATAACTCGGACTCTTCATCAGATAAGCCATCTACAGCCGCACCATATAAACAAATAACTGCAATGGATTCAACAAGAGTTAAATAGCAATTATCTGTTTCTTCTTCATCTTCTTCTTCATAGAATTCATCATCAAAATCTTCATCTTCTTCAACCCAAATATCCGCAGTTAAATCAAATTCAGTCGTCCCTTTAATTTTCCAGCATTCAAAACATAATTCGGGGTTAGTCATATACTCATAGGGAATATAGCAATACCCTGATTCTCCCCACTCTTCACCCCATGAATTACGAACAATGAAAACTTCAGCACTATCTTTATAACCTACGCAAAGCATAGCGTGTTTACCATGTTCTTCCCTCCCCGCATCGCTGTTTAAATCTGGCATTGGGACTCTTCCTTTGCTAGTCACTTGATCAAAAGATTTAAACAAAATGAGTCCAAACACAAAAGGATAACCTTCTGCTAAACAATGTTTCATTGCATAAATATCAACAGGAACTTCTTCTGGTGTTTCCCACTGAAAATCAGGAACATTTAGAAGTTCGGTAGCCTCGTTATAAGCATGGAAAATAGGTTCAATATTGACATTTTTAACTTTACCGTTATCTGTAACTTCATAAGCCCAGGTTGATTCATGACAAATGCCTTTTTCTTGCAAGCTCATTAATGCTAAAGTAATGCTACTTCCTTGATCCTGAATTTTAGTTTGACCAAAGTGTTCTAGTCCTAGTAATCGGGCATTGTAATAGACAAAAAGACGACTAAAATCAATCTCTTGTCCGATACGATTCATGATATACTCGTACCCTCCCACAACTGCATTTGCTGTACAACTGTTAGCACCTGCTTGATTTTCTACAGGAGTCATAAAGGGACGGAGATCAACCTGTGGTGGTAATTCTTCTTCGGTAAATCGCTCGGTACTATAAACGTGAGAACCGGGAATTTCTTGTTGGGAAGCACTACAACCACTTAATGCTTTCCATAAACCTGTATTTCGATCTACTATATAAGACAATACAGCTTTTTTAGACATAAAATTTTATGGGGGTTATCCACAGGTAATGAAGTATAAAAATTATAAAATATGTCTTCAGGCAGATGTAACAATTTTAGAATTACTCAATTATTCTTAATGCCCCTT
The DNA here is from genome assembly GCF_009712085.1 of Anabaena sp. UHCC 0253. Lineage (NCBI taxonomy): Bacteria > Bacillati > Cyanobacteriota > Cyanophyceae > Nostocales > Nostocaceae > Anabaena > Anabaena sp. UHCC 0253. The sequence goes on from NZ_VILD01000003.1 coordinate 116,918, forward strand.
CTATGTTAGGGAAGGGGTTAAAGGTTTTTACTTACATTTTAGAGATTGGCGAGTATCTACACCTGTTTTAGAATTAATCCCACTGGCATTAATACAGAGCTTTTTCACCTGTATCATGTCTAATATCGCATCAGTAAAATCAGCATTAGTAATATCAACGTTATCAAAAACCGAACGCAACATCATTGCGTCTGTAAATATCGCGTCACTTAAATCAGCATCTTTGAATTTTGTTAAATAGGCAATGCCTTGACTAAAATCTACACCGTGTAAATTAGCAGCATCCAATAAAGTGCCGTTAAATACAGCACCACGCAAATCAGCATTGCTAAAGTTAGTATTTTCTAATTTCACACTCGTAAACTCAGTTCCAATTAAACTTTGACCAGAAAAGTCCTTGCCTGCGACTCCCTGGTTCATAATGGAACTGGTGACATTAGAAGAACTTGCCGCTTGGGCTGAGAAAGGGAACACAAACAGCACTAAGGCTAAAATCACACTCGCCAATATTGGTCGGTACTTCATAATCTTCGCTTAATAAATCTCAACAATTCCACTATTAATCATTAAACCGCAGGAAGGAGTCAGAAATAATTCTCTGCTAAATTAGAAGCTATCCCGTAGGATGAATAAAAGTTGAAGTGCGATCGCCTCGCTCGTCGTCAGCATCGCCCATAAATATAAATAACCATCTGTGGCTAATCAAGAAAATATTACTCCGTCGGCAGTCCCTCATGGGGAAAACCCCCAGAACTTCGCTGCCTCCCAATCTCTAGCGCGAACCCCCCTATATCAAATAGGTGTAGAACTCAAAGCCAGATTTACCAGCTTTGGTGGTTGGGAAATGCCCATACAATATAGCAGTATTACCCAAGAACACCATGCTGTTAGAAACACTGCGGGGATGTTTGATATTTCCCACATGGGCAAATTTACCCTCCAAGGTAAAAATCTGATTTCTCAACTTGAGTATTTAGTTCCTTCGGATTTGAGTCGTTTACAACCCGGACAGGCACAATATACTGTATTACTAAATCCTCAAGGCGGAATTATTGACGACATCATTATTTACTACCAAGGTACAGACGGCACTGATACGCAAAAGGTAGTAATTATCGTCAATGCTGCAACTATTGATAAAGACAAAACATGGATATTGGCACATCTTGATCCTGATGTAGTTCAATTCCAAGACCTTTCACGGGATAAAATCTTAATAGCTGTTCAAGGTCCAACAGCTACTAATCATCTCCAATCCTTAGTCACAGCAGATTTAACTCCTATTAAGGCTTTTGGGCATTTAGAAACCACCATTTTTGGCAAACACGCATTTCTGGCGCGTACAGGTTATACCGGAGAAGATGGCTTTGAGGTGATGGTAGATTCCACTGTGGGGATAGATTTGTGGCAAAGTTTATATAATGTTGGTGTTGTCCCATGTGGACTTGGTTGTAGAGATACTTTGCGTTTAGAAGCTGCAATGGCACTTTATGGACAAGATATAGACGATACTACCACTCCTCTCGAAGCTGGTTTAGGTTGGCTATTACATTTAGATACCAAAGGTGATTTTATGGGGCGGGAAGTTTTAACACAGCAAAAAGCCCAAGGAGTGCAGCGTAAACTTGTAGGTTTACAAACACAAGGACGGAATATTCCCCGCCACGGCTACTCCGTATTATCCTCAGATCAAGTAGTTGGAGAAGTAACAAGTGGTACTCTCTCACCTACACTTGGTTATCCCATAGCCTTAGCTTACGTTCCCATTCAGTTAGCAACCCTTAAACAGCAACTAGAAGTGGAAATTCGCGGCAAATCTTACTCAGCTACAGTGGTGAAACGCCCATTTTATCGTGCAAAGAATCGTGTTACTAACTGATAACCTTTGCGGTTTTTGAGGAATAATGTGTTTTAGGTTACTCTGGTAACACTATTTTTTAACGTGGAAGAGAAAGTGATATGTCTTTTGAATATCCCCAGGATTTAAGATACTTAGATTCTCATGAGTATGTTCGTCTAGATGGCGACATTGGTACTATTGGTATTTCTGAATTTGCTATTGATCAATTAGGTGATATTGTCTTTTTAGAATTACCAGAAATGGGTGATGCTATTGAGTTAGGAGAAAGATTTGGCACAATTGAATCAGTAAAAGCAGTAGAAGAACTGAATTCACCAGTTACTGGTACTGTTATAGAACGGAATGAGATGTTAATTAACGATCCTGAACAAGTAGCCGATGATCCTTATGGTGAAGGTTGGTTTATTAAAGTCCGTGTTAATGATCCTGGTGAAATTGAGGAAGCTATGACAGCAGATGAATATCGGGCTTTGGTAGAAGGCGAGTAAATAATTTAACATTCATCTTCTCAATAACTTAGAGGTGTTCCATGGGAACATCTCTACTGAAAAAAGTATATTCTGAATCCCATTAGCGATCGCCCTCAGCAGACAATTAGTATTGTGTTTTTAGCAACTGCCACTAAAGAAGAGCAGAGAAAAATGTAGAGGTTTAGCAATGCTAAACCCAAGCTGTTCAACTTCCTGACTGTCTCAGTAGATAGTCTAAAACTCTGTCAATTCGTTCTAATGCTGCATTAGTTGTCAGTTGAAACTCCTGAAACTGCGATTTCTGTTCCTCATAGTTTCGATCAAGCTTTAACATTAATGCTTCTAATCTTTCAGTTCTTGCCTTTGTTTCCTCTATCTCTCCACCTGCTTTGTTAAATAGGCGCTGAGTATGAAAGATAAACTCATCAACTCTGCTTGATAATTGGTCAACTCGCAATACTGTTCGGTCAAGTTGTGTCTGGGTACGGTCTTGTTTTATACCCAGATCATCCAGCATAATTTGAGTGCGGTCTTGTTTTATACCCAAATCATCAATCCGCCGATTGGCTGACTCAGCATAGGTAGCGGCTGAAATTAGTAGTTCACGGATAGTAGCAAATTCACTTTCTACACGGTCAAGTCTTTGCTCTGTAGTCATGTTAGTTCTTTTTGTTTTTGGTGTTGGCGCTTCGCGATCGCATCACTGACAAGTATTTTTACCATTTGGCTCATCGAGCGTTTTTCGTTTTTCGCTTCTGTTGATATTTCTGCATAAAGCTTTAAATCATCTTCATCAGTGAAATATATGTTTAGTCTTTTTCCTTCAGGCATAATGGCAATGCTTAGTATTTCTATGCTTTCATTTTCTCTTGATTTTCCTATTTTTGTCATACAGTGTTAGATAGTGCTATTGTAACACTATAATTAGTCATTAGGCAATATTGCCATCAATACCTGTACTTTAGTATCAAGCATTGTTTTATACTTTTAGAATAGTATTTAATGGTGCTGTTATGGACGCTGAAGAACTTTTAGAAAAATATGCCGCTGGGCAACGACAATTTCATTCTGTAAATCTGAGAGGGGTAGACCTTAAAGGTGCAAATATAAGTGAAATAGACTTCTATAATGCAGATTTAACGGGAGCAGATTTGAATGATGCTAACCTGAGTAAAGCAAGACTTCAGAGCGCAAAACTCATTAGGGCATCTTTAACAAATGCTAATTTGAGTGAGTTAACGGACTGTTCTAGTTTAACTCTGAATTGGGCTGACTTGAGTGGTGCTGATTTGAGTAAAGCAAATCTTACAAATGTCAACTTCTATAAAGCTAACTTGGATAATGCTAAATTGATGGGAGCAAAACTGAATTCTGCTAATTTTATTAAAGCGAATCTAGATAATGCCAATTTAACTAGTGCTGACTTAACCTCTGCTAATTTAACTCAAGCTTATCTGGATAATGCCGACGTAACTGGTGCTAACTTAACCTCTGCTAATTTAACTCAAGCTTCTCTAAGTAACGCAAACTTTGTCAGAGTCAATTTAAATTGTGCTAATTTAAGTCAAGCTAACTTGGTAAAATGTGATTTAACTCAAGCTGATTTAGCTAAAGTGAATCTTCAAGATGCTAACTGCCGAGGATCTAATATTCAGCGTGTTAATCTTGAACTAAGTAATTTATCGGGTATAAATTTAACCGATGCTGATTTGCGTTCAGTAAATCTCAATAGTGCAAATCTCCAAAAAGCTTGTTTACAAGGGGCAAATTTAGAAAGAGCAGAGTTGCAAAAAGCCAATTTAATCAATGCAACTCTCAATAATGCAAATTTAAAAAAAGCCGATTTAACCGGCGCAAATATTTATGGTGCAACCTTTGAAAATGCTAACCTCACAGGTGCGATAATGCCAGATGGAGAAATTTATCAAACATCTACAGATTTAGAATTTGGTAAACCAGAAACACCATTAGCAAAAGATATTCCTATGACTCGTAAAGTAATCCGTACCGATAAAGCACCCGCACCAGTTGGACCATACAATCAAGCAATTCTTGCGTCTGGGCAAATGTTGTTTGTAGCTGGACAAATTGCCATAGATCCTCGTTTGGGTGATGTTGTTTATACCGAAGATGTAGTCAAGCAAACTGAACAAGTAATGAGAAACATTGAAGCTATCCTGACAGAAGCAGGTGCTACATTTAAAGATGTGGTAAAAACTGGTGTATTTTTAGCTGATATGAATGATTTCGCCGCTGTAAATGCGGTTTATGCAAAATATTTTTCCGAAGATACAGCCCCAGCGCGTGCTTGTGTTGAGGTTTCCCGTTTACCTAAAAATGTGTTAGTAGAAATTGAGTGTATCGCCGTGATTGGTGGCTAATTATCCGGTGGGCAATGCCCACCCTACTTTTAGTTTTCAGGTTCAATACCTAATGATTTTAATTGGGCTGCTAGTCGTTCCGTGCGTTGTTTTTCCTGTTCTATTTCTTGTTGTTTTTGTTCTACTAATTCTGAACTCCACAATAATAAATTTCCCTGTTCGTCCCACCACCTTAACCATTTACTAGTCAAATTTTCTCTTGTTCCTTCCCACACTCCCAAGTAAAGGTTCATTTCCTCTATCCAGTAACGTTGGTTTTCGTGAGGATTTTGCAAAGTGTACAAACCTGTATTAGAGTTTAGCTGATAAAATTCTAAACTACCGCTATCTGGTTCAAAAATAGCGTAATTGGGTACTTTTAAGATTTTTTCATAGAAAAACCATTTTCCAGGGGGATAAGTTGGTTTAATGGAATATTCTGTTCCGTCTGTATCAGAAATAAATTCCATAACGATAACCGGAATATCTCCCTGTAGTTGGGGTGTATAACTACGAAAGACTTCTTTTTTAGTTGCCCGAATTTCCGGTATATAAGCCCAATCAGGTGCTTTCACAACAATTTTGCCATTTACTGTTGCACAGATACCGTAGTTAGTCGGTGTGAGGCAATTGACGGGAAGTTTCCCCGCTAGTTGGAGGCTTTCAGTTAATGCTGCGGCTTGGGCTGGTTGGTAGATATTGTCCACTGGATCATTTGGGAGGATGTAATCATCAGGTAGTTTTTCCCAAGTGATTTGGTAGGCTTGGGTAGCAATGATCATGATGGGTTTTGCTGTATTCAGGTTGTAAATTCTAGTTTAACCAGTTATGGAAATTAATTCTTTGAATGTAAGTAGGTAGGTGGGAAAACTTATAACTATGTCATTGCGAGTGGAACGGAGTGGAACGCAGCAATCCCAAGAGTTTTGGGTAATTTACAGTTCGTTACATAGTTGGGTTGGTTAGCATCTACCTACTTACTCGAATTTTGATAATAAATAAGTCTGATTACTGATGATAAATTCTTAGATATTCTCTAAAAACAGTAGAGAGAGTATATAACTTTTGATCATTTTCTAATTTTTTTAATAAAAATCTTCTCGTTAATGATTGTAAGCCGTTAATTATATCCGTTGATAATAATGATAAAGACTGTTTTATTTCATCTCTAGATATAGGTTGATCATATTGGCTGATTTTTAATAATATCTCTTTTTCAACTTCAGATAATCTCATCCAAATTGAATCAAACAGAGATTTGAAATCTTCTGTTAAGATTAAACTATTTTCTTTGATAAATTCTGATACTTCACCTTGAAATACTTCTTCAATTAAGATGCTAATATACTGTAAATATTTAGGATGATTTTCATATAAGTTAATTAATTCTAACCAATTTTCTGCATTTTTTAATCCTTGTTTTTTTAATATCTCTGTAGCTGCATTATCTAAACCTGATAGTTCTAAACAATGAATGGGATAAAGTTCACTATCTAAAGAAATCATTTCTTGGCATTTTTCCTGACTGATGAGAATTAAACAACTTTGATGTTCAATTTCTGTGATCATTTGTAGGAAGGTTTTATAATCTTGATATTCAGGTTTATATTGTCCTGCAAATTGACGGTTAACAAAGATATTTTCTAGATCATCTAAAATAATTAAGTATTTTTTATTTTTAAGAATATTAAATAATTGCTTTAATTTATTATCTATAGTTTCTTTAGCTTCTTGTTTGCAAACATTCAATAAATCATGAATAAGTAAATCTAGGGATTTAGGAAATTTTAAACTTCTCCAAATAATTACTTCAAATTGTTGGAGATTTAGATCAACAAATCTTTTTACAAGGGTAGTTTTACCAATTCCAGATAATCCTAAGACTGAGATTAAAGGAGTGTTTTGATTTAATGTCCAATTCAAAAGAGTTTTAATTTCAATTTCTCTATTATAAAAATTGATGATTTTAGGAGCGCTACACAGAAGTGAAAATACGGCATCAGAAAACAGCACTTGTAGCTGAAACTTCTGTGAATGTATCTGAACAAAATTAACATATTTTTGAGGAAAAATTTCATGGATCCAATTACTTGGGTAATACTTATAGGTGGTTTTTTAACAGGGATTCTTTTTCGTCATTTTTGGAACGAAATTAAGTATTGGGCTACCAAGGTTATTGTTGAGATACTCAAAGCAATTAATGAGGCAATAGAAGTTGCTTCAGATGCCTTTGTTTATTTTATACAAGAGGGAAATAAGATTTATGAAAAGATGGAGGTTTATGTTCAAAATGTTGAAAATCCTCAACGAATAAGAACTGAAGTCGTAACACAACAGGTTCATGATA
>NZ_VILD01000003.1:123980-126094 GCF_009712085.1 Anabaena sp. UHCC 0253
GCAAATGAAAACTTAATTAGAGCATAATCAATGATGAATAACTTTTTTGAAGGGATGCCTTTTCTTCATTTCTGGAAGGAAATCAAGCGTTGGGCAATTGAATCATATATAAAGATACTCAAAGCAATTAATGAGGAAATAGAAGTTGCTTCAGATTCCTTTGTTTATCTTATACAAGAGTGAGGTAAGATTTATGAAAAGATGGAGGTTTATGTTCAAAGTTATGAAAACCCTAACCCTCCAGAAGCAAGACTTGAAGTCGTAAAACAACAGGTTAAGATTTCAGATATTCCTCCAAAAATTCGATATCAACTTGAACAAAAACGTCAATTGAAACTTATGCAATTTTCAATCACATCAGGACATAATCAACATGACTAACCAAGGAAGTATTCCAGACGAATTGAAAAAGATAGGCGAAACTGTTGAGAAATCCTCTCATAAAATTAAAGATGCAGTTGAGAAGTTATTTCACAAAACTTCTAACTTGCTCTGTGTTCAAGATGGATTGTTGGACTTTGATCTCATTGAAAAGGATGTGAAAAGGATACACACAGATATGAAAGCTACTGGTGATGAAGTTCTCGGAAGTCATCTGATCTTAGATAATGAACATAACTTCATGGAAATTCGGACTTACACTCAGAAAGATGATAAAACTTTTGTGAACACAGTTAAGGTCGAAGTAAAAGAAGTAACTAATATTCCATCTGAAGTTAAAAACGAACTAGAAGAGAAAGGGCGTGTTGAAATAATTTTAGAACTTTAGTTAAGTAGGTTGGGTTGAGGTAACGAAACCCAACATTTATGATATTTCTCTTATTGGCGTTTTCTATTCATCTCTATAAAACTCGTCTAAAATAGAATTAATCTCATAATCAGTAATATCTTCTTGTTCAGATTTACTGTAAATTGTTAAAAATAAAATGCTGGTTCCTGATTCAAGTAAATAAATTACCCTATAACCAGCACTTTTACCTTTTTGAATATTACTATTTTTGACTCTAGCTTTATAAATATAAACATCTTCACTAAAACCAGTTAATCTATCTCCTAATAAATTTCCTTTTTGCAATTCTGTAATGAAAGACTGAGTATCAGAACGAATATTTCGGTATTTTTTAGCTAAATTTTTTAAATTTCTCTGATATTCAGGAGTTAAATCAATATTAATTAAGAAAGGATCATTCTGCATCAATTCCTTCCCACATTTGTTCTAAAGGTATTCTTTTTCCGGTTTTTGCTTCTTGCAATGATATTTTTAAACTCTCTTTTATTTCCTCAATGGGAGTATCATCAGGATCATCCGCTTCTGGTAAAAGAATAATTACCTTGACAGCATTAAAATTATCAATTTGTAAAGGATAATCTAGGGTTAATTGTCCTTCTTGTATTTTTCCAGTAACTTCTAAGGCTTTCATAGTTTCTAGCTGCTTTTTATTTAACTATTTTTGATGCAGAAGATATTTCTATTCCATTTTATTATAACTAAAATTGTTAACTTATAATTAGGGCTTGCTGAAAAAGTCGTATTGAAGCCAGACCAAGAATCAATTAACAATGCTTGTAAGTGAAAACATAATTCATTGTATGAAGTAATTTGAGTAAATATAATATTTTCTAATCATCCAAATCTAAAAATAGGAAAAACATAGTATTTCCTCAAATAGATACAAAAAAAGTCATAATAATCCGCCGCAGTAATGCGGAAAGATTCATGACTAAAAAAGTTATGGCAATGGCTGTTTCTGAAGTATTAGAAAGTTTAGTCATCATTCGATCAAGACTATATCTTCTTTTGCCTTCTCCAAATTTACCTTCAATACAATTACGATCTCTCTCGTCTAATTGTGCCTGCTTTTTGGTTTCTTTGCTGACATTTGTTGGTGGTCTTCCCAGTGGTGGTCCACTAATTCTAATCCCTCTGTCTTTGCACCATTTTCTATTATCCTTGGTGCGATAAATTTGATCTACATGCACTGATTCTGGATAGTATCCTGTTGCAGCTTTAAACGCTTCTACTTGTGATTTTAAGTCACCTGATTCATTAAAATTATCCCAGCTAATCCGATCTAAAAATACGTATCCTTCGTAACAACTAGCTGACAACTTAG
>NZ_VILD01000003.1:126119-132463 GCF_009712085.1 Anabaena sp. UHCC 0253
AACCATGCTTCTATTCATTCTGTTCACTAATTCTATATCTATTCTTTGTCTAAAATGAACTAACATTGATGCCTCAAAGTGGTGCTTTATTACTATAGCTATTCAATCCTATAAAGTATTGTAGATATGGATTTTCTCTTATTTGTTCTACTGTTTCTCTATCACTTAAACCCAATCTTTCTTTGATTATTAAAGCTCCTATGGCTATTCGAAAAGACTTTGCTGGTGCGCCTATTTCTATCGTGAATTGTTTCGCATATTGATCTTCAAATTCTGACCACGGAATTAAATTCGCCATTATTACCCATCTATTATCTTCTGCCAACTGTCCCTCAAATGGCAGTTTAAACTTTTCTATGGGGGTAGGTAGAGTTTCAATTTTTCGATACATTTTCTATGTTTTTGTGAGGATTTTTACCCATTTTACCCGATTGCCTTGCACTTTTTTCCCATTTATAGACTTCAATCACTATTTATATAAGGGTTTCAGCTTTAATCAGCAAGCCCTAATTACATTAATTGATGATAGCCTAATTATTTATAATTCACTATTACACAAATAAAAATTTATAACTTAAACCCCTCTCCACTACTGGAAAGGGGTTAATTCTCACTACTGAAAACTCAATTTCAGCAATACTTAATAAGCGTCTTGTAACTCATAGAAATCAGGCGAGATGTAATCCTTACGCAAAGGCCAACCGACCCAATCTTCGGGCATCAAAATCCGCTTCAAGTTAGGATGACCTTCATAGATGATGCCATACATATCATAGCTTTCCCGTTCTTGCCAGTCTGCTGTTTTCCAAATCCAGTAAACAGAAGGCACAGAAGGATTCTCTCTAGGTAAAAACACTTTGACTCTGATTTCTTCAGGACGGTCAGCATTATCACTGACTTTTAGTAAATGATAGACACTTACCAAATCTTCTCCTGCACCTAAGTCAATACCTCCCTGAAACTGGAGATAATTAAACCCATAAGCATACAAAGCTGTAGAAATAGGAAGTAGGAAATCTGCTGCTACCTTAATTATTTCTACTCCGTTAGCATCAAGTTCTAAAAACTCATGGTCAAAGCCATTTTCCGCTAACCATTGGGAAACTTTGCCGGCTTGGACTAGAGATGCTTCCGCTGCGAGAACTGGTTTAGATTCTTCTTCAGCCACGCGCTTGTTCCTCCTTCTGTGTCTTTGCTGTCAACAATGCTGGGGGTACAGCCATACCGATCGCTTCTGTCAATTCTTTGGGAGGATTGAAACGGGTATCTGACTGCATATACTTACCAGTTAAGATTTCGGGAACTGGCTTCATATTATGAGTTGTACTGTAGTAGCGGTGGATTTGCTTGATGTTATCCCGCTCTTGCATAGAGTCGTTGGCGATTTTTTTCCGCAGTTTAATGATTGCGTCAATAATCGCTTCTGGACGAGGAGGACAACCAGGTAAATAAACATCTACAGGAATCAGCTTATCAACTCCGCGGACTGCGGTTGGGGAGTCAACGCTAAACATCCCACCAGTGATTGTACAAGCACCCATAGCAATTACATACTTGGGTTCGGGCATTTGTTCATAAAGACGCACCAATTGAGGAGCCATCTTCATGGTAATTGTCCCCGCAGTGATGATTAAATCGGCTTGGCGGGGACTACAACGAGGAATTAACCCAAAACGGTCAAAGTCAAAGCGAGAGCCAATTAAAGCCGCAAATTCGATAAAGCAGCAAGCTGTACCAAATAATAGAGGCCACAAACTAGAAAGCCGCGCCCAGTTGTAGAGGTCATCAACGGTGGTTAAAATTACGTTTTCTGACAATCCGTGGGTGACTGTCGGACGCTGCATGGGGTTGATGATTTGTTCTGTTTCCTGGGTAGTGATATTAGAATTTAAGACCATTCCAAAGCTCCTTTACGCCATGCGTAAACTAAGGCGATGATGAGAATCGAAATAAAGATGAGGGCTTCAATAAATGCCAATAAACCCAGACGGTTAAAAGCAACTGCCCAAGGATACAAAAATACTGTCTCTACGTCAAAAACCACGAAGACTAGAGCAAACATATAGTAGCGAATGTTGAATTGAATCCAAGCTCCGCCAATGGGTTCTAGTCCGCATTCGTAGGTAGTGCGTCTCTCTAGACTGTTACCACTGGGTCTGAGGATTTTTGAGGCTGACAGTGCTAGGGCTGGAACTAGGCTACACAAAATGAAAAAGCCTAGAAGGTACTCGTAACCGCTAAGAACAAACACAATGGTTTTCTACCGCTAATGGTGTAAGGGAATCAGTTATGAGTGAACAGTGAATAATTATCAGCTTAATTACTTGCTAATTTTTCACTAAGCTATAGACAATATTCACTGTTTGCTGTTCACTGAATATATGGATAATGTTCTTTTTATATTATATCTTTAAGGCTGTTCTGAAATCGTGGAAATAGACACACTGAGCGGTAGTGTGTGGGTTTTATCCTTGATTATTTTGATTTTGGATTGCTTTTACACCTTTAATCTCGATAGTTCGCGTCAAATTCTCATCTTTGCCTATTGGGAAATATTAGGTTTCTTCAGACCTATTTTTTCAGCAATACTTCTGAGTGTATCTTTAGGATACCAAATCATAAAGATACCGCCCCTGTTAAATACTACCAAATTCCAGATATAGCCAAAACCTGGGAACTGCCTCAGTATTGACAATTCAGATAAGACATAACGACGATTTTTTCTGGGGTAGTTGGGAGGATTGTCTTCTGTGCGAAGTTGTTCTGGTAGTGATAGCCAATGACCGGCTATTTTCCCAGGTTCAAAAAATTTAGCCTGTACAGATAATCCCATTAATCGGTCAGCAGTCCAAAAAGGAACATATTTCAATGGACCGAATATAGTGAAGGTAGGAACAATACCTTTGAGTGTTTCTTGTACTAATTCATTTTTCCAGACTTTTTTGTCAAAGTTTTCTTGATGTGGTCCTCTATGATCTTTACGTCCTCTAAAAAGTGCCAGAAAGTCGGGTTTATTATCTAAAGGAATAATGGGAATTTCTCGCATTGTATATTCCTTTTCTTCCTGAGAGTAATTTTTCTCGCTGTTTGGTTTTCTGATTTCGATATCTTTAATATTATTCAAACAACCCCAGGGCTTATCAACTGGTAGTTTTCCAAAGGGAAATTCTACTTGTTTTAATCTAAAAAAATAGCTGTCAGGAAAGTTACTAAAATAATCTTCGGCTATGGCCACAATATGAGGATGAATATACTCATCACAGTTTATGGAGAGAACATATTCACCGGATGCGTTCAATAAGGCTGTTACTCTTTGAATCAATTCTCCTTGTAAAGGACTTCTGATTTGACAAAGACGAGGCTCAGTAATGGGTATGAAAGGGACATTAGGCGGATAAACTAAAATAAATTCGGTGTTACCTTGGATTTTTAACAGTTCTTGTAGCCAGGAATGTTCAACACCACCCCTCATGGGGATAATGATCGAAAGCTTGGGTTTTGTCATAAATTTGCCATTTCATTTAATACTGATTATGCAGATTTTTTTTGTATAATTCTTTGCTTGACACCGATATCTAACCATAATAGCTATTTCATGTCAAGATATGCAGAATTTTTGGAAATGATCCTCAGTTCCCAGACGTGAAGCGTAAGTTAACTAACTTAAAATTCCTAAAAAGCTTGTATAATATGCCTTTTAAATTTTGAAGTTTAAATTTTGAATTCTACCAGGCGTAACTTTGTGATTAGTGATAGAAAAGTCTAACAATTATGTCATAATTTGTAACGTATATTTAATAATTCCCCACTGGGAGATCACGAGATTATGAGTGAACAAGCCGAACAAGCTGTTGAGACTCCAGTGTTAGACCGCTATGAGTGTCGCTCTTGTGGTTATGTTTATGAACCTGAAAAGGGAGATGACAAGAGTGATATTCCCGCAGGAACGCTTTTCGCAGACCTACCCACAAATTGGCGCTGTCCAGTTTGTATAGCGAAGAAAACTGTTTTTGCGAATATTGGACCAGCGGGTACAGCATCGGGTTTCAAGGAAAACTTAGGTTACGGTTTAGGTGTTAATACGCTGACACCAACTCAAAAGAACATTTTGATTTTTGGGGCTTTAGCTCTGGGATTCTTGTTTTTTATTAGTCTTTATGGACTACAGTAAAAACCGCTATCTTTATTTACCGCAATTCGCCAAAAATCTACCAAATTTAGGAAAACCTCAGTAATATTGATGCAATCAATTGTGAAAAAGTGGCAAGGATTTTTTGCCGCATTGATAGTAGCCATAGCCTGTATAGGATGTAGTAATGTTGCTTCTATTAGCTACAATCCCTGGCAGGTAATTAATGTGCCAACAGACGCGAAGTTACTCGATATTGGCTTTGCTGATAACTCCCAACATGGTTATTTAGTGGGTAGTAATGCCACTCTTTTAGAAACTAATGATGGTGGTGAGACTTGGCAACCATTAAAATTAGAATTGGATGATCCCAGATACCGTTTTAACTCTGTTAGTTTTTCTGGTCAGGAAGGCTGGATTGTGGGAGAACCTTCTCTGCTACTCCATACTACTGATGAAGGACGGTCTTGGTCACGAATCGCTTTAAGCGAAAAGTTACCTGGTAGCCCAATTGCGATTACAGCAATAGCTGAGAATACAGCAGAAATGGCTACAGATGTGGGAGCTATTTACCAGACTACAGATGGTGGTCAAAACTGGAAAGCTAGTTTGGAAGCGGCAGTTGGTGTTGTTCGGAACATTGAGCGATCGCCTGATGGTAAGTATATCGCTGTTTCGGCTAAGGGTAGTTTTTACTCGACTTGGCAACCTGGACAAAATGCTTGGGAACCTCATAACCGCAATAGTTCCCGTCGCTTAGAAAATATGGGTTTTGCTAAGGATGGACAAATGTGGTTATTAGCACGAGGTGGCCAAGTTCAGTTTAGCGATCCTACTAACGCCGAAGAGTGGTTAGAGGTAGAATATCCAGAGTTAGCCACAAGTTGGGGTTTACTAGATTTAGCTTATCGAACACCCGATGAAATCTGGGTCGGTGGTGTAGCGGTAATTTACTCCGCAGTATTGATGTGGTAAAACCTGGGAAAAAGATCGTGATGTAGAAAAGGTTGCGGCTAATTTCTACAAAATTGTGTTTTTTAATCCCAATCAAGGTTTTATAATCGGCGATCGCGGTGTTTTGCTAAAATATAACCCCAAAGTACAAGAAACAGCAGCACTATCGAAAGCGGCGTAATTACACCCAATCATGGATGTATTATGAGAAAAAAGTTGCAAGTTGTAACTCTTGTCTTGTCTTTGTAGGATAATAAACTCAATAATACTCTTTAACAAGGTAGTGAAATAAAAATGGCAGGTACCACTGGAGAACGTCCGTTTTCTGACATTGTAACCAGTATTCGTTACTGGGTAATTCACAGCATCACCATCCCCGCTTTGTTTGTGGCTGGTTGGTTATTTGTCAGCACTGGTCTGGCTTATGATGTATTTGGCACACCCCGTCCTAATGAGTATTTTACTCAAGTTCGTCAAGAAGTGCCAATTGTGAGCAATCGTTTTGACGCAAAAAACCAAGTAAAAACATTTATTGGAAAGTAATTTGACATCATGACTAGCGGTAATAACATCAATCAACCAGTTACCTATCCCATTTTTACAGTCAGATGGATCGCGGTTCATACCTTAGCTGTCCCTACTGTATTCTTTTTGGGCGCGATCGCCTCAATGCAGTTTATTCAACGCTAGGAGTTAATCATGGAAAGAACGCCTAATCCTAATCAACAACCGGTTGAATTAAACCGTACCTCTCTTTACCTGGGACTTCTATTAGTCTTCGTTCTAGGAATTCTATTTTCCAGTTACTTCTTTAACTAACTGGGCTTTTTAACGTCAGTTGCTGGTTAGCTAATAATTGACAATTGATAATTGACAATTGACAACTGACGACTAACGACTAACGACTAACAAATCTGTTGATTTATTTTTAAGGGAGGAGAAACTGTGTCAGGAAGTGGAAGAATTCCCCTGTGGGTCGTCGCTACGATTGCAGGTTTAGGTGTAATCACTGTTGTAGGTATTTTCTTTTATGGAGCTTACGCAGGAGTTGGTTCTTCAATGTAATGCGACTGGAAGAGGAAAGTAATTAGAATTACAAAAGACTTGATTTTTGCTTAATCATTGATTGATTCTGAACTCCGTCTTCAAAAATCTACATAAAAACCGCCTATCTCAAAAAGATGGGCGGTTTTGTTGTTCATAACATAGGTAACTGGTGAGAAAACTAAGTAACCAATTACCAGAGCTTAATTAAGCAATA
>NZ_VILD01000003.1:132488-147181 GCF_009712085.1 Anabaena sp. UHCC 0253
AATCACTGTTGTAGGTATTTTCTTTTATGGAGCTTACGCAGGAGTTGGTTCTTCAATGTAATGCGACTGGAAGAGGAAAGTAATTAGAATTACAAAAGACTTGATTTTTGCTTAATCATTGATTGATTCTGAACTCCGTCTTCAAAAATCTACATAAAAACCGCCTATCTCAAAAAGATGGGCGGTTTTGTTGTTCATAACATAGGTAACTGGTGAGAAAACTAAGTAACCAATTACCCAGAGCTTAATTAAGCAATATCTTCGCGTTCAATGTATGAAAATAAAAACGCGAAAATTACTGCTGGTAAAACTAAGCCAGTAAAGGGAACAAGAATAGAAGGTAAAAAGGAAGAGTAAGCCAAGATAGTAGGCAAAAATGAACTAGACATGATGATAAAGTCCTGTAAAGTCTTACTACAATTCAAATTGAGCTTACTGCAAAATCTTACCTAATTTGCTAAATTCTTAAGATTTTTAACACAGCTTCATCAGAAACCCCCACTCACAATCCCCACCTTATGAGTACATTGAAGGTCGGGACTTCCGCATTCCATTAAATTCCTAGCAGTTCATCTAGTTGTATAGTTGGTAAATCAGGGGGAATAACTGTCCTGATGATAGTAACTTTGTTACTTTCCTGTTGGGTAGTCTGATTGAGAGCGATCGCCGCTAAACGGATTTCTAAGCAGCCAAAGGGAATTTTTAAGGAAATTGCCGTTTCTCCTCCGCCCCAGGCGTTAGAACGCAAATCTGGCAGGATATGGGGACCATCTAGTAAACTACGAGTTTGATAATCTTCAACCCATAACTTCACGGCCACCGAAGATGAGACTTTCGGTAATTCTACCCGCACTGTTACAGATGTACCCGCAACAAGCTCACCCTCTGGTACAAACAATTGAGGAGTTGGTAAAGAATCAATGATTACAGGAGAGGAATCAACTGCGACTTGATCCTCTAGCGGGAGAGAATCATTGTGATTTTCTCGAACCTCACTACCTAGACTCTCAGAATCTACTTCTACAGGAATATCATCTATAACTATTTCTTCAGACAACCATACAGGCTGAGTTGCGATCGGATTCAGTAAATTGACTATTTCTGGTTCATTAATTTCTAAAGGAATTTCCTCAAAAGTCTGATTTTCTGGAGTTGCTATTTCCCCATCTAAATTTAATAATTGCTCAATATCTACAGATTCAGTTTCCTCTTCATCATCAGGATCTGGAGATGCTTCCGAGTTGGCTTCAGTCAAAGAACCTCCTTGACTTTGCATCCATTGTTGTAGGAGGGGGGAATGGTTCTGAGTATCAGCTACATCTAATTCTAATTCTTCACTTTTGAAAACTAGAGCAGATTCCTCAACTTCAACTACATCTAATTCTTCATTCTTGACACCTTCCCCGACAATCTCTGCTATTAATTCTGCATAAGAGATTTCGGTTTCATCCATGACAGACTTATTAATTTCTTGACTATCATCTTTTTCTATGGAAGGAACTGCGGTTGGTAACTGTGAAGATTTTTCTGAAGTTTCTAAGTCTCCAATAATTAATTGATTGTTAACTATTTCTTCCTTGGGAGACTTAACTCTTAATCGTCTTAAATACGGAAAAGTAGAATTTATTGGTTTAATTACCAACTTTTTCAAATCTATGGGCGGAATTATCTGTGCTTTTTCTTCAGTAGTAATTTCTGATGTGGGATTGTGAGGTAAAGTCGGTAATTCTGGTGAAAAACCTTCCCCATCTACTAGGGGTTTAATTCGGGGGGGTAAAGGTTGATTTGCAGAAGGCTTGAAAATGTGAAACTGTGCTAGGTTGGGAGTTTTGGCTAAATTGAAAAGTTCTAATCCCACATTTGCAGAGGGCTTTGGTTTAGTTGAAAGGTTATTTTCTGGTGGAAAGTCTAGAGGATCTGATGGGGAAGTTTGCTGTGCTAATAATTCAGTGACATTGGCTGTGATTGTAAAAGTATGGCTGGCTAAAAGAATCACTTTACTAACATCGGCTAATGCACCATATAAGTTAATATCAGCCAGAATTAATTTAGATTCGCATTTAGAAGGAATATCAATGAGGCTACTAAAATTAAAAGGTAAGGATTGATTTGTTAATGACTGTTGTAGGCGATTAAGAATACGTGATTCTAGAGGCGATCGCAATGCAATTTCTAGTCTGAGTTGACAAATTCCACCAGTTGCAAATCTTTCATCTTCTAGATTTTCTATCTCATTTACTTCTACATAGCCATGAATGATAAAATTTTCTCCCCAATTAGCAACATAAGTATCTTGATCTAAAGTCAGATTTAGTGGTAAAGGTGGAGGTAGTGTAGGCGCATTCTCAATAGTTTCCTCCTCTAGTAAGGATTCATCTTGAGGTAAGGCTAAATCTAATAAATTTTGTAAAATCTGCTCTGTTGTTTCGCCTTTAAACCAGACTGGAGTAGAGTGACTCATCACTAAACTTACTCCCGTATCTGCTTCTAAATCGGATTCATTAGCTAGTTGCGGTGGAGACTCGATACCAGTTTCTTGGGGTAATACTTGAATGTTTAGGGTATGTTGCCAGGATTTACCTAGCATATCTGACATCACATCTCCAGAACACCGTAATTCCCAAATTCCTGGTTTAAAGTAGGTAAAAGGAATTACGGCCATCAGCCCTTCTGCATTCGTGCGCCGCGATCGCTTGAGAATACGTCGTTTAGGTGGAGTCTCTAAGGTTGAGGTATGAATTACCCGTACTTCTACATCAATATTACTTAAGTAAGATCGAGCTAAAACCCGGTACTTACCCGCCAAAATTTTGAGAGTGGGAGATTCTAGAGTCCGCCAAGTGCGATCGCCCTGCTTCTGTATCAGAAATTGCCAGTTTTCCATTCTAAGTAAAGCCTAAACCGAAGTCTATTAATATTTTTTATAACGTAAATGCTGATCACCTTTCGGCAGGAGAGTGTCAATAACTTGCTTATCAGTTTAACTATTCACCGTAAGTCCCCCACTGAATTTGGTACTCATAATCAGTGGCGGGATATAAGGCGGGAAAAACCGAAATCGTTCTCAACTAATACAAGACGTAAGCCTTGTAAGGGAGAAGAACATTTGAGGGTTTTTCCAAATATTATCTATTATACTGATGAAGAATCCCCAAAATTTCGTGATAAAATTGTAGCATCTTGACCACCAATGCCGTAAGCGAAAACCAAGCTGATAGGTAAGTGTGAAGAGAGAACCCTTCGGCTTCGCTCAGGGTAAAAGATTTGGGTCTTGGGAATCAGGACTCCTGCCCTTGGAGGGAATGTCAGACCAATAGAACTACGAAGTTCTGGAGGCTATTCCCGATGAATTGGGAAGCCCACACTCTACCTTCGGTACAGTGTGTGGTAATTCACCATCCCCACCTCATGAGTACATTGAAGGTGGAGACTTCCGGGTTCAGTTAAATTTTATTTTTGTTTTTTGATGGGGTAGGAGAGTGATCATCCCCAAGTTGGCTGGAAATTAGGCAAGATCATAGCGATTTTGATAATAAGCCACTATTTGCTTGAACATTTCCCGGCTTTCCCCGTTAGCGTTTGATTGCCACGAAACCCATAAACCAGAAATTTGACTTTGATGATAATCAAACTCTAAAGATGTTTGGGATATTAATCCCACTTCTACCCCTATTACCTGCTGGAGATGAGCCGCTATTTCCCTATAAACAGCCAAAGGTAAACCAGGAAATTCTATTCGCTCCTGTGCTTCCATCTCTATGAAGCTCCCACCAAGTTTTCCTGTGGTTTTACGACTGAAATAGCATTACCTACAGAAGCTGTAGTTGATGGTTTAGATTCTTGAGTTGGTTGTTCTCCTACTTGTTTAGCAACTTCAATCCCGTACTGTTCAAAAATTACAATGGGATTGTCACCTTTATTCATTTCAATCCGTTTTACTAGCACACCATTAACCAGTCTTTGTCCAGGTTTTACATACCTACTAGTAGGCTCATCTGGTACTTTGATAATTGCTTGGGGTACTGTACCAACTAAAACTACACCACTGACAACCACTGCTCTAGCCGTTTCCGGTTGTGGTATTGGTGGTACTACTGGTTTGAGTTGCATAGGAGCAACAACCCCTGATAAAACCTTGGGTATAAGTATTTGTGGTTTAGGCTTTTGGGGTACTTGTGCTGCCCCTGCTGGTGATTTTGGCGCAGTAGTCGGCGCTTTATTCGGTGTCGGCGTATTTCCTGGGATTTGTCTTGTGTTAGGTGATGTAGGTAAAGGTGGTAATTTAGGAACTTCTATCTGGTTACCTCTCCGAACAGTATTAGTTCCTATTGATGGCACAATTTGTCCAAAAGGATCTGTCCGTCCTTTTTGTACTATAGCCAATCTTTCTGTACTGTTAGTAGGTGGAGTCAAGTTACCAGCCTGAGCCGTAGGGGCGGTAGGTACACTAGAAATAACAGGATTTTGAAAAGGTTGTGCCTGTGTTTGGGGATTTGCGGACGGCTGGGCAATTGGCTGGGGACTAGCTGTATTAGTAGCGGTAGGGGTGTCTTCACCTATCGTACATCCAGCGATCGCCAAGGTTGTTAAAATAGCTGCGGCTGTAATATGTAAATTTTTATCCATTAGCTGCTCTCAAAAGCTATAGGAAAGCTTGTTTATAGAACTCAAGAAGTTAAAATGCAACTCCCTTCAGTGGGAATACGGACTCAACCAAATCGGTTAAGTTCTGAGGTTGCTTAATTAATTGTACTCAATTTTAGACCTATTGGTATTTATATATATCACAAGTCTGAATTTATTCCCATAGGGTTCTGATTTTTCTGAGTTCTGCCTGCACATCTATAGCAATCTGCCATGATTCATTGAAGAGTTTTGCATATTCACTAGTACCGCAGTGCGGAATTAAAAATTAAATTCTGAATCAGAAAAGAGTAAACCTAAAGATATCTAAAATAAATTCCAGTTATGGAAGAAACTCCTGTTAATTTATAAATAATTGGTTAAGCTACAAAGATTTTCACATCAAAAAACCAAGTTAACCAGGTAATTTATTGCCGATGTCTTCGGACAGCATAGCTATTCACCATTTACGTTTCAGGGGTTGTGGCAATGGATATTGTGACGCTGTTAATTGTTTGGTTAGTCACGGCTCTTAGCTTGTGGATTATTAGTAAATTACCTTTGGGAGTTGAAATTGATACTCCACAAAAGGCAATTTTTTCCGCCGCAGTTTTAGGTATTATTACAGCATTAGTTAAGCCAATTCTCAAAGTGTTGTTTGTCATACCAGATTTAGCCACCTTTAACTTATTATCTGGTATCTTCACTTTCATGATTGCTGTTGCTTGTTTTAGTATTGCTGCTTGGTTGGTAGATGGTTTTCGCTTGCGTTACGGTATTTGGAGTGCTGTTTTAGGTGCTTTTGCACTCACTATTGTCAATAACATTATCTACAAATTACTAGGTGTGTAATTGGTGATTGGTGATTGGTGATTGGTAATTGGTAATTACTTCCTGTCACCTATCACCTATCACCTTTACAAATTATTCATTCGGACTGGATGGTGCTGCGGTCGTGCTGGCTTGCTGTTGACGCTGATCGCGTTTTTTCCGATCTGCTGACAATATATCCGCCATGACTATGAGTGCTTGCGCCATTTTTTCTAGATTAGAACTGTAGAGTTCTAAATCTTTGATGAGTTTGTCATCTGAGAGATGCAAACCATTAGCGATCGCTTTTAATGTTTCAGTCCGTTGTTTCTCATCTTTGACAAGTTCTGGATCTGACTGTACCAATAATGCAAATAAACCAACACCAAATAAACGACTATATTTAAAGTTGGAATTTGCGGCGATCGCCTCTAGTTGCCTTTGCAAATCAGCATCTTGATCTAAGGAAGTCGCTTGACTCAAGCCAGCAATCAAATCTTTACTGGGTAGACTAACCGCTAAAGCTTGCAATCTTGAAGCATCTTGTCGGTAGCGGTGGGGATCTTGTTCCACAGCCTGACAAATTGCTTGAAAAATTGACTCTTGATCCCGTTCTGGTTGATAGCCTTCCATAAAGCGGTCAAAAGTTGTGACAACGCCCAAGGCATAAATCGCATCGTAGCTAAAATCAACATTGACTGATAGCAGATGCATTTCTACCATTAATTCTTCAACTACCCGGCGGTAAATAGTGTTAATCGGCCTGGTATGAAGGGTGTAGAAGGTTCTTTTTGTATCAGATACTGTACGGACGTTATTCACAAAGAAAATATTTAAGAGAGACGTATTCTTGTTTTCTAGTATGAACCAATAAGACCTAATTCGTGACGGTCAGATCAAAAAGGAGTTTAAAAATCCTATTGACTAGCTAAACTCCGAGGTGGAGTCTGTAAAACTTGTTCTTCAGTATCAAAGATTTCAAAGACTGTATCCATCATTGTGACTTCAAACACCAGCTTGGCTTCTGGATGAACATTACAAATGCGAAAACTGCCCTGAACCTTATCAGCATCACGCATTCCAGCTACTAAGGAAGTTAGTCCAGAACTATCAATAAAATTTACTTGGCCAAGGTTAACAACAACATGAGGACTGTGTTTAGAAATACATTCCTGGAGCTTTAGACGAAATTGCCAAGCAGTAGTAATATCTAAGCGACCCACAGGTGTCAATACCATAACGGTATGACCGTCTTCAGTTGTAAAGGTTTGCTGATCTATATTAATCACTGAACCAATACTTTTTGCTAATATTTGCTAATCAAAAAACTCACAAAGTGAGTAAGTATCAACCAATTCACCAAGGATGATACTTGAATCTTAGTGTAGCTTACTGTAATGGTGTTTAGCGCGAATAACTGACTACTGAGTAAAAAAAAGAAATAATGGATTGGATACGGTAATTAACCAATACCAAACTCATTAGCAAAGTCGGTGGACGTGATATAACCAAAATGCGTGGAGAAAAGTAAATAGGGCTGAAACCCTTTTTCCCCCTGTTCCCTGCTCCCTTGCCCCTGCTCCCTTGCCTATTGTTGGGTTAGTTTCCAGTTTATCCAATCTTGAGGCTTGAGGAAAGTTTCATACAACTCAGCTTCAGGAGAATTAGGTTCTGGTTGGTAGCCATATTCCCAACGCACTAGAGGTGGTAAAGACATGAGAATTGATTCTGTGCGTCCATTAGTTTGGAGTCCAAAAATTGTGCCTCGGTCATAAACCAAGTTGAACTCTACATATCTACCACGACGGTATAATTGGAAATTACGTTGGCGATCGCCATATTCAATGCCATGCCGACGTTCTACAATTGGTGCATAAGCTGGTAAGAATGCTGCACCACAGTCTTGAACCAAAGCAAATATATCTTCCCAAGTGCGGGGCGGTAATTTGTCTATCTGATTACTATACATAGCCGCGTCCCCATTGGGATCTGGACCGCGATAGATAGAACCTTGACCATCTTGATAATCTAAAAATAAACCACCAATTCCTCGTGTTTCACCGCGATGTTTCAGATAAAAATATTCATCACACCAACGCTTAAACACAGGATAATATTCAGGATGGTGTTGATCACAAGCTTGTTTTAAAGTTTCATGAAAATGTTTAGCATCTTCAGCAAAGGGATAATAAGGTGTTAAATCCGCACCACCACCAAACCACCAAACAGGACCAGCTTCAAAATAGCGATAATTTAAATGGACTGTAGGCACATAAGGATTTCGTGGGTGCAACACCAAAGAAGTACCCGTTGCATAAAAGCCATGTCCTTCAGCTTCTGGACGCTGGGCTAAAATTGAAGGGGGTAAATGAGAACCCCAAACTTCCGAAAAATTTACACCTGCTTGTTCAAATATTGCACCATCACGCAGTACACGCGATCGTCCACCACCCCCTTCTGGACGCTGCCAGCTATCTTCTTGAAACTTCCCCAAACCATCTAATTTTTCTAAACCTTGGGTAATTTCATGCTGCAAGTTTTGCATAAACTGACTAACTCTAGCCTGAGCATTGACACCCGGTAGAAAATTAGCTGATTCCTTTGTGATAGTGGGGGTTTGCGAGTTGGTTAACATAAATTCCCGAACCTAAAATTACAATTTCCAAACAATTACAAATTTTTGGTGTCAAAATTTGTCAGCAACGAAGGACGTGGGCATCTTCTGGTTCACAGACGTAAATTATTCCAGATATTCAGGTTGTGACCAACACAGTTCCTTTCAACTTGCTGCTAACTGCACTTACTCGATTATCGCCAGTATTTGTGATCTAAAAATGTTAACAATTATTTAGTCTTTAGTCACATCTTCCTCATCAACACCTTTGAGCGTCGCTACTGAACCAGTTTACAGGCAAATACCATTGCTCCAGAAGTCTTCAAATCTCTATGGCAAAGGGAACTACTCTAAACCACAGATATCATTTGATTACTCTTGCAAGCCCAGTCCATTTAGGGCTGGGTTACTGACAATCCACAGACTTGTTTTCACCGTCATAGAAATAATCTTATTATAGGAATGCTCGATCAGTGGAAAACTCAGTCTCTTTAGGGCTTAGATGTAAGTTTCATAGTTATTAAACAGAATTATAGAGAACAAGACAATGCAAAGTTGGTTATCTAAATTCATCTACCACAAACGTCGGCGATTTTGTGCATCTCTAGTGCGAACGTATCGGGAGATTAGTTCTGCTTCTGTAGATGAACTGTGGCACAAAGTGGTTGACTTAACAGATGTTTCTTGGCATCCTCTCCTCAAAAGTACCAACGTTCCTTATGGATTAGTCCCCAAACCCGGATTAATTTTTCAAGCAGTGACAAGGTTTTGGCCAATTCCCATTCAGATTTTTGTAGAACGAGTTAATCCCAAACAGGTGCTAACTATCCGCGTTTTAACAATACCTGGGATTGAAGAAAGAGTAACATACCAAGTAGAATCAACCGTTTGTGGATCTTACTTGTCTTATTCTGTAACTTTACGTGGTTGGTTATCACCCCTAATGTGGTCTTTGTCTCGTCCTTATGTAGATCGGGTAGCTAGGGCGCTGATAGAATCCGTAGAAAATCCAGCATTAGCCAAGAAAAAATCTCTACATGGTAGTTGCTTTGATTTTTAGATTGTTGTCCGTAAATTTCTGACTAAGGATCATGGATTTAATAATGTGTCAAACTTTGTTTGAGGTTTCTTGTCCTACACCAAAACAATAACCGAGAATTACAGGTTATTTAATCCATGATCCTAAGTAGGTGAACAGAAAAATTTAAAGGTATGTGAAGAAAAGTAAAATCGCCCAAAACTCTCTTCCTGTTCCCTGTTCCCTGCGATGCACTGAGCTTGTCGATAGCGTAGCGTGGCGTAAGCCATAGTGTTCCCTTGCCCCAATGACAACCGACAACTAAGAATTGCCCTAATAAAGTTAAGATTCTAGTATGTGTCAATGAAAAATTTTTAAGCTGTTATATAAGCGGCAACGGTAAACGCATTATGTATGATGTCCTAGATTCCCACTCAGTCCTAGAAGTGTTGCGGCCAGTAGAAGATCCAGAACTTCGTAAAAGTCTGGTAGAACTAAACATGATTCGCAACGTCAAAATTGACGGTGGTAAGGTTAGTTTCACTTTGGTTCTAACCACTCCCGCTTGTCCCTTACGGGAATTTATTGTTGAAGATTGTCAAAAAGCTGTTAAAAAGCTCCCTGGTGTGACAGATGTCAGCATAGAAGTCACAGCCGAAACACCCCAGCAAAAAAGCTTACCAGACCGCAATGGCGTGCCTGGGGTAAAAAATATTATTGCTGTTTCTAGCGGTAAGGGTGGTGTTGGTAAAAGTACAGTGGCTGTAAATATTGCCGTTGCATTAGCACAAACCGGGGCAAAAGTCGGTTTGTTAGATGCAGATATTTACGGACCAAATGATCCTACGATGTTGGGTTTAACTGATGCCGCCATTAATGTCCGTTCAACAGCAGCAGGAGACATCCTCGAACCTGCCTTTAATCATGGTGTGAAGCTGGTTTCCATGGGTTTTTTGATTGACAAGGATCAGCCAGTCATTTGGCGCGGTCCGATGCTCAATGGCGTGATTCGTCAGTTTCTCTATCAAGTGGAATGGGGAGAACTGGATTATTTAATTGTGGATATGCCTCCAGGAACTGGAGATGCTCAGTTAACTTTAACCCAAGCTGTACCAATGGCAGGAGTAGTCATTGTCACGACACCACAAACTGTAGCTTTGTTAGATTCCCGCAAGGGGTTGCGGATGTTCCAGCAGTTAAATGTCCCAGTTTTGGGAATTGTGGAAAATATGAGCTATTTTATCCCCCCAGATCAACCAGATAAGCAATATGACATTTTTGGTTCTGGTGGTGGTTCAAAGACAGCCGCAGAATTAGGAGTACCTTTGTTAGGATGTGTACCTTTAGAGATTTCTACTAGAATTGGCGGTGATAGTGGTGTACCGATAGTGATTGGTGAACCCAACTCAGCCGCAGCTAAAGCACTCAAGGCGATCGCCCTCACGGTAGCAGGTAAAGTATCAGTTGCTGCTTTGACATAAGTAAAGGCAAGAGATAATTGTCAATTGTCAATTGTCAATTGTTAATTCACCGCTCTCCTCCTCGCACAATGTTGTTAAAACGTTCATTCCCTAAAATTCGTTGGCAATCTTGGCTGAAGCCCTGGCAACAAATGGATGGGCTGCTATTTGTTCTAGTTTTTGGTCTGAGTATGTTCGGTGGGCTGATGATTCTGAGTACAGAACTAAAGCAGCCTGTAACTGACTGGTGGTGGCACTGGCTAACAGCGATTATTGGCTCAATAATCGCCTTATTTTTAGCTCGTTGCCGCTACGAAAACCTCATGCAGTGGCATTGGTTCACTTATGCGCTGACAAACTTTAGTTTAATAATTGTCATGATCGCCGGTACTAGTGCCAAAGGCGCACAGCGTTGGATTAGTATTGCCGGTTTTAATGTCCAACCTTCAGAATTTGCCAAAATAGGATTAATCATCACCTTAGCTGCTTTATTGCATAGGCGGACAGCCTCAACATTGGAAAGTGTTTTCCGTGTCTTGGCAATTACGGCTGTACCTTGGGGATTAGTATTTTTACAGCCAGATTTGGCAACATCACTGGTCTTTGGGGCAATCTTTTTAGGAATGTTGTATTGGGCAAATGCCAACCCTGGCTGGTTAATACTCATGATTTCGCCTGTAATTGCAGCAATCCTATTTAGTATATCTTGGCCATTATCAGCACCAATAGTTTTATCCAAAGAAATATCTTTAAGTATATTGGGTTTACTATGGGCAACAGCAATGGGGATAGTCGGTTGGTTTTGTCTACCCTGGAAGCGGTTTGGTGTTGCTGCTATTGCTTCATTCTGTCTTAATATGCTAGGTGGCGAATTAGGTATTTTTGCCTGGAATAATGTATTAAGGGAATATCAAAAAAACAGGCTCAGTGTATTTATTAACCCGGAGCATGATCCCCTTGGTGCTGGTTATCACTTGATTCAATCTCGCATTGCTATTGGTGCTGGTGAAATTTGGGGCTGGGGTTTGTTTAAAGGACCGATGACTCAATTGAATTTTGTGCCTGAACAGCATACAGACTTTATTTTTTCAGCCGTTGCTGAAGAATTTGGTCTTGTCGGTTGTTTAATTTTACTATCTGTCTTTTGCTTAGTTTGCTTCCGCTTACTTCATGTAGCTCAAACCGCCAAAGATAACTTTGGTTCACTGTTAGCTATTGGTGTTTTGTCCATGATCATATTTCAACTTATTGTTAATATTGGGATGACTCTTGGTTTAGCACCTGTGGCAGGAATTCCCCTACCGTGGATGAGTTATGGGCGTTCAGCGATGCTAACTAATTTTATTGCGATCGGAATAGTAGAATCTGTAGCTAATTATCGGCAACGCCAAAAGTATTATTAGAGAACAGGTGACAGGTGACAGGTGACAGGTGACAGGTGACAGGTGACAGGTGACAGGTGACAGGTGACAGGTGACAGGTGACAGGTGACAGGTGACAGGTGACAGGTGACAGAAAATGCAGGGAGCAGGGGAAAGAATTTCCTAATGACAACTGACAACTGACAACTGACCAATCACCAATCCCTGTTCCCTGCCATAAGCATTAAGCTAGTAGATAGGAAACCAATAAGGGTAAATATGATGATCTTGCCTGGAGCAACTGTTCGTGTCAAAAATCCCGCTGATACATATTATCGGTCTGAAGGACTTGTACAAAGAGTTAGTGATGGTAAAGTAGCTGTACTGTTTGAAGGTGGTAATTGGGATAAAATCATTACTTTCCGTCTGACAGAGTTAGAAGCCGTAGAAACTACAGTCCAGAAAAAAGGGAAATAATCATTTAGTTATTCGTGAAAAAGTAGAGACGTTCCATGGAACGTCTCTACAAAGTTTTTGAAAAACGCATATTTAAGTTCTACTAGATGTCTATTAACTAATAATGGTGAATAATGTTTATTAATTCTTAATTCTTAATTCTTAATTGTTTATGCGTCTACCTTTACCACAGTTTGCTACTGGCGATCGCCATCCCCAACACCTTGCAGAGGTAATCGAAACTACAACAACGGAATTTTTGGCTCAGTGTTTAGAACCAGAAGATTTGAGTTTTCCGCCCATGCCACCTTTTGGAAGTTGGGTTTGCGCGGCGGATGAGGAATCGGGGAATCAAGTTTATGCTGTGGTCTATTATGCCACAACTATGCCTATTGATTCTGTACATCGGGCTGTTGCTTTGGGGTTATCTTTAGAAGCTTTGCGTGAGGAACAACCCCAGATATTTGCGATGCTAAAAACTGAATTCCGAGCGGCGATTGTGGGATTTCAAGAAAAATCTTTGAATATAAGTGATAACGGTAGAATTCATCAATATTTACCCCCCCGTCCTCCACAAATTCACCAAGCAGTTTATCACTGTCAAACAGAAGCTATAATCCAGTTTACGGAACAATTTGATTTTTTGCGGACATTACTTTTTATTAATGGTGCGCCAGTAGATTCTTTGGCCGCAGCAGTTATTCGTGGTGTATATCAGTTACGTAAAAATGACAGAGAATGGTTAATTAGAGCAGGACGACATTTAAGTATATTATTAAAGGATGATTATGACCGTCTACGTTTTATTTTGAGTCAAATTCACCCTTATTAAGGTAAGTTGAAAAGCCAAAAACCTATTTGGAGTGATTGTGATTAGAGATAACTGGAATTTTGATAATAAACTCAGAGCCTTCTCCAGGTGTAGATATACAATAAAACTGACCACCGTGTTTTTCCACTATAATTTGATAGCTGATTGATAATCCTAATCCTGTTCCTTTGCCTACAGGCTTGGTAGTAAAAAATGGATCAAATAATCGCTTTTGGATATGCTCTGGTATGCCTGAACCATTATCAGCAATACTAATAATAACATGATTGTCATTTGTGAGTTTTGTGCGAATCCGAATTTGAAGATTTTTGCGCGTTTTAAGAATTAAATTATCACTTTCAGAAAGCGCATCAATAGCATTAGCAAGAATATTCATAAATACTTGATTTAGTTGTCCTGCATAGCACTCTATTAAAGGTAATCTTTCATATTCTTTAATTATTTCAATTTCTAATTGATTAGGTTTAGCTTTCAAGCTATGTTGAAGAATTATTAATGTGTTCTCTATCCCTTCATGAATATCAACGGATTTAATTTCTGCTTGATCCAGTCTAGAAAAGTTACGTAATGATAGGACAATTTCATTGATTCTTGTTGCCCCAACTTGCATAGAAGATAATAGTTTGGGCAAATCTTCCTTGATAAATTCTATCTCAATTCCTTGTTCTTTTGCTTGTGATACTACATCAGTATAGGATTTCTTTTGTTGATAACATTCTATGACATAAAGTATATCTTTAACATATTCAATAGCATAATTGAGATTTCCATAAATAAAATTCATAGGATTATTAATTTCATGGGCAATACCAGCTACTAATTGCCCCAAAGCAATCATTTTATCGTTTTGTAATAAGCGACTATAGTTATGTTGAAGATCACGAAAATCGGCTTTGGCTATTCTAGCTTTTTCTTTTTCTTTTTGTAGGCGATGTATTGTTAAAATATGAATTTGAGAATTGGCTAAAAGTAACTGATGAAAATCTAGTAATCCATACTGATAAGATTGATCGGTAATCACAATTGTTTCATAGACTTGTTTGTGCGATCGCCCTAAAGCTATTTGAGTTGCTTCCACAATTGGTGTATCCTCTGGCAAAACAAGTGCTTTTGGTTGTAGAAAATTATAAAAATATTCAATAGGCCGCCCTGCAAATAGTCCTAAACCATAGGGACGACTCATTTGCTCAAAAAAAAGCCTACGGGAAATCATGCCTGCATATTTTTGATTTTTAGTCAAGATAATGCCTGGTAATAAAGGTTCTGCTTCAAAAAGTTTGGCTAGTTCATTACCTGGATGATCTATCTCTATTTGAATTGTCCAAACTGGTAATTCCTGTAAAGTTGACTCTAGCTTGAGATTTGGCAGATCCACATCTTTAATGCTCTGTATAGCCAGCATCTTTCCATCCTTAACCTGAATTTAATATTGGTTTACGTCTTTCGCATTATTGCTGAAACAGAAATTGGTCATGTCAAATCACTAGTCAAATTGATCAGGCGTGATAGTTTTAGTATT
>NZ_VILD01000003.1:147206-148218 GCF_009712085.1 Anabaena sp. UHCC 0253
GAAAATCTTTACTTATCAGCCAAATTTTGATCTTAGATTTTTACTTGATTGATGGTGATTGATAAATTATGGCTATAGCATAAGTGCTGACTTGTCAGTTCGCATCCTCTCAAAGGTAAATATTTACTAGGCTTAATCTAGATTATAACCATAGGACTTACGCAAGATTGAACTCAAAACCTGATTATTGCGTAGGGGTAATTCATGAATTACCCCTACTTCCATTCTGTTTTGCGTAAGTCCTAAACCAGACAGTAGATGCCTATTGATTATCAAAATAACAGGCTACTTCATGCTATCACCTAGCCTTTAACTAAAGGTTAAGAAGCTAGATTGAAACTCGGTGCTGATATTTTTTACCTATTTCTTAATCTCTAGTTAATAAAGTTGGATTTACACAAAAAATTGTTAATTGATTACCTAGCGGATAAGTAGAAATCGCCATACCTGTGGGTAGCCACCAGCTTTCTATTTGGCCAATAGATTTAAAACATCCTTTGAAAGGAAAATAGGAAGACTCAATCTCTGGGTAATTTACAATGTAAAATATGACGGTTGTATTAGATGCTGTGAATGTGATTGAGCGTTATACTTTGCCTGAGATGGGCGATTTGTGGAGTGAAACCTATAAGCTGAAAACCTGGCTAGATGTAGAAATCGCGGTTTGCGAAGCACAGGCAGAACTGGGTTATATTCCAGCAGCAGCAGTTGAAGAAATTAAGGCTAAGGCGAATTTTGACCCGAAACGGGTGCTAGAGATTGAGGCGGAAGTCCGTCATGATGTCATTGCCTTTTTAACAAATGTTAATGAATATGTGGGTGATGCTGGGCGTTATATTCACTTAGGTTTAACTAGTTCTGATGTTTTGGATACTGCTTTAGCACTACAATTAGTGGCTAGTTTGGATCTGTTGTTAAAACGTCTAGAAGATGTAATTGAGGCAATTCGGAAAAAAGCCACAGCACATCGGGATACAGTCATGATTGGGCGATCGCATGGTATTCACGCTGA
>NZ_VILD01000003.1:148337-155659 GCF_009712085.1 Anabaena sp. UHCC 0253
CATGGTATTCACGCTGAACCAATTACTTTTGGTTTTAAGTTAGCTGGTTGGTTAGCGGAAGTATTACGACACAAAGAACGCTTGCAAATTTTGAGGAAAACTATTGCTGTTGGTAAAATATCCGGTGCGGTGGGAACTTACGCCAATATTGAACCTCGTGTAGAAGCGATCGCTTGTGCAAGACTCGGACTCAAACCTGATACTGCTTCCACACAGGTAATTTCCCGTGATATTCATGCTGACTTTGTGCAACAGTTAGCATTACTCGCTGCATCCATAGAACGTTTTGCTGTAGAAATTCGTAATCTGCAAAAAACAGACGTTTTAGAAGTGGAAGAATTTTTCGCCAAAGGGCAAAAAGGTTCTAGTGCAATGCCTCACAAGCGTAATCCCATCCGTTCTGAACGGTTAACAGGGATGGCGCGACTGGTGAGAAGTCATGCAGGAGCAGTTTTAGAAAACGTCGCTTTATGGCACGAAAGGGATATTTCCCACAGTTCTGTAGAACGAGTGGTTTTACCAGATGCTTGCATTTTGACTCATTTCATGATGCACGAAATCACCAACTTGGTAAATAACCTGTTGGTTTATCCCGAAAATATGGCTCGAAATCTCAACTGTTATGGCGGAGTCGTCTTTAGTCAAAGAGTATTACTCACTTTAATAGACAAAGGACTTAACCGCGAAGAAGCATATTCTATAGTTCAAGAAAGCGCCCACACAGCATGGAATAAACCCGAAGGAAACTTCCGTGATTTAATCAGCAAAGATCCTCGTGTCGCTCAAAACTTGTCACCAGCAGAGATAGAAGCCTGTTTTGATCCACAACATCATCTCCAGCATTTAGAACAAGTTTATCAAAGACTAGGTATTTAAGCCTGGAGGCTGGGGATTGGGGATTGGTAATTGGTGATTGGTAATTGGTGATTGGTGATTGGTGATTGGTGATTGGGAAACTTATTTCCTGCTCCCCTGCGCCCCTGCTCCCCTGCGCCCCTGCTCCCCTGCGCCCCTGCTCCCTTCCTTGCCCCAATGACTATTTTTAACGCCAACCTACTGAGAATCCGGGTGGTTGCTATGAATTCTGCCGTTGAATACGTTCACTCAAAGGACTGTATTTGGAAGCTAAACGCGCCCTTCCAGCCGCTGCCCATTCTTGGAGTTTCTGAATCTGCTCGACAGCAGTTCGGGCTAAAGGGATAATTTGACTAGCGGCTTCTAAAATATCATCTGTGGTGAAATCGCGGTTTTGGCTAAAGCCTATGTGCATGGCTTCAATTAAAGTTTGCTCAATTTCTGCTCCAGAAAAGTCGGGGGTTTCGTAGGCTAACCGCTCTATTTCATAGCTGTTCAAGTTATGGGGACGTAAGCGAGATAAATGCACATTAAAAATCGCTTTTCTTTCTTCTTGGCTAGGTAAACCGACGAAGAAAATTTCATCAAATCGGCCTTTCCGCAGCATTTCTGGTGGTAAGGCTTGAATATCGTTAGCAGTGGCTACGACAAATACAGGGGAAGTTTTTTCGGCTAACCAATTGATAAAAGTCCCAAATACTCGGCTGGTAGTGCCGGCATCACCTTTGCTACCCAAACCAGAAAAAGCCTTATCAATTTCATCAATCCAGAGTATACAAGGCGCAAGGGCTTCTGCTACCTGTATCATTTGCCGAGTGCGGGATTCGGATTCACCTACTAAACCGCCAAATAAACGCCCTACGTCTAAGCGTAACAGAGGTAAATGCCAATGATGGGCGATCGCTTTGGCTGTTAAAGATTTTCCAGTTCCCTGAATTCCCACTAACATTAATCCACGGGGATGAGGTAAACCATATTGGCGGGCTTTTTCGCTAAATGAACCACCGCGGCGAATTAACCAATCTTTCAAATTATCCAAACCACCAATATCAGTGATTTCTTCAGTGGCGGGGTAAAAATCGAGAATTTGGGTTTGGCGGATTGTTTGACGCTTTTCTGCTAAGACTAAATCTACATCTTCTGGTTGTAATTGTCCATGGGAGGCGATCGCTCGCGCTAATACCCGACGAATTCTTTCCATGGATAACCCTTGACAAGAACGCACTAAATCATCCAAAAATCTACCAGAAGGGGAATTATTAGTTGCTGCTAATAATCGTTCTACCTCGGTTTTGATTTCTAGGGCGTTGGGTAAAGGAAATTCAACCACTGTCAATACTTCTGTCAAATCGTCAGGAATAGCTACCCGTGGTGATAATAAAACAATATTTTTCGGTTGCGATTTCAGCAGTCGGGCTAAATTCCGGAGTTTACGAGCGATCGCCACATCGTCCAAAAACCGATGATAATCCCGTAAAATTAATACCGCAGGTGCAGTAGCTGTCAATTTTTCGACAAACTCTAAAGCCTGTAATGGGTTACGTTTGCCAAATCCTACATCATTAGGACTTCCCTGATACCCATCCACGAAATCCCAAGTGTACACTGGACGATTACCTTGATTGATCGCCTCTTCTCGAATCGCCGCTTCCACTCTTTCCTCTTCATAGGTGGGAATATAAATTAATGGGTAGCGGGCGCGGAGTAAAAGTTTAAATTCATCACGGAAATTCATAAGAAAGCAGAAATTTTTAATGTTAGGAAAAAATGAAATTTGATGTTATTACTCAAAGTAATACTTGGTTTTCTTATTTATCAATTGTATATTGTCCATTGTTAATTAATACCTTGTCCAAATCAAAAAAAGTCTTGATTTGTAGGTTGGGTTAAGCGACAGCGCAACCCAACAAATACGTCGGGTTTCACTTCGTTCTACCCAACCTACAAAAAATGGACAAGGTATTGTTAATGGCAGGGGATTAATTCACAATATTGACATTTCTAATTGTCTGATGTATTCCGAATATACCTAATAGTATCATAATAATGCCAACTATTAAAATTTTTGTTTGGATGAGACTAATTCCTACTAATACTACAACAGACCACAAAATTTTTTTTTAAGATTATCGGTTTTTTGTTTTTTCACCCTCTTTTGTTCTTTATAAAGTAAATCTTGAACAAGATTACGGTTTTCTGGAGATTGCAAACATATATGATGGAAATAATGAACTTGACCATTTATGCGATGTCGAATTGATGAATCTTGATATAAAGGTAAGTCGCAAATAGAACAGCTTTTAAAAATATAAGCATTAATTCCCTCTGTGATAGGATGACCACATTTATTGCAGTGCCAAGAAGTAGTTGATTTAATTATATAATGATTTGTTTTACATAAAGGACATTGGATATTAGTATAAATATCGCTATTTTTCCATTCTGAATCTACTTTTGCACGACATTCATCATGAAATTTTTTCGTGGAAATTTCATGTTTAGTCACAGGAAAGTTTTGACGACAAATTAAACAGTTGTTATATAAAACTTTATAATCTTCTGTTTTGCAATGAGGACATCTTGTCAGTCGGCTACTAACAAAGCCATTACATTTTATACACTTAAGTAATTCATCTGCCATCTTTTTATTTATAGTTTAATTGTCAGTATTTTCAATTGAAAAGGGGAAAAGAAATTTGGTACTTAGATAAAAACACTAAGAAACTAGTCTCAAAAACCTATGCCCAAATAATTTGTTTATTGATATATATCTTTGTCATCGCTCTGGATGAGTTTGAGATTTTTGTGTCTTCAAAAAAATCTGAACCTCCATATATTTACTGAGGTTGCTTTCCTGATTAGACTAATATATCATACATATTATATATGGATAAACTTCTAGTGGGAAGGAAGTATAATATAAATTATAGCCAAGACACTTGCTTGCAGTCGGTGAAGCCAGTGGTGTAAAATTTATGATAGCCAGGAGTGGAGAATTTCCTGGCTAATAACTTGATTTAAACTTGCAATAATCCCTCTGGATTGACTGTTAAAAGCGATCGCCTTTGTAATCCTTCTTGATGTAAAATTTCATTAGCAGCTAATAATCCACTGCTGACTGCTCTTTCCATTAAACCACAGGGAAACGGCATTTT
This sequence comes from Anabaena sp. UHCC 0253, assembly GCF_009712085.1. Classification (NCBI taxonomy): domain Bacteria; kingdom Bacillati; phylum Cyanobacteriota; class Cyanophyceae; order Nostocales; family Nostocaceae; genus Anabaena; species Anabaena sp. UHCC 0253. The sequence continues at coordinate 152,348 of NZ_VILD01000003.1, forward strand.
TACCCAATCACCAGCAAAGAATAAGTTACTAATATTTGGGTTTGTTTCTGGACGTTCTTTGTAACTATAGGGAGGATAACCAGAAAAGTTATGTTGATTGACTAATTCCCGATGTAAAACTTTAGCTGTTTTCAATTCCGGAACAATATCATAGAGTTCATTTTCAAAGGTTGTTAATAAGTCTTCTTGGGTAGGAAATGCTTTTTCTTTATAACAGTATGCGTGTAGTTCTACCACACTTCCTCCTGTTTTTTCTGCCCAATCAATAAATTGTTGTTGAATGCGATGATAGAGAGTAATACTATCAGTGAGTGCATAACCAGACAAAGAAGTAAAATTACTATGTTCCCATTGAAAATCTTGATCAAGCCAGAAACGACAGACAGCAAAAGGATCAGCAATACTCAATTTTTCAATTTGCGATCGCACTTGTTTATCAACATTCCCATTCATCCGTTTAAATAATTGTTGAACTCCAGGAACATCTGTAGCAAAAACATAATAATCTGCACTGATAATTTCTGGTGCTGATGATGTTTGATTAACTGCAACTAATTGCAATTTATCATCCTGTTTTTCCATAATTTTAAACGTTGCTAAATCTCTTTTAGCAGGTCCCTTAACAACCTTCCCATCAGCGGTAAATACTGCACCATGACAAGGACAATGAAACTGTCCATCTGCTGCTTTTTTGACAGTACAACCTTGATGGGTACAAGTCAGAGAAATTGCTGTTTGACTATCATCAGCAACTGCAAAAACCTCATCAGCAGCACCAAAATATGTCATTTTTTCATCGTTCATAGTAGAGTTGCGCTGAACTGAAAAAGGGACATGATCTTGATTGTCATCTACATAATATTTAATTCCTGAAATTTTCCCCGCTTTAGTGACAATTTCACTCACATTTACATCTGTGATAATTTTCCCATTTTTTTGAATACTTTCAGCAATAGGTTGGACTAAACTTGTCCCCATATCATCTTTTGTGCCATTAAAAGCCAGTCCTTCGGGATTACCAAAAAAGTAAAAATGGAAGAACTGCATTAATTCACCTACACTCATTAAATCTGGTGAATTTAAACTAGATTTAGCAAAAGGAAGGAAATACAAATCATATAAACCTTGGGGAAATTCCGTTTTTACCCAATCCGCAACAGATATATGATCAAAACGTTGATAATTTTTTTCTCGCTGAAAACCACTAATAGCTTGAAAAACCTCTAAATGCTTAAACTTGGTCAGATTAATCCCCCATTTTAAGCGATTAGGAGAAGCGATCGCTAAATCTACAATATTCCAAGGAAAAGCCGAATGTGTCGGACGAAATACCTCTGGTTGATATTGAGAACCACGATAAACTAAAGAATAAGAATTTAAGGATTTGAAATTATCCTTGATCTCTAATTCTGATACTAAACTATTTAAGTTATAATATTGGGGAAAAAACCCATGAAACCCATGTTCCATCATAAAAGTTTCACCCACAGCCTCAATTTTCCAACTGGCAATTTTGCCACCAAGTTGGGGAGACTTTTCTACAAGTGTAACTGTAAATCCTCGCTGAACTAATTCATAAGCACAAGCTAAACCGGCTAAACCCCCGCCAATTACAACTACACTTTTATGATTATTGATCATTCTGGGTAACTCCAGAGTATCAAGTTGAAAAATTGTTGGTTGTGGTTTACTAAAACGGGAATATCCAGTGACTCCGACAATAGTCCCTACACCAAATAATTTTAATAATGTCCGCCGGGAAATGGTAGATACTTCTGGTAAACTAATTTTTTGGCTCATGATTAATGCAATTAAACTTTCACGATGAAATACAGCAGCAAATGATAAATAGAATTTAACAGCTTTTTCTGTAAATTGCCAATGTATAATCATCTTAAATATCCCAGATTTCTTGCAGAAGTCAGGGATATAATGTGGTAAAATTAGATATTAACTAATCAAAATGAAGTATTGGCAAGAAACTATTGCTGTCACTCAGCGGATTTTAATTGAACTTTTCCGACGCAGACGCAGCCTCATTTTTTGGAGTATTTTTCCCATTTCAATTTTAATCCTCAACGCATTTATTTTATCAGAACGGGCAAAATTCACAATGGCTGTAGCTTTTGAAAACGCTGCACCGTCAACATTAGTAGGTGCGGCACTTTTTTTTAGTTGTTTGGGTGGAAGTGTCGCAACTGTAGTTGCAGAAAGAGAACAACAAACCCTCAAACGCTTGTTCATTTCTCCCTTAAGTGGCACATCCTATTTTTTAGGAATTTTCCTCGCTCATAGTACCATTGGTATAGGACAAACTCTGCTGGTTTATACTATTGCTGCTTTTTGGGGTGCAACATTTAAAGGTTCGATTGTTTTGGGAATCACAATTATTTTATTAAGTATAGTGGCTTATGTTGGTTTAGGCTTTATTTTGGGTACACAATTAGCACGCAGAATTGAAGATGTTAATGCTTTAGTTGCGGCTTTTGGAGTTCCTTTATTAATTTTAGGAGGAGCATTTTTACCAACTTCTTTATTTCCCAAAACCCTCTTAGATATTGCTCAATATAATCCAATATATCACATGAATGAAGCCCTCTTAGGAGTTTCTGCTCAGGGAAATAATATCAACGATATTCAATCACACTTTATTTTTCTCTTATTGTTTGCATTAGTTATGTTAATTTGTGGTTGGTTATCTTATAGAAGGATGTTAATGGTAGAAAGGAGATTGTAATGTATCCCCTCAATATATCGGGGAAAGAGTTATTCAGGCATCCATGACAAACCAAAAGAATTGAGAGCAGATTTTTCGCGAATAATAGTTGCCAAAAAGGGAATATTCCCAGTCTGAGAAATGCGGTCACGGATATATTCAAAAAAACTGATACCCAACTGACGAGTAGTAGCAACAAGAGACATAAAAGTATCCCAAGCCTGAGTACCTTCAAGAGTTTGAGTGGCATAACTAATATTACGCCGTTGCACCATTGTCCTAGCAGCTAACTCTGCCGGATTATTATGCAAAGGCAATTCAGGATGCTCTAATACTAAAAGCAACTCGGAAATTTTTAGCAGCGTTAATCGTTTTCGCTCATCCAACTGTTCATAACCAGTTTGAAGCGAAAAAAGTTTCCAAAACTCAGACCGGAGTTTTTCAGCCTTTTGTTGACTGGGAGAATCTTTGTAAGCAAGTAAGTCTCGGTAGTAATCCCAGAAATCATCCAGAAAATCTTTTAAAATCGTTTGGTGACAAGCAATAAACGGACTTAACTTTTTATAATGTCTTCCCTCATGCACCCAACACAAAGC
>NZ_VILD01000003.1:156278-170005 GCF_009712085.1 Anabaena sp. UHCC 0253
GGGGTCTTTCTTTCTTGTTCTGATGAGTGCTTATTTTCAAACCCTTTCTTGTTCTTGGCTTTTATGTCTGGTTGACCTTGTTCTCCCTTCAATCGGTTGTTTTCATCTTTTAACCGTTGATTCTCTGACTCTAAGCTTTTGACTTTTAATTGTAATTGCTCTATTAGGTTTAGTAATATCTCTACTGTATGACGCATTGATTCGTCTGCAATCCCTTTTGGCTCGATGGTTTGCAGTAAATCTGATATTGATTTGTCACTCTCAATAATTTTTTGTGTCATGTCTCCCATTCTATGACACTGTGTGTACCTCGTTGCACTTATTTTCCTCTGTTACCCCTACTTATTGAGCCGATACATTGTAATCCTCTATTAAGGTTGAGAAAATAGCAATTTTGCAATATATTCGGCATTTCTTTTTTCTCTCCAAATCCAATGATTATCTTGTCCTTTTTCTCGAATATGAATAATAGCTGCCTCGATAACTTGCTCTAAATCATCTAAATTAGAATAGGATGAACCGATAGCAATAGGCCAGGTAATTTGATGCTGAATTACTGGATAATTGGGAGCAATAATATAACATCCACAAGAACCGGCATCACTAATGACACCACTAGCGCGATAATAATAACGCTCTTGATCAAAATCGGTGACTAAAATATCTAATTGTTGTAAAGCATGAAGATAATCTTCATCTTTTGTGGTATCAATAAAAGTAATATCTGAGCAGTTTTCTAAATATTCAGGTTTTTGTTTAATGGGTGTACCAATAACTAATTCTATTTGCTGAGGATGTTGAGTAACATAAGCTCTAATTTTTTCTAAAATCTTATTAATGGGTTTATCTTGACGAATAATTCCGATGATGCCGATTTTGATTTTATCATCTTCTTTTAATCTTTCTTTTGGCTGTAATTTCGGTGTAACTTCACTAATTATAGGATGAGGAATCACAATTTTAGAAGCTGGGGAGAATTTCAAATCATTTCTGATATAATCATCATCTAATTCTAAAAGCACTACCTTAAATTGAGGATTTGCTTCTAGAAATTTTTGTAGATAAAGAAAACCCCAATATTTGATTTTATTTTCTTGAGCAAATAATTGATTACCGTGAATACCTAAAAATACTTGTTTTCCTGTTGATGCTAACATCGGTAACAGGGCTAAAAGATGTTGATTATAGATTTCCATCACATAAATACTATCCACATCTTTCAGAGATAAAGCTTGTAATCCCATTGAAAAATGACGATATTCACGTCTTAATTGTAATCCGACGGAATAACTAGGAATGGCTTGGGTGAATCTTATAAACCATTTAGTTAACGGTCTTTCTATGGTGACAAATCCGATTGTATGATTAGATAAATGTTGATTAATACGTAATAGTTCTCTGAGTCCTTGATGAAATAGCTGCATATTATGTTTATGTTAAAAAATATTTACAAAAAATTTATAAACACCAGGAGGAAACCATCTCCGAGCAAAAGCAAGTCCCTGTTCAGCTTTAAAATAATATTTTAGAGGATAGGTTTCACTCCAATTAGATATATGCTTTTGGACTACCTCCGCGGTCTGATCAGTGCTATTGTTATCAATAATGAGAATTTCCCAATTTAGCTTTTCTGTTTTAACTTGCGATCGCAATTTTTCCAGGACATCTAATATCAGTTTTTCTCCGTTGTAGATACAGATAACCACTGTAAAATCAACCATAAGTCCTTGTAATATCTACGTTATCACTCAATTAGCTGGGAATGCGATCGTATTTCTCTGGGGTTTATTATAAAACTCACTCAAGTGCGTAATTACTCTTAAGTAATAGCGCAAAAAATGTTATTTGGCAAGCAAATGCTCTCAAAGCTTGTTCTCTCTAGTATTCAAGGACTTCTGTCAGACAGTTAAACTTAAGTTGACAAAATGAAAAATATCTGAATCATCAATATGCTGAAAATCAAAAATTTAAACAAAGCTTACAAAGCAAGAAAAGTCCTCGAAGATTTGACATTACATATTGACGGAGGAGAAATTTACGGTTTATTGGGAGCAAATGGAGCAGGAAAAACGACAACAATTAATATTATTTGTAATTTACTCACGGCTGACAGCGGTTCTATTACTCTAAATAATCAACCTGTTTCTGAAAAAACCAAAAAATTAATTGGCATTGCTCCCCAAGAAAATTTATTATATAAAACTCTTTCCTGCGAAGAAAATCTCAATTTCTTTGCAGATATTTATGGTTTAAATCGTCAAACCCGTCAACAACAAGTTATAGAAAGTCTCAAAGCTGTTAATTTATTAGATAGAGCCAAAAGTCCTGTAGAAACCCTGAGTGGGGGAATGCAGAGACGTTTAAATATTGCAGTAGCTTTGGTACATCAACCGCAATTAGTAATTCTTGATGAACCAACAACAGGTTTGGATATTGAAGCCAGATATGAAGTTTGGGAATTAATTAAAAATCTCAAAAATCAAGGATTAACGGTTTTATTAACTACCCATTTATTAGATGAAGCAGAACGACTTTGTAATCGCATTGGGATTTTAAAAAATGGGAAAATCTTGGCAGAAGGAAGTTTAAAGGAGTTAAGAGAATTAATTCCTGCTCAAGAAATCGTAGTGATACAAACCAAGCAGGAAGAAGACGCAATTAATCAAGCTGAAAAATATGGTTTTATCCCACGACGTTATGGTAGTGATTTGGCTTTTTGGTTGCCAGAAATACTAGAATTGCAAGAAATTATTTCCCGATTTGAAGGAATACAAATTGATTCTATTTCCCGGCAACCTGTAAGATTAGAACATATTTATGTGGAAGTAACTCAAGGTAATTAGAGAAGAAACAGATGGCAATTGTAAATCGCGGCTAAACCTACCTGCGTGGGTTCAAAGAGTCCGCGAAGGCGGACTAGTTATCTATATTTTCCCTTTTGCAGTTAATAAATCATCAGGAGAGAAAGCACCATTTTCTGTAATAATTGCTGTGATTAAATTAGCAGGTGTAACATCAAAAGCCGGGTTATAAAATTCTACTCCTGGAGGAGTGAGGATAGTTTCACCAATTTGATAAATTTCTCCTGGATGACGTTCTTCAATGGGAATTTGACTACCATCAACTAATTGAAAATCTACTGTAGATAAAGGTGCAGCCACAAAGAAAGGAATATTATGGGCTTTGGCAACTATAGCTAAACTGTAAGTTCCGATTTTATTGGCAGTATCACCATTAGCAGCAATTCTATCAGCACCCACAACCACAGCATCAATTAAACCTTGTTTCATGCAATGGGCGGCCATATTATCGGTAATTACTGTGACGGGAATCCCTTCTTGTACACATTCCCAAGCAGTGAGTTTTGCACCTTGCAACCGAGGACGAGTTTCGTCTGCAAATACTCTGGCTAAACGTCCTTCTTTCCAAGCGGAACGAACTACACCTAAAGCTGTTCCATATCCAGCGGTTGCTAAAGCTCCAGCATTACAATGAGTAAGTATAATTAGTTTATCAGGGGTTTTCGGTAATGCTGCTAAACCATGATCACCTATAGCTTGACAAGTTTGCAAATCTTCCGCATTAATCTTTTGGGCAGTTTCTAAAAGAGTTTGTTGAATTTCGGCAACTGTTCCCACGGTTTCATAGGCTGTTTGCATCATTCTGCCAATTGCCCAAAACAAATTTACCGCAGTTGGACGAGTAGAACGCAACAAATTAGCTACTGTTTCCAGTTTAGTTAAAAACTCCTGGCGATCGCTCGTTTCAATTTCCCTTGCACCCAAATACATCCCATAAGCCGCAGCTACTCCAATCGCCGGCGCACCTCTGACAATCATTGTTGTAATGGCTTGTGCCATATCTTCACTGCGGTGAATCTCCACCACTGTATATTCATTAGGTAGACGAGTTTGATCAATGAGTGATACTGAATTATTTTGCCAAATAACGGGATAAACCATGTTGTTAATTGTCAGTTGTTGGTTGTCAGTTGTCAGTTGTTAGTGGCAATAGATTACAGGGAATTTTTATATATAGCAATCCTCAATCATTATTAACGTAAGTTGCTAAGTAGGTTGGCGTTAAAAATTGTCGTTGGGGCAAGGGAACAGGGAACAGGGAACAGGAAGAGAGTTTTGGGCGATTTTACTTTTCTTCACATACCTTTAAATTTTTCTGCTCACCTACTTAGTTAAAGAAATTGTCAGAATCAGGATGTCCAGGATTTAAGGATGTACAGGATTAAGACTGAGATTTTATCACCAATCACCAATCACCAATTACCAATTACCAATTACCAATCACCTATTCCCTCTTTCCCAAATTAAGTTAAAAAAGAAAGATGAAAATTACTAAAAAAATCAACAATTGGCTAGAAACTCATGCTGCTGCGCCTGCTTATGGCGGTTGGGTGTTAACGGGAATCTCCATAGCTTATTTAGGTGCGGCGATTAATACAATGGCTGGCTGGTTGTACGTTATTAGTGGAGTCAGTTTTGCCCTTTTGGGGGTATCAGCTTTTATTGCACCGCGATCGCTTACAGGTATAATTGTCAAACGTCGTCCCATCGAACCAGTAACCGCAGGTGATGACCTCAAAATTGAAATAGAAGTTGAAAATCACAGAAAACAACCTGCAAGTTTATTACAAGTTAGAGACATTATCCCATTTATTTTGGGTCAACCTGTCCAACAAGGCATTGAAAATATTCAACCACAAGATAGTTCCCGCTGGATATATTATCACCCTACCCAACAGCGAGGCGTTTATCGCTGGCACACAGCAGAATTAGCCACAGGTGCGCCCTGGGGTTTATTTTGGTGTCGTCGTCCCCGTCAATGTGAAGCTAGAGCCATAGTTTATCCTACCGTCTTACCCCTGACTACTTGCCCTTTAGTTGATGAAATGGGACAAGATGAAAGCCAACGGGGAGATCCTCGTGGTAAACCCTTACAGATGGCAACAACGGGATTAGTGCGATCGCTGCGTCCCTATCGCATTGGTGATCCTACCCGGTTAATTCATTGGCGGACTAGCGCCCGTTATGGAGAATTACGAGTGCGGGAATTAGAAGTAATTACCGGGGGACAAGAAATTATTATCGCTATAGATAGTTCCTTCAAGTGGGAACAAGAACTATTTGAACAAGCTGTGATTGCTGCCGCATCCTTGTATTTTTATGCCCAAAAGCAAAAACTGCAAGTGCAAATATGGACAGCAGCTACAGGTGTAATTAAAGGCGATCGCTCTGTTCTAGAAACCTTAGCAGCCACCAACCCCATCGAAAAAAACGGACTACCACCAGATTACTGTCCCTTAATTTGGCTGACACAAAACTCCTTTACCACATCCTCCTTACCCCTTGGTAGTCGTTGGGTACTATGGCAAAATCCAGCTTCACCAGCAGAAACCGTCATTAATCGAGACTATCCCGGCATCATCATCCAAAACGAACAAGAACTACAACCCCAGTTACAAAAAGCTCTCAGTTCATTTTAAATTTTGAATTGATTTCTCACACTGAGCCTGATGTACAATGCAAGGAAACATTAAAATTTAAGAGCGGCACAATGGTCAAATCAGAAGTTAATTCAAAATCCAGTGATAAAAATCTAGAAGCAATGCGGCATTTTTCCGAACAATACGCCAAGCGGACTGGAACATACTTCTGTTCTGAACCCTCCGTTACCGCAGTTGTCATCGAAGGACTAGCCAAACACAAAGACGAACTTGGTGCGCCTTTATGTCCTTGCCGTCACTACGAAGATAAAGAAGCAGAAGTTAGTGCCGCCTTTTGGAACTGTCCTTGCGTACCCATGCGCGAACGCAAAGAATGTCACTGTATGCTATTCCTCACTCCTGACAATGAGTTTTCTTGCGATAAACAAGAAATCTCCCTCGACACGATTAAAGAAGTTCGGGACAGCATGGGATGAACGACATCATGCCGGAAGAGTTTTGGCAAAGTATAGAACAGTTCAATGCAGGACAGTTCTATGCTTGTCATGACATTCTAGAAGCACTCTGGATTGACAGCATTGAACCAGATAAAACTTTTTATCAAGGAATTCTCCAAATTGCTGTAGGACTATATCATCTGGGTAATTGTAACTGGCGAGGAGCAATGATTCTTTTAGGAGAAGGTAGCAATCGCCTCCGGCGTTATTTACCCAGTTACGGTGGTATTAATGTAGAAGAATTATTTACTCAAAGTGTAGATTTATTAAAAACACTACAACAAGAAAGCCTAGAACCGATAGCAACCAGTGAGTCGGCTCAAAATCAAGATCGGCTTTTACCAAGTATTTCCTTTAGTAAGGATTAGCACACTCAACGCTGGCGGGAAATTAAAAATTACAACTCACTAAGGGACTTCCAAATAAAAAAACACTCAACCACCTAACGTAACAAATCTCACTTCGACCCTTCGGCTTCGCTCAGGGCATCGCAAGCTCAGTGACCACTCAAACCCTTATTCCTCTGTGTCCTCTGCGCCTCTGCGGTTCGTTAATCTGGATAATTTATTTCTTGGAAGTCCCTAAGAGTATTCCAAGTAAAAAAAATGCCCAATTGTCATTGCATTCGCGGAGCGTGGCGTTAGCCATATGGAGCAGAGCGGAATGAAGCAATCTCTGGTTTTGGCTCATTTATTGTTTGGAACACTCTAAATGTTTTCATAGCGAAACCAAACACTTGCAAAAACCGTCCATGATTGCTAGTTGCTATCCTATATTAATTAGGAATTAGTCCAGATTACCTTTAAGCAATCAGAATACCAGCAAAAGTCTTTCATTTTTAATTGCTATGATACCTCGCTATCAATTACTAAAATCACAGATAAACCGTTTTTTATTAGCCTTAGCAGTACCAATTTCCCTCGTAGGAGCAGTAACCCTTCCTACCCAATTACAAACCGCTACAGCCCAATCTACAGGAAATCGTCCCTTGACTATCCGCTCGGATATTCAAGAATATGATGCTAAATCTCAAGTAATTACGGCTCGCGGTAATGTACAAATGCTGTATCCAGCAAGGCAAATTCAAGCCACATCTGCCCAAGCACAATACTTTAGTAAAGAACGACGGATTGACTTCAGCGGCAATGTTTATATTTTGCAACAGGGTAATAATAGTATTCGTGCCGAAAAAGTTACTTATTTAATAGACGAAGGGAAATTTCTCGCCTTACCTCAAGCTAACCGTCAGGTAGAATCTGTATACATGGTAGAAGATAATGCGATTAGACAAACTACGACACCAGCCCCAAAAACCCCAGCCCTGAAGCGTTCTAATTAACATCTACACATTGATAAAAGCGCCCATAGTGAAAATTGTTTTAGAGAATATTCACAAATCTTACGGCAAGCGATTAATTGTCAATCGCGTTAGCCTTTCAGTTAGTCAGGGGGAAGTTGTCGGTTTACTCGGTCCTAATGGGGCTGGGAAAACGACAACATTTTATATTGCCACAGGTTTGGAAAAACCTAATCATGGCAAAGTTTGGTTAGATAATTTTGATATTACTAATTTTCCCATGCACAAAAGGGCTAGATTAGGAATTGGCTATTTAGCCCAAGAAGCCAGTGTATTTCGTCACCTTTCAGTTAGAGAAAATATTCTTTTGGTATTTGAGCAAACTCGCGTTCCTCGTTGGGAGTGGGGACAACGATTACATACTTTATTGCGGGAATTTCGCTTAGAAAAAGTTGGTGACAGTAAGGGTATTCAGCTTTCTGGTGGGGAACGACGACGGACAGAATTAGCTAGGGCTTTAGCAGCAGGTAAAGATGGACCCAAATTCCTATTTTTAGATGAACCTTTTGCAGGGGTTGATCCTATTGCTGTATCAGAGATTCAGGAAATTGTCGGTCAATTGCGCGATCGCGGTATGGGTATTCTCATCACAGATCACAATGTCCGCGAAACCCTGGCCATTACAGATCGTGGTTATATTATGCGCGAAGGACAAATTCTCGCTTTTGGTACTGCTGATGAACTTTACAATAACCCTTTGGTGCGACAATTCTATTTAGGCGATAACTTTTCTGCCTAAATTCATTATTTTTATAAAATACTATAAATTACTATTTAGTACCGCAGAACGGGATTAAAAATTAATCATTAAAAATCAAGAAAGTAGCTTTTTTCAGCAGTTATTACCTGCGACAATTAACCCCTAAGTTATATTAAATTCTTTCTACTTTTTTTTCTGACTTCTGTACGGGCGTTCGCGGAGCGTGCTGGAAGCATCAGCATTCGGATAATCAATTATCGGTTTTTCTCAGTAGGGGCGAAGCATTCGGGCGACAAATTCTCGGTTTTTCCCAAGTTTATTTTCCGAATGCTGATGCTTCCAGTCCCGTCAGGGATATGCCCTTACAACTCCTGACTCTTACTCCTGACTCCTCTCATATCATGATTTCTAAACAGCTTAAACCATTCTCTTATTTCATTTCATTTTTTTCTTTTTCGATCATGGATCGCTATTTAGCAATCCAATTACTTCCACCATTTTTATTTGGCGTTGGGGCATTTACTTCTGTAGTTTTAGCAATTGATAGTTTATTTGAATTATTGCGAAAGGTTGTAGAATCTGGACTACCACTGAATATCGCCTTAGAGATTTTCCTATTAAAGCTACCTTATGTCATGGTTTACTCCTTTCCCATGTCCACTTTGTTAGCTACTTTAATGACCTATAGTCGCCTTTCTAGCGAAAGTGAATTAATTGCTTTGCGGGCGTGTGGAGTGAGTGTTTATCGCATGGTTTTAACTGCTGTAGTGTTAAGTTTTGCAGTTACTCTCATGACTTATGTATTTAATGAGCAAATTGCCCCCGCCGCCAATTATCAAGCCACAACTACTCTAGCAAAAGCCCTCAAATCAGACCAACCTTCCTTTAAACAACAAAATATTTATTATCCTGAATATCGGGAATTTAAACAAGCAGATGGTAGCCAAAGCAAAATACTTTCCCGTTTATTTTATGCTGACCAATTTGATGGCAAAGAAATGAAAGGTTTAACAATTATAGACCGTTCCCGAGGCGGAGTTAATCAAATTGTTGTTGCCGAATCAGCTAAATGGAATGGGTCAAAACAAGTCTGGGATTTTTACAATGGTACTATCTATTTAGTCGCTTCAGATAGCTCATATCGGAATATTTTACGATTTGAACAACAGCAATTACAACTACCCCGTACACCCTTAACCCTCGCCGAAAATAGCCGCGACTATGGCGAAATGAATATTTCCCAAGCCCTAGAACAACTAGAAATAGAACGTCTGGGTGGTAACGATCAAAAAATTCGCAAACTACAAGTACGAATTCAACAAAAAATCGCCTTTCCCTTTGTCTGCGTAATTTTTGGCTTAGTTGGCTCAGTTATGGGCAGTATACCTCAACGCACTGGCAGAGGGACAAGTTTTGGTATTAGTGTAATTGTGATTTTTAGTTATTACTTACTACTATCTGTCTCCGGAGCGTTAGCACAGGCTGGTATACTGTCTCCTGTAATTGGCGCTTGGTTGCCCAATTTATTTGGACTGGTAACAGGGTTATTTTTATTAATTAAAGTAGCACAACGATAATGTAAAATTTTGAACAAGAATACTGTATCCCTCATGACTAAATTGCTATAAAAGCTTAGAATAAAATTACAGGCTGGGGATGAAGTATTGGTAATTGGAACAATATGGAGAATATTTCTCTTGATCTTCAGTCCTCAACCTATTACCTGTTATATAAAATCCTAAGTATGTCACACCGTTACTATCCTCCCGCTTACTTACGCTACCTCAAAGCCAGGTTATTCATTTTTCGACAACCGGCTTTTTGGGGAATCAGTATGTTCTTATTATTAGTCGGGATAATTAGTTGGGAATACTGGTTAAAACCCGATAATCTGAGTGAAAAGCCAAATTCCGAAGCAATTTCTGAGGAAATTGTGATTGAATCAGATTCAACAATGTCTGCTGAAGATAAAAGTATAGCCGCAGATATTGATAATTTACCAGTATTATTAAATGATTTTAATCAGGCTGATGCCTTGGTAAATAATATTCAGTTACCAATAAGTAATCAAACCCAAGAAAATAGGAAATTTCTGGAGGAGGTAATTAAACAAAATAATGCAGATATTCAATCTCCAAGTATTAACAATAGTGGTAATAATTTAACTCCGCCAATGGAGAAAAATTCCTTTGTCACTCAAGCTGAAAATCTATTATATTCTTCTGGTAATAATTTTGATAATCAGTTTTTAGGAACTAATTCTTTAACTACATTACCCGAAACAACATCAACGACTACCTCATTTAATCATCAAACTTCACAAACTGCAAACTCTGTTTTAGTTAACCCCTTAGCAACTGCTATTCAACAGTCAAATAATTATAGCAATAGAATAAATACGTCAATACCTATTAATAATAGCTTGTCTGGTCAAGTTGTCAGTCCTAGCAATAGGGTGGGATATATTCAACCAACTTTTACAAATCAACAACTAAATGTTTACCCGAATATAAATAGTATTCAGACTTCACAACCTGGAGAATTACCTACATCTGGAGTATCTTATCCTATTCAGTCTACGAATCCAGTAGTTGTTAATCCGGCTACCCCATTGGAAAATGGAAACTATAGTGGTTATGGGATACAACCCCCTTTGCAAACCACACCTTCTGATCTTTCATCTCCAGCGCCAATACAAGGACAGTATCCGTCTGGATATGGCAATTAAAGGGACAATTTCTGGTAATTACGGAATTAATTAACAAAAAGCTATATATTATTGAATATCTAGCAGCATTTAGCTATGAGTAAAATTCGCATTGCGATCATTGAAGATCATGAACTCACTCGTCTCAATATTTGTACTACATTACGGCAAAAAGGTGACATTGAAGTAGTTGGAGAAGCTAATAATGCCAGCAGGGGGCTAATTTTGTTAAAAACAATACAGCCAGATATTGCGATCGTTGATATAGGTTTACCAGATCAAGATGGCATTGAATTAACTAGGAAGATTAAAACAACTACTGATGATAATCAACCAAAAATAAAAGTATTAATCTTGACAATGCAGGATAATAAAGAATCCGTAATTGCGGCTTTTAATGCTGGTGCAGATTCTTACTGTATGAAAGATATCAATTGTGATAATTTACTAGAAGCGGTACGGGTAACTGCTAGTGGTAATCCTTGGATTGATCCGATGATTGCCAGAATTATTTTAGAGCGAGTCCAACAAAATCCATACCCATTAGACTCTATACTTATGGATACAACAGCGGTAAGTTCGACGATAGAATTTACTGAAAATCAATCAGCTATTACGCCCTATCTTCTCACAGAAAGAGAGTTAGAAGTGTTAAAATTGATAGTCGAGGGTTGTAGTAATGCCGCGATCGCTCAGAAACTTTATATTACAATTGGCACTGTAAAAACACACGTTCGCAATATTATGAATAAACTATGTGCTGATGACCGTACTCAAGCAGCCGTTATGGCTTTACGCTCTGGATTGGTTGCATAAGTTGTATTTAAATACTCATAACTGTTAAGTTTAGGCATCTTGCCATTCAAGTATTTGGAAAGTTGAGTCAAATATGACTGATAAAAAGTTAGACAAGCTCAAGCTCATGGTAGTAGATGACGAGCTAGATAACTTGGATTTGCTCTATCGCACTTTTTGGAGAGATTTTAAAGTCTATAGAGCCAGTAATGCTCGTGAAGCTTTGGCTATCTTAGATCAAGAAGGTGAAATGGCCGTGATTATCTCCGACCAAAGAATGCCAGATATGAACGGTAGTGAGTTGTTAAGTCTGACTGTAGACCGTTTTCCTGATACAATTCGGATTTTGCTAACTGGTTTTACTGATGTAGAAGATTTAGTAGATGCAATTAATTCCGGTCGAGTATTTAAATACATTACAAAACCTTGGAATCCTAACGAACTTCAAGCATTAGTTAGCCAAGCTAGTGATACATATCGCTTAGTAAAAAAAAGGATAGCAGAATTATCTCGGGCTTTGCGACGGGAATCTTTATTTAATGCTTTAACAACAGCAATTAGAGAATCCTTGGATTATGAGAATATGCTGCAAAAAATTGTCGCTACTATTGGAGAAACATTTGCGGCTAATAATTGTTTACTCATCCCAGTAGAAGATAATTTACTAACACAAAAACAATTTTTGTATCAAAATCCTCAATCTGAAGTATCCGGTTTCGTCCCCAATTCTAGTGCGTTAATTGCCGAAGTTTTCCAAACCCATCATTATCAAATAACTGAAGATATCTATGAGGGTATTCTTTGTCACTATTTAGTAGTCCCACTCATTTACCAGCAACACTTACTAGCTATTCTGGCTATCTGTAAATTAGGAAATGATCATGGTTGGCATCAAGAAGATATTCAACTAATTACAGGTGTGGCTGAACAAGCCGCTTTAGCCATTTCCCAGGCCAAACTCTATCAAAGTCTGCAAGAAAAACAACAACAACTGCGACAGGAATTGGAAGTAGCTCGCCAAATTCAACATAACCTGTTACGGCAAACTTTACCAGAAATGCCAGGAGTGAGGATACAAGCTTGCTGCTATCCAGCCCGTGAGGTAGGAGGTGACTTTTTTGAGGTATTTATTCATCCTAATGGTGATTTATGGTTAGCAGTGGGAGATGTGTCTGGTAAGGGTGTTCCAGCGGCTTTATTTATGGCTAGTACGATTTCTCTCTTGCGTCGGGAACTATGTCAAGAAGTGCCAGCAGAGCCAAATGTGATGATGCAGAATCTTAATTCTGCCCTCAGTGATGACTTAATCAGTAGTAATTATTTTATCACGATGGTTTTAGCACGTTATCACCCAAGCACAAAGGAACTGGTTTATGCTAATTCTGGGCATATTTATCCTTTGGTTTGGTCACGACAAGCAAGTTTTAATGATGCTCCCCATTATCTGAAAGTTCGCAGCATTCCCTTGGGGATATTACCTAAATGGCAAGCAGAGTCTGGTCGTTTGATTCTTGCTCCAGGAGATACATTATTGCTGGCCAGTGATGGAATTACGGAAGCAACTGTATGGGAAAATATAGACGATTTAAAGACAACAAATCGTTATATGCTTAATCAAGAAGGTTTATGGCAACTAATTACGAAACAATCACAGCCACTTAGCCTTGATAACTTATTAACTCTGATTCAAGCCAATAACTATGTCCAAGAAGATGATCAAACTATACTCTCTCTGGAGGTTTTATAGGTAATGAAAAGCGAACTCCATGTTCCTAGTGATCTTAGCTTCATTAATATTGTTGAAGGCTGGTTGTTGGGATGTTTAAAAGTGCAGCTAGGTGAATCTGTTGATTGGACAAAACAATCAAGTCGTTTAAGATTAGCTTTGGTAGAAGCATACTCTAATGCTGTCCGTCATGCCCATAAGGAAAAGCCAAATTTACCTATTTTACTGCGTTTAGAACTAAAAGACCGGGATTTATCTATCGAGATTTGGGATTATGGTGAAGGCTTTGATATGTCTACTTACTTTCCCCCCAACCCCACAGAAAAACAAGAAGGTGGTTATGGTTGGTTAATTATGAACCGATTGATGGATAAAGTAGAATATCAATTGCAGGTGAATGGGGCTAACTGTCTCAAACTAGAAATGACTCTCCCGGAACTATCTAAACCTTAAATATCTCCTAAATAAGTATAAATTGTTATAT
>NZ_VILD01000003.1:170405-185131 GCF_009712085.1 Anabaena sp. UHCC 0253
TCCTAAATAAGTATAAATTGTTATATTAAGAAATATAAACTTAGTTAATAACTTTTGCTAAATTTATTTGACTTATTACTATTACTTATCAAATACTGTAAATATAAGGGATGATTAATGAATAATCGCCCGTTGTTTTAGTTAATTAACATAAAATAATCAATTTAATAAAATTTAAACTATGGAAGCTTTATTTTGCCTATCACCCCGCTATCGTCTAGATGATGAGTCACCTTGGTTAGAAGGAATTGATCCTAGTCGTCATTACTGGATTGCGGTGAATGGAGAGAAAAAAGCAACAATGGCTCTACCTGGTCTTATAGTATCTTCTGTCAGCGAATTCAAAGCAGTTATCCGTCAATTTCGCTCTCTCCAACCTGGTGAAATCATGAGTTTGGCGAGAATCTCTAGCCGCTGTATGATTCGCTGTGTTTCTCCTAACTGCTACGCATTAGAGTCGAGAATTAATGATGCTCCTGTGTGGCATTTGTTTGATCAAGAAACGTTAGATAGTTTGTTAATGACAGCACATCCAGATTGGCAGTGTGGACCGTCAGGTGTTGAGCTAGGTAGAAATTTGCTATTACGTTCTTTGGCTCAAACCACTGCTACTAAATCTTAAAATATTTAGTGATCAACTGTATATTCTTTGTCGGGTGGACGTAAGGACAGTAGATTTTGGGGTGAAGCTAAAAGCTTGATTCTAGCATCAACAATTTGTTTATTTTGGTTAAGAATGAATAACCACAATACATTGACACCACACCAAGAAGTTTCAACTTTACCTGTTACCTGAATTTGAATCTGGTAATCTGACAAATTCTCACTAATTCCCTGTTGGGGATAAGCTTTGATATCTTGGGCTTCTTTTTCAAGGTAAGTAGCGATCGCATCAACTCCAACAATAGCAGATTCAAATGGTGGATTCATCACACCATCTTCAGCAAATAAAGCAGCCGTTTTTGTAAACTCTCCGGCGTTTAAAGTCGTAAAATAATTTACAATATTTGGCTCTGTCACTCCTTTAATTTGGAGTTTCGTTAGTGATGAAAACTTAGTAAATGTCATAAGACCTCGCGGTAAGTGGGAAACTCAGACACTTCAGTGCTGAGAGGGATGGTTCGACGCAGCTCACCAGCCGCGACACGGGCAGTTCGACAAGCTCACTGACCACGGTTTTAACCGCATTGAATCTTTTGACTTGAGTAGCCATAACCATCTTTTTTGTGGATAGTTCTACAGGTTTTATAGCTAATTCCTTGAACTAATCCATTTCTAGTTGAGATATTGAAACTTCCTGTCGCACGAGTAGCAATCCTGCCAACATATTCGCCAACTTTTTTACCAGTTTTGACAACTGATTTAACGATGTCTCCTGTTTGAAAACCAAAATGAAATTTAATTCTAGAACAGTGACGATTTGGAAAACCAAATTTATCGGTTCTGCAAGATTGTCTAGTGCCGTGACCGTTAGCTGTAATTAACAATGGCTTAACACCTTTGATATTGAGAATTGGAGTTGATTGACCAACACAAGCCGCATCAATCCAGTGAGTTTTCTTTAGTTTCTGCTTGCTACGGTTGAATTTAGTTAAACCTCCTGAACCAGTTTCTACGGGTAATCCAGTCGCTTTTAAAACTTCTAGTAATGCAAAACGAGTTGTGTTTACTGCGGCTGCATCAGCTAGTGGTCTTTTTGCTTGCTTCAAGATTTTTTCTAACTTTAATGGGTCTTTCTTGAGGAAATCTTTAATATCTTTCGTTCCTTTTTTGGTGTTACATTTTTCACAACTTAAAGTGAGATTTGTTATTGAATTACTACCACCCTTGGCTCGTGGATGAATATGCTCTACTTGAAAAGGAACGTCTTTCACTCCACAATAGCCGCATTGCCTATCCCAGTTTTCTAATAAGTATTCTCTGGTTTCGTAACCAGCTAAAGTTCCTTGTTGATATTCCTTGCCTTGAATATCATGATTAGCCATTAACTGCATATCAAACCGTACCAATTCTTGACTAATAGCCTCAATTCGTGCAAGGTTACACAACTTCTTAACCCAAGTTTTGATATTCTCAATTCGACTTTGTAAGCTTGGTGCTAACCATCCCTCTGGACGGGTTCTATTTAAGAATCTTGGCTGTCTGTAACGAGTTTTTCTACCACGTCTAGAACGTCTTAATTGTCTTCTAGAAGTTAAGGACTCTCGAATTGCAAAACCTCTATGTTTTAATTCAGCAGCAAATACAACCTCACCAGTAACGTCATTGATTAATGCTATTCCTGTATGCTTTGCACCAGGGTCAAGCTTTAATCTCAAAGGAGAAACAGCAGAATCAGAGTGCGATTCTTTGAGGATAATTGTGAATGGGAATCGTCTGAATACGGCTGCTTTTTTGTTTCTTAATAGTTGTCTAGCTTGGGCTGAATGAATTGGATCTAGCGGTCGTTTGTCAGTGTCAATTACAAATACTTTGGACATAAAGTCCCTCCTTTCGACTGCGCTCAAGGCAAGCCTTGCGGGTAATGTTAGCTGAATGCCTCCGGCACGCTGCGCGAACGTCAATGTTTTAAGAGCTTGTTAGGCTGGCAACACTGTTTCAGTGACTTTGAAACTGTTTAATCACAAGCGACAGAGCAGGGAACTAGCTACGGATTCCAGGGTGTCGTGACTCAAAAAACGTAGTCAGTGAAGACTTAGACTGGTCAGTACAGCTTGCAATTTCTTACAAGCTCAGTCCCTTTAGGGCTGAGTTACTGACATATTTACCTGAATATTTTAAATAGAAGAAGTCAGGATGTAGGGGCGAAGCATTCGGAAAATAAATTTGGGAGAAAACCGATAATTTATCACCCGAATGCTTCGCCCTTAAGTAGGTAGATGCTAATCAACCCAACTATGTAACGAACTGTAAATTACCCAAAACTCTTGGGATTGCTGCGTTCCACTCGCAATGACATAGTTATAAGTTTTCCCACCTACCTACTTACAACCCTAATAAAAAATAGTCCTCAGATAGTTGCCTGAGAACTATTACATGGCAAAACATTGAGGTTGAGAGGATATCAAAAATTAATTGTCAACCCTTTTAGGGAATTCAAAATCTAAAATTCAAAATCTAAAATTTGGTAAAAGGGTTGTTGCTTCTCAGGTCACCTAATCAGCGAGGGGGTCTACACCCATATCTGAGACTACTTTCCGCAAAACAGTAATTTGTTGACCAAAATCTAATTCTTTCAAAGTTTCTAAAACTTGTGAGCCGTCACGGGATAATTGATAGCCGGCGGGTACGGGAATAACAAGACCTTTCGCCATTAATTCTGATAATTCGTACCAGAAAGCTAACTTGGTGTTGACGCTGAAGATCCCATAGGAGCGAGAAACTGGGGTATTTCTTTGAGTAGCCAAGTCACGCATAACTTCCAACTGTTCGGCGTGAGACATTTGTTGGATTTGATTTAAAAGACCTTCTGCTAGTTGCAAACGCGCCGCACCTGTAGCAGCAGGGGTAATAGAACGACCCATTTCTGTGTAGGCATACCACAGGACTGCTAACTGATCATCCACGTTTAGGGCTTTAAATACGGTAATAGTGGCAGGGATAGCGTCACTGGTGCTGTAGTTAAAAGCGCCAGAAAATTGGGTTGAAGCTGAATCAGAAGTGAATGTCATAATTTCTCCACTGTCTATTGATTAGGTCAGGAGGTTCATCACTCTGGGTTGCTTGACCTCTTCCATCCCATGTTGCATTATTTCTTAACAAATTGCAAATAAAATTTACATATATATGTAGTAAGGAATAGAGAAACTGGGGATCATAAGTGGGGTGTATAATGTTCTCACCATTTCTTTACTCTTGGCTAAATTTCCCATAAGAAAAATGAATGAATGTACATCAATTAGCAGCGTAGTGGTGAAAGCAAAAGCTCAAGAGTTGGGATTTCACCAAGTGGGTATTGCTGCTGTAGGTGATTTAGAGACGATAGAGACACAAAAATTGCAAGATTGGCTAAACATGGGTTATCACGCCGACATGGAATGGATGAAAAATCCTAAGCGTGAGAATATTAGTTTAGTTATGCCAGAAGTGCGATCGCTCATAGCTGTAGCATTGAATTATTACACTCCTCATGAACGTCCCCAAGGAGATGAATACGGAAAAATTTCCCGTTATGGCTGGGGTAGGGATTATCATAGAGTTATGCACAAAAAGCTGAAAGAATTGGCTATTTGGCTAGAATCTCTGGGGGCAAATGTAAAAGCGCGTTATTATGCAGATACAGGGCCAGTCCAAGATAAAGTTTGGGCGCAAAAAGCGGGAATTGGTTGGATTGCTAAAAATGGCAATGTGATTACCCGAAAATATGGTTCGTGGGTATTTTTGGGAGAAGTTTTAACCAATCTGGAATTAGAAAGCGATCGCCCATCTACCCAACATTGTGGAACTTGTACTCGTTGTCTGCAAGCTTGTCCTACTGGTGCAATTACTGAACCCTTTGTAGTAGATGCTAACCGCTGCATTGCCTATCATACAATTGAAAATCGGGCAGAAGAACTCCCGGAAGAGATTACACCTCATTTACAAGGATGGGTTGCAGGTTGCGATATTTGTCAAGATGTTTGTCCTTGGAATCAACGATTTGCTCAAGTAACTGATGTCACTGATTTTCAACCCTATGCTGGGAATTTAGCCCCCAAGCTGGTAGAATTAGCGCAAATATCAAATGAGGAGTGGGACAAAAGATTCACAGCATCAGCCTTGCGGCGCATTAAACCAGAAATGTTCCGACGTAATGCTCGCGCTAATATTGACGCATCCAGGCACAAGAATGACCCAAAAAGTAATAATTTTTGATTTTGATGGGACGATTGCTGATACAGTAGATGCTCTTGTAACTATTGCCAATCGTTTAGCCCTGGAATTTGGATATGTCCCTATCAATCCTCAAGAACTAGCTATACTCAGAAATCTAACAGCCAGGGAGATTATTAAATATTCTGGCGTTTCCTTATTCAAAATTCCTTTTCTTGTCAAAAAAGTAAAAGGAGAATTAAAACTTAAAATCCCAGAATTAGAACCTATTGATGGCATTAATGTTGCCCTAATAGAACTCTATAATCAAGGATATCACCTGGGAATTATTACTTCTAACTCTCAAGAAAATGTGAATGAATTTCTCAAGTGTCATAATTTAGATTATCTGTTTAATTTTATTTATTCAGGAGTAACTATTTTTGGCAAAACTACAATCATTAATAATGTTTTGCGCCAAAAACAATTCAAACCAGAAGCAGTAATTTATGTAGGAGATGAAACTAGAGATATAGAATCTGCCAAAAAAGCCAATATTAAAGTAATTGCGGTAAGTTGGGGTTTTAATTCTTCCGAAGCATTAAGTAAACAAAATCCAGATTTTTTAATTCATCATCCTAGTGAATTACTAGATGTAATTAAAAGCTGTTAAGTGGATGTTTTTAGAAAAGGCGTAAGGACAATTCATGAATTGTCCCTACATAACTCCTTTAGATTATTTAATTATTCACCACCAAAAGTCTATTCTTCTTCTAAATCAATCTCTTCTTCCTCTTCAACGTCATGGGGTTGAACTACAGAATTAGCAGAAACTACAGCACCTTTATCTAGTTTTTCCAGAACTTGTTCTTTAACTTTGGCAGCAAATTCTGCTTTTTCTTCTAAATACTTAATAGCGTTATCTCTACCTTGAGAAATATTTTCCCCACTGTAACTATACCAAGCACCTTTGCGGAGAAGAACACCAGTTTCTTCGGCTATGTCTACTAGACAACCAATGGTAGAAACTCCTTTGCCAAAGATAATGTCAAATTCGGCAATTCTAAAAGGTGGTGCAACTTTATTTTTAGCTACTTTCACTTTGACACGGTTGCCAAATTCATCAGTCCCTTTTTTCAAAGTTTGAATTCTGCGAATATCCAAGCGCACGGAAGCGTAGAATTTCAGAGCATTACCACCCGTTGTAGTTTCTGGACTACCATAGGTGACACCGATTTTTTGCCGCAACTGGTTAATGAAAATAACTGTGCATCCAGATTTACCAATATTGCCAGTAATTTTCCGTAAAGCTTGGCTCATTAACCGAGCTTGTAAACCCACGTGAATATCCCCCATATCTCCTTCAATTTCGGCGCGGGGTACAAGGGCAGCTACGGAGTCAATGACAACAATATCAACCGCCGCAGAACGCACCAGTTGATCAACAATTTCTAGTGCTGATTCGCCATTGTCTGGTTGGGAAACAAGTAAGTTATCAATATCTACACCCAAAGCGGCAGCGTAGGTAGGATCTAGAGCGTGTTCAGCATCTACAAATGCCGCAATACCGCCATTTCGCTGCACTTCTGCCAGAGCATGGAGGGCGACGGTGGTTTTACCAGAACTTTCTGGTCCATAGATTTCGATGACTCGTCCTTTGGGTAAACCCCCACCCAAGGCTAAATCTAGGGTAAGCGCCCCAGTAGATATTGTTTCTACCTTCATTCGGGTAGCATCACCGAGACGCATGATTGCGCCTTTTCCAAAGCTGCGTTCAATTTGTCCAAGTACGATATTTAACGCTTTTTGCTTGCCTGAAGTTTCGGTATTAGTTGCCATTATTGCCTCTAAGTATAGGATTTTCCAAAATTGTGGAAGAGTTTTTATAGAACAGATATACTATCTTACTCGAAAAGTGTGCCAATAGGAATGTTTACAAAATAGGTTTGACTAAATCCTAACGCGATCGCTACAACATTAGGTTAATGGCTATCGGGAATTTTGCAAAGGGGTGATTTTTACAGTTTCAGCCTAGCACAAACTGTGATAATTCATATATAAGCGTATAAAATATAATCAATAGTTTACAATTAAAATCCAGTAGCTAAATTGTTGAATCTGGAGTTGTCTTTCCTGTGCTAAGTTCACCTTTACCCACTATTAATGCTCTTAAACAACCTACCAGTGATGCTTGGGTAGAGCAAGCGATCGCTAACCTGGATATTATTTTACTAGATCACTCTCACTGTGAACGCAAAGCCGCAGGTGTAGCATTAAATATGATGTTTCGCTATCCCTCTAATAGTAAAATGGTGAGGGAATTAACAGCGATCGCTCGTGAAGAATTAGAACACTTTGAACTCGTTAATCAATGGCTAGAACGCCGTGAGATCAAACTAGCAGCCCTTTCCGCACCCCCCTACGGTGCAGGGTTAAAATCTCAGGTACGGGGACAAGAACCCCATAGATTTTTAGACTCTTTACTCGTCACTGGTTTAATAGAAGCCCGTAGTCATGAACGTTTAGGACTCCTATCTGCTAACTGTCCAGAACCCGAATTAGCGGAATTTTACCGCAGTTTAATGGCATCAGAAGCCCGACATTTTGGCACATATTGGGTTTTAGCTGATACTTATTTTGACCGAAAAATCGTCATGGATAGATTAGATGAATTAGCAGAGGTGGAAAGTCAATTATTATCAACTTTACACCCAGAACCGAGAATTCATAGTTAGTCAGTTTTCGACGGAGTATTCATGATTATAGCGATTCTCATTGAGGTACACCGAAAAAATAACTAACCGCAGATAAATTTGTACCTCAGCAGACTAGGAAATGCTATACAATATTTTATTGGTTAAAATTGCTCAAACTTTGCGTCTTTGCTCCTTTGCGCGAAACATAACTCATTTTAATTTTGAGATGAGATGATTGTAAAATAGAAAAAAAGCCCGGAGGTAAAATTACGGTTTACGCACGTCCCTTAGCCCGATTAATTGAACAACTGCAACGGCTACCCGGAGTTGGTCCAAAAAGCGCCCAACGATTAGCTTTGCATATATTAAAAAGACCAGAAGCAGAGGTAGAAGCTTTAGCTCAAGCACTTGTTGACGCGAAAAAACAGGTAGGCTTGTGTCAAGTTTGCTTTCACCTTTCATCAGATCCAGTATGTGAAATTTGTCGTCACCCTCAGCGAGACAATACAACTATTTGCGTAGTTGCAGATTCTCGTGATGTGATTGCTTTAGAAAAAACCCGTGAATATAAAGGTAAATATCATGTTTTAGGTGGCGTAATTTCCCCCATGGATGGTATAGGACCTGAACAGTTAACTATTCAAGCTTTAGTGAGACGGGTAAGTGAACAAAAACCCCAAGAGGTGATTTTAGCCATTAGTCCCAGTATCGAAGGGGAAACCACAACATTATACATAGGTCAATTACTGAAACCATTTACAAAAGTCACCCGTATTGCCTTTGGTTTACCTGTAGGTGGTGATTTAGAATATGCTGATGAATTAACTTTAGCTAGAGCATTAGAAGGACGGAGAGAGCTAGATTAAGGTAATAAATACTCGCCCTGGCAACTTTTCCTGATCATACTTGTTGGGCTTCTTAGCTGTGATGGTACAAAAAAGCAATATTTTCTGTAAGCTATGCGATACCTTCGGTCAGCATTCCGCTATTGCTTTTAGAAGCTATACCCAATTTAACTGTTAATCTTTAAACAAGATAAGAAAACCCTCTTGTGTAAAATGTTTATCATGGGTTAAGATTTCTATGATATTGAGATTTTTCATTGTCATCATAGAAATACAGTCTGTTAAACTATATCCTTTATCAAATCGTTGTTGAAATAACTCTAAACCTGCTATAAACGATTCATGGGTTTGAGCAATTACTTGAATATTATGATCTGCAATAATTTGCACTACTAGCTGAGAAACTGCTGCTCTCATTGGTGTAGGAAAAGAAGCAAAAAAATTTATGGTTTCTGTTAAAACTTCCTCCGTAGTGATAATTTTAATATTTGATAGATTACAGCTATAACTTCTGACACGCTCATGCCATGAATCACTTTTATTAATTAATGCTACCCAATAAAACGTATCTGCAAAAATGCTTTTCATTATTTATTCTTTTATAGAATCTTGTTGATAAAGATAGTAATCATGTTTTTCTGCTCCATCTGGAGGAAGTGTTTCTAAGACTTCTTGAGGAATATCTTTGATGATATCATCAGCTACTTCCCAAATAGGTTTATATTCAGTTGGTTGCGAGTTGCTTTTTTCTTTAACAGCACGAATGTAATTAAGTATTTGGGTTAGTTCAATTTCTGGGATTTGCTGTAGTTCTTGTATAATTAATTCTTTGGTTTGCATATATTTCTTGTAGTTTAATAGGTAGCTAATATTATTTTAGCAAGGGTTTGGCTTGTTTTTCAACTTTAAGGGTAATAAGCGATTGCTCTTTCAAAACCGTACCCAAAATGCGATCGCCGTGCAGAAACCCTTAATCATCTGCTAAAGTTTCCAGCTCATCAGAAATCAAATTTTGCCAATCTTCATCACAATGGGAATGTAAATGAATTGAAGCTACCAGCAATTCTGAAAGTATTTTACCCTTTTGGCGATAGCTGCGCTCGCCGAAGGCATCGCTTAATTCAGAAAGTTGTAATTGATTAACCAAAGAAATCACATTTTGGCATTCTTCCTGTAATTCCATTAATAACTGATTAAGCGTTGAGCTTTCACTGCCAATTTTTTGGTTTGCGAGTTTCATTAGTTTTTACCCAATTTTTTTAACGCTTGTTTTATATGTAATTCAATCATTTATCAATCCTCAAAAATACTATCAAAAATTTCTCGCTTTACCCTAAAATTAACATTCCTGATTTGTTGGTACAATATATCTAAATCGGAAATATTAATTTTACCCTCTACCTGTAATTTACGAATTACTGCTAAAGTTCCTTTAACATTTAATCCTAGTCTTATTGCTTCTTTTCTAGCCGCAAAGTCATCTAAAATAATATAATCTGGTTGTAATTCTACACCTAAAGTAATTGCTTCAGATTCTCCTATTCCTAAACGCTCATTTAAGCGATTAGCTAAAGAAACTAATTGTACTTTTTGGACTAATAATTTATTCTCAGCGATTAGTGTATTAATATGTATTGATGATTTATCTTGTTTACCACTGATTTCTTGTTTAACGCTTTCTGGTAATAAAAATTGAGATTTGGTTGTCAGGAATAAATCAAGGAAATCTAAACGAGATAAGAAAATTAAAGGGGAAGAGTTAAATACTATTTTCATCATCTTACCAGGTTTTTTCTATAGCGATATCTTCATCTGTAAGATATGAGAAATCTATCCCCATTAATTCTAAAATTTTCACAAACATTTCTATATCCATGTCCATGATTTCGGCTGCTTTATGCAAACTAATTAATCGAGATGTTAAAGCACCGAGTACAAATATAAATGTTTCTTTTTGTTCTATACTCTGGAATAATTGCACTTGAGAAGCAATTTCTTTAAAGGTAGTTGGGTGATTCATTTATTTGATACTCATAAGTTTTTCTACACCATCAGGAGGAAGTGTTTATAAGACTTCTTTAGGAATATCTTTGATAATATCATCAGCTACTTCCCAAATAGGTTTATATTCAGTTGGTTGGGAGTTGCTTTTTTGTTTAACAGCACGAATGTAATTAAGTATTTGGGTTAGTTCAACTTCTGGTATTTACTGTAGTTCTTGTATAATTAATTCTTTGGTTTGCATAGATTTCTTGTAGTTTAATAGGTAGCTAATATTATTTTAGCAAGGGTTTGGCTTATTTTTTAACTTTAAGGGTAATAAGTGATCGCTCTCCATAAACCCATAAACCAAGAGAGATCGCTGTCCATAACTAAAAATAAAAATTCATGTTATTATATAGACGTTTCTAAGTATTTTTAGGTACGTAGTGAGATTAAAAGTATGGCAGACCCAGTAATAAACAGTTTTGTTCAACAATTCTTGAAAGAATATGAGTTAGAATCAGGGCTTGACTATACAGATTTTGAGTTATTTGCTAATTATTGTGTATTTTCATCTTTTAATCGTAGAGCAGAAGAATTTGATGTAACTAAAGTCCACACAGGACAAACTAAAGATACAGGACTAGATGGTATAGGTATTTTTATTGATGATATTTTAGTTAATTCCGAAGAAGATGCAGAACAAGTTATTGGCGAGAAAAAGAGTAGAACTTTAAAATTAAAATTCATTTTTGTTCAAGCAAAACTAAAACATAGTTTTGAATTTGAAGTGGTTAAAAAAACTATTGATGCAGTAGAAGATTTCTTTGCTGATTATAGAGATATGCTACCTATATATTCCAGAAGTGAGCAGGTTAAAGAAAAAGCTGCTTTAGCATCTTATTTGCTTAAAAAGTATATTACAAATATACGAGACAAGAAACCAGAGTGCAATATTTACTATATTTGTATTTCTCATAAAGAGGCTGATTCTACAATTAAAAGTAAACAATCAAGACTCGTTAAAGAATTAGAAGTCAAATTAAGGTTCTTGTCGGGAATTAATTTTCAATTGTGGGGATCTGACAAGATTGAAAAATTATATAGACAAACTAAGCGTCAAGTTGAAGCTACAATTAAAGTTAGTAAGTATTTTACTTTAAAAGTTCCCGGAGTAGAAAAAGCTTATATAACAGCAATATCTTTTGCTGAGTTTAAAAACATAATTTTGGATGAAGATAACAAGATTAGAGATGCTATTTTCTATGATAATATTAGAGGTTTTTTAGGAGTAGGAGAAGATAATTCAATCAATGAAG
This sequence comes from Anabaena sp. UHCC 0253, assembly GCF_009712085.1. Classification (NCBI taxonomy): domain Bacteria; kingdom Bacillati; phylum Cyanobacteriota; class Cyanophyceae; order Nostocales; family Nostocaceae; genus Anabaena; species Anabaena sp. UHCC 0253. The sequence continues at coordinate 182,040 of NZ_VILD01000003.1, forward strand.
CCATAAAAGAAACTTTAAAATCAGAAGAAGAAATATCTCTTTTCCCCTTGCTAAATAATGGAATAACAATTATTACGCAAGACTTAAACCTCATAGATGATGATAAATACCAATTAATTAATTATCAGATTGTTAATGGTTGTCAAACTAGTCATGTTTTAGATATGTGTAAAGACTTTCCTAACATAGATAATATCATTATACCTCTTAGAATAATTGAAACAGATGATGATAATATTAGAAATAAAATCATAAAAGCAACAAATTCTCAAACAGAAGTCAAAAAAGAATTACTTGCTGCTTTATCTGATTTTAATAAAAGATTAGAAGAATGTTATGAAAGTCAGCAATCAAGACATATTAAAAATCTTTATTATGAAAGAAGACCTGGACAGTTTTTTAATCAAGATGTTATTAAAACGAGGATTATTAAGATTCAACCTCAGATCAAAAGTTTCACCGCAATGTTCTTGGATGAACCTCATAAAGTTAAATATTTTGATCAAAAATTAATTGATAGCATTGGAAGTGATATTTTTCACAAGGATCATTATCCAATAGCATATTACACAAGTTCATGGGCATTTTATCAGCTTAACTTTTTCTATAAAAAATCATCATTTAATAAAAATTATGCCAGGAAAGATACTTCAACAGTGGTTAAGTATTATCTGTTAATGATTTTTAAATATCTTGCTATTCCTGGTGATTGTTTAAGTTGTAAGAATAAAAAAGATATTGAAAAATATTGTAATGAATTACTTCGTATTCTTGATCATCCTGAAGAAGCAGAAAAATTTTTCATTGAAGCTAACAATAAATTAATTGATTTCTGCCAAAAGTATAGTCAACAAAATTTTAAATCTAACTTACCAGACTACGAGAAAATTTGTAAACAACCAGCTTTCACTGATTTTATTTTGATAGAAATGGGGATTACAAATAAAAATTTGTCAAAAGAGAGACAAAAGGAGATCACAGATAAGCAAGGGAGTCTTCCTCTATAACTTAGGAAAGTTTACTAAACTATCATCCTTATATTTTAAAGTCAAGGTGAGCCATCAAGACTCACCCTGTCCAACAATACCATTCTCTAAACACAAACCCACCCAATAACCATAACTTTGTCTGCGAACAACTGTGTAAAAGTTCATTTTTGTTTCCCTATGGATTAAATTTAGGATCGAGTGAAAGTATTAAGCAACAGCAAACTCCGTTAATTTCCGAGTTTCTGGATCATGAAAAGCCAAAACAATATCCTCTTTTGGTACACCTTCCCGTAATAACTCAGTTGCAATTCCTTCCTCAGTCCAATCTTCCTCAATGTAAATCTTCTCATTTTTAATGCGAATATGGACAGAAATTCCCTTAATCCTTTCCTCCGTTGTCCAACCAACTTGAAACCATAAATATTGATCTCTTTGCTCATCAAAAGCTAAGAGCATTTCTATATTATCAGGAGATGCAGAGGAAAAAAGTTGATGATATTCTGTTAAGATTTTTTTGATTAAAAATCGGTAATTTTCTAACTTATCCATTTGGTAATAACCTCCTTGTCTGTATCTACAATGATTAATTTAAGTTGGTTTTCATCAACAACAACTTGGATAGTTTCGTCAAAATTAGCTTTATAAACAAGTTGACCAAGTGCTAAGTAAATCTGATGGTCTGGTGCGGTTCTTTTAAGATAATTACGATAAATGATATACTGACCTACAGCCCTTTCTAAATCATAAATAAATGATGGATTTAGAAAACTTTTAACTTCGATCACTATTTTCTCATCACCTCTTTGAGCAGATAATGGACGTTCAGCACCTAGATCAGCAACAAGTCTTAATTTTCCATAGATTATATAATAAGGATCAGCCGTAATTGTCCAACCGTCTTTAATTAAAGCATTTTTGACTGCATCATGACAAGTATCCTTTGCTGGCATTGTTTACCCTGATAATTTATAGTATCAAAATACTAGCATACTTTTCACATCTGCTAAAGATACTGAAGGACTATCTTTCTCCTCTTCCTTAGCATCTCGTAAATCTCTTAAATCTTCCAAATCTTCTAACAATTCTTTAATCTTTAAAAACTCCTCATAAGGTAAAACAGCAAATTGTTTTTGACCATTTTTTGTTAAAAACTCAGGATGTAATTCAATCATTTTTTAACCTCCTATTACTCATAAGCTTTACTACGATGCTTAACCCTATACACGATTATAGTTTGTTCTTCTAATTCAAACAAAACTCGATAATCACCAACTCTTAAACGATATTCTGGAGTAAAATTTGTTAAGCGTTTCACATCTCCTTGTAAATCATCTTGCATTGCTTCAATTTTATTGATAATGCGTTCTCTTTCATTTACAGGAATTTTTTGTAAATCTTTAATCGCTTTGGGTTTAAATTCTATTTGGTACTGCACATATTTTAACCTTTTCAAAACATTCAGGTGAGTCATCAAGACCCACCCTAACCTAAATTACACCAAAGCCGCCTGTTCCTCCTTACTAATCACCCTCCCCTCATCCTCAAAACCGGCAATTTGATCAAAGTTCAAATACCGATACAAATTATCAGCAAAAGGATGAATTCTCTCACCCACAATATCCATATATTCCTGTACATTAGGAAGTCTTCCTAACAACGCACAAACTGCTGCTAATTCCGCCGAACCTAAATACACTTGAGCGCCTTTTCCCATGCGATTATTGAAGTTACGAGTCGAGGTAGAAAACACCGTTGTGTTATCATCAACTCGTGCCTGATTTCCCATACATAAACTGCATCCTGGAATCTCAGTTCTGGCCTTTGCAGCTACGAAAACATCATAAACACCTTCTTCCTTTAATTGGTGTTCATCCATGCGAGTTGGGGGCGCAATCCACAACCGTGCTTTCACCTCACCTGCACCTTCTAAAACCTTCGCGGTTGCTCGATAATGTCCAATATTTGTCATACAAGAACCTACGAAAACTTCCTGTACAGGATCATTGGCAACTTCCGATAATAACTTAACATTATCTGGGTCATTGGGAGCAGCTACAATTGGTTCTTTGATTTCGCTTAAATCAATTTCAATTATTTCTGCAT
>NZ_VILD01000003.1:185232-187756 GCF_009712085.1 Anabaena sp. UHCC 0253
GCTACAATTGGTTCTTTGATTTCGCTTAAATCAATTTCAATTATTTCTGCATACTCCGCATCTGCATCGGCCGACATTAATACAGGATTTGCTAACCATTCTTCCATTTTCGCTACTCGGCGCATAATGGTTCGCTCATCATGATAACCCCGTGCTACCATGTTTTTTAACAAGGCAATATTGGAACGCAAATATTCCGCAATTGTTTCTTCACTCAATTTAATTGTACAACCTGCACAAGAACGTTCTGCGGAAGCATCAGTTAATTCAAAAGCTTGTTCAACTTTCAAATCTGGTAAACCTTCAATTTCCAAAATCTTGCCAGAGAAGACGTTTTTCTTGTTCTGCTTTTCTACAGTTAACAACCCTTTTTGGATAGCAACATAAGGAATGGCGTTAACAATATCTCTCAATGTAATTCCTGGTTGCAATTCTCCTTTAAATCTTACCAAAACTGATTCTGGCATATCCAAAGGCATTACACCCAATGCACCAGCAAACGCAACTAAACCAGAACCTGCGGGGAAGGATATTCCTAACGGGAAGCGAGTGTGTGAATCTCCACCTGTTCCCACGGTGTCGGGTAATAACATCCGGTTTAACCAAGAGTGGATGATACCATCACCAGGACGCAACGCTACACCACCACGTTGGGAAAAGAAGTCAGGTAGTTCTTGGTGGGTTTTGATGTCCACTGGTTTGGGATATGCGGCTGTGTGACAGAAGCTTTGCATTACTAAGTCTGCACTGAAACCTAAACAAGCAAGTTCTTTTAATTCATCTCTTGTCATTGGTCCGGTAGTGTCCTGAGAACCGACTGTAGTCATGATTGGTTCGCAAGATGTCCCTGTACGTACACCAGGCAAACCGCACGCCTTCCCGACCATTTTCTGCGCCAGTGTGAAGCCTTTTCCGGTGTCGGCTGGGGCTTGAGGACGAATAAATAAAGTGCTGGGTTCTAAACCTAATGCTTGACGGGTTTTATCGGTGAGGGTACGCCCAATTAGTAGGGGGATGCGTCCACCTGCGCGAACTTCGTCTAGAATGGTGTCAGGTTTGAGGCTGAAGGTGGAAATTACTTCTCCTGCGGCGTTGAGAATATCGCCTTTGTAGGGATAAATGGTGATCACGTCACCGGTTTCCATTTTGCTGACATCGCATTGTATGGGTAATGCACCGGCATCTTCGGCTATGTTAAAAAAGATCGGAGCGATCGCACTTCCTAAAATATAACCCCCAGCCCGCTTGTTTGGCACAAAGGGAATATCATTGCCCAAAATGCCATAATACAGAATTGATTGCAGACTTACGAGATGAACCAGTTCCCACGACATCACCAACATAAGCAACGGGATGTCCTTTCTTCTTTAACTCTGCAATGGTTTCTAAACTTCCCGGTTGACGAGTTTCTAACATCGCCAAAGCGTGTAAAGGAATATCAGGTCTAGTTGTAGCGTGGGTTGCGGGTGATAAGTCGTCTGTGTTGGTTTCTCCGGGAACTTTGAAAACTGTAACGGTGATAAATTCTGGTAATGTGGGACGCAGCGTAAACCATTCTGCTTCTGCCCATGAGTTTACCACTCTTTTAGCGTAGGGGTTGGTTTTTGATAATTCCAAAACATCATGGAAAGCATCATACACCAACATAATTTTGCTGAGGGCGTTGGCTGCATAAGCGGCTATTTGTTCTCTTCCTTCTCCTCCCATGACTAAGGGTGTTTCTGAAGATTCTGATACGGAGGTGCTGGAAACTTGGAGTAAATCTATTAAGGATTGAACATTGTAACCGCCGATCATTGTTCCCAGTAATTCTACTGCATCAATTGGTGAAACTAAGGGGCTGGTAATTTCCTCTTTAGCAATTCCAGTCAGAAATCCAGCTTTTACATAAGCTGCTTGATCTACACCGGGGGGAATGCGATCGCGTAATAAATTTAATAATAACTCTTCAGTACCTTGGGGTGGATTTTTCAGTAATTCACATAATTCTGAAGTTTGTTTTGCGTCTAATGGTAATGGGGGAATACCCATTTCTGCGCGTTCTTGGGTGTGTTGTTGGTATTCTGCTAACATGATTTAGCTTTTCTCCTCTCAATGTCTTGTTTTCTTTATTTTATTGTAAGGGAATTGTTACAGGAGTTACGAATGGACGGAATTGGTTATCAAGAACAGTTTATAGTTTATAATCTGAACAGTAAAGTTTACATTTTATAATTTTCCTGTGGGTTTATTGATTAATTTTGGTGCGTTGAAGTTGGAATATAAGAAGGTTTTTAATCCTAGATATCAGGGTTAATTTGTCAGAATCAGGATGTCCAGGATTTTAGGATTTACAGGATGTGATTTTTTATTGTTTAGCAAAAATGGCGATTTTTGGATGATAGATAATATCCTGTGATTGTAATTATCATCTTTCAATATTCATACAAAATTCATCAATAACAATCTGTCAGAATCAGGATATCCAGGATTAGAGGATGTACAGGATGTAATTTTTTATTGTTTGGGAAAATGGCGATTTTTT
>NZ_VILD01000003.1:187965-189340 GCF_009712085.1 Anabaena sp. UHCC 0253
TGTTGAATAGGTTCAAAATCACGATCATTATGAATTAGGGTTAGTTGGTGTTCTATTGCTATTTGGGCAATACAACAATCTATACTACTTCTAACAGTTAATCCTTGTCTTTGTAAATCATAATAAATTCGTGCTGCAAACACCCAAGTATTATCAGTTGCTTCAATATAGTCTTGTTCTTGCAGATAGGTTTGCAACAACATCCACTCCCTTTCATCCCGACAACCTTGTAATAATTCCATCTGGGTAAATCGAGTCAGAAAGACATTCTCATCTTTTATAAGTGTCTGGAGATTTTGACGTGCAACTCCTGTTTTATCGCGTAAAACATTTATCCAAACGGAAGTATCAATCAGAAACATTTCGATTTTCTCGCAATGCTTTGTAGTCGTAGTCAGGAGTAAATTGAATTTGTCCACTTAAATCAAGTAAGTTCCGTTTTTTACGAACGCGAATTAGTTCTTGTAATGCTAGATGAATTAATTCTTTTTTGGTTCGCACGTTAGTTAAACGAAATGCTTCTTCTACTAATCCGTCGTCAAGTTCAATATTGGTTCGCATGATCTTTAGGTAGATTATGTGTATGGATATGTGTATTATACACTATATTTAATCAAATGCAAGGTTAATTATTTTGTCTGATAGCGTAGCGTGGCGTAAGCCATATCAGAATATCCAGGATTAGAGGATGTACAGGATGTGATTTTTTATTGTTTAGGAAAAATAGTGATTTTTGGATGATAGATAATATACTGTGATTGTAATTATCATTTTTAAATATTCACAGAAAATTTATCAATCACAATCCTGTAAATCCTAAAATCCTAGACATCCTGATTCTGACAATTACAATTTCAGCATCTCACCAACAATTTACAAATAACAATCATGTAAATCCATGAACACACCTAATACCCAAAATCTAAAATTAGACGAAATTACATACATAATAAATGGATGTGCAATGAAAATACACCGAACTTTGGGAAATGGTTTTCAGGAGGTTATTTATCAAAGATGTCTGGAAATTGAACTCAAAAAATCAGGGTTAAGTTTTGGAAGAGAGGTAGAACAAATAATTTATTATGAGGGAATTGAAGTAGGAACACGAAGAGCGGATTTTATAGTTGAAAATCAGGTTGTGGTGGAGTTAAAAGCGGTTATTTCTTTAGAAGATGTTCATTTAGCGCAAGCGAAAAATTATTTGGTAGCTTATAATTTTCCTGTGGGTTTATTGATTAATTTTGGTGCGTTAAAGTTGGAATATAAGAAGGTTTTTAATCCTAGATATCAGGGTTAATTTGTCTGAATCAGGATGTCCAGGATTTGAGGATTTTCAGGATGTTGTTGTTTCATTGTCTATGGGAAGTACAGA
>NZ_VILD01000003.1:189502-204371 GCF_009712085.1 Anabaena sp. UHCC 0253
TTGTTGTTTCATTGTCTATGGGAAGTACAGATTTTAGGATGTTAGATAATAAATTATCCGTTAAATTATTTGTTGTTATTTGTTGAGTGTTGGTGTAACTGTATTTTATAATATCTCAATATTCACAGACAATTCATCAATAACAATCTGTCAGAATCAGGATAACCAGGATTAGAGGATGTACAGGATGTCATCTTTTATTGTTTAGGAAGAATGGGAACTTTTGGATGATAGATAATATCCTGTGATTGTAATTATCATTTTTCAATATTCACAGACAATTCATCAATAACAATCCTATAAATCCTAAAATCCTGGACATCCTGATTCTGACAATTAAAATTTATATTCCCACCAATAACTTACAAATCACAATCCTGAAAATCCTAAAATCCTGGACATCCTGATTCAGACAAAAAATATGAATCAGATATTTTCATGATGTTGGGTTGCGTTCCTTAATCTAAGCTACAAGATAAGCGATCGCACTATGTTACATTTCATTAACCAATTTTACGAAATCAGTGATTGCAATGTTATGATTAATTAAATATTAGTGGTAATTTCTCAAAACTAATCAATCTTTTTTTCTGTTATTTGGATAATAATTTTTATGAAACTATCTTGTTTATTACCTTTAGTTGTTGCTAGTGTGATCGCTAGTATTGCGTCTCCAGCACACGCAGCAGTATTCAGTTTTTCCTTTTCAACCGTTAGTAATGTAGGTTCTAGTGATCGTATACCTGGTACTGTTACTGGTTTTATAGCTCTACCACAAACAAATGGTACTAGCCCAGCATATGAGATTGCTATTACATCTTATCCTGATGCTCTCATTGGTATACCCTATAAGAGTTTTTCTGTATTTAAAACAATTCCCTTCACAATATATCAAAATAGCTTTACAGTGCTTAATGATACATTAATTGATGCAAATTTTTTTGCTGTGTCTCAAGATTGGAATATTGGTTTTTTGTTAAATGGTAATTATGAGGGGAATTACTTTAATGCACTTTCAGGGCAGCAGAATCAAGTAATGAATTCTAATGGGTTTACAGGAGCTACATACTCTAAAATTACATTTCGTCCTGTTCAGTTACATAGTAATGGTGAAACTTATTCAAACTCCTTTCAACAACCTGCTGATGTAAACGCTACTTCAGTCCCAGAACCAAGCGGGACTATCCCCACATTATTTGTGTCCATACTCGCTTTAGGATTTCTAAAAAAAACTAGAAAGCATATTGTATCAAAAATTAGCATTAATAATGTTGTTTAAACCCGTCTATAATAAACAATTAAAATTGATAATCAAAATGGTGCGTTACATTTAATTAACGCACCCTACAATTAACTAACTATAAGCCTCCATCGGTAAACAAGAACAAACAAAATTCCTATCCCCAAAAGCAGCATCTATCCTACCCACACTTGGCCAGAACTTATATTCCTTATTCCAACTTGCAGGATAAGCAGCTTGTTCACGGGAATAACCATGATTCCACTCACCAATAATCAAACTTTCCGCAGTGTGAGGAGCATTTTTCAAAAGATTATCGTGAATATCCATTTTACCAGATTCAATTGCGGCAACTTCCTCACGAATCGCAATCAAAGCATCACAAAATCTATCTAATTCCTGTTTAGATTCACTTTCTGTTGGTTCAACCATAATTGTCCCAGCAACAGGCCAAGAAACAGTAGGTGCATGAAAACCATAATCCATTAACCGCTTCGCAATATCATCAATTTCGATCTGCGCTGATTTCTTCAAACTTCGCAAATCTAAAATACATTCATGTGCTACTAAACCATTTTTTCCCTGATACAAAACCGGATAATAAGACTCTAATTTCTTAGCGATGTAATTAGCATTAAGAATTGCAATTTTGGTTGCTTTAGTTAAGCCATTTGCACCCATCATGGCAATATACATCCAAGAAATAACCAAAATACTCGCACTACCCCAAGGTGCAGCAGAAACCGCACCCAAATCACCACCCATTCTCACCACAGAATGTCCTGGTAAAAACGGCACAAGGTGAGAAGCAACACCAATGGGACCCATACCGGGACCACCACCACCATGAGGAATACAGAAAGTTTTGTGTAAGTTCAAGTGACAAACATCTGCACCAATATCACCAGGACGACAAATACCTACTTGGGCATTCATATTAGCCCCGTCCATGTAAACTTGTCCACCGTGACTATGAATGACAGCACAAATTTCTTGAATTGCTTCTTCAAATACCCCATGAGTTGATGGATATGTCACCATTAAAGCTGCTAATTCATGGCTATGTTTTTCAGCTTTGGCTTTTAAATCCTCAACGTCAATATTACCATGATCATCACAAGCAACTCCCACAACTTTCATTCCACACATTACCGCACTCGCGGGATTTGTTCCATGAGCAGATTGAGGAATTAAACAAATATTGCGATGTCCTTCTCCGCGACTTTGATGATATTCATGGATTACCAGAAGTCCAGAATATTCACCTTGAGAACCAGCATTTGGTTGTAAGGAAATTCCGGCAAAACCTGTAATTTCTCCTAACCATGCTTCTAATTGTTGAAACAGAATTTGATAACCTCTAGTTTGGGAAATTGGCGCAAAAGGATGAATTTTTCCAAATTCTGCCCAAGTTACAGGAATCATTTCCGAAGTTGCGTTTAACTTCATGGTACAAGAACCCAAGGGAATCATTGAAGTTGTTAATGATAAATCCTTGGTTTCTAGTTGATGTAAATAACGCAACAATTCAGTTTCTGAATGGTAACGGTTAAAAACTGGATGGGTGAGATAATTACTTGTTCGTGATAATTGATAATTAGAAATTGGTAATTCTTCCACAGTAAAAGGTAATTCATCTTTCAGAGCAAAAATTTGCCAAATGTCTATTAAATCTACTTCTGTGGTAGTTTCATCTAAAGAAATACCAATAGTTGAATTATCAAAAATTCGTAAATTGATATTTCTCTCATTTGCAGCGTCGAGAATTGCTTCTAATTTGGTATTTCCTAATTCTACCCGCAAGGTATCAAAGAAGTTTTCCGAACTGATTTTATAACCTAACTTTTTCAATCCTGCTGCTAAAGTTGCAGTAAGTTCATGAATATTTTCAGCAATTTGTTTTAGTCCATCTGGACCATGATAAACTGCATACATACTCGCCATTACTGCCAATAATACCTGGGCTGTGCAAATATTACTGGTAGCTTTATCTCTGCGAATGTGCTGTTCACGGGTTTGCAAAGCTAAACGTAATGCAGGTTTACCATGAATATCTTTTGATACTCCCACAATTCGTCCAGGAACTAGCCGTTTATACTCTTCTTTGGTGGCAAAATAAGCAGCGTGTGGTCCCCCAAATCCCAAGGGAATTCCGAAGCGTTGGGTGCTACCTACGGCAATATCAGCCCCTAATTCACCGGGGGGTGTGAGTAATGTTAAACTGAGAGGATCTGCGGCTACAGTCACCAATGCACCCTGAGCATGGGACTTTGTGATAAAATTGCGGTAATCGTAAATAGTACCATCAGTTGCAGGATATTGAAGAACTGCCCCAAAAATGGTTTCTGTGAAATCAAAAGTTTGATGATCACCGATAATGATATTTATACCAAGAGGTTTAGCTCTTGTTTGCAATACATCAATGGTTTGAGGATGACATTCACGGGATACAAAATAGTTATGTGATTTATTTTTGCAGATACCATAACTCATACTCATGGCTTCTGCTGCTGCTGTCGCTTCATCTAATAAAGAAGCGTTAGCAATTTCTAACCCGGTTAAGTCTATGATCATAGTTTGGAAATTTAACAATGCTTCCAAACGTCCTTGGGCAATTTCTGGTTGATAAGGGGTGTAAGCTGTGTACCAACCGGGATTTTCAAGAATATTACGTTGAATTACAGCAGGAGTAATACAGTCATAATAGCCCATGCCAATAAATGAGCGATAAACTTGATTTTTGTCGGCTATTTGTTTTAGTTTTGCTAGTGCTGCATATTCGCTTTGTGCTGCTGGTAATTTTAGTTCTTGATGAAAGCGAATTGCTTGGGGTACTGTTTTATCAATTAAGTCTTCAAGGTTGGTCAAACCTAATAATTCTAGCATTTGCTGTATATCATCAGAGTTTAGTCCGATGTGTCTTTGAGCAAAGCTGCTTAATTTCTGACTGTTATCAGCCAGAATATGGCGAGTACGAGGGGGATTAGCTACCACTAATGGTTCTCCGTGTTCTAATATATTAATATATTGTAATGATTACTCTAAAAAATTAGGGTTTTTCTAGAATAGACATCTGGTGAAAATTAAATTTGCATAGTTTCAAAGCCTTGTAGAGACTTGTAGAGACACTCCATGGAACGTCTCTACATTCTTTTCTCCCTTAAGTAATAAGTATTGGATCTCTCTTCAATCCCAATTTGCAAATTCATCGCTCATACTGCGAAGTAAGGCTGTAATTTGGGTACGTCGAGTTTCAAAGTTAGCAGCAATGTAAATTAACAAAATACCAACGAATAAACCAACAATCCATTTTAAGAAAGAATAACTGAGGCTAAAAATTACTAATTGATAAATGCTAGTAATGAAAAAAGTAGCTGTACCAACATAGAGAAAGGCGCGGATTTTTAAACCTAAACCGGCGAAAATGGTAATCAGACTAAAAATACCGGGGATAAAAGGCAGGTTTTGATAAAACAAAATTGTCCAACCGCATATTAACCCACTTCCTAATATTCGTAAACTGTGACGCAGGGGTTTAGATGTTGATAATTTTAGTTGTTCATCTACCTGGGCAATATATAGTAAAGATAAACCTATGGGTGTAATGTACCAGAGAGAATCTCTGAGGTTTAAATCATTAAACCAAGTAAATAATGCCCAATCAATTAATACTAAACTGATGTATGTAAAACGGATTTGTGTTGCAGTTTTGGCTAAAAAGACATAGTAAGCAGCAACTATAACTAAAGTAATAGGATAAGTTTGTAGTCCCGTTGTTGCTAAAATGATTAATGGTAGGATGTATGCTGTGCGTTGCCAAGGTGTTTTTGACCAACCTAATCTTTGCCAAGGTAGGATATATAGGAAATAGGCAAATAGGCAAGATATTGCGCCATTCCAAGGTAGAAATTGTGCAGATAATAATTGTCCTATTGGTAATTTCTGCAAATAAAAACCAATCATTCCTACTTCTACTAAACCAAAATAAACCCAGATTTCCTGATTTGTTTCTTCCGCATTTTCTCTGCCTTGCCAAATAGCATAACGAACTAAAAACAATCCTGTTCCTAATACTATAGATAAGTTAAGTTGGATAGGTAAAGTAATAGCAGAAAGGAATAAAATACTACTCCAACACCAATGGAGATGGGCAATATTTTTGATTTCTCTTGGAGTTAGACAAAGGTAACTAATCAGCCAAGGTGTGAGGATACGATAAGCATACATGATGCTAGTACCAAGGGCTGACATAGCAATTAATCCATCACCTAAAGCCCCTCCTGAAGATAGGGACATTTGATAAAATAGGAGTTCGTAGGCAGAAATTGATATGCCAATAATGCCAAAATAAAGGAGTGGTTTAAATGCTTCTCTTCGTCTTCCTACACCAATTAAAATTAAGGCTACACCCAAAGAACAAAAACCTGTAAAATCGGCAAATGTAGTTAACCGGAAAATGATGCTAAATGCACCATAAATGAGGGGGAGAATATGGAAACTATTGGGTAATATTTGTAATTGATGTTTTCGTCGCCACCATTCCCCAAATAGCTGAGTTGTTAAACCTAAAATGATGTTAGCTATAGCGATTCTTATAATTGAATGTTCGCCAAATCCTAATATTTCGGCTGTTAATAATTCTAAACACCAACCAATTCCATAAAATGCCGATTCTTTGGATTCTCCCCAACTGCGATAGACAATTGATCCTAAAATTATGGCTGTAGTGATGACATAGAGATACTCTGTTTTGATAATACCTTGATAGATTAAGCTGGAGTGGAGAGTTAGGGCTGATAATTCTATTGTACATAATGCGATCGCCCATTTATCACTTGCTGCTGCATAAATTGTCGCTAATTCTGTACCTTTGTGTAAAAGAAAACCACGCCATAGCCATAAACTCAGAATTGTTAATGCAGTAACAATAAACCAACCGGATATTGTTAATTGGATTAAACCAAATACACCTTCCCATAATAATGCTGTCAGCAAACTTAGCCCAAAACCAATAATTGTTGCTGCATATATTTGGTTTCTTAAATAGCGAGTATTGATTAACATCACCCCTACACCTACACCCAAACCAATTAATCTAATTCCTGGTGAGGGTAGAGTTAATAATTGGGAAATACCCACAGATAAAACACTTAAGAAACTATTAGTAGTTCGATTTGGTTCATTTGTACGAATAGCTAAACCTGTCAATGCTAAAGGTGTAATTAACCAAATTATTCCGAAAGAGTTTTGATTTTGCCAATTACCATACCAATAAGTTTGAGCATTTACCCACAATAGAGAAAAACTAAGTGCAGCTAATACTAAACCAATATGCCATGCACTACGTCGCCATATACCTTCACCAAGGCTAAATCCCCATTCAGCTATCATCACAGCTAATAAAATACCTGCCCAAATCTCTTGCTTTAAACTTGGAAAAAACCAATTTATGCTAGAAAAAACTGTCAATACTCCCATGCTATGAGTTAGGTATATCAAGGGAGGAGAAAAAGCTGCCCGACGTTGAACAAATGTAGCTAGAGTAATGGTAGAAAATAAAAGATTAACTGTTCTTAATGTTGGATTTACTAAACCAATAATTGTTAAACAAATTCCTAAAGTTAGAGTTAGCTGTTCTCCAAAATTTGCCAATTCTTGATTTTCTTGATCATGTAATTTATCTGTTATCCATAACATCAAGATAATGTAAGGAAATAAAGCAATACTTAATAATGCCCAAGGTTCATTTTGTGAGTTAGTTAAAGTAGTAGCTGTACTAATTACTAATCTTTGTAATTCATTAGGTACTAACCGCCAACCTAGCCAAATTGCCTGTAAACCTATTAAAAAAATAGCGATAAAATCAAATTTTAAATTATATCTTTGTAAGCGACGACTCAAAAACCACAAACTCAAACCACTGACTATAATCGCTTGGGCTGGTTGAGTGATAACTGAAACTACCCAACCTAAAAATAATAAACTTCCTCCTAGCTTTTCCCAGAGTACAGGAGGATTGGTAGAGATATTTTTTTCTGATAGCCAAATTACTAAACCGCCACAAATTCCAATTGCTAAACCCAATTGAGTAATATTAACTCCACCGAGGAAAATAGCCCTTGTTAGTAAGGTTAATAAAGCATAAACTAGAAAGGTAAAATATAAACTAATTCCCCATTGTGGAGGTTCTGAATTTGTATTTTCTTGTGGTTGGGTTAATTGATTATAAGCAGTAATAGCTGTTGTTCCTACCATTGCTAAATAAACAGCGATTAGAGGAAAATTTGATAATTTCCAACCCCAATGTAAATAACTCAAACCAATAATATTAACTAAAGGTAATTTACCAGTGGGGAAATTAGTAATAATCTGGCGATTTTGGCAAAGTTGATTAGTAATAAATGTGAGAGTCAGTGAAGCAATTCCCATCACAATTAAGTTCAATGGATTTTGCCACAAACTGAAGCTATCCATTGCCCAAAAGTTGATAGGAACTAATAACAATGTCACAATTAATAACGTCTGTGCAGTTAACCTTAAATTGTTCTGTTTCGCTGCCCAAATCGTAAAACCACAAAAACTTAAGGTATAGGCAAATAACACTCCATACTGTCCAACTGCGGGAAATCTTTCCCACTGACTTGCAGCGAGAACACCGGAGGAAAGGACTACTAAAAATACACCCAAAAATAGCAACCACCGTACACTTAACTCTTCACCGAAAGATTGCAACATCGAATTAACAAAACTGGGTTTTTTCGGTGCTTTTGGTATAGGTGGTAAAGTAGCAACTAACGATTTTCGTGGGGGTTTAGAAGGCGTTAAAATTACTTCTGGTTCAGATTCAGTCTGAGGTGTAAATACCACAGTAGAAACGAGGTACTGTCGGGCTATTTGCTTAACCTGATCATCAGATATTAAACCCAGTTCTAGTAAATAATCTAGTCCTAGCAATAAGTCAGGATGATCTGATGGTACTCTAACTGGGATTTTCTGCGATCGCTCAAAAGGATCAAAAGGTTGTGTCATAAATTGTAGCTTTATAAGTATATACTTGTAATTATGGTTTCGATTTTAGTATATGTTGGCTTATATTGTGCCACTTATCTAGCTGGGTAAATATTAAGACCTGTAAACATCCTTTGATATTATTTACCATTGGATGTCCAATATCTTCTGCACTTGGAAAAATTGATCCTTTCAATAGCAAAGCATATATTGGACGTGGTAGATTCCTAGCTTTCATGAATAACTACAAAGGAGCAATTCAAGACTATAAACAAGCTATTAATAAATATCCTGAATTAGTTGAGCCTTACATGGATCTTGCGGTAGTTAGTTGTGTATTAGAAAATAAAAAAAGAGCAATCAGAGATTATCAAAAAGCGGTAAATATCTCGAAAAGACAAGGATGAATAGAAAAGCAAAACGAAGCAATGAAAAGGCTTCGAGAAATACAACAGAATCAATGTTCATTATAATCACCTATCACCTATTCATGTTTTAAAAGAGTAGAATGTGAGATTATGCTTGATCAATCCTAATTAAAATCATAGTTTATGAAAGTTGTAGAAGAAACCAAGACTAGATTAGTCATTAAACATCAACCAATAGCCAACTGGTTCTCAGGTGGTATATTATTTATAGCTGGTTTAAGTTTTTGG
This sequence comes from Anabaena sp. UHCC 0253, assembly GCF_009712085.1. Lineage (NCBI taxonomy): Bacteria > Bacillati > Cyanobacteriota > Cyanophyceae > Nostocales > Nostocaceae > Anabaena > Anabaena sp. UHCC 0253. The sequence continues at coordinate 198,407 of NZ_VILD01000003.1, forward strand.
ATTTATTTAATAGCTTTTGATTTTACTTCCCTGCGTCTTACCTGCAAACGTTCCGCACCTCCAGAAATTAACTGCGAATTAAATAAATTTGCATTTTTGGGAAGGATAGAAAAACGCAAAATCTTTGATCCTCAACAAGCATACATTCAAACAAAAATCGGTAGTAAAGGCAGTAAAAATTTTCAGATAATTATTGTCAGTAAATTTGGAGAATTTCGGCTTTTACCTCATGTTAGCTATCAAGATAATGAGAAATTTGTGATTAAATTTAATAGCTTCATAAATTCTAATGAAAGCTTGTTGATATTACAACAAAATCAGCGGAGCTATCTATTATTTATCAGCTTATTTATCTTAGTAATTACAGTAACTGGCGCTTCCTTAGCAACATCATCTGCCACAACCTGCACCTTTTATAAAAGTATCAATAAAGTTTGTATAGAACGTCAAGGTTTACGTAGCAAGGAAATTATCGAGTATCCCTTAGAAGATATTGTTAATTTACATATTCAAGATAAGCAAGTTAAATATTCTAGGGTTTATCGGGCTGTAATTTTCCTCAAAAATGCGAAAGAGATTTCCATTAATCCCCAATATACAGATAAAAAAAGTGTCGAAAATGTAGCTGCTAGAATCCGTTATTTTCTCAAACTTGAATATTAAATCTTTGCGCTCATCTCCGCGCCTTTGCGTAAAAAAAGAACTTGGTAAAAGGTAAAGAATTACCAATTACCAATAACCCAAAATTACACTTTCTTCAACCAGCTAAACATAGCGCGTAAATCCTTACCAACTGCTTCAATAGGATGTTCAGCTTCTTGACGACGCATAGCAGTAAAACCAGGTTTACCTGCTTGGTTTTCTAAGACGAATTCCCGCGCAAATTGTCCAGATTGAATTTCGCTGAGGATTTTCTTCATTTCCGCTTTAGTTTCGGCGGTGACAACACGAGGACCACGGGTATAATCACCATATTCGGCAGTATTAGAAATACTATCGCGCATGGTAGCTAAACCACCTTCTACAACTAAATCAACAATTAATTTGACTTCGTGCAGACATTCAAAATACGCGAGTTCTGGTTGATAACCTGCTTCCACCAAAGTTTCAAAACCGGCTTTGATTAAAGCACTCAAACCACCACACAATACTGCTTGTTCCCCAAACAAATCGGTTTCGGTTTCTTCACGGAAAGTGGTTTCCAAAATACCGGCGCGTGTACCACCAACACCTTTAGCATAAGCCATGGCGCGATCGCGTGCCTTACCAGTAGCATCTTGATAAACTGCAAATAACGCAGGTACACCTTGTCCTTGTTCGTAGGTACGACGCACCAAATGTCCGGGTCCTTTGGGTGCAACCATGACTACATCAACATCAGCAGGGGGAACAACCTGTGCAAAGTGGATATTAAAACCATGTGCAAAAGCTAAAACGTTACCAGCTTCTAAATTTGGTTCAATTTCGTTTTTGTAAATTGTTTTTTGGACTTCATCAGGTAATAAAATCATGATGAAGTCAGCAGCCTTAGCCGCGTCTGCAACATTTTTTACAGTCAAACCAGCAGCTTCGGCTTTAGCTGTGGACTTACTGCCGGGATATAATCCGACAATGACATTAACACCGCTATCTTTGAGATTCAGCGCGTGAGCATGACCTTGTGAACCATAACCAATAATAGCAACGGTTTTACCTTTTAAAAGGTCTAAATTAGCATCTTCATCATAATACATACGCGCCATAGAAGCATCTCCTGTCCGCAAGGGTTGTTGTGAAATTGGCAGACTTTTGATTGTATCGCAAATTGGGTAATGGGGAACACTGTCCGTTCAGCAATTCTCATTTTGAAAAAAATAAATAAAGTATTAGCCCCGATTTTGGAATTAAAAATATAGTACAAAGTAACTATTTTTTAGACATTGCCTCTGGCTAAAAAAACAGTCGGGTTAAAGATTAAGTATTTATACTTAATCAATTAGAGAGATTGCCTGACAACGAAGATGAAGAAATTTTAATTGCTTTAGATGGTACAGAATATTTCTCATCTAAGAAAATTAATTGCCCTCATTGTAATTTTCGTAATCATCAAAATGGAACTACAACCTACTTTCATAGCTGTGTCACACCAATTGTGGTTTCGCCCAATCAAAAACAAGTGATTAATTTATCACCAGAATTCATAAAAAAAACAAGATGGTCATCAAAAACAAGATTGTGAAAATGCAGCCGTTAAAAGATGGTTAAACAAGAATCATCAAAACAAGTATGGTTATGCTGCAACCCTCTTAGTAGAGGATTTGTATTCTCACCAACCTATTTGTGAACTAGCTCTAAAACAAGGTTATAATTTTATTTTTGTTTGTCTGGAAACATCACATAAAACTTTGCATGAATGGCTAGAATTTTTAGAAAGAAGTGGAGAAGTTACAACCATTGAAAAGAAACAATGGGATGGTCAAAAAATCTAATTTATCGTTATCGTTATACTTCTAGAGTCCCCTTAAAAGATGAAGACTCAAGTCTCGAAGTTAATTGGTGCGAAGTGACTGTTATTAATGAGAAAACAGGAAAAATTATCTCCCAAAATAATCGGATAACTAATCATGAAATTACTGAAAATAATGTGGAAAAAATTGTCAAACTGGACGCAGCAAATAGAAAGTTGAGAATGAAGGCAATAACGTTCTTAAAAATCACGGTTATAATTTAGAGCATAACTTTGGACATGGAGAAAATTATTTGTGTGAGTTATTATTGTCTTTAAATTTGCTAGCTTTTTTATTTTATACTGTTTTAGATTTAGTTAATTATATCTATCAGAAATTTCGTGAGTTATTAGTAACTCGGACTTCTTTCTTTAATGATATTAGTACTCTATTAAAATTTATTTGGTTTAAAGATTGGTCGGATTTTTTCTCATTTATTTTCAGAAAATATGTCCCATTTAAAAAGGCAAATTCTAGTTAAAAAATTTCAATTTATTGAAGGATGAGGAGAAAGTTATTTATTAAAAAAACTACAAATTTGCGTAGAATTTCAGCTAGATTGATGAGTTGAAATCATTTTTTCATGTCTAGATTGTTAAAGATTTTTACAACCCTGTCTATCTCCAGGGTCGGATAATAATTATCTATCAAAAAATGATAATTTGATACAGGTCTTCTACTTAAATTAAGAGAATTTTATCTTATTTCTTTCAAAATGAGAATTGCTGCCTCAATAACGGCAGGAATGACTACTCAAGGAATCTTAAAAGCTTGTTTGGAAAGGGTTGGACGGTGATTCTGTCAGCTTTTGGGACTATTTCATGATCCTGTCAGACTCAATATAATAATTAATCAAATACGGTAAAAAAGGTTGCTTCTTTATCTCTACTTCAAATAAGTCCTCTCTATTTAAAGACATGGTGAAAATACGAATATGCCTATTGGATATTTCTGACCCTGTGTGTATCATACAAAACAAGAGGTCAAGAACAAATAAACAAACTACTCAACCACACAGGGGAAAATAAAATGATAAATAAAATCTCTGCTGTCCGTTCGCTCATTTTAGAAATCGAAGAAGGAATTAAGTCTTGCATGGCAAATAAAGAGACACAGTAAATTCCGATGTTTGTGTTTAATTTCATTAAGATTACGGTATATAGTATATTATTATAAGCTTTTCAATTCTTATCCCTACTCCTTCATTGATCATAAATCTCATGGCAAACGCACAACATAACCGCCAAATTGCTTTTATTGACTCTAGCTTAGAAGCACAACAACAATTAGTGTCTGGGCTTTTAGAGGGTATAGAGGTCATTAGACTCAAACCTAATCAAGATGGCATTGCTCAAATTACCTCAGTGCTAGAGCAATATCAAGATAAAGCTATCACCGTTCACATTGTCTCTCACGGTGCGCCTGGTTGTGTTTACTTGGGAAATGCTCAACTGAATTTGGATACTTTCGGTCAGTATGCCCACCAATTACAACAATGGTTTGCCCCAGTTGGAAGTGTCTTACCTAACTTGTTTATTTACGGCTGCCAAGTTGCTGTGGGTGATGCTGGTGCAGAGTTTCTTGATAAGTTGCGTGCTTTGACAGGAGCAAATATTGCTGCTTCGGCTAACTTGACCGGCAACGCAGCACTAGGAGGAGATTGGGAGTTAGAAGTCACCTTGGGAGAAGGGAAGTTTGTTCCGGCTTTTACATCAGAAACAATGGCCGCTTATCCGGCTGTATTAGACACGACTTCAATTCTAGTTCCTACCTTTATCACTGATTGGTTAAATTATAATAATCCTAATGTGACAGTCACGACAACGGAAGATATAACAGAAGCCACCTACAACGGGACTGTCAATATTTCCGATGCGATTAACCAAATAGCAAGCCAACTTAAGTTAGGCAGCATCACTCAACAGATTGAGGCAACAAATCCCAAAGTCGTAGTCAAAGGATATCCTAGTAATACTAGCTATTACGAACTCTCACTTTCCCAACTCTCCGCCGGACAAATTATGGACGGGTTGGGACAACTCACAGGAGCGGATTTATTTAAAGGGTTAAGTAGTGTCGGTAGTGTAGATTTAATGCTGGCAAGCAATGGCATTAACCTCACCTATTTAGATAATTTGACCTTAGATGTGAATAGTCTAGTGGGTAGCGGCTTCATGCAAGATGCCCTCAATGAGATTCTGGCTGGACTTTTTGGAGATGGGAATGCTGATCCGTCAGACGGAACTCAATTAGTGCTGTCGCAACCGCAACTGGATTTAATTAACAACAACGAAGGCAAACAATTAAGTATTGCTGGCAGTTTGAATGGCACAGACTTTGGCATCAATCTTGACGTTCAAGACCTGGGCTTTGAGTTCCAAATGCCCACAGTCAATGTCGAAAACCTCACAACTGCCCTCTCCAAGTTGGCGGGAGAATTACCCGGATTTGCGACCAGTTTTCTTGAGCTTCTCAGTGCGAGTACCCAATTAAACTTTGAATCCAATGCTGATGAATTCAAAATCACCTATGTCGATACTCTCAATATTCAGACTCTCCTAAATACGTTATCGTCTGAATTGGGGTTAGGAGAAAATGTTTTCCCCTCAGAACTTTCCGTCACTAATCCGGGTTTACTGATTAAGAAAGAAGATAATGGCAAGCGGTCTTATGAATTCTCTATTGATGAAATTTCTCCGGGTGAAGTCGTTAATTTTCTCGCCAGTTTAGCTGGTACGTCCTTACCAGATAGTATCCAATCAAAACTAGGTGAAATTGGTAATGCCAGTTTAACCTTATCTACACAGGGAATTGTCCTCACCTATTTAGATAATTTGACCTTAGATGTGAATAGTCTAGTGGGTAGCGGCTTCATACAAGATGCCCTCAATGAGATTCTGGCTGGAGTTTTTGGAGATGGGAATGCTGATCCGTCAGACGGAACTCAATTAGTGCTGTCGCAACCTCAACTGGATTTGATTCGGAAGGATGGCAAAACAGAATTAAGTATTGCTGGCAGTTTGAATGGTACAGACTTCGGTATCAATCTTGATGGTACAGATATTGGTTTTGACTTTGAGATGCCATCTGTGGATGTAGCTAGTCTCAAAAAAGCAATATCTGAAACTGCTGAAGAATTACCTGCATTTGTGACAGGTTTTCTAGATTCACTCCAAGCCCTCAACGCATTAAAATTTGAATCCAACAAGGATGAATTCAAAGTTACTTATCTTGTATCGGCTCAATAAGTAGGGGTAACAGAGGAAAATAAGTGCAACGAGGTACACACAGTGTCATAGAATGGGAGACATGACACAAAAAATTATTGAGAGTGACAAATCAATATCAGATTTACTGCAAACCATCGAGCCAAAAGGGATTGCAGACGAATCAATGCGTCATACAGTAGAGATATTACTAAACCTAATAGAGCAATTACAATTAAAAGTCAAAAGCTTAGAGTCAGAGAATCAACGGTT
>NZ_VILD01000003.1:204396-208995 GCF_009712085.1 Anabaena sp. UHCC 0253
GTTCACTCCAAGCCCTCAACGCATTAAAATTTGAATCCAACAAGGATGAATTCAAAGTTACCTATCACGATAGCCTGAATATTAAGTCAATCGTGAATGGATTATCTTCTGAATTAGGTTTAGGACGTAATTTAGTAAAAGACCTCTTTGTCACCAATCCTAGTTTAGTCATTAAAAAAGGGAATGACGGTAAGCGGTTCTATGAATTCTCTGTTGATGAAATTTCTCCGGGTGAAGTCGTTGAGTTTCTCGCCAGTTTAGCTGGTACAGATTTACCAGATAGTATCGAATCAGAACTAAAGGAAATTGGCAACGTCAGTTTCACTTTATCCAAACAAGGAATATCTCTCTCCTATCTCAATGATGTAACATTAGATCTGAACGAGATTACTAGTACTGCTGGCATCGGATTTATTCAGGATGCTGTCAATGAAATTAGTTCTCAACTTCTAGGTGATGGTGACTCAACAAAAGAAGGTACTCAGCTTGTTTTATCACAACCTCAGCTAAAGGTTGTTAAGCAAAACGATACTAAAGAATTTAGTCTAGCTGCACTCCTCAATGGTCAAGAAATTGACCTTAACTTTAAAAAGGATGACATTAAGTTTAGTTACTCCCTTCCTAATGAGATAGATTTCGGTTCTATAGCACGTGGAATTCCTCTTCTGAGTGCGTTTAAATTAACAAACCCAGAACTAACTATTTCTGATGTATCTGAACAGATCAATCATCCTACCTTGGGACTAATTAATTTAACTCAAGGGTTTAACTTCACAGGAGATATCAACTTTGCTCAGGGGACGGATGTTTATTCTCGTTTTATTAGCGGTCAATTAGGCATAGACTCTCTAGGAGTTCATGTTGGACTGAACACCAGCACTGGCGCAACTTTAACAGGTATTATGGCTGGTGATGTTCCTCTCTTCTCCAGTGGAGATTTTAGTGCCACACTGACGAACGCTAAATTAAACCTAGCTGTAGATAGCAATATTTCTCCAAGCTTTGGTATTGCAGCAGGTATAAGTTTTACAGGTTACGATCCTTTCCAATCTGATGAACCGACTTTAGAATTGACAGGAGGACTAACTCTTGATCCAAAAGCACTAACAGGGTCGTTTTCACTTAATACCGATACTGCATGGGAAGAACCATTTAGTTTACCGGATACAACTGTTAGGAATTTAGTAGTCCAGTTGGGTGGGACTTATCTAACACCGTATATTGATAATATTGGCTTCTTAGGAGATTTCCAGTTTGGTAACTTCAATCTAAAGGGTGGTTTCTTACTAGATACGAACGATCCAAGCAAAATTGGTTTGGAATTAACGGCAAATGAGAAAGTCAGTTTGGTTGACCTGATTGTCGGACCAGTTGGTTCTTTTGTGGTGAAACAAGGTGCTAAAGAATTAACTATTGTCAAGGACGCGCTGGAGTTTTTGAATAAAATTATTGATGTCAGCGTTGTATCTATTGATGGACCCGATGAAGATACAATCATCGATCCACTGATCAAATTTGTGCCAGTTGAGACAAAAAATTGGTAACACAATCTTCACTCAAGGAATTGGTATTAATGGACAGGTGGAAGCTTGGAAAAAAACAGCCGATCTCAATATCAACGCCAATCCATACGCAGCGAATCCTACCTTAACAGGGTCTTTGAAACTTTCTGAGATTGATTTGGGATTTTTGCAGCTTTCAGGTGCTAACGATCCGAACTTAGATTTAGCACTGGAAGTATCTTCGGAAAAGCAATTCTTAAGTGGTGACGGAAAGCTGGTGGTTTTTGGCAAGGAAGTTGCCTCAACTGAGTTTGAAATCACTTCAAGCAGTATCACCATTAAAAAATTCAATGTTGATATCGGACTTGTAGGGTTATATATTAACAATCTTTCAGTCATCACTAATAAAACTAATCCACTTGAAAGTAGGGCTAGTGGATCGGGTAGAGTGACTTTACTCGGTCAGGAGGTTGCATCAGCTAGTGTTGATATCACTCCAATCAGTGTCAAGATCAACAATTTGAATTTCAACTTCTTTGAACTCTTAAAGTTAGATATTCCCTCTCTTTCAGCCATCATTGATAAATCTAATCTGGCTAATAGTGCAATAACAGGATCGGCTACGGTCAAGGTATTAGGTTATTCGCTTGCAGATGCAAAGATGGATATCAATTCCACTCAGCTTAAAGTTACAGGAAATCTTGACTTATTCAGTGTCCTGAAAATAGAGAATGCAATAATTTCGGTCACCTCTTCTAAATTAGAGATTGGCGGTACAACAAAAATCCTTGGGCAAGAAATTGCAAATGCCCGTATTACTGCCGTACAGGGTAAATTTGAAATAGTTGGAAATCTTGACTTATTCGGTTTCCTGGAGATAGAGAATGCAACCATTTCGGTCACCTCTGATGGTTTAAACATTGGCGGTACAACAAAAATCTTTGGGCAACAAATTGCAAATGCCAGTATCACTGCCGATAGTAATGGACTCACCGTTAGAGGAAATCTTGACTTATTCGGTGTCCTAAGCATAGAGAACGCCGAGATTTCGGTCACCTCTTCTGGTGATTTAAAAATTGGCGGTACAACAAAAATCTTTGGGCAAGAAATTGCAAATGCCAGTATCTCTGCCGATAGTAATGGACTCACCGTTAGAGGAAATCTTGACTTATTCGGTGTCCTAAGCATAGAGAACGCCGAGATTTCAATTTCAACCAACGATTCAAGAATAAAAATAGGAGGTTATGCAAAATTCCTGGGTCAAGGGATAGGTGCTAGCATTGAGATAGTGGATGGCCAGCTCAAGGTTACAGGTAGTTTAGGAGTCTCTATCCCTATCCTTGGCTCTTTTACAGCAGGACTTACGATTACCTCAGATGGCACATTTGGTGGTTCACTCTTGGATATCTTATATGAGGTTGGGGGGGTTTCTGGCGACATTAATATAAACCTGGGTTATGTGACCAATATCCCAAGTTTGTTTGCAGATTTGTTCGCTAATGTCTTCGATGGCTTGGTGGAATTTTTTGGAGATATCGTCAATGATATTGGTGGAATAGTAAAGGACGTTTATGATTGGATTCGTGGAGGTAGTAACGATGGTGATGATGGAAATGACGAACTCCATGGTATAAATGGCAATGGCAATGACTATATGCGTGGTCACAGAGGCAATGACAGGCTCTATGGTAGTGGAGGCGATGACAGCCTCTATGGCGGACCCAATGAGGACAAACTTTATGGTGAAGATGGAAATGACTACCTCTATGGTGAAGATGGGTATGACGACCTTTATGGTGGACCGGGAAATGACCAACTCTATGGTGGCAATCATGAGGACAGACTCTATGGTGAAGATGGAAATGACTATTTAAGAGGTGAAGATGGACATGACGAACTCTATGGCGGCAATGGTGATGACAACCTCTATGGCGACAATAATGAGGACAGACTCTTTGGTGAAAATGGAAATGACTATTTAGAAGGTGGAAATGGATATGACCAACTCTATGGCGGCAATGGTGATGACACACTCAAAGGTGGCAATGATGAGGACAGACTCTTTGGTGAAGATGGAAATGACTATTTAGAAGGTGAAGATGGAGATGACTATTTAGATGGTGGATTAGGTAATGACACCCTATACGGTGGCGAAGGCAATGACTTTCTCTACGGCGATCCGGAAGCCGATTCGAGGGAGGAGTTTGTGGAGGAAGAATTTTTTGAGAAGTCTCGTTCGCCTTTCGACGACGGAGAAGAAAAAGAACAGAATAATTACATTTCTGATAAAACTTCACTAGGATATCGGGTAGTAGTAGAAGAAGCATATGATGGATTCAGAGCAGGAAACAAAGTAAAGGTATATAAAACCGTCGATATCGTGTCCCGAAAGGGTGATGATAAGCTTTATGGAGGGTCGGGCAATGACTTTCTCTACGGCGGATATGGTAATGATTTTCTTGATGGTGGAGTAGGCGACGACACTCTCTACGGCAGTGATGGCAATGATACCCTCAAAGGTGACGATGGGAATGACTTACTTAATGGTGAGGAAGGCAATGATATCATCTATACAGGCTGGGGCAATGACACTATTCACGGAGGCTCTGGTCACGATATCTTAGTTTTGCCAGGCATTGAGAGTGACTATACGTTTACCAACAGTGCGGCAGGATGGAAAATTACCAGCAAGTACATTGAAAAAATTGCTACTGGAGTTGAGGAATTTCAGTATGAAGTTTTAGTGAGAAATGGCAGCAGTGGTAGCGACATTATCTATGGTGTCCCTATTAATGAGGTACTCAACGGTGAGGATGGCAATGATACCCTCATCGGTGGTGCTGGCAATGATACCCTCATCGGTGGTGCTGGTAACGACATTATCTACGGTCAGGATGGCAATGATACCCTCAACGGTGGTGCTGATAATGACTTCCTCATCGGTGGTGCTGGTAACGACTTCCTCAACGGTGATGCTGGTAACGACTTCCTCAACGGTGATGCTGGTAACGACTTCCTCAACGGTGGTGCTGGCAATGATACCCTCAACGGTGGTGCTGGCAATGATACCCTCAACGGTGGTCTTGGAACTGATACC
>NZ_VILD01000003.1:210028-218923 GCF_009712085.1 Anabaena sp. UHCC 0253
AATCTTTACGGTGAGGATGGCAACGACAATCTTTACGGTAATGCTGGCAACGACAATCTTTACGGTAATNTCGGCAACGACTCCCTTTACGGTAATGATGGCAATGATACCCTCATCGGTGGTGCTGGCAATGACTATCTTGACGGTGGTCTTGGAACTGATACCGCTAATTACAGCTATAGTACAATTGGAATTACGGCAAGTTTGTCCTCACAAACAGTAACTTTCACGGGTTCTTCTGAAAGCGACAAGTTAAATTCCATTGAAAATATCATCGGCTCTTCTGGCAACGATGCCCTATATGGGAATGGTCTTACTAATACTTTAGAAGGTGGTACTGGTAATGATATCCTGGAAGGCAATGAGGGCAACGATACCCTTGATGGTGGGGCGGGTGACGACATACTCATTGGTGGTTCTGGAAATGACACCTACAACTTTGATGCAGATATCAATTTAGGGACAGACAAAATCATTGAGCTAACAGTCAATTTACAGACCTATCATGGACTTTATCTGCAAGCTACAGATGCAAGTGGGGGCTACGGCATCAAGCAGCAAACCTCGCCTAGTACCTGGGAAACCTTTGAAGTTGTGCCTCTGGAAGATGGCAAAATTGCCCTGAGAACTTTCCATGATCGCTACGTGCAGGCCAAAGATCAATTAAGCAACTACAACCTGGCTCAACAAGATTTTATAGACACTTGGGAGAGTTTTGAGGTTATTCGTAGTGGCGGAAATAATATAGGGCTGAAAACATTTCATGGTCGCTATGTGCAGGCCAAAGATTTTTTCTCCAGCTATGCAGTAAGCCAACAATCCTTCCTCGATACGTGGGAAACCTTCCGTGTCATTGAATCAAATTCAGGAGTTGACACGCTAAATTTCTCAAATACTACCAATAACAGCATCAATATCGATTTGACTAAGACGGGTAAACAGACCGTCAACAGCAATCTATCCCTCGTTATTGGTTCAGTGCTAGGTAGTGGCATTGAAAATGTCATAGGTGGTAGCCAAGGCGACTATATTAAGGGCAATAACCTCAATAATGACCTCAACGGTGGTGCTGGCAATGATACCCTCATCGGTGATGGTGGCAATGATATCCTTATCGGTGGAAGTGGAAATGACTCCCTCTATGGTGGCATAGGTACAGATTATCTCTATGGCGAAGTTGGGGATGATCGAATTTTCGGTGAAGCCGGGAATGATATGTTAAATGGAGGTAGTGGCAATGATACTCTAGACGGTGGTGATGGTGATGACGACATCCAAGGTTGGAACGACAATGACTTGCTCATCGGTGGTGCTGGCAATGATACCCTCAATGGGATGTGGGGTAACGACACCCTGATTGGTGGTTTTGGAAATGATACCCTTTATGGTGGGACTGGTGCAGATAACTTCCGCTTTGATAGATCATATGAAGGAATCGACCGGATCAAAGACTTTAATCGCTCAGAAGGGGACAAAATTCTAATTAATGCTGCGACTTTTGGTACAGGAGTTACTTTACAACAGTTCAGCTTCAACTACAGCAACCAAGCTTTGTTCTTCAACAGTCAACCGATTGCCGTTTTAGAGAATGTCAACAGCAGTAACTTTTCTGTCACTCAAGATATAACTTTAGTCTGACCTTTTTAGGTTAGGACTTACACCTGAAATTAATGGGGCTACCACGCTACTGTTAATTTCAGGTGTTTAAATTGGCATGAACTACACCCTCTACATAAACGCAATTCCAATCAATCAATAAATATTATGGCTGACAACATTGCTTACACCCTGCAAATTCTTCACGCTTCCAGCTTAGAAGGCGGTACTAACACTTTTCAAGAAGCTATTAATTTTACTGCCCTTGTTGATGGCTTAGAAGAGCAAATTCTCAATAGTATTACCCTATCTACAGGTGATAACTTCCTCCCCGGTCCTGTATTCTTTGCAGCCGAAGACCTGGCAATGCGGGAAGCATTGATATCAGTCTATCAACAACTGACAGGCAACGAGTTAAGCTCCCTAGAAGTTGGTTCTGGTCGCCTAGATGCTACTTTGTTGAATATTATTGGCTTAGATGCTTCTGCCCTCGGAAACCACGAACTCTCTCAAGGTACATCAACCTTTGCCGGACTGATAGGTGCAGACTTAAATGGAACAAGCATCGAAAATATCCAATGGTTAGGCACACAGTTTCCTTACCTAGCAACTAACCTAGACTTCAGCCAAGATAATAGCCTCTCAGGATTGGCTACTACAGAAATTCTGACCAGCAATACCTTCCAATCTACCCCAGAACAATTGGTTAGTGAAGGTGCAAAACCAAAACTTGCCCCCGCCACCATTATTGAAGAAGGGGGAGAAAAAATAGGGGTTTTAGGCGTTAGCAACCCTCTGTTTAGAGATGTGACCCAAGCGGGAGATATTCAAGTTCTAGGAGGAGAAACAGTAGAGGCGATCGCTTCTGTATTGCAACCAACTATTGATATTCTTACAGATCAAGGTATTAACAAAATTATCTTGTTAAGTGACTTACCGAGTTTCGATTTAGACCAAGAGTTAATTAAACAACTCCAAGGTGTTGATGTGCTTCTTTCTGGTACTACTACCTTTTTAGCTGACGACACAGACACCTTACGTCCTGACGACACGGCAAATGGTACTTATCCCCTACTTACTACTGATAAAGATAATAACCCTGCCCTAATTGTCACAGGTGGAAATCAATATAAATACCTTGGTCGTCTGGTTCTAGACTTTGATGCAGAAGGTAAAATTATTACCGAAAATCTAGACCCTACCATCAATGGGATGTATGCTACCACTGATGAGATGGTTCAGTCAGTCTGGGAAGGTCAAGACCCTTTAGCCTCTGGCAGCAAAGGCGCACTCGTCAAGGAACTTACGGACTCTATTATTCAACTTATTGAATTAAAAGACACGCGCATTTTTGGTAAAACCGATGTATTGCTGAACGGAGAACGCAACAGTCTTCGCACAGAAGAAACCAACTTCGGCGATATGCTTGCAGATGCTAATCTAGCGGCGGCACAAAAAATAGACCCCACCGTTGCAGTAGCAATTCAAAATGCAGGTTCTATTCGCGCTAGTTTACCAGTAGGAGAAATTTCTCAACTCGATGTGGAAACTGTCCTGCGGTTTAACAACGAATTGGTACTGGTGACAGTTACGGCTGCTGAATTAAAAACCCTGTTAGAAAATGGTGTATCTCGTGCGAGTGCAGGTGAAACTTCAGGTCGTTTTCCCCAAGTATCAGGGCTAAAATTTAGCTTTGATACTACAGATGCTGAAAGTAATACTATTCCTGTCGGGGAAAGAATTCAGACTTTGGCATTGGTAGATAACGACGGCAAAATTACCGATGTGATTGTTCAAAATGGGGAAATTGTTGGTGATGCTGACCGTTCCATTCGCGTTGTTACTCTCAAATTCCTAGCTGATGGAGGTGATGGTTACGACTTCCCCAGCTTAGGTGAAAATGTAGTGAACGCAGAAATTACTGAGCAGCAGTCATTTAAAGATTTCTTAGAAGCTTATCAGGAGAATGCTTACAATGTAGGGGAAACTCTAGCATCAGAAGATTTACGCATTCAAAATTTAGATTTACGTAATGAGAATATTATACCAGATTTTAATCCTGGTGATATCAATGAAACCCCCACAGATTTGAGCTTAGATAGCAGCAGGGTAGATGAAAATGTAGTGAGTGGGACGGTGATTGGTAACTTCGCTACCACTGACCCAGACGTAAGTAATACTTTTGTATATAGCTTAGTCAGTGGTGATGGTAGTAGTGATAATAGTTTATTTGCAATCACACAAAACCAACTCACAATTAATGTTGCCCCTGATTTTGAAACAAAATCAAGTTACAACATCCGTGTTCGCACTACTGACCAAAACGGACTCTTCTTGGAAAAGCCGTTACAGATTTCTGTCAATGACATAGCTGAGAATGATCCTATTACCGACGTTCCGAAGTTGACCAAGAATGGTAACGATGTCTTTAACATCAAGAGTAAGCAGTTGCAAACAACATTACAAGTTACCCTCAACGGACGAGGTTCTAGAAATGTTAACGAACTGGGCGTATTTACTGTTGATGATGGTCAAGGTAGAATCAACGGTATTGCTCCAGGTGAAAATGGCTACAATCAAGCAGCGTTAACACGAATGCAGACTTTGTTTTCCACTATTACCAATAACCCCAATGGCTTTAATCCAGAAAAATTGAGTCATATGTTTCAATTTGACTCTAATGAAAACCTGAGATTTTATTTGGTAATAAATAGTACATTAGATGCCATTCGTGCTGGAAAAACTCCAATTTCTGACGTACTATTTTCTTCTCCTGGAAATCAAAGTATCACCCCTAGCAATGATGATGGTTTCATCTTAGCTTGGCAAGATGGTTCTAATAATACTGCTAACTTCCAAGATTTGGTTGTGAAACTGCAAGCCAGCAATCAAAAATTACCTTTGGGTGCAGGGGTGCAAAATATACCTCAAGGAGAAATGATTGATTTGCGAGATGTTGCTGGACAGGTAAAAGCAGATTTTGTGGTTAACAGAGAAGCAGCTTTCAACAATTTTGTTGGCTTCTATAAAGTTGCAAATATTAATGGTGGAATTGATACAAATGGTGATGGTACTGCTGACGTAAAACCAGGTGATTCTGATTACATTCAGGCTGCTATAGGTTCTAGAGTTGCTGGCATTGAATTAACTGTTAATAATCAAGGTAAGGCTAGTTTTACTGATAAGTTTGACGGGGGTGCTCTGTATGCTCCATTTATGATTGTTAATGGTAGACCCGATATTATTTTAGATAGTAATCCTAATAACGACCCTCAAGTTTATTTCCCCTTCCTGGGTGCTAACTCTGATCGACTTGACCATGTTCGTATGTTGGGAAATAATACCTTTGGTTTTGAAGATTTAGCTGGTGGTGGTGACGGGGATTATAACGATATCATTGTACAACTGAATTTGACGCAGGTTTCCTAACACGAGAGTGATTTTTTTCGGGGGAGATGGGACTGGGCGGGCGCATCTAAGGCTTGGGGGATGCGGAAATAAGAGGAGAAAACAGGTCGTCAAAGCGGCCATTGACCCAACTCAAGTGTAGATGTAACAAAGCTCCTGACTGGGCGCAGGGACTGCGCCCCTACCTTATGACTAATTAAACCTCTCCGAAAATGAATGTAGAGACCTTCTATAGAACGTCTCTACAAGGGTTTCAAACCATGCACATTTAATTACCGGAGATGTCTATTTACTACTTTAATTTTTTTTTAAGAAGTTCAAGATAAACAGAAATAATTGTGACATTTTTGATACAAATTTGTTAAGAATAGTTACAGCAGTGTCATGCAAGGAAATATTTCTTATGGTTGATCAGGTTGACAAAACACCAGTACATCAAGTTGTGATTATTGGCGGGGGCTTTGGGGGACTGTATGCCGCTAAGTCTATGGCTAAGGCCAATGTGCAAATCACTCTGATTGATAAACGCAATTTTCATCTCTTTCAACCTCTTCTGTACCAAGTAGCTACAGGTGCTTTATCCCCAGCGGATATTTCCTCTCCCTTGCGTTCTGTCCTCAGCAAGAGCAAGAATACAAAGGTGCTATTGGGTGAAGTGAATGATATTGACACCAATGCCCAAAGTGTCATGGTGGGCGAAGAAACAGTCCCCTACGATACCTTAATTGTGGCTACAGGGGCGAAGCATTCATATTTTGGTAAGGATAACTGGGAAGAATTTGCACCCGGTTTGAAGACTGTGGAAGATGCAATTGAAATGCGTCGGCGGATTTTTATGGCTTTTGAAGCCGCTGAAAATGAAAATGATCCGGTTAAACGCCAGGCTTTGTTAACTTTTGTAATTGTCGGTGGTGGTCCAACGGGGGTAGAATTAGCAGGAGCGATCGCTGAATTAGCAACTAAAACCCTCAAAGAAGATTTCCGCAACATTGACACCTCAGAAACCAGAGTTTTATTGTTAGAAGGTTTAGATCGTGTGCTTCCTCCCTTTGCACCGGAATTATCTCACACAGCAGAAGCATCATTAAAGGCTTTGGGTGTAGATGTGCAAACCAAAACATTAGTAACGCATATTGAAAATGATATAGTTACGATTAAGCAAGGTGATGAAGTTAAAGAAATTGCTGCGAAAACTGTGTTGTGGGCTGCGGGTGTGAAAGCCTCGCCAATGGGGAAAGTTTTGACAGAGAAGACAGGAGTTGAGAGCGATCGCGCTGGTCGTGTTATCGTTGAACCAGACCTAAGTATTAAAGGATTTCCCAACATTTTCGTAGTTGGTGACTTAGCAAATTTTGCCCATCAAAATGATAAACCCTTACCGGGAGTTGCACCAGTCGCCATGCAAGAAGGCGAATATGTAGCTAAACTAATTCAAAAACGTCTGAAAGGTGAAGCATTACCCCAATTTGAATATGTAGATAGAGGTAGTCTAGCAATGATTGGGCAACACGCCGCAGTTGTTGATTTAGGTTTCCTCAAACTTAGAGGTTTCTTCGCATGGTTTTTCTGGTTATTTGTACATATCTACTTCTTGATTGAATTTGATAATAAGTTAGTTGTGATGATTCAATGGTTGTGGAGTTATTTTACCCGCAATCGTGGCGCGAGATTAATTACAGGTAAGGAAACCATTGCACCTGTACCAATTGCAAATAGTGATAGTCACACGCCAGTTATCACAAAAAAGCCGTTGAATGTGTAGTTGGTAGTTTGTTAATAAGTCCTCAGATTAGTAAGTAGTCTGGGGATAGACAAAGATGAGCGTTTTTTCTAATTTCATGTATATTTGTTTCCCTATGTACTAAAATGGCTGTATTTCGTATCGCTAATCCCTTCCCACTAGAAGAATATAGATTAAATGAACCACGAAGGCGCGAAGAACGCGAAGGAAGAAGGAAGAAGATAGGTAATCTTAGACTGGGGAGGATGTAGTATCGCCATTCTATATTTAGGGAATAAAACAATACTATGTCTAACGATGATATAAATATTCAAAACAATCGAATTATATTTTTTGGTTTATTTATTGGGTTTATATTTATTTCAGTTGTAATTTATCCAATTTCCATTATTTTAACTACTGGAGAATGGACTGAATTATTAGAAAAAAAGTATGAATACGTGATTAAAGTTTTAACAACTGCTGGCTTAATTTTTGGTGGAATTGTAGGACTTATCAATATTTTCTTTGCAGCTAAACGTGCATACGCTATGGAAGGAAGTGCTAAAGCTGCTAATGAAAGTGCGATTGCTGCTAATAAAAATGCTGAAATTGCACTTGAAAATATCCAAATTGCCCGTAAAAACTTAAAAATATCAGAAGATAAGCAAATTACAGAAAGCTTTGCTAAAGCGATAGAACAGCTTGCGAGTGAAAAAATTGCAGTTAGATTAGGCGCGATTTATACTTTAGAGCGAATTGCCAAATATTCAGAAAAAGATCAATGGACAATTATGGAAGTTCTGACAGCTTTTGTCCGTCAGAATGCACCTGTTATAAAAGAAAATGAGTCACAATCTCCAGAAGATAAAGAAAAATTCCTAAAACTTAGAATTTATATTCAAGCGTGTTTAACTGTGATTGGAGAACGTAAACACCCAGATTTAGAAAATAAACGTCTTGATTTAACTGAAGTTAATATTAGTGGATTCAACCTCGAAGGATTCAACCTCACAGGAGCCAACCTCGCAGGAGCAAACCTCACAGGAGCCTACCTCTTCAAAGCCGACCTCACAGGAGCCGTCCTCTTCAAAGCCAACCTCACAGGAGCCAACCTCTTCAAAGCCGACCTCGAAGAAGCCAAACTCTTCGGAGCCGACCTCGAAGAAGCCAAACTCTTCGGAGCCAACCTCACAGGAGCCGACCTCGAAGGAGCCAACCTCATAGGAGCCGACCTCACAGGAGCCAACCTCACAGAAGCCTACCTCGAAGGAGCCGACCTCACAGGAGCCAAACTCGTCGTAGCCGACCTCACAGAAGCCGACCTCGCAGGAACCGACCTCACACAAGCCAACCTCAGAGAAGCCTACCGCTTTGAACTGATAACAGCGCAGAAAACAAAAGTTTTGCTCACAGAAGCCGACCTCGAAGGAGCGATACTCACACGCGCTACAATGCCAGATGGGTCAATTCATGATTAAGAAGATTTGATTCTTGTAAATTTTCAATAAACAAGACTTTCTCACCCACAAAACCGAATATTCAAAACAGTCGCTACCATTTTCTAAACCGAATCATATTACTACATAATAGAAATAGAAATTCTATCTTTAGGATTGTTAAGAATGTATCAAACAGATCCGCCACTTTCCCCTAAAGAAACATTACCGACAATGTATGATCTTCCTAGCGAAGACCCGGAGGAACCTGGTTTGCCAGATCAATTTCATTTATTCCAACCACAATTATTAGCAGAAACATTCCGTCCCCCTAACTATCCTAGCGACCAAATATTTACAGTTAGTGATATGAATCTTTATTATGATTCTCGTCACCCACTTTGGTATAAAATACCAGATTGGTTTGCAGTTTTAGGAGTACCATATTTATATGAAAATAGAGATTTACGTTTAAGTTATGTAGTGTGGCAAGAAGCAGTTAATCCTTATGTTGTCGTTGAGTTACTTTCACCGGGAACAGAAAAAGAAGACTTAGGGCAAACATTAAGAGATGTAGAAAAACCTCCTGGTAAATGGGAAATTTACGAACAACTTTTAAGAGTCCCCTATTATGCCATCTTTGATCGTTATAAATCTGAATTTAGAATGTTTCAGTTAACTGGCGCTCGTTATGCTGAAGTAAACTTATCAGATTTCCGGTTTTGGATTCCA
>NZ_VILD01000003.1:218948-228520 GCF_009712085.1 Anabaena sp. UHCC 0253
GTTTTGGATTCCAGAAATAGAATTAGGTTTAGGAGTATGGCAAGGAAGTTATAAAACCGTCGAAATGCCTTGGTTACGTTGGTATGATAAAGACGGTAATTGGATGTTAACCAGCACAGAAGAGGAAAGACAAAAAGCCGAAAAAGAAAAACAAAAAGCCGAACAAGAAAGACAAAAAGCTGAACAGGAAAGACAAAAGTTAGATCAAGAAAGGCAAAAAACAGAAAGATTAATTGCCCAACTGCGATCGCTTGGTGTTGAACCTGATTTAGAATAGATGCAATCTCTCCTTCTATCAACAGTCTTTAATTGTCAATGCTGTAGGGGCGCAGGGTCTGCGCCCTCCGTTATTTAATATCCAATTCCGACTAGGAACGAGAAATAAATTAAGTATTTAGTAAGAATAACCAGTACATTAATAAAAAGGATATAAAAAATAGACTGATGAATCCAATCGCATCTACCTTAACTTCTATTATCAGCACAGACAACGCCGTTTTATCGTGGGAAAATCTCACCCCCACCCAGCAACACAATATCCAACAAGGGATAGACTCCAAAAGCCGCCCCAGTTGTGTTGTTTATCCCCACAGCCAAGCAGAATTAGCCGCAGTTATAGCGATCGCCAACAGCAATAAATGGCGCGTTCTGCCTTGTGGTAGGGGCAGTAAACTTCATTGGGGTGGTTTAGCTAAAAATATTGATCTTGTTGTCAGTACCGAACGCATAAACCAACTCATAGAACACGCAGTTGGTGATTTAACTGTCACCGTCGAAGCAGGGATGAAATTTGCCCATCTTCAGGAGATTTTGGCAAAATCGGGACAAACATTAGCTTTAGACCCTGCTAAACCAGAATTAGCTACCATTGGGGGTATTGTAGCTACCGCTGATACTGGTTCTCTGCGTCAACGTTATGGCGGTGTCCGTGATCAACTTTTAGGTATAACTTTTATCCGTGCAGATGGACAAATTGCCAAAGCGGGGGGACGAGTCGTAAAAAATGTGGCGGGTTACGACTTAATGAAATTATTTACTGGCGCTTACGGTACATTAGGAATTATCAGCCAAGTCACTTTTCGAGTTTATCCCATTCCGGAAACTTCGGGAACAGTCATATTAACTGGTAAGCCAGAAGCCATATCCCAAGCAGCGCGAACTTTACAAAATTCCGAGTTAACACCAACTCAAGCTGATTTATTATCAAGTAAATTAGTTGCTAATTTAGATTTGGGGACAGAATTAGGATTAATTGCCCGGTTTCAAAATATTAGTGAAAGTGTGCAAGAACAGTCAAAGCGACTTTTAGTAATTGGCGAAAAGTTAGGTTTACATGGGGTAATTTATTCAGCAAATCAAGAAGCTGCTTTATGGCAACGATTACCAGAACAAATACATGATGATGTTACAGAAGCGACAATTACCTGCAAAATAGGAGTATTACCAACTGCGGCAGTGGAGATTTTAAATAAAATAGAAATTGGTTTAATTCATATTAGCAGTGGTTTGGGTTTGGTGCGTTTAGAAAATCAAGAACAGGTTTTGCTATTACGGAATTTGTGTCAAGCAAATTCAGGTTTTTTAACTATTTTATCTGCACCTGTTGAGTTAAAGGCCAGGTTTGATGTTTGGGGGGATATTGGCAATAGTTTGACGGTAATGCGGGGAATTAAGGAACAGTTTGATGGTAATTATATTTTAAGTCCTGGTCGGTTTGTTGGTGGGATTTAATATTTAAGAGAATGAACCACGAAGGCGCAAAGAACACGAAGTTAAGAGGGGGAAGAGAAATGCAAGAAGTTTCAGATGGTGTTGTTAATAATGTTGCTAGTATTAAGAATTTGAAGGGTTTTGATGAAAGTCATCCACCTGATCCTAAGTTAATTGATAGTTGTGTTCATTGTGGTTTTTGTCTGGCTACTTGTCCTAGTTATCGGATATTAGGAAAGGAGATGGATTCACCCAGAGGACGTATCTATTTAATGGATGCTATTAATGAGGGGGAAATTGCTCTTAATACGGCTACTGTTGAACATTTTGATTCTTGTTTGGGTTGTCTAGCTTGTGTGTCTACTTGTCCTTCTGGTGTGCAGTATGATAAGTTGATTTCGGCTACTAGACATCAGGTGGAAAGAAATTATAATCGCAGTTTACCTGATAAGTTAGTTCGACAATTGATTTTTTCTCTATTTCCTAATCCTGATCTTTTAAGAATTTTACTTTTCCCATTATTAGTTTATCAAAAGTTAGGAATTTCTAAGGTATTACAAGCAACTGGGTTAATTAAAGCTGTATCTCCCCGATTAGCGGCAATGGAATCTATTTTACCCCAAATTACTCTTAAATCTTTTCAGGATAATTTGCCAGATATCATCCCTGCTAAGGGTGAAAAAAGATATCGGGTGGGTGTAATTTTAGGATGTGTGCAAAGGCTGTTTTTCTCTGGTGTAAATGAAGCGACGGTAAGGGTTTTAACAGCAAATGGTTGTGAGGTGGTAATTCCTAAATCTCAAGGTTGTTGTGCTGCACTTCCTGAACACCAAGGACAAACGGAACAAGCGAAAGTTTTAGCAAGACAAATGATTGATAGTTTTGCTGATACTAATGTGGATTTTGTAATTATCAATGCTGCTGGTTGTGGTCATACTTTGAAAGAATATGGTCATATTTTAGCAGATGATCCAGAATATGCCGAAAAAGCTCAAGCATTTGCAGCAAAAGTTAAAGACGCACAAGAGTTTTTAATTAATGTGGGTTTAACTGCTAAACTTTCACCTTTGACTGATAAAAATCTCACTTTAGTTTATCAAGATGCTTGTCATTTATTGCATGGTCAAAAAATTAGTGTCCAACCTCGTCAACTTTTAAATAAAATTCCGGGAGTAACTTTAAAAGAACCAATAGACGCGGCTTTGTGTTGTGGTAGTGCGGGGGTTTATAATATGTTGCAACCGGAAGTTGCGGAAGAGTTAGGTAAACAAAAAGCTCAGAATTTAATCAATACTGGTGCTGATTTAATTGCTTCTGCTAATCCTGGTTGTAGTTTGCAGATTAGTAAATATTTACAGGGTAAGACTATTTCTGTAATGCACCCAATGGAATTGTTAGATTATGCGATTCGGGGTGATAAATTGGAGATATAGGAAATGCGTTTCCCAATCTAATGAGGTACAGAATTTAAGAAGCATCAGCATTCGGTATAAGGGCGAAGCATTCAGTGTAAGGGCGAAGCATTCGGAAAATAAACTTGGGAAAAAACCGATAATTAATCGCCCGAATGCTTCGCCCCTACTTGGGAAAAAACCGATGATTAATCGCCCGAATGCTTCGCCCCTACATGGGAAAAAACCGATAATTTGTACCTCACGGGAATGGGAATTGCTATTTTACTTTCATTCACCCATAATTCTGGATAACATAGGCTATTATTGACCAAGCTGTAAATACCATAGTGTTACTATATGAGACTCAGCTTGTGTATGATAGTCAAAAATGAAGAAATTGCCTTGCCAAAATGCCTGGGAAGTGTTAAGAATTTTGTTAATGAAATTGTAGTTCTCGATACAGGTTCAACTGACAAAACACCCCAAATTGCTCAACAATTTGGCGCTAAGGTGCATTATTTTGCCTGGAATAATAACTTTAGTGCGGCTAGAAATGAGGCTTTAAAATATGTTACAGGTGATTGGATTTTGGTTTTAGATGCTGATGAAACTTTGACACCGGAAATTATGCCTTTACTCAAAGCAGTTATTAGCAAAGAAGAATATATTGCGATTAATTTGGTACGTCAAGAAGTTGGTTCAACACAATCACCTTATTCTCTAGTTTCTCGATTATTTCGTAATCATCCAGATATCTATTTTGATCGCCCTTATCATGCTTTAATTGATGATAGTATTACGGCGATTTTAAATAAAGAACCAAATTGGCAAATTGGTTATTTACCAGGGGTAGCGATTCTGCATACTGGTTATCAAAAAGCGGTGATTAATGAGCAGAATAAATATGTTAAAGCCGCAGCCGCAATGGAAGAATTTTTTGCAAATCATCCCCATGACTCTTATGTATGCAGTAAGTTGGGGGCTTTGTATATGCAAATGGGGAAGATTCAGGAGGGAATGGAGTTATTAAAACGGGGTTTAAATCAAATTCTTGGAAATCAAGTTGATGAAGATAAAAAACCGTTGCATAAATTAAAATATTTGCAGTTACCAAAAGTTGATGCTGCTATTGATGAGGATATAAATTATGATATTTTGTATGAATTACATTATCATTTAGGGATTGGTTATACATCTTTAAAGGATATATCTCAAGCTATTTCTCATTATCAAGCTGCGGTGAAGTTACCTATTTATCCACTTTTAAAATTAGGAGGATATAATAATTTAGGAAATTTATTGAAAAGTGTGGGAGATTTACAAGGGGCAAAAACTGCTTATGAAACATCTATCAAAATAGATCCTAATTTTGTGATTGGTCATTATAATTTAGGCATGATATGTAAAGCAATGGGATTGTTTGCTGAGGCTATTAATTGTTATGACAATGCTATTAATTTAAATCCTGATTATGCTGAAGCTTATCAAAATCTAGGGGTTGTGTTGTTGAAAATTGGCGATGTTACAGCTAGTCTAGCAGCTTTTGAATATGCGATCGCTCTCCATGAATTGAATAACCCCGAAGAAGCACAACGACTTCATCAGGGGTTGGAGGAAATGGGTTTGCTATGATTCCTAAATCCGCGAAAGCACGAATTTCTCTAATCTATCCATGCCTTTTTCAATTGTCGCCATATCAGTAGCGTAGGAAAGGCGAATGTTGTGATCAGCACCAAAAGCTACACCAGGAATAACTGCAACTTGATGCGCTTCTAATAAAGCATCACAAAATTCCAGGGATTTCAAACCGATTTTGCTGATGTCGGGAAATAGGTAAAAAGCACCGTCTGGTTTCGCGGTACTCAAACCAGGAATAGCGTTGAGTCTATCAAACATCACCTGACGACGTTTAGCGAAAGCTTGACGCATTTCCTCTACACAGTCTTGGGAACTCTCCAAAGCCGCGATCGCCCCATATTGAGCAAAAGTACACACATTTGATGTACTATGTCCTTGAATGGTGCTGGCGGCTTTGATAATTTCCACGGGTCCTGCTAAATAACCCAAGCGCCAACCTGTCATTGAGTAACCTTTAGCAAAACCGTTACTAATCAAGGTGCGGGAAAAGATTTCCGTTCCTAACGAACCTATGCTGATATGTTCTGCACCATCATAGAGAATTTTTTCATAAATCTCATCAGACACAACATAGATATCTGCATCAACTATTACCTGCGCCAAGGCTTTAATTTCCCCCGGCGTGTATACCATCCCTGTGGGGTTAGAAGGGGAGTTAAGAATAAATAACTTAGTTTTTGGGGTAATAGCTTTTTTCAGTTGTTCTGGGGTAATTTTGTAGCCAGTAGAAGCATCTGTTTCCACAATTACCGACTTTCCACCCACTAGAGTTACCATTTCCGGATAACTTAGCCAGTAGGGTGCGGGGATAATTACCTCATCACCGGGGTCAATCAGTGCCACCATTAAATTATAGAGAGAATGCTTACCGCCATTTGTGACCAGGACATTCTCTGACTTATAATCAAGACCATTATCATTTTTCAGCTTCTGGGCGATCGCTTCCCTTAACTTTGGTTCTCCAGCGGCTGGACCATACTTGGTTTTACCTTCATCCAAAGCTTTCACTGCTGCGGCTTTGATATGCGCTGGAGTATCAAAATCTGGTTCTCCAGCACTAAAACTGCAAACATCTATCCCCCCGGCTTTCATGGCCTTAGCTTTAGCTGCGATCGCTAAGGTGATGGAGGGTGTTACCTGACTTACTCTTGCTGCCAGCTTCATGCTACTTTTTTTGGCGAATCTCTATCCTATCTCTCTAAGGATATCCCAGAATCCTATGCGATATTTGCCCTTTCTAAATTCTTTTTTACCCAAACATGGGACGGATTAATTTACTTCAAGTCTTGACAAGACGAAAAATTTAGTTTACACTAATGTTAAGAGTAGAAATCTGTTCGCGCATATATAGTAAACTTTTGGATTGTCTGAATCAGGATTTACAGGATTAAAGGATTTACAGGATTGTGATATTATCATTACCTAAACTATCCTGATATGGCTACGCCACGCTTCGCTATCAGACAAATAAAAATATCCAAATCTCCACTAAAAATCATCCAATAACATCCTGAAAATCCTCAAATCCTGGATATCTTGATTCTGACAAATAAAAATATCCAAATCCCCACCAAAAATCATTCAACAACATCCTGTAAATCCTTAAATCCTGGAAATCCTGATTCAGACAATTAAACGCAGATGAACGCAGATAAACGCGGATGTTATACTAATTTTTAATTTCTCTCCCAATCCTGCAAATCCTAATTCTGACAATATGCAATCCTGGACACCTAACACCCCACTACAGAACGGACAGTATATCATTAAAAGAGCGATCGGTGGCGGTGGCTTTGGTGAAACCTATCTCGCAGAAGATACAGAAGAAAACAGGTTGGTTGTGATAAAAACCCTCAACCGGGAACAACAACAAAAACCAGACTTTGCGGAAATACAAAAGAGGTTTAGAAAAGAAGCCTTAGATTTATCAAAATGCTATCATCCCCATATTGTCCAAGTTTACGACAATTTTCCCGAAGATGGACTTTGGGCTATTGTCATGGAACATATTGACGGTGATGATTTAGCAGCCTATGTTGAAAGCTACACTGCTGAAAATGGTTACTTGTCAGAAACCGAAGCTTTGCGCTACATTGACCAAATCGGACAAGCTTTAGAAGTAGTTCATGAACGGAAACTTTTACATCGAGATGTGAAACCCAATAATATTTTGTTGCGACGGGAAAGCAAAGAAGCAGTATTAATTGATTTTGGGTTAGCGCGGGAATTTCAACCTGGTAAAATCAAAAGCATGACAGCGATGATAACCGAAGGTTATGCACCCATAGAGCAATATGAACGGCGTGGAGATTTTGGTTATTATACAGATGTTTATGCTTTAGCAGCGACATTATATAGTTTATTAACGAATAGAGTTCCCATTCCTGCTAATTATCGCGCTGAGGAAGATGTCAAGTTATCACCACCGCAAAAATTTAATCAGCAGATTAGCGATAAGGTAAATGCTGCTATTCTCAAAGGTATGGAGTTAGAACCCCAAAACCGTCCGCAGACTGTGCGGGAGTTTAGGGAAATTTTGGGTTTGGTTATTCAACCTGTTTCTACACCTCAACCACAACCAAGACAACAACAAAATATCCCCACACCTCTACCACCTCCACCCCAAACTGTTCGTTTACCACGACCTTATTCTTTCGTACCTAAGACAAAGGAAATTTTCATTCCTCAAAGTTCCACACCTCAACCAATAAACCAAGAAGTAGAATTAAAATCATCCTGTGGAATGGACTACAGCAAACTGCAAAACTACCTCAAAGCTGAAAAATGGAAGGAAGCAGACGAGGAAACCAGACGGGTAATGTTAGCGGTTGCGAAACGGGAAAAGATTCGTTGGTTAGATTTTGAACACATTAATAATTTTCCCTGTGAAGACCTCCGAACTATTGACCAGTTGTGGGTAAAATATAGTGATGGTAAATTTGGTTTTTCTGTGCAGAAACGGATTTATCAAGGTTTAGGTGGAACGAGAGAATATAACTCAGACATCAGAGAGAAGTTCGTAGCTGAGGTAGGATGGAGAAAAGGAGGAAAGGCTGGGATTATTACTTTTGACAAAAAAGCACCAGAAGGCCACCTCCCGATTCCGTGTGGGTTTCAGTGGGGAGTGATGGTTTGGTGGTTGGGTGGTGGCTGGGGATTGGCTTGTTGTCTCTTCTCTCGCGTCGAGACTTGTAAACTGTAACATTTAAGGGTTACAGAAAAATATTAAGTCTGAATCAGGGTATCCAGGATTTAAGGATTTACAGGATGTTAGTTTGCATCTAAATATCCCCGACTTCTGCGATAATTAATGTGATAAATGAGAAGATTGTTAAAAGTTGTCGGGGATCTGAATTTCTCAATTGTCTGAATCAGGATGTCCAGGATTAAAGGATTTACAGGATGTTGGTTTTAAATGTGATGTTTTAGAGATTTATTTAATCATCAATTTTCAAATTGAAAATGTGAGAGTTTAAATAAAATTACCCAACAATCATTAACTTACATAATAAAATTAATATCTAAAAAATCCCCATATCTTAAAAATCCTCACCTCTCAAAAATCCTCAACGCAAACTAAAATCCTGTAAATCCTCAAATCTTGGATATCCTGATTCAGACAAATAAAATCTTCAACCTCCCACCTCCCACTAAAAATCATCCAATAACATCCTGTAAATCCTAAAATCCTGGATATCCTGATTTAGACAAATAAATTAAATCATAAATAACTATGTCAGCAAGAGATTTATTTCATCAAGCAGTTAGAACAGCACTAGAAAAAGAACAATGGTTAATTACCGATGATCCATTAGAGGTAGAATTAGAAGATACAACCTTGAAAATTGATTTAGGTGCAGAAAGATTAATTGCAGCGGAAAAAGGAGAAGAAAAGATTGCTGTAGAAATCAAAAGTTTTGCTAGTAACTCAGCAGTAAGTGAATTTCATACAGCATTAGGACAATTTCTCAATTATCAAATCATGTTAGAAGAAACAGAATCACAACGAGTATTATATTTAGCAGTTCCCGAAGAAACTTATAAATCTTTCTTTCAAACTCGACTTGCTAAAATTGCAGTAGCAAGACATAAACTTAAAATCATAGTATATAATCCCATAATGGAGGTAATTATCAAATGGCAAATTTAGAAAATTATCGTCAATATATTCAAACCATACTCCAGGAACATAGTCAATTTAAACCTAAATATGATGAAATAGATAATGAATTGATTTTTGATACCATTCATGATCATTATCAATTATTCCGTGTTGGTTGGAATGGTTTAAACCGGATTTATCATAGTGTGATTCATTTTGATATCAAAGATAACAAAATCTGGATTCAGCAAAATACGACAGAAACAGATTTAGCTGAACAACTCGTAAATATGGGAGTACCAAAAGAGGACATTGTTTTTGGTTTACAACCACCCTATAAACGTCCTTATACTGGTTATGGTGTGGCTTAATTTTTGTTGATTTTATCCCACATTCCGCAGATACTAAAGCAAATTTAGGAATTAAAAATTTTCATAAATAAAAGCCTGAAAAGATTGCCTAGCAAAGATTTCAGGCTTTTATTTGTTAAAATAATCAAATCAAATAGAGATGGGAAAAACCATGAAAGAGTCTCAAGTTGGCATGAAAATCCTAAATATAGACCATTTGGGAATAGTAGCAGGAATAATAGACGAAATGGAATTGGTAGAAGAAGTGAATAAAATAGTGGGAATAAAAATAAAAGAAACCCTAACACCAGGACAAGTAATAAAAGCAATGATTTTAAATGGATTAGGCTTTTTAAGCGCCCCATTATATCTATTTGG
>NZ_VILD01000003.1:229527-238442 GCF_009712085.1 Anabaena sp. UHCC 0253
TCACAAATAAACCGACAATGAGGTGGGTATTTCAGATGTTTCAGGCTGTACATTTGGTAATCATAAATGGACAAAAACAAATGAGCAATTTAACGGAGGAACGTGAAAAGATTGTCAGGTATTTAGGAAGGAGTTGTAGTAAATATTATCTAATTATTTGATGAGAGTTTATTAGACCAAAAAAGATGTAGATAGTGATCGATAAAATTAGTAAATAGAAATTTTTAGCAAAGAGTGAAAATATTTTTTGCTGTAATTGTCATGTTTATTTAAGCCGAAATGACTATTTTAATTGAGAGAGAGAATCTATTTTAAAACCTAGCGAAATTAATTTCGGTAATATTCTCTATTTTTTGGTAGATAAAGTTAAACTCAACCAGAAAAATTAGGTAAATAAAATTTTCCTGGCTGGGATTTTTCAAAAATATCAATAATCTGAGTTACATCTGCGGAATGTGGGTTTTATCCAATCTTTTTTTCCAAAAATCCCACTCCCACATTTCCAACTTCTCAATTAAACCTTAACGGGCGATCGCTTCCCTGAACTTTGGTTCTCCAGCACCAAAACTGCAAACATCTATCCCCCCAGCTTTCATGGCCTTAGCTTTAGCTGCGATCGCTAAGGTGATAGATGGTGGTACATTATTTGCGTGTCATCTTCGCAGCAATATCCGCAGGTTTACCAAAATATGGATAACTAGTCACTAAAATATCTACACCTGTGCTGGCATAATCATGAATATTTCCCAAATTAATCCCACCTGCTGCTGCTAGTTTTAAACTAGGATATTTCCCCTTTAACTCTGTAACCAGATTAGTAAGTTCTCCAGTCGGAATTTTATCGAATTGAATTAAATCAACTCCAGCTTCAGCAACCATCCAAGCATCCGTAGACGTTTCTACCTCAATACAAATTTTTTGTTCGGGAAACCGTTGTCGCATTTGGTTGATACGCTCAATTATTTCGGCAATACTATCTATAAATATCAAGTGTTGTTGGAAAATCAAAACTGTTTCTGATAGTCCCAAACGATGGGGAGAAGCACCACCAGCTAGAATTGCTTTCATAGAAATACTTCTCGTACCAGGAAAGCATTTGCGTGTCGTGACAACCGCTACGGAAGGATTCACAATTTTGGCAGCATTCACCAATTCTTTAGCACGGGAAGCTATACCAGAAGTGTATTCCATCAAATTTAATCCTACTCTCCAACCAATGTGCAATGCTGCGGCTGAACCACTGGCTTTCAGAATTAATTGTTGTTCTGGTAAACAAGTACCGCTTTCTACCAAATATTCAACCGTCGCACCACATTTTTCAAATACTCTAGCTGCTTCTTCTGTCGCACAAATAGTCATGGGGTGACGGGTAGAAAATTCAATTTCTCCTAATTCCTTACCTATACTTAGTCCATAGGTAGTTAAATCTAGGAAAGGTACATCTTCTTGAATTAATTGAGCGATCGCTTCGTCGGAAAAGAACATTCTCATTTGCGGTTTTTGTGGCGAATCTCTAACCTATCTATCTCAGGATATCCCATAATCCCCAACGATATTTGCTTTTTATAACTTCTTTTTTAACTTTGTCCTGATTTGTACATCTCTAAATCCCGTAAATCCTGATTCTGACAATTCCTGATCGGGTATTTCCAGAAATTAAATATGCTTTTTTACACCTTGATTATTGGTGATTTTATCTATAGAAATGAAAAATAGAATAATTTTTTGTAAAAGAGAAAATTTGTTGTGTTGTGCGATCGCTATTATTATAAACTGACGATATATTTTATTTTGCTAATTTTTTATGTTTATAGATGTTGTTTTAAATTAAATTTCAGGGCGGAGAAAATCCGCCCCTACGAGTGTTTAAACTTCGCAGCTTAACTCGCCTGATTTTTGTGTGAAACGACGGTTTTCTCGATAATCTACGCGGCAATCTATAACTGCTGGTACATCTTGGGCAAGGGCTTCTTTGAGTAAGGGAATGAAATCTGCAACAGATTCAACTCGATAACCTTTTAATCCCATACTTTCAGCAAATTTGACAAAATCAGGATTACCAAAATGGACAAAAGATGAGTTACCTTGTCCAAATTGATTTTCTTGTTTCCACTCAATTAAACCATAGCCACCGTCATTAAAAATCAGGGTTACAAATGGTGTTCCGACTCGCAAAGCTGTTTCTAATTCTTGGCAATTCATCATAAAACCACCGTCACCAGTTGCAGCCACAACTTTGCGATTGGGATAAACTAATTTTGCGGCTAATGCCCCAGGAATAGCAATACCCATAGCAGCAAAACCATTAGAAATAATGCAAGTATTTGGACTATGACAATGATAATGTCTCGCAATCCACATTTTATGTGCGCCAACATCAGAAATGACAATATCATCGGGTCCCATAACTTGCCGCAAGTCATAAATTAGTTTCTGCGGTTTAATAGGAAACTCATCATCTTTGGCGTATTCTTCGTAATCAGCGCGAATGTTAGAACGCAAACTAATAGAATAGGGATTGGGTTTATTTTGTCTGTCTGCTAATTTTAATATTTCATTCAGGGAATCAGAAATATCTCCAACTATTTCTACTTTGGGAATATAACTACTATCAATTTCCGAAGAAGTTGCTGCCACATGAATAATAGGAATTTTTCCGTCAGGATTCCATTTTTTCGGGGAAAATTCAATTAAATCATAGCCAATGGCTATCACTAAATCGCTATTATCAAAACCGCAGGTAATAAAATCTCGTTGTTGTAATCCTACAGACCAAAGTGCTAAAGGATGAGTATAGGGAATGACACCTTTACCCATAAAAGTATTCACAACCGGAATATTCATTTGGGTAGCAAATTGCGTGACTGCGTCACTAGCATGGGCGCGAATTGCTCCATTTCCGACTAAAATGATGGGATTAATGGCTTGGGAAATTGCGCCCGCTGCGGCGCGAATGCTGGCAAAAGAAGCATAGGTTTTTTCACTATTATCCTTATTTAAAGGTTTGCCTTCGACAGGCATAGCAGCAATATTTTCTGGTAAGTCAATGTGAACTGCACCGGGTTTTTCAGTTTGCGATCGCTTGAAGGCTTTTCTCACGACTTCGGGTGTAATACTTGGTCTCACAATCTGTTTATTCCACTTAGTAACTGGTGCAAACATTGCCACTAAATCTAAATATTGATGGGATTCAATGTGCATTCTATCTGTTCCCACTTGCCCAGTAATTGCCACTAATGGCGCACCAT
Organism: Anabaena sp. UHCC 0253; assembly: GCF_009712085.1. Lineage (NCBI taxonomy): Bacteria > Bacillati > Cyanobacteriota > Cyanophyceae > Nostocales > Nostocaceae > Anabaena > Anabaena sp. UHCC 0253. The sequence goes on from NZ_VILD01000003.1 coordinate 232,776, forward strand.
CTAAATTCGCATCTGCCACCCCAGTCATTAAATTAGTTGCCCCAGGACCAAGGGTAGAAAGGCATACTCCCGCTTTTCCTGTTAACCTCCCATAAACATCAGCCATGAATGCTGCACCTTGTTCATGACGAGTAGTAATAAATTGAATTGATGATTTTTTTAGAGCTTCTAAAACGTGCAAATTTTCTTCACCAGGAAGTCCAAAAACATATTGAACTCCTTCATTTTCTAAACACTGTACTAACAATTCTGCGGTATTCATAAATTTGGTAATTGGTAATTGGTAATTGGTGACTTGCCCTGAGCGAAGCCGAAGGGTTGGTAATTGTCAATTGTCAATTGTCAATTGTCAATTATCCATTGCCTTTACTTCACCCAAATAGTTTTCACATTGACAAATTCATGTAAGCCTTGAACACTTAATTCTCGTCCGTAGCCAGAACGCTTAATTCCCCCAAAAGGTAAACGAGGATCAGATTTGACCATACTGTTAATAAATACTGAACCGGCTTCAATTTCTTGAATTAGGCGATTTTGTTCTTCTTTATTGTTTGTCCATGCACTTGCACCCAAACCAAAAGGACTATCATTAGCTAATTTAATCGCCGATTCGATATCAGGAACTCGAAATAATAATGCCACAGGACCAAAAAATTCTTCTTTGGCAATGGGTGTATCTATGGGAATATCTATGATAATTGTTGGTGGATAAAAGTTCCCCGATAATTCGGTTAAAGGATGCCCACCTGTGATGACTTTACCCCCACTTTTAACGGCATTTTTAACTTGTTGATCTAAGTCTTGGAGAATACCAGGAGTTGCTAATGGTCCCACATCTGTATCAGATGCCATCGGATTACCAACTTTCAAAACTTGGAATTTTGCTAACAGCAATTTCTCAAATTTATCAGCCACAGATTCAGCAATAATAAAGCGTTTAGCAGCAATACAAGATTGCCCATTATTCAACATTCGGGCTGTGACTGCGGTAGATACTGCTGTTTCTAAATCAGCACTTTCTAAAACAATAAATGGGTCACTTCCCCCCAATTCTAAAACAGTTTTTTTGATTTGTTTCCCAGATGCAACCGCGAGCGATATTCCTGCTGGTTCACTACCTGTTAAAGTGGCAGCTTTGACTCGATCATCAACCATTAAATCGGCAACTTGAGCAGCACCAATTAATAATGTTTGAAATGCACCTCTAGGAAAGCCGGCACGATTGATAATATCTTCAATTGCCAGGGCGCATTGTGGCACATTAGAGGCGTGTTTGAGTAATCCCACATTGCCCGCCATGAGTGCTGGTGCAGCAAACCGAAAAACTTGCCAAAATGGAAAATTCCAAGGCATGACGGCGAGAATTACCCCTAAAGGCTGATATTTTACAAAACTATGACTAGCATCAGTGGCAATGGTGACATCAGCCAGAAAACTAGGGGCATTTTCGGCATAATAACGACAAACTAGGGCGCATTTTTCAACTTCAGCGATCGCCGCTTTGAATGGTTTACCCATTTCCAGGGTCATCAATTTCCCTAAATCTGCCTTTTCTTGGTCTAAAATGGTCGCTGCCTGTTCTAACCAATGCGATCGCTCTAAAAAACTTGTCTGACGGTATTGTTCAAAAGCTTTTCCTGCCAAATCTAACTTAGCAGCAATTTCTGTATCTTTGAGCGGCTCAAAGGTTTTGAGCGTTTCCCCAGTGGTGGGATTAATGGTGGCTATAGCCATGACCTGACCTCCCATTAAAAAATAGTTTGAGGTAGCTTACCAGTTTTACACACATTCATCACAGAAGCTACCACGAAAATTAACTTGGTAGTTGAGAATAGCAGACAAATCAATTCAAAATCTACCCCAAGTACCAAAAAAATTGAAAATCACAAAAATTATCTCTTAATATTAACTATTCATTCATTTTAGTTTGATAAAGCTTGATCGAACGATCAATGCCTTTAAAACGAAAGTCTCCTATATCATGAAAATCTGATTTTTGTCCTAGCATATTATAAGTTACTTCACTAATTACACATTCACCAGGAGAACAAATTCCTTCCATTCTTGCTGCTAAATTAATTGTTGCTCCCAAAGCCGTATAATCTACCCGTTGAGAACTACCAACATCACCAACAACAGCTTTACCACTGTTAATAGCAATCCGTAGTTGTAAGGGTTCTTGCCAAAAATTATTGGCATTCAGATGTTGTAACCGAGTTAACATTCCCTTCGCAGATGCCACAGCCCGATCTGCATGACCGGGATCTGGATCAGGAGCGCCAAAAAATGCCATAATACAGTCACCAATATATTTATCTAAAGTGCCACTATACAAAAATACTTCTTTCAACATTTCTTCAAATAAATTATTTAATAATTTAGCAATTTCTGTGGGTGTCAATTGTTCAGAAATGGCCGTAAAACCTACCAAATCGGCAAACAAAATACTTATTTCATTTTCTTTAGGAGCTAAACGTCCACCCGGCAAACTACCTTCAGCAATCAATTCTTGCACAACTGCTGGCGAATGATATCTTTCTAAACGATGACGAATTACCTCTTCAGTTTTCAGCTTTTCTACTAATAACCACCGTTGCACACTAGAAGCTACAAGATTCGCTAAGGCTGAAAAAAAGCTGAGTTCTTCTTCACCTTCACTTTCCCAATGAGATGAAGAAAGACTAGCATCAGCATAGAGAACTCCAATAACATTATGTTCATCCCATAATGGCACTGCCATTGCACTACGAATACCTTTAACTAAAATACTTTGCTCACTAGAAAACCTTTCATCAGCCTGGGTATCAGCACTTTGAATAGCAACTTTTTCAGCAAATACTTTTTGACAAATACTGCGACTAATCCAACTGCCATCTATTGCCAGAGTTTCCTGATCAGAAATCTCTCTAGTCGCAGAATTTATTAAATCTAAATTGCCAGAACTATGAACTTCAACTAATAATGCTAACCGATCAATACTATCCAGATAACGAAAAACTACTTGTTGAACTTGGGAGAAAATTTCCTCAATGGATGCAGCAGCACAAAGATTTTTAGCTATATCAACTAAATCTTTAAGCCGGGCGATAGTTGCATCTTTATTATTATTTTTACTATTAATTCCACTAGCTTCTATCCATTGCTGTTGTAATTGTTCAACATTTCTTAAAATAGTTCTTTGTGGAGAATTATTTCCTTGTGTTGATAGCTCATTTACAAATTCATCTTCCTCAGTTTTAATAAATTTAACTACTAATTTGATATTACCCAGGGAAATCACATCATTATTAGATAACTGTTGAGTGCTGGTAATCAGAAACTGGTTAACTTGCGTACCATTTTTACTACCTAGATCCTCAATAGTCCACACACCCTCAGCTATTTTGACAATTCGCGCATGGTTGCGAGAAATTCCTCCAAAAGGTAACAACAAGTTACATTCTGGCAATCTTCCGATAATAAATATGTCTTGATCTACTGGAACTAATGTTTCGGTAGTTCCTTCTTGTTGGAGGATGAGTGTGAGTTGATTCATGAGTGTGGTACATTCATACTGGAATCTAGGGATGCAATTATTGGCAAAATTAGGTAAACACAAAGTTTATCTTTTTCAGCACTTACACCATAAATAAGTAGTCGGTCACAATTAAATTCATTAGTGGAGACTCTTAAAGGAAAACGGGAAAATAATCTGTATAATTAATTCTATCTGAATACTTAACAGACATCTGCTTGATGATTAGGTTGTCGGTGGTTCAACAGCAGTTGGTTGAGATCCACCAAAATTTTTTGTGTAAATTCTAACATTTTATTTATGATACTATTAACGGCAATAAAACGACTACAAAATAGTCATTTTTACTAATAAATTAGCATGAGAAGCGTAAAAATTAATTTTATAATATTTTGGATTGTCTCCAACTTACTGGATACAATTTAGAACCAGGAAATCATCGCAGAGATATGGTGAAATTTACAATTTAATTGGATTACCTAGAATCTTTGTAGAGACGTTCCCTGGAACATTTCTAGTGAAAATATCTATTTGCCCATTTTTTGACAAAATTAGGACTTACGCAATATATGACTGAAAGCCTTATGATTGCTTAGGGGTAATTCATGAATTACCCCTACTCTCGTTCTGTTTTGCGTAAGTCCTGAAAATTAACAGTTAAATTTGTGGTAATTCTAAGGGGATACTACCAAGGAGTCCTTTCCGAAAATCAGTGATCATTTGTCTAGCGGCACGTTCTACATCTCCTTTATAGCGATGTTCTGCTAATGCGTGCAAGTACGCTTCTCCTGTGTGGATGATGGAGTCGAGATCATATCTTGTCAGTAATGGGTGAGGTGGTAAAAAATGAGGCTGTGTTTCTTGGAGTTGATTAAGTATATCTACGAATACTCCGGCTATTAACTGGTTATCATAGGATGCTTCACCGATATCATCACAAATGGCTAATTTGACTCCTGCACTTTGGTCGTCGAGTCGGGCGGGAATAACACCGGGGGCATCTAGTAATTGTAGCTGGTCAGAAATTCTTACCCAACGCAGTTGGCGAGTCACACCAGGACGGGCGGCACTCTCTACGACTCGCTTTCCTAATAATCGGTTAATTAAAGCTGATTTACCAACATTGGGAAAACCAATCACGACAGCGCGGACGGGACGGGGTAACATTCCCCGATCTTTGCGGCGTTGGTTGAGTTCTATACCCGCGGCTTGAGCGGCTTTTGCTACTGCGGTGATACCTTGACCATGTTGGGCATTGGTAAAATATGGAACTTCGCCTTGATTTTTAAACCATTCTATCCAGCGCGATCGCACTTGTGGCAAAATCATATCTACTCGGTTAAGTACCAATATCCGTGCTTTAGTTCCTACCCATTCATTCATTTGCGGGTGATTTGTCGCTAGGGGAATGCGAGCATCACGTACTTCTAAAATCACATCAACACGCTTTAACTGTTCTTTGAGATTTTTCTCAGCTTTAGCGATGTGTCCCGGATACCATTGGATAAGATTTAATTTGTAATTTTGAGTTATGGACATTTATTGTTTGTTAGTTTTTACTAATGAGTTATAGTAGATTGATGTAGAATTAAACGGTTGCCATCAGGGTCATAGGCGTAAATTTCTTGACCGTGAGAAGCTATGGAAATTTTTCCTGGTGGGGGATATCCTAAAAATGTTAGGTGAGATATGGCAATTTCTAAATTATTCACTTCTAAACACAAACTCAGCGGACTTTTGGCATTAGTCACGAATTCCGCTTCATTTTCTGGTTTAGGTCGAAAAATACCTAATTTTAAACTAGCGATTTGAAACTCCCCATAGACATTGGGGATGAGGTTTTTTGGTTCTTGTTCTAATAATTGAGTATAGAAATTAACGATATTATCAAAATTAATCGTGGCTATGGTGACAATTATACTATTATATTGCATATTCATTGCGGATCACTTTGGCAACCGCTCCAGGAGACACTACGCGAACAGCGTAACTAGGGCAGGAAATATATCAACAAATCATCATTGCCAACGCCGTTGATTTAAGGTTTGTAAGGCAATTGCAAAGCGATCGCGTTGATATACCTACAAGCAGCTGTTAAAGCTAGGGAATACATTTATTTTAAGAAAGTTCTTCCTTATCAATTTTATCATAAC
>NZ_VILD01000003.1:238846-239955 GCF_009712085.1 Anabaena sp. UHCC 0253
AGAAAGTTTAGTCATCATTCGGTCAAGACTATATCTTCTTTTGGCTTCTCCGAATTTACCTTCAATACAATTACGATCTCTTTCGTCTAATTGTGCCTGCTTTTTGGTTTCTTGGCTGACATTTGTTGGTGGTCTTCCTAGTGGTGGTCCACTAATTCTAATCCCTCTTTCTTTGCACCATTTTCTATTATCCTTGGTGCGATAAATTTGATCTACGTGTACTGATTCTGGATAGTATCCTGTTGCAGCTTTAAACGCTTCTACTTGTGATTTTAAGTCACCTGATTCATTAAAATTATCCCAACTAATCCGGTCTAAAAATACATATCCTTCGTAACAACTAGCTGATAACTTGGCTCCAAATTCCACTGATGAACCAGCTTTTCCCCTGACAATTGGACGGACATGAGGTTGTGTTAAACTCACAATTCTATCGTCAACACGAATCAGACTATTTTCATACATGAATAATTGTTGTCGGTATACTTCATTTACCACTAATAGTATTTTATGTTTTTGACTACTTAGCCACTCCAGCTTGGCTCCCAGTGCTATTAGTCTATCTATATGTCCTAAGTTTCTTTTCAGGTATTGTAGTTGTTTTTTTATGGCTTTTCTTTTTTGTTTTTTCGATGGTTTTCGTTTTTTAGCGACGTTTAGATATTCTTTTCTAGCTGTATTTCTGTCAGTTCTTGGTTTTTTATTTTCGTTTCTATCCAATTCTTCATACAGAATATCTATTATTTCTTCTGTCTGCTCCCTGGCTTGATTTAATAATCCTAAATCTGTTGGATATTTAATATCTGCTGGTACACAAGTTGCATCTAATTTTAATTTCCCTTTATTTTTATCTTCATCTATTTTTTCTTCTCCTGCTTCCACACTAATAACTTTTTTTCTGTTTCTTCCTCACTGATTTTATTTTCATGATTATTAACCATGCTTCTATTCATTCTGTTCACTAATTCTATATCTATTCTTTGTCTAAAATGAACTAACATTGATGCCTCAAATGGTGCTTTATTACTATAGCTATTCAATCCTATAAAGTATTGTAGATATGGATTTTCTCTTATTTGTTCTACTGTTTCTCTATCACTTAAACCCAA
>NZ_VILD01000003.1:239980-260185 GCF_009712085.1 Anabaena sp. UHCC 0253
TCAATCCTATAAAGTATTGTAGATATGGATTTTCTCTTATTTGTTCTACTGTTTCTCTATCACTTAAACCCAATCTTTCTTTGATTATTAAAGATCCTATGGCTATTCGAAAAGACTTTGCTGGTGCGCCTATTTCTATCGTGAATTGTTTCGCATATTGATCTTCAAATTCTGACCACGGAATTAAATTCGCCATTATTACCCATCTATTATCTTCTGCCAACTGCCCCTCAAATGGCAGTTTAAACTTTTCTATGGGGGTAGGTATAGTTTCAATTTTTTTATACATTTTCTCTATATTATGTGAGGATTTTTACCCATTTTACCCGATTGCCTTGCACTTTTTTCCCATTTATAGACTTCAATCACTATTTATACAAGGGTTTCAGCTTTAATCAGCAAGCCCTAAATAATTTTGGCAAAAAATAGATGCCTTTACCCCAGTTTGTTTCATCCAGAGTACCATTACCACTCTCTAGGATTTCTACTGATGCTGTAGGCGTAAAAATCCATAGTTGGGGTAATTCAGTTTCATCTATTCGCGTCTCATTCCGTTTCGCTTGCCGTTCTAAGTCTGCATGAACGTCAAATAATTTACCAATACAACTGCGAATTTCACTCTTACTGACGGGATTACGAAATGGTTCAAATATGGCATAATTTGCAGCCATTCTTCCTAGTAATCCTAGTGTTTCTAAGCTTTGTATGGGTTGGGGTGAAGGAATAAATAATACATCAATTTGTCTGACTTCTGCTGTGATATCTTTGCTGGTTTCTACTTGTCCATAGGGTGTTAATAGTTCCGTTAGATATTGTTTTGCAAATTGATCATGTATAAAGCGAGTCATTTATGCTAATTTTGGACTAATACAGAAATATCAATTTAATTTAACATTTTTTGGATGATAGCAAAGTTGCTGCAAGCAGTTCGCTTAATCTGAATACCGCAAAAAGTAAGGGTTTAGCACTGCTAAACCCTTATACATCTAGGTTTTTCGTAATCTTGTAAAAGTTCTAATGTCAGCCGTTACGAGTATAATTCAAAACCTAAAATTTAAACTCTAAAATTCAGTTATCCTTGCCAAGGGGAAGGAATTGGTGTGGTAGAAATCACCTTTTGTGCCATTAGCCTCACAGCACTTTTTCCACAATTTGGGCATTCTACTTCTAAAAATTGTGCAGATGACACATCTACCTCACATAATATCCCTTGTTTGCAGTGCCAACACTCACAAATAACCCTACACACTGGCTGGTTACAGTCAAGTATCTTGACGTGCTGAAAATTTTGGGATTCGCTTTCCTGTTTCCTGGGTTTAGGGAATTTTTTGACTTCTTGAACTTCCATCATTTCACCGTCTAACTGCAAGTATGTTTAGAGCTTACTTGATGCTTTCTTATCTTTCAACTATGCACCAAATTTAGCAGAATTGGTAATTGGTAATTGGTGATTGGTCATTGGTAATAATTCTTTCCCCCTGCACTCTGCCCCCTTCCTGCTGCCCCTATTTACTAGCTAATGCAGGTTGTCTGACGGATTGCTGTAACAGTTGAGTATATAGTTCGTCTAACTGAATCGCTACACCATCCCAGCTAAACTGATTAATAACCCGTCTTTTCGCGGCTTTCCCCAATTCTTGCTGCCAGGCAGGATTACTAAGAATTCGATCAATGGCGTGATTAAAAGCTGGTACATTTTGCGGTGGGACTAATAAACCTGTTTCTTCATTGACAACAGTAAACTGAAGTCCACCGACATCACTAGCGACGACAGGTGTACCACTGGCCATGGCTTCGATCGCAACCAGTCCAAAGGGTTCGTAGTGGCTAGGAACAACACAAACATCCGCAGCAGCATAATAAGCTGGTAAGATATCGCGGCTGAGACAACCGGGAAAGGTTGTGCATTCACTCATTCCTAATTCGTTGACAATGGCTTCAATGCGATCGCGTTCTCTACCATCACTATTCCCTGGTGTACTACCACCACCAATAATCAACTGCAATTGTTTTGATTCATAAAATTTAGACTCCCGCATTGCCCGCACTAAGGTTTCTATACCTTTGCGGTGGTCAAATCTGCCGACATATAACACTACTTTGGCTTCTGGATTGATGTTTAATGCGTCCCTTGCGGCTTGTCTTCCCACTGAACCAAACTTTTGAATATTTGTACCGCAGGGAATAATATCAATGTTGCCTTTATGGGAAACGAGCGATCGCATATGTTCCTGTTCTTGAGGACTGGTTGCGACAATTCTTTCTGCTGTTTCTAATACTTGTTTTTCTACTAATAAACGTTGACTCGCAACCAGGGGAATATTCTCTATGGTGTTGTATTTGATCACTCCTAAAGAATGATATGTATGCACCTGTTTAGTTCCTTGTCTTTTCTTTAATTCCATCCCCACCCAACTAGATAACCAATAGTTAGTATGAGCTAAATCATATTTAACATCAGTTTCTTTCTGAAATTTCATTAACTGATTTACAAATTTTGGCAAATACTGAAAACCATGATCTCGTGAAATAAATTCTACTGGACCTGCTGTTAAACGAATCGTTCGACAATTAGAGTTATGTTGCACTATCGTTTCTTGATCAGCACTCACTTTCCGGCTAAACATATCTACTTGCCATCCTAGCTTTCCCAAGGCTTCACCAACTTGGCGGACATAAACATTTTGTCCTCCAGCCTCTTCTCTGCCGATTTCAATCGCTGGATCACCGTGAACTGAGATTAAGGCAATGTGTTTGTTAGTGGTAGAGTTCATAGATGTGTTTTATTCCTAATTTTAACGATGTAGAAGATATTTTCCCTAGCATGGCGATCGCCATACTTGCGATTATTAAACGTAAATCTGATTTTTATTTGGGGAACTTTGACTAACTAATACTTAGTCTATCTTAATTAGAACCTAAATGTTAATTTATATCTCCCAAATTCCATATTTATATCTAATACATTTGATAGATATTTTCTCTATATATTCATATACTAAATCAATATAAATTAGCCTATCATAGTCCATTAATTTGTCTATGATAGAACCTTTATGAAATAGTCAAGCTAGATCATAATTTAGATATTTGCAGTTAGTTATTGCTAGGTTTCATCTCATGAAAATAATTTCAATCAAAGTTAAATGAACTAAAGTTTAGTTGCCGAAAATATCACCTTAATTGCTATCATTTTTCCAGCCTTGAGTTAATTAAGACAAGTGTATTAGCTTATACTATTCTTACATTGCGATAATTTTTGTTAATTTAGATACAATTTTTCCTATTTTCTCCCTCATCAAAAAAAGTCCAAAAATAAGCAGTGCAGATAACCTGATGTGGCTACCTGCACTGCTTTTTGATTACATTTGGACTTTCGCCAGTAACGAAAGAAATTTCGACACGCCGATACTGATACCTGAAACCTAGACATCTAAGCACAACTTCCTGTTCAGACAAGCTTTCTAGGAAGGTGGTATCCCAAGAAGCTTTAAGAATTATTCTCAAAGCATATTGATTAAACAGACAATTTAGTTGGTAGTTTGTGCGGCTAACATTTGTTTTAGCTTTTCTAGATCCGCTGCCCAACGGGGATCTGGACGAATAGCTTCGTTATCAACACTGGTAGCAGTCTCACGAGTACCACCACCACCACGCCGAGATTTCTTACCTCTATCCCGTCGGCCGCCTTCTTTGTTGCTGCTAGGAGTAGGAGTGCTACTACCTTGAATAACAGGTTTGGGAACTGCTGGTTGTTCCTCACCTTCCTCACCTTTAGTCCGTGGTAAAGCTTTTTCTAGCTTGATGGGTGTATCTTTGAACAATTGACCATTATATTTTTCAATAATTTGATCTGCTTGTTCGTCATTATTTACTGTTAAAAAACCGAACCCACGACATTTGCCTGTTTTACGGTCTTTAATTAGTTTGGTAGTGACAGCATCGCCTTCTTCTGCAAACACAGCTTGCAAATCTTGACGATCTATTTCTTCTTTTGGCAGATTTCCTATATATAGACGAATTGACATGGACTATACCTCCAGATTGGGAATAAACAGGGCAAGACAAAAACAATTAATTGGCTTTGGCTTTTGAATAGATACTATGGACTAAAACTGCCACAAACCAATTTTTTTAATCCAAACTATCAACTTATAGAATACAGTTTTTTGTTGGGATCAAGCTTCTTTGGCACGAAAGTGCAACTGCACTTGTCGGCTAATATCACCTTAATTCTAGGAATTGTAAATTTAATAGCCCACTATCCACCACAGTAAATTAGTTTTTCTTAATTCTTGCCCGCAGAATAAAATGCCATTGCTTAACACTATCATGGTATTTTCTCCGTAGCTAGTTCAGCAGACACTTTTCCACTATTAGCATTGTTGTATCGTAGCTTGACACTCTCCTACCTAAAAGGCAAGGAGATTCTTAAGACTTCACAATCTTAATATCCTGTTTACACAGGTTCCCAGGCTCACCACGGTTGCCCCGTAGGGCGTAGTGATATCTCCTCAAGGTTGTTTCGGGCGTAGACTTTCCCCCAGTCCGGGGGTAGGTTTTTAATCTTGTACTGATTAAACTATCTTAACATCAGAATTAGGACTAAGTAGGTAAGTGTTAAAAATTGTTGTTGGGAGCAGGCAGGGGGCAGGGGAGCAGGGGAGCAGAGGAGCAGGGGAGCAGGGGAGCAGGGGAGCAGGAAGAAGTTATTTGTATTTTTCCCAATCACCAATCACCAATTACCAATCACCAATCACCAATCACCAATCCCCTAATTAAGAACCTGTCAGCATGATATAAGCACCCCAAGCTTGAGCGGAAATTGCGATGATGGTAGACCAAATAGGATGAGGGCTATTGATTTTTGTGCCACCTTGAGTTTCTAAAGTTTGGATATCAACCCAAGGAGTTGCACCTCTTCGTAACCAACCTGTAACTGTGATCTGTCTACCAATTAAGTCTTGAGAATTAAATGATTTACCTGGCCAGGGAATATGATGTAATTTCATTAAACCTTGGTTAGATTGGAGGATCATATCTTGTGCTAGACAATTGCCAATACCGGGACGACCTAATAGTTTACCACTCAGACGGACTCTAATACTATTAATTGGTAAAATAGACGGTTCGCCTAATAGGTTAATAAGGTGTTCATTCTTTTGGAGATTGACAGGTGTAATATCAGGAAATAGGGTATTTATCCGTATCACTGTGCCAATGCCAAAGCCGATTAACATACAACCTGTAACAAAAGACCAATTATCATATATCCACTTGAGGTTTAACCAATGTATGGTATATGCTGTTTGCCACAGTAACCATATCAGTCCCGCAAAGACGACACCAAGGGGGATTCCTAGCCAAGGGGCAATTTGTAAATAGAAGGTTTGGGGTTTAATCAGAATTGGTTGTTGTGGGTTTGTTTGATGTAATTCTGTGTCTAAATGCCAATTACGGGCTATTTGACAAAGACGTTCGATGCGATCGCCCATTAAAGGATGACAACTGTTAATTGTAAACCATTGGCGATAGGGATGAAAATTTTCCCACTTTAAAAATGATTCAAAGGGTAGATGACCGGCTGTGCTACCTAAAACTATGCTGTGTTGATATGCCACAGGCGCGAGGATATTCAGACTTTCTAACTGCCAACAGGTATTTTCTTTGAGGCTGATATCATGAGCTACACCAATGGATATTTTCAATAAAGCACGAATTAGTCCATTGGGATTTCCAGTAATTTCTGCGGACATAGCATCGTTATGGTAAAGCCGTAATCGGGAATTAAGCAAGGCTGTTCCTGTGAAAAGACACCAAATTCCATAACTAATAGCGGCTAAAACTGTACCTGGCCAACGCCACATTTTTCCCTGGTGTTGATTTCCCCAAACGGAAATTTGCTGATATATGCCATAAAATGGCATTGTCACGAGTAAAACTAGGGACATGACTACAAAATCCCAGCGTCCAATTTGCCCTAAAGATAAAGCATAGACGGAGGCGATTTCATCATCTGCCAGTTGTTCTAATAACCCTTGACTAACTGTGATTCTCGCTGTGCGGGGTAGGTTGCCATAGGTAATTATCATGGGGGCAGAAATTGGCAAGATTCTCAGTTTGGGAGTTAACCAACGCCGCTGTTGACAAGTTCTTTGGACTACCCTCAGTGTTTCCCGACTGTAGGAATTTAATTTTTCTTTGGGTAACTCTTCTTGGCCGGAAAATTGTGCGAGTAGCCAGTCGAGTAACCAAGGAGACAATACCATTAAGATTACAAATAATCCTAAAATCAATGTACTAGGATCACGATATAAAATCTGGATGGGCTGTAAGTATGGCAGTTGATATAAAATTTGATTGATTAAACCCAAGACCAATTTAAGCATTTCTCGGCACATCCAAAAAAGTGCCATAAATGTCAAGAGGGCAATTATCCGGGAAGGAATGACATTAGACTTGCGTAAAGGTTGCCACACTTTGGCACGTCTAGCTTGTCGCCAATAAATACTCAGTGGTTGGATATGGTCCTGATTATCAGCACCCACATAAGCGGTTTGTGGCTGTTGTCGTGTAGGATTTAAACTGGAAGCAAGTCCAGTATTGGTTTTGCGAGATTTTTTCTTCTGGTTTTTGCGTTTATGCAAGTGTTCAAGAGCAAGTGTGGCCCATTCTTGAACTTGGGGATTACTATTAGCGATCAGATTTTGGCACAGGGCGATCGCCTTTGAGACTTCGCCAGTGCGGGCATAGGACATAACTAACCCCACTTGTGCCTGTAAACAAATCTTTTCTTGGCTTTGATCTTTGGCTAGTGGTTCAAGGTTAGCGATCGCTGTGTAGTAATTCCCCTGCTTGAGGGCAGCTAAACCAGCCTCCAAACATGATTCAGCGTGGGAAGGCATACAAACTTTGGTACTCCAATCGGTTCTCGGTGACAAATAGGACTAAATTGAGATACCCTGATAGTTGGTAATTGGTAATTGGTGACTTGCCCTGAGCGTAGCCGAAGGGTTGGTGATTGGTAATTGTCAATTGTCAATTGTCAATTGTCAATTGTCCACTGATTGTTGATTAGACAGAACTGGAGCGATCGCACTGAGTTTTAACTCTGGATGATCACCCTCTAACTGTTGACAATTCCATTCATTGCGGAATAACAATACTGGTCGTCCCATACTATCTTTCACAGTAGTAGTATTGAATAAACGTCCTACCTGATTTAACGCTTCCCAACCACCCTGAACCCAACGGGCGACACTGTAAGGTAATAAGTCGAGGATAGTTTCTACACCATACTCATTTTGTAAGCGGAATTGTACCACTTCAAATTGCAATTGACCAACCGCTGCTAAAATTGGCTCACGCTTGGCTTCATCACTTGAATACATAATTTGGACAGCGCCTTCTTCTCGCAATTCGGAAACACCTTTTTGAAATTGCTTAAATTTGGAGGGGTTGGGGTTTCTCAGAGTGGCAAATAGTTCGGGCGAAAAATAAGGGATTCCCTCATATTCTAGCTTCTTTCCTGTGTAAATTGTATCACCAATTGCAAAAACACCCGGATTGTTTAAACCAATTACGTCCCCTGGATAAGCAACATCAATAGATTCCCTTTCTTGGGCAAACAGTTTTTGCGGACGAGATAGACGGATAACTTTGCCGGTTCGAGCGTGGTTTACTGTCATATCTTTTTCAAACTTGCCTGTACAGACCCGGACAAAAGCCACTCTATCTCGGTGTTTGGGGTCCATGTTCGCTTGCAGTTTGAAAATAAATCCTGTAAATTCAGGATAAGTTGGGGGAATGTCCCCAGCCGTGCTGCTATGTGTTCCTGGTTTGAGAGCAAAGTCTAGGAAGTTTTTGAGAAATAATTCTACCCCAAAGTTGGTCATGGCGCTGCCAAAGAAGACTGGGGTCATTTTGCCTGCGTGTACCAAGTCTAAATCCAGTTCTGGACAAACTCCTTCTAAGAGTTCTAATTCGTCTTTAAGTTGTTGATAGAGTTCTGGATCTAGTAATTGTTCCATGCGGCGATCGCCTAGATCGAGGATAGTATCCCGCGCTTCTTTACTACCATGAGAACTCCGTTCAAATAAATGAATTTGCTGCTGTTGACGGTCAAAAACGCCTTTAAAGCGATCGCCCATCCCAATCGGCCAATTCACTGCATAAGTCTGTAATCCTAACTCTTTCTCAATCTCATCTAACAAATCTATGGGTTCTCTACCTGGGCGATCGAGTTTATTCACAAAGGTAAAAATTGGGATTCCCCGCAGTTTACACACTTCAAACAATTTCCGGGTTTGCGGTTCTAAACCTTTAGCCGCATCAATCAGCATAACTGCATTATCCGCTGCGGCTAAAGTCCGATAAGTATCTTCACTAAAATCTTGGTGTCCAGGAGTGTCAAGTAAATTAATTTGACAGTTGCGATAAGCAAATTGTAACACTGTTGAGGTAACAGAAATCCCCCGTTGTTGTTCCATTGCCATCCAGTCAGAAGTTACTTTCCGCTGATCTCTGCGGGCTTTTACCGCTCCCGCTTCGTGAATCGCACCCCCGTATAATAATAGCTTTTCAGTTAACGTAGTTTTACCAGCATCAGGGTGAGAAATAATCGCAAAGTTGCGACGCTGTTCCACCGCTTCACCTAGTTCTGTTTGCAGTTCAATGGACATATATAATTTGTTTGTAACTTAACTAAATGTAATCTTTTTCAGGATGATAAAACAAATTTGTAAATTCTATTAATTCTTACATCTGATCAATCTTAATCCAGAAATTAATGAGTGAGGTAGTTGACAAATACCCAACTTTCCCTTACTATAACATTATAGTGGAAATCTGTGCGCCCATATATATAAGGTTAAGAATTTTCCAAAACATTCAAATCAAAATTATTAAAAATAATACTTCAACGGGATTGATATTTATCTTTATCCAGAAAATCTGCAAATCCAGAAAATCCTGATTCTAACAATGGTATAAGATAAAAACAACATACCTTGTCCATTTTTTATAGGTTGGGTAGAACGAAGTGAAACCCGACGCATTTGTTGGGTTATGGCTAACGCAAACAACCCAACCTACAAATCAAGACTTTTTTTGATTTGGACAAGGTATGGAACAAGAAAAGGATTTATGGAGCAAAAAATGTACGACAGCGATAAACGTAAACTCTTATCAGTGTTGTGTCATGGAGCAATTTTTTTTAGTACCACAATTGTCTCCATTGGTTTACCCATAGCCATACTCTTTGTATCAGATGATCCTGTCGTCAAGGACAATGCCAAGGAATCTATCAATTTCCACTTTAACGTTTGGTTCTATGGAGCAATTCTCGGAACTTTATTTTTTCTAACTGGTTGGTTGGTTTTACCGCTAATCGTTTTGTTCCCAATCGCCGGTTTAGGATATATCATCCACTGGGGGTTAACAATCTGGGCGTTAATTGGCGTTTTTAGCAATCCTGATCAACCTTGCCGTTATCCGTTTATTTTCCGAGTGTTTTAGGGTAAGATTAAGAAAAATATGGTAGTTTGATGAATCATAAACCTTTGATTAAACAAGTTACCAAAATTAATTGAGTCATTTTTTTTAAGATTGTTTTTTGCAAACTTATCCTCAGCAAATGTCCATCAAGGTGTAAAATATAAAATTGCCCCACAGCTTCATCAACAGTAGGGCAAAGACAGTTAAAGCACTGTTTCTAGTTTGTCTGAATAGAGCAAGCTAAAATCTTGCTTTTGTGACGCTTTATTCTGTGTCCATTGTATTGTTTTGTCTGCACAAAATTTATGTTTCCTATACATCGTCCTCGTCGTCTGCGTAGCCATACCCAATTACGCCGTATGGTACGTGAAACTGTTTTAACTACTAGCGATTTGATTTATCCATTGTTTGCTGTACCAGGAGAAGGTATAGCCAAGGAAGTCAAATCTATGCCTGGTGTCTACCAACTTTCAGTAGACAAGATTGTTGAAGAAGCTAAAGAGGTTTATGACTTAGGAATTCCCGCAATTATCTTATTTGGAATTCCGGCTGATAAAGACATAGATGCTACAGGTGCATGGCATGATTGTGGTATTGTTCAAAAAGCAGCAACCGCAGTTAAAAATGCCGTTCCTGATTTAATTGTCATGGCTGATACTTGTTTGTGTGAATATACAAGTCATGGACATTGTGGTTATTTACAAGTTGGTGATCTAACAGGTAGAGTATTAAATGATCCAACTTTGGAATTATTAAAGAAAACCGCTGTTTCCCAAGCTCAAGCTGGTGCAGATATTATCGCACCTTCGGGAATGATGGATGGTTTTGTCCAAGCAATTCGCGCAGGTTTGGATGAAGCGGGATTTGAAGATATCCCTATTATGTCTTATGCTGCTAAATATGCTTCGGCTTATTATGGTCCGTTTAGAGATGCAGCGGACTCAACACCACAATTTGGGGATAGACGCACTTACCAAATGGACCCCGGTAATGCCCGCGAAGCACTTAAAGAAATTGAGTTGGATATTGCTGAAGGTGCTGATATGCTGATGGTAAAACCAGCTTTGGCATATATGGATATTATTTGGCGCGTTAGGGAAGCTACTAATTTACCTGTGGCGGCTTACAATGTATCCGGTGAGTATGCGATGGTGAAGGCTGCGGCTTTAAATGGTTGGATTGATGAGCAGCGCGTTGTGATGGAAACTTTGACTGGCTTTAAACGGGCTGGTGCTGATTTGATTTTGACTTACCACGCTAAGGATGCGGCTCGGTGGTTGTAATTTAAGATTTTATCTCACGCAGAGACGCAGAGGCACGGAGAGGGTTTTTGTGTTTGGGCGTGAGATTTTTTTGTATTTTTGATGCAAAATTAGGACGATTGTTATGTCTCAGCAATACTCAATCGTATTTTTTACATATTTAATAAAGATGGCGCTATTATAAGTAGGTAGTATAAAATAAATAATAAAGGAGCAAAAAATGTCCCGCATGGCTAAAATTAATTTTACTGGTCGAGTGGCTAACATAAATACTGCTATGCCCTACCATTCTGGTCAATTAGTTCCATTTAGCGGCATATATTGGAGCAGTTATCCTTCTTGTGTACATAACACTGGATATCAAGTAAGAGTGGATAGGGGAGATCGCTTTCCACCAACGCCTGCAATTGGATATAGTTTTATACTACTACAGCCCATATATAGAAGGTAAGTATCAATTAATTTTGCTCATCAATAAGTAAAGGTAATTGATATTGAAATTAGGGGGAAAGAATATTATCTCTTCCTTCCCTGGGTTATATTTTTTATGACTAATGATAACTTTTTAGCATTTTATCTTAATTAGTGAAAGTTAAATATATCACTAGAATTAAGTAAAAATTGCTAACTGAGTTTATCAATCAATAAATTACAATTATGATTAATAATCTACTATTTTGTATTACTCACGAAATTCATAATATACAAATTTGGTTACAATCTATACAGATAATTACTCAAATCATTTTTTATGTAGTTGGTACTTTGGTAACTGCTGCAACTTTTTTAAAAGCACGGAAAACACTTTTACAGCCTTTACGTACAGAGGTGTTTAAAGAACAAATAAAGATATTCACTCAAATTTTAGATTTATTTGCAGGTAAAAACGATCTTGAACTACGAAAGGATTATGGTTTAGACCAAGTATTTGAATCTAATATTAAATATATATTTCTTCCTGATTTAGAAGCAAAAAATTTACATTTTAAAAAATATCCTATAATGAAAATAGTGTATCCAAATATATTTACAGATATTAAAGAATTTAATACAGTAAGAGATTTAGATGCTATGACTTTTCGGAATCTTCTAGATCAAGAAAAAATACCTCCTAGAAGTATTCTTATTCTCAATGAGAATTATTACACAGGAAGAAAAAATCTACTATCTATTATGGATTCTCCTATTCTTCCAAAAAAAATGACTGAATTAATAAATGACTTTTTATTTACAGTAGATAATAATATTCTTGTTGCTAGTCAAATATTATTTAAGTATCTTGATGAATTAGAACAGAAATTATCAATATCTGAATCTAAAGATGAATTAACAGATAAATATATTTTATTAATGGAATTAGATTATAGTACAAAGCACATTCAACTTGAACCTAAAGCAAAATTTATTACTGATTATGTCAGGGATTATTTTAAACCTGATATGATTTTTGATTAAATATATGAGTAAACTTAAAATACCTAACCGTCATAGCTATTACAGAAAAAATTCTTTTGCTTCCTCAATTCTACTCTTTTCCAAGGGTTTTAACCGTAATTCTCTCACTTCATCTGTTATCGCCGCAGATTCTACTGTGTCAAGAATTACATCTTGATAATGTTTGAGAGCTTCTGTCAACGCATTTAAGCCTTTTTGAAGAGTCAGGTTTACAAATTGCTGTTTTTCTTTGATAGCTGACTCTATTGAAGTTAATTGTTTTGTCAATTCTTCAATGTTGCTTAATTCATTTTCTAGATTCTCTGATGACACAGTGCTGGTATAGTAGTCCCAATCCGTTTCAATTTGATTTGCTCTTTCTTGGAACTTTTGGCTAATTTGCAGAAATAAATTTCCAAAATCAAGATATGTTTTTGTTGCTTGGGCTTTAGGTTTGAAGTCTATCTGCTTGGGTAAATATGCGATTAATTGAGAAACGTCGCGCTCTAGTGTCAGCATTTTAGTTATGCTCTTAGCTTGACAATGGTATATAAAGATGTTGTTTATATCTTACCCCAGGTTCACCTACCAAACCAACAGTTGCTATTTTTGCGTGAAATTATTTTTCAAGTTAGATATCATGAATTTTCTACCGCTACGTGCTTACAATTGATTATAAAGAATTATCCCATGTTCTCAACAAGAGTGCGATCGCTGACGGTATTCGGGACAATGGCACGATAAAATTCTATAACGATAAATTGTAATAAAGGTCTAAATGGCAGAAACACTATTTTTCAACGCCCTGCGAGAAGCTATTGACGAAGAAATGGCACGCGATTCTAGCGTATTCGTTCTGGGTGAGGACGTAGGACACTACGGCGGTTCTTATAAAGTTACTAAAGATTTACACCAAAAGTATGGTGATTTGCGAGTTTTAGATACCCCCATTGCCGAAAATAGCTTTACTGGGATAGCTGTAGGGGCAGCTATGACTGGGTTAAGACCGATTATTGAAGGCATGAATATGGGCTTTTTGCTCCTCGCCTTCAACCAAATTTCTAACAATGCGGGTATGTTACGCTACACTTCTGGTGGTAACTTTAAAATCCCTATGGTGATTCGTGGTCCTGGGGGTGTGGGTAGACAGCTTGGTGCGGAACATTCCCAACGTCTCGAAGCTTATTTTCAAGCTGTTCCTGGTTTAAAAATTGTGGCTTGTTCCACACCTTACAACGCTAAAGGATTGCTGAAGGCGGCTATCCGTGATGATAACCCAGTGTTATTTTTTGAACACGTTTTACTTTATAACTTAAAAGAAGACCTGCCAGAAACAGAATATGTGCTACCGCTAGATAAAGCTGAAGTTGTCCGTCCAGGTAAAGATGTGACAATTCTCACTTATTCGCGGATGCGGTATCATGTATTGCAAGCTGTGAAAGTTTTGGAAAAACAAGGTTATGATCCAGAAGTTATTGACTTAATTTCCCTGAAACCGCTTGATTTTGAAACTATTGGCGCATCAATTCGCAAGACTCACCGGGTGATTGTTGTGGAAGAATGTATGAGAACTGGAGGTATCGGTGCAGAATTAACCGCCTCCATTAATGACCGCTTATTTGATGAATTAGATGCACCTGTATTGCGGCTTTCTTCCCAAGATATCCCCACACCTTACAACGGTAATCTTGAGCGTCTAACTATCGTCCAACCAGAGCAAATCGTGGAAGCAGTCCAGAAAATGGTGGCTTTAAGAGTTTAGAAATTCGGGTAATTGTCAATTGTCAATTGTCAATTGTCAATTATTCCCTATCCAAACTTCTACTCACAACTGGTAAAAAGAACGTTATTATAACCTTTGTCAGTTGTGAGTGATGGTATGCAAAAACAGCGATCGCTATTAGCGTTAATTATAGTTTTGGTCATCGCCGCTATCGCGGTGATTGCGACGATTCCTGTCCCCTTGGGATTAGACCTACGGGGCGGTTCACAGCTTACCATTCAGGTGAAACCAACTGCGGAAATTACGCAAATCACCGAAAGAGAATTGGAAGCTGTGAAAAGAGTAGTCGAAGGGCGAATTAATGGTCTTGGTGTTTCTGAGCCATTAATTCAAACTATCGGTACAGATAAGATATCCGTACAATTGCCTGGTGTCAATGATCCAGAACAAGCAGAACGGGTATTAGGAGGCACAGCGCAGTTAGAGTTCCGTATCCAAAAACCGAATACAGAAACTCAGCTTTTTGCTTTTCAGATCACACGAAATGACCTGAAAACCAAGCGGGAAGAGTTGAGAAAAAACCCAGATCAAGCGGCCATTGAGAAAAATAAGGCAGAGTTTGACAAAAATAATCAAGCGATCGCCGAATTGTTTGAAAGTACCAATCCACCATTAACTGGTAAATATCTCCAGGATGCCTACGGTCAGCCCACTCAAGGCAATAACTGGGATGTGGCTATCCGTTTTGATCAAAAGGGTGGTGAACTCTTTGCAGGACTCACAAAAGACTTAGCCGGAACTGGTCGTGGTATCGGCATTTTCCTCGATAATGAACTGATTAGTTCGCCTAGTGTCGGAGTAGAATTTGCAGCCACTGGGATTACTGGCGGTTCTGCTGTCATTACAGGTCGTTTTCAAGCTCAAGAAGCCAATGATTTAGGGGTGCAGTTGCGTGGTGGTGCATTACCCGTGCCTGTAGAAATTGCCGAAAGAAGAACGGTAGGCGCGACTTTAGGAAAAGATAGTATTCAAAGAAGCATATATGCTGGTATCGGTGGTCTGATTTTAGTATTAATATATATGGTATTGTACTACCGACTACCAGGAATGATAGCGAATGTGTCACTAGTGATTTATTCCCTACTTACTTGGGCTGCCTTTTGTTTATTGGGTGTCACTCTAACTTTACCGGGAATTGCTGGTTTTATACTCAGTATCGGTATGGCGGTTGATGCTAACGTCTTAATTTTTGAACGCACAAGGGAAGAATTAAGAGCAGGTAAATCTTTATATCGTTCTGTAGAATCAGGTTTTTACCGCGCCTTTTCTAGTATTTTAGATAGTAATGTTACTACCTGGATTGCTTGTGCTGCATTGTTTTGGTTAGGTTCAGGGCTAGTTAAAGGTTTTGCTCTTACCTTGGCTTTAGGAGTAGCGGTGAGTATGTTTACCGCCATTACTTGTAGTCGCACATTGATGTTTTTAGTTATTTCCATTCCCTCTTTGCGGAAAACAGAACTTTATGCTCCTAATGTGCCAGTAGCGAATCAGACAGGAGTGGCACAATGAAACTACATATTAACAAAGCCCGCGGAACTTGGTGGACTATTTCCGTGATGCTGATCCTCAGCGGTATCATCTCAATGGTGATATCTTACTTGAATCCCAGTATAAATGCGCCTCTGCGTCCTAGCTTGGATTTTATCGGGGGAACAAGGTTACAATTTGTTCGGGATTGTAACCAACCTGGTAACTGTGACCAACCTATAGATATTAACCTGGTGCGAGAAGTGGCTAAATCTCAGGGACTGGGAGATAGTAGCATTCAATTAATCTCTGAAAAAATAGGAGACAAGAATGTAGAAAATGGCATTAATATCCGCACAAAAAACCTGGAAACAGAACAGCGGACAAATTTGCAAAATGCGTTAACTGAAAAAATCGGCACTTTTGACCCACAAAAAAATCAAATTGATTCTGTTGGTGCAACTTTAGGAAAGGAGTTATTTACTTCTGGGGTTTTAGCTTTGATAGTTTCCTTTATCGGTATTATTATCTACTTAAGCTTCCGTTTCCAGTGGGATTATGCCATTTTTGCGATCGTTGCTACACTTCACGATGTCTTTATTACAGCAGGGATATTCTCAATTTTGGGTTTGGTTTTAGGTATAGAAGTAGATAGTCTCTTTATTGTCGCCTTGCTGACTATCACAGGTTTCTCTGTTAATGATACAGTGGTAATCTATGATCGCATCCGGGAAACTATCAAAATTAACCCTGATCGACCAATTGCGGATATTGTTGATGATGCTGTCAATCAAACTTTGTCTAGGTCAATCAATACCAGCTTAACAACCATGTTGTCGTTATTTGCCATTTTCCTATTTGGTGGGGAGACGTTGAAATATTTTTCGCTGGCTTTAATTATCGGCTTTATAGCGGGGGCTTATTCTAGTATTTTTATTGCTAGTACCCTCCTAATCTGGTGGCGAGAACGTCAGGAAAATTACTCAGTCGAAAACTCTGTTAGTTCCCAAGATAGTTAATTGATTGGCGTTGCTGATTAAGAATATGATTTTACCTCACGCAGAGGCGCTCCAGTCTCACAGAGTAAGAATTTGCAATTTTTCAGTTTCATACTTCAATATGGCTATCAGCAACGTCAATTTATTAATGGGTGATTACCTCGTTCCCCGTCTCAACCTGTTCCCTGTTCCCTTGTTTTGTAACGAGATTTTGAATCGTTAACAGCAATCCCTAATTTCTTCCTATGGATAAGTCTGAAGAAGCACAAATTAAGATAGAAGAATTAAATAACTTAGATCCAGTTTTTGCTCAACAAATACAAAAGCTACACAAATTGACAGTATATGGAAGATGGTTATTTTCTAGCTGTTTATGGCTAATTATTGCGCCTTTTTGCTTGTGGGATTTACGAGTGGAAATCGCTTTGTTACAAGACTATTTTACTTGGGTAGGATTACGATATGCACTAATTTTTCATCCCTTGGCTACCCTGGGTTTAGGTTTTTGTATTGGGATGACGCTTTCTGTTTTAGTCTGGCAAAGTCGTAATATTATTTGGGGATTACCACTACAAGAACAGGAACGTTTAAAAGAACAAGTTTCTCGTATTCGTCAGCAAGGATCTACTCATCCTCTATGGAAGTGGGTTTGTCAGTCAAAGGGGTATAGGTAATCAGAAATAGAAAGAAGTATTTTAAATTTTTAATTAAAATGTTGCATATCTATATACACCTTGAGTATTTTTCAGGAAAATATGCCATAACAGAAGCGAAGATACTACGAAAATTAGGTCTCTATAGATGAAATATTCTCAGATTCAATTTAGCCAAAGCCATGCGGATATTGATCTTTACCAACTTCAGGAACTGTTTAATCTTGCTGCTTTTTGGGCAAAGGAACGAAGCATTAAGGATTGGAGTATAGCGATCGCTAACAGTGAACCTGTGATTTCTATTTCAGATGGAGAATCATTAATTGGCTTTGCTAGAGCAACTTCGGATGGTATTTATCGCGCTACAATTTGGGATGTTGTGATTCATCCAGATTATCAAGGGAAGGGATTGGGAATCAAGTTAGTAGAAACGGTTTTAACTCATCCACGGATGCAGGTAGAACGGGTATATCTGATGACTACTCACCAACAGACATTTTACGAGAAAATTGGTTTTCAAGTCAATAGTACAACGACAATGGTTTTATTTAATCAGTCGAATTTTGATGCTTTTGCTAATGGAGAGATTCATCTTCAGGAGTCATTAGAGGCATAGATATTTGCCATCTCGTTAACTGTGGTGTTTCTTCTTTTTTGGTGGGGAAAGGTAAAATTTCTAATTTTCCTCCCATCAATTCTACTAAACTTTGATTAAGTGAAAATTTCATTCCTGGTGGTAGAACTATATTTTTCTGAGTTGTTTGATTTGCCGATATCATCAAATTTATAGGTTCATTTGTAGGTACGGCATCAGTGGGGACATCTAACCAGATATATACATAATTATCTGAAGATGCAAGACTGCTAGAAAGATAAATATTCCCTTCTTGCATTTGCGAAATTGTCGTCTCTATCAAATTTATTAATACTTGTCTGAGCCAACGAGAATCTGCTAAAATACAAATTTCTGGTTCTGGTAATGATAAACTAAAAGGATAATTCCGATTGGCTGCTAAGAGATAAGTTAAGTTATAAACTTCCTGTAAAACTTCCGTTAATGACAAAGTTTCAATATCTAATTTATTTCTGCCAGATTCTATTTTAGAAACATTGAGAATTTCATCAATTAGTTTGAGTAATAGTAGAGATTTTTCGTGAGCTTGTTCTACAAATTGCCGCTCTTCGTGAGGGTTTTCACACAAATCTGCTAAAATCAATTGATGTAAGCTAATTATACTACTTAATGGCGATCGCAATTCATGACTAGTTCTAGCTAAAAAACCCGCTTTAAACTGACTCATTTCCCGCGCTTGCTGATAGGCTAATTGGGTTTGCTTCAATTCTTGTAAAAGTTCAGTTTCTGGCTGGAGTGGAGCATTTTGAGCAGGTATGGATGGAGATTCGGCGGGCTGGAGGAATAATTTACAAAAACCTATTCCTAATCCTATTCCTGTTCCTAAATATAGCCAGTTACTAAAATTCATGGTTGTCAATTATCAAATAAATTATCTAACTTAATACTACCTTGTCGTAAAATCTGCCAACTGCTTCCAGTCCATTTCGCAACGGTGGAAGGTATGCCCAAACCTTGATATTCTATAGATTCTAAAGTGAGAACTTGGGGAAATTGAGCTTCTATTTCTGCTTTGGTTTCTAATGCAGGTTGTCCTGATAAATTAGCACTAGTTGTGGCCATTAATCCTGTTTGCGCCAAAATAGTTTGAGCAATTTGATGATTGGGGACTCTAATACCAATAGTGCTGGGATTAGTAGGATTAATGACTGGAGGAATTTTATCACTAGCTGGTAAAACCAAAGTCAAAGCACCAGGCCAACATTGATTAACAACTTTTTGCCAAATTTGATATTCTACATCATTTCCTTTCACATAATCCCATAAATCTTCAGCTTTAGCCGCCATTAAAATCAATGGTTTATCCAAACTGCGTTGTTTAGCAGCATAAATCAATTCTGCTTGTTTAGGTATGGTAGCCAATGCAGGTACGGTATCTGTAGGGAAGCTGATTAATTTTCCAATTTTTGCAGCCTCTATCAGGACTTCTAGAGAAACATTCATAAATATGTAATTCTCAATTATTAATTTCTTACAGCAGTTTTCATGTATTTGTACCACACACTAATCTTTCTATTCCTTTCTTTCTTTGCGCCTTTGCGTCTTTGCGTGAGATATAAAAATGTGGTTCATTTACCCATAAAGACATTGTTCAACTTCAATACTAGAAACTTTAGAAACATTTTCGCCATTAGTAATCATAATATCTTAACAATACCTTGTCCATTTTTTGTAGGTTGGGTAGAACGAAGTGAAACCCGACGCATTTGTTGGGTAACATACGTCAACCTAACCTACATTAATAGGATATAAGTTATTTGTATAGGATTTTGGCAAAAAAGAATTTTCTCAATTATTGGTGGTTTATTCTCATTATTATTGAGAATCTTATCAAGAATGTAACGAGTTTTGGTGATCTCAGCCAGGGGGCTTGACAGTGTTTCGAGTTTTAGGTATGCTTATGGTATTAGTGGGAAAGTGTGCGCCCATATATATAGAGTTTTTATTCATCAAGATCATAATTGCTTAAATAAATCCCAGAAGTAGGGAAATAAGAAAATAATATTTGTTCTCATAACGAAAATACCAAGACGTTATCTTGTATCTCAAGATGAAGATGCAATTACGGTAGATATAGAATTGGGAAATATGGTTAAAATCGCCAGATAAATAAGTAATTAAGAAATATCAAGATCAGGAATAATGCACACAGACACAATATTCTACCAAATCTTCCTCACTTTCCACACACTATTATTTGAAATTCTGGGAGAACCTACAGAAAATGCCACAGATTATAAATTTACTTCTGTGGAAGTGAAGGAAAAAGCCTTTCGATTTGATGGAATTTTTATGGCAGATAGCGTAGAAAAACCCATCTATTTTGTAGAAGTGTAATTTCAGCCAAAAACCGGATTTTTACTGGGAATTAATCGCCGAAATCAACATTTATCTGAATCAATTTAAACCAGTACAAGATTGGCAGGGGGTAGCTTTATTTGCGAAACGGAGTTTAGATGTAGAAGAATTGAGTGCTTAT
>NZ_VILD01000003.1:261131-301173 GCF_009712085.1 Anabaena sp. UHCC 0253
GTAATTAAGAAATATCAATATTAGGAATAATGCACACAGACACAATATTCTACCAAATCTTCCTCACTTTCCACACACTATTATTTGAAATTCTGGGAGAACCTACAGAAAATGCCACAGATTATAAATTTACTTCTGTGGAAGTGAAGGAAAAAGCCTTTCGATTTGATGGAATTTTTATGGCAGATAGCGTAGAAAAACCCATCTATTTTGTAGAAGTGTAATTTCAGCCAAAACCGGATTTTTACTGGGAATTAATAGTAGAGATAAATATCTATCTGAATCAATTTAAACCATTATCTTCACTAGAGAAACCAAATATATTTTCCATTGTGGTTATAAATGCCAGAGTATCTATAGCCATAAGTGATCCTTGATATCGGTATTATTTGATGTGCCTGCATTGTAAACAGGTTTATCTATGTACCTTTAAGTTAAATCAAAACTTGGGAAGTTACAAAAATAGTCATAATATGATACATATTCCCTACGAATTATACACTAGTTACTTAGTACGGAAATAGCAGAAGAGGAAAAAAGCTAGAATCTGTGCAACAAACAGCACAGAATTTTGCTACTGATAGTGTTATTCATAAATAAGAATAAACATAAAGTTTCCATTTCTTAAAAAAGTTGGGAAAACAGAATATTTCTAAATAATTGCTTGACAAATTTAGCAATTAATTCTACTATATTTATAATGGGAATCTGTGCGCGCATATAGGGTCAGTTTGGTAATTAATGAAACTTTCAATTCTTGAATTTTTTAACTTTCCCCACGCAAACTAATGTAGGTTTTAACTAATTTTTTGTGATAGAAATAAATATCGTTTTGACAACTTAATAAAATTGGGGATGAATTTGGACAAGATGCTATTTTCCCAACATTCATGCAAATTTGTCAAAATCCCAATTGTTCCAACCCCTTCAACCCAAAAACCTCTAAATCTTGCCTAAGTTGCCAAGAAAGTAACTTTGGGGAAATGCTGCGAAACCGTTACCGGGTTTTGAGGTTATTAGGTGAAGGTGGATTTAGCAGAACCTACGCTGCTGAAGATGTAGATAGACTGAATGCACCTTGTGTAATTAAGCAATTTTTCCCCCAAGTCCAAGGAACTGGACAACGTGCTAAAGCAGCCGAGTTTTTCCGAGAAGAAGCTTTTAGATTATATGATTTGGGAGAAAATCATTCCCAAATTCCGCGACTTCTAGCTTACTTTGAACAAGGTTCTAGTTTGTATTTAGTGCAGGAATTTATTATTGGCAAAACTCTTCTAGAAGAACTTCAAAATCAAGCTTATAGCGAAGCAGAAGTGCGGCAACTTTTAGCTGACTTATTACCAGTTCTAGATTTTGTTCACAAACACAATGTTATTCACCGCGATATCAAACCCGAAAATATTGTTCGTCGGGATAGTGATAAAAAACCCGTATTAATTGATTTTGGTGGTGCAAAGCAAGTTACTCAAACCAGTATTGCTAGACAAGCGACAGCTATTTATACCCTTGGTTATGCACCAACAGAACAAATGGCCGGATTTGCTTGTCAAGGAAGTGATTTATATTCTTTGGGTGTAACTTGTGTACGCTTATTAACTCAAGATTTACCATTACAAGATGATTATGGACAACTTCAAGATCATCTTTATGATGCCATGAATGCTAAATGGTTATGGACAGAACGTTTACGAATTAAAGGAATTACTATTAGTGAGGACTTAAAGCAAATATTAGATAAATTACTCCAACATTTTGCTAGTGATAGATATCAGTCAGCACTCGATGTATTAGATGATTTAAACTATGCCAAATCTCCCGTAGCCCTCAAGTTTTCCTCTCTTCCTAAAGCGCCATTAACACCGCCACCGCCGACAAAAATTGTTGTTCCCTTACCTCTTTTATATAACTTTGATTATTATGTTATTACCGTAAATACTTCTGGGAGAGAAGTGAACCGTGATAGACGTAATACTAAATATTTTGTAGAGGAATTAGGCAGAAATACTACTTTAGAAATGGTGTCAATTCCGAATGGAACTTTTATTATGGGTTCTTTGAGTTGTGAAGGTGATGATGATGAACGTCCCCAACATCAAGTAATAGTTCCATCTTTCTTTATGGGGAAATATCCTATTACTCAAACACAGTGGAGAACAGTAGCAGCTTTACCTAAAATTCAACAATCATTAAACCCCAACCCATCAAAATTTAAAGGTGCAAATCTGCCAGTAGAAAATGTTTCTTGGTATGAAGCAGTGGAATTTTGTGCCAGATTATCAATTAAAACTGGAAGAAAATATCGTTTACCTAGTGAAGCAGAATGGGAGTATGCTTGTCGGGCAGGAACTACCACATCTTTTCATTTTGGAGAGACAATTACTTCCGATTTAATTAACTGTAGTGGTAGTGATACTTATTCTGTCGAACCAAAAAGTAGATTTCGTAAAGAAACAACTAATGTTGGTTATTTTGAAATTGCGAATGCTTTTGGTTTATATGATATGCACGGGTTAGTGTGGGAATGGTGTGCAGATCCTTGGCATAATAACTATCATGGCGCACCTACAGATGGTAGTATATGGGAAGCTGGGGGTGATCAACATCGTCGGGTTTTAAGGGGTGGTGCATGGAATTTTAGTGCCGAACTTTGTCGTAGTGCTAGTAGAAGCTGGAATGAAGCAGACGGTGGTTTACGAATTTGTGGATTTCGGGTAGTATTTTCTGTTTAAATTTAGTAGTGAGGACTTTAGTCCTCAACATCAACTAATACAAAAGGGCGTAAATTAAACAAGCATTAAAAATACCGGAAAAGCCAGTTTTATATGCTTCTTTAATTCTTAATTCCGCCCTATGGCACTAATCTAAATTAAATTCCACAAACTCCGGTAATCCTGGATATACCATATTCCGATCTATGGCTGAGAAAATCTTATTATTAGTATGATCAGAATTTAAACAACGACAAACTAATTGGGCAACATCTGCACGATGAATAGTACCCACAATCTGGGGATTTTCTGTGATCATGCCGTTGTTGGTTGCTGGTTCTGATTTTAAACCACCAGGACGAATAATTGTATAGTTAAGTCCGCTGGCAATTAAGTATTGTTCAGCTTTTTCCTTTTCAATTAAAACTGGTTTGAGTGCTTCTAAAGCTTGAGGAGGCATAGCAATAACACTATCACCGCTACCAATAGAAGTCACCAAAATAAACTTTTTTACTCCTGCTTTTACTGCGGCATCAATGAGATTTTTATTGCCGATATAATCAGGTTTGATATTATCTGTAGGTAAACCGCCTAGCGTACTAATAACAGCGTGAATAGGTTCATTTCCTAACATTCCCCGTTCAACATCAGCTACATTTAAGGCATCTCCTAAAACTGGATGAATACCCATTGCTTTTAGTTCCACAGCAGCGGCTTCTGTCCTCAAAAGGGCTTTGACTTTAATTTGTTGTGCTGTTAAGTATTTAGCGATTTCTTGGCCAACACCGCGACTTGCACCAGCTAGGAAAATGTAAGATGTGCTTGACATAATTAGTCTATAAAAAAGATTCTATGTTTAGATTTAGCACAAAAGTGTCATTTTAGAACGGAACTATTTCAAATGCAAAAGTAGCAATCAGGCGTTCATCAATATAGACTTGGATTTGATGTTTACCTAAAGGATCTCCAGGAGAAACAGTCCAAAAATTTTCAATTACACCATTAACAGGTGTTGCTGTGCGCTGGGAAATTGCTGTTTTTCCATCTGCTGAGATAGAGAAATTTTTACTATCTTGTGTTATCCAAGTTTCGGGAGGTTTTGGTAAAGTTAAAACTTCGCGCCATTTGACTTTACCTTGATAGTTATCAAGTTTAATTCTCCAACCATAAGCATCACCTTCTTTTAAAGGAACTGTAGTTGTTGGGAAAAAATTGACTTTTCCTTCTGAGTCAACTATCCTCACGCCAAATTCAGTTTTATTAGCAACTGATTGAGCATATTTTAGTGGACTTTCTGCTAAAGCTATACTAGCGTTACTAAAAACAGGTGTTATTACTCCTAATGTCAAAGACAAAGAAACTAATAAAACCTGGGGGACTAAAATTTTTGTGAACATTATTTTCTAGTAAATAAGTAGGATACAAAATGTATATATCCTACTTTAAAAAAATATTTTTGGCAATTGTTAATCTTCATCAAGTGCAGGTAAAATTTCTTCAAATTGCCATAATTGATCTTTATTTTCCAGAAACCAAATTCGAGTTTCGGTGGTTAACTTCCCCCAAATAACATCAACAGGAACGTGGGGAGAAGCATACTGAAATTCTTCACCAAGAATTCTGAGATTATCCTCTATATTAGGAGGAATACCAAAATCCTCCCAATCAATTTTGACAGTTCTGCCGGTAACTCCCGCAGTCGGA
Organism: Anabaena sp. UHCC 0253; assembly: GCF_009712085.1. Lineage (NCBI taxonomy): Bacteria > Bacillati > Cyanobacteriota > Cyanophyceae > Nostocales > Nostocaceae > Anabaena > Anabaena sp. UHCC 0253. Next base: position 265,544 of record NZ_VILD01000003.1, read on the forward strand.
TCAAAAATCAATTGTGCGGCTCTAATTAAGTCAGCAAAGTGTTGTGATTTTAGTCCAATTATTTCTTGGATTTGAGATGATTTGTGAGGATCTTGAGACATTTTCACTGGAGTTATGTAGATGTATAATTTAGAGAAATTATTGCCAGAGATGATCCCATTACCTCTAGTTTAACTCACAAAATCCAGATGAAATCAATATTTTATCATTAATTATGCAGTTTCGACTAAAACTGTAACTGCGGCTACAGCTATCAACATTTCGTCATTTTTATCGTTGAGAGAAGGAATTGCTAAACCATCAACCACCATTCCTCCTGCTTCTAATATGAGCGTTTTTTTACCAAAAGGTAAGACTGCTAATACTTCTGCTGCTCGTACTTGTTCGGGGTAGGGAACTGCAACTTTGACTTCGACAATCATCTCATTGGGATCTTTTAAACCAGCTACTTCCATAATACCAAGAAGGGCATTATGAGCGATCGCATTCCTAACTGCTCTTGCTGCTGCTACTGTGGGTTCTTGTCCATGTTGGTCTACACCCATTCCCATTTCGATAATAAACCGTTTTAGTGCCATAAATTTGCAAATTCTCTCTTGTTTAAAATCAAATTGTATCAATTAATATTCTATTATTTTTAATAAACCATCATAAAATACTTGAAAACTTTTAGAGCTATTTTCTAATCGCTTACAATCCATAATTTTGTCCCAAACGACATTTCTAAAACAAAGGTTTTCGGTAATTCTGCACTGTGTCGTCGGGCGTTGTAGCAGTGGGTTTTTAGTGCGGTTGAGCCTGTTAAGAGCCGCACTAATTTGAAAAGTATGATCAGAGTCAAGATTGAATACAAAGATGACTATGAGTCTATCCACTTAAGCGATTGGATGGATATAGAAAAGAGGGGAGGCATTCCGGTTAAATTAATCCGTATGCGAGTAGCAGTTAAGGCTGTTAAACTGTTGTTTAAAGAGCTAGTAGTTTTACAAGGAAAAGTTCTAGACTGAAGAAAGGTAAACCAAAATATAACAGAAGGGAAGAGTTATGACTCCCAATCCCATCATTATGCGATCTGTGGAACAACTAGGCTACCGAGTCACTGTTGGTGATGTAGCTACTCAGGTAGGATTAAATGTAGCTGAGGTTAATCAAGGTTTATTAGGTCTAGCCGCTGATGCTGGGGGACATTTGCAGGTTGCAGAATCAGGTGATGTTGTTTACCAATTTCCACGCAACTTTCGAGATATTTTACGGAATAAATACTTGCAAATGCGTTTGCAAGAATGGTGGAAAAAAGTTTGGTCTGTACTATTTTACCTAATTCGGATTTCCTTTGGCATTTTGTTAGTTGCTTCTATCTTGCTGATTACTGTGACTATCATCATTATTATGACGGCTAGTTCAGATCGAGATAATGACAATCGCAGTAGTAGTAGTTCTAGAGGTTTTAATTTCTTCTTTTTTCCAGATTTATTCTGGTATTTTAGCCCAAATTACTGCGATCGCTACCAAGAACGGCGACGAGAACAGGGCGAAAATAGTGAAATGAATTTTTTTGAAGCGGTGTTTTCATTTCTATTTGGTGATGGTAATCCTAATGCCAATTTGGAAGAGCGACGCTGGGAAGAAATTGGGGCGGTGATTAGTAATAATCAAGGTGCAGTAGTAGCTGAACAAATTGCTCCTTATTTAGATGATATTGGAGAAACATATCAACAAGAATATGAAGATTATATGTTACCTGTGCTGGTACGATTTAATGGCAGACCACAGGTAAGTGCTGAAGGTCAAATAGTCTATTATTTCCCAGAATTACAGGTAAGAGCTAGTAAGAAGCCGCGGCGCTCAATATCTGAATATCTCCATGAATTTTCCTGGCAGTTTAGTGCGGCTAGTTCTGGACAACTTATGCTCAGTGCTGGTTTAGGAGGAGTAAATTTGATTGGGGCGTTAATCCTGGGAAATTTATTGAGAAATGGCACAATTGCGGCTCAAGTCGGCGGATTAGTTGCTTTTGTTCAAGGGATTTATGGACTTTTATTAGCTTATGGTACGGGTTTTCTCGCCATACCATTAATCCGTTATTTTTGGATTAAGTGGCGCAATGATCAAATTTCTACTCGCAATCATCAACGCCAAGAACGAGCTAGATTATTAGCAAGTGCAGATTCTTCTTTACAGAAGAAGATAGCTTTTGCTCGTGAATTTGCTACGGAAAAAGTCATTGGTAAGGATGATTCAGTTTACTCTACTGAAACAGATTTACTAGAACAGGAATTTCAGAATAAGCAAATAGGTGATGGGTAATGGGTAATAGAGAGAATTACCAATTACCAATTGTCAATTGTCAATTATTTATTTAGCTTGAATGGGTGTCAGGGCTACACCTTGGTAGTAATATCCTAAGATTTGCAGGTGGTTTGCGCCGCGTTTTGCTAGTTCGTAAGCCCCCCATTGGCTCATACCTACACCATGGCCAAAACCTAATCCTTGTAGGAGAAAACCACCATTTGCATTTTTACCAACCGTAAAACGGGTACTTTTAATCCTGAGTGCAGTTCTGACTTCTTCACCTTTGAGGACTTTAGTCCCTTTATCACCGATAATTTTGAGGGTTTTGACACTTTTGAAGGGTGAAAGAGTTTCAACAATCATATCTTTGACATTACCAATACCGGAAATTCTGGTGCTAATTTCTCCAGGAGTAAAGGTTTTTACCCAGTTACATTCTTTAATGTTTTGGTCAAAGTCTGGTACAGCCCGGAGGTAAGGTTCTTTGCTAGTCCAGACATCTTCGACGTTTTCGGTGTGTCCACCAGAACAAGCATGAAAGACGGAAAGAATGATTTGGTTGTTGTAGGTTAAGATTTTGCCGGCGGTGGTGTCTACGGCGTTGTAGGTTCTGGAGGATTCGCTGCTGACACCTTTATAAATTTGCCAACGATCTGGACTATCCCCTAAATCATAAACGGGATTTCTCCGTTGTTTTTCTCGTTCATAAAGGGCATAGGTACGAGCAGCGATCGCTTGAGCTTTAAGGGCTTCGTCTGGCCAGCGAGAATCCATTTCTCCACCAATTACACTGTAGAGATATTCCTCTAAATCTACCCAGTTCACCGCAGTTAAGCCTTTTTCTGTGGGTATTACTAAGGTTCTACCACGAAACCAGCGATCGCCAATATAAACAAATCCCTTATTCGTGGGTTCAATCCAAAATAACCCCGATTTCCATCTATCTAAAGCCACTCCTCCAGGTACTGCTTGAGCCGCAAATGCACTCATTCCCGGTAATTGTCCCAGAGTTTTACCACTATTATCTTTAACAATAGCTGTTGTCGAAGCACCAACTTTTACCTGCTTAACTTCTCTTTCAATTGCCACACGCAAAATTACAGATGCTTGAGCAGGAGCTAGTAAAGCAAACCAGAGGAGAATACCTATCCACCAATGTCTACCTTTAATTTCCGAAAAGAAAGCGCCTAATAACAGTTGGAATTTCATGCTAATTGTCTCATCACCAGCGTCTACTATTCTAGTCTGACATTTCTCCTATTCAGGAAGTAAAGGGAATATTGATTGATTTTTTTCTTGTTTATTGCCTGTTCATGGTGTCAATATTTGGGGAGTATCATAAACTTCATTACCAACAATCCCAATTAAATTTAACTTGCTTAAAATTTCCGTAGCTGCCATCAGTTTATTCGGTGTAACTTGGCCAATCCGTCCTACCATGACAATCTTATTACACAAAGATGCCACAATTCTACCATCAACTGTATCTAAAACTGATGGTGCATCTATCAGCACTAAATCATAATTTTGCCCAAATAAATCTATTAGTTCTTTCATCCGTTCAGAACTAAGTAAAGTGACTGCATCTTCTGGGATTGGTCCTGCTGTCAAAACATCAATAGCTGGATGAATAGGTTGAATGTAATTATGAAATGATGTATTTTCATCATCAATAAGCAATAAGGATAAACCCCAATCATTGGTTAATCCTAAAGTTTTATGCAAACTGGGCGATCGCAGATTAGCATCAATTACTAATACCCTTTGGTGCATACGCGCCGCACTAGCTCCTAATCCTAAAGCCAAGGTTGTTTTACCTTCTCCTGGTAATGCCGAAGTCAACATCAATGATTTTAAAGGCAGAGAATTATTGAGGATTTGAATATTTTGATAAATGATATCTAATGCTTCATGATTGGGTAATTGTCTAATATTTTCTTGAAGAGAAATATCTACATCTCTCCGTTTATTTCTGCCGATATTTTTAAGTTTCCTTTGCCAACTATCTGGTTTTTTCCCTAATTTAGGAACTGATCCCAATAACTGAATATTTGTCAGCTTTTGTAAATCTTGAGGATAAAAAATAGCCTGATTAAACTTCTCCCAGGCTAAAGCTGCTAATAAACCTAATATTGGACTAATGAATATTCCACCAATTATTAACAACCATCGTAAATTACCTATATGGATTCCTAAAGCTGGTTCTTCTAAAATCTGCCAGTTAAAACCCTCTTGAGCAATTTTCAAGCCTAATGAATGTTGCGCTTGCATGAGTTGTTTTAGTGTGGTTCGATAAATTTCTATATCGGCAACTAACCCTTTATATTCAGTAATTAAACTTGGATATTTGTTAAATTGTGAACGAAGTTCTTGTTCGGATTTCATTAAATAAGCATCATTGGCAATGAGTCCCAATGCAGTCATTTTTAACTGCGTTAAATCATTCTCTAATTTAGGGTTTATGTCTACTAACGGTTGTAATTTATTACTAATAGGAATAGTTTGATTTTTCTCTTGTTGTTGTATTAGTGCAATGATAATTTTCCGCTTCTGCTGAAGTTGCTGTATAATTGGATATTTTTCTGTGTACAGTACGCGGGCTTGAGTTAATGCCTGTTCGGTTGTATTCAGTTCATTAATTAAGGCTTGATATTGATTAGAAGCAGTAGTATCAACTGTTTTACTTGGGTTTGCAGAAGCGATCGCTTGTTCTAAACTATTGTGTCGAGCCTGTATATCTTCCAATTGAGCGCGAGTTTTTTGCCTCTGTTTTTGAAGATCAGATAAAGATTGTAATAAAATTTTACTTTGTAAAACAGGATCAATTAAATTATTTTCTTTGCGAAACTGTTCTAGCTTTTTCTCTGCTTTCATTACATCTTTCTGTAATTTTGGTACACTGTTATTAACAAAAGCTAAACCTTGATTAACGCGCTGATTTTTTTGATCGGTATTATAATCTTGATATACTTTTTGTAAAGCTTGTAATACTCTTTTAGTCTTTAGAGGATTTCGATCTATAAAAGATAGTGAAAATATTTGACTTGAATTTTTACTAGTTCTTGATTGTACGGGTAATTTAGTTATTTCTAAAGATGAAATTTTACCAGTGGCACTATCACTATAAATATCCTCTACAGTTATTTGTGGATACTCAGTCTGAAGTAAATTTACAGCTTTTTGGACTAATTTAGCACTCAGCATTAATTTCTTCTGACTATTGTAGTCAACAGCAGGAGTCTGTTTTTCTATATTACTAGCACTTGCAGATTCATTTGAATTATAACTTACTAATATCTGCATATAGCTCTGGTAAGTTGGTTTAGCTGTAATAGCTATCAGGCTGGTAACTGACATAACTGTACAAGAAACCCCGAATATAAACCAACGATGGTGAAGTGCAATCAGAGTTATTTTTCTAAAATTAACTACGTTGGATATAGAGGTAGTCAGTATTTGTTTAAACTTCATCCCATTTGTAGCCACAATCATATCCCTCTCAAATTGCAACAATATATCTGGAAGATGATGATTAAAAAACTTTAGAGATATTTTATACTCTATCTTTTCCTGTTAATAATCAATACGTATTCTTCCCATGATCACAGACTTACTTCACAGAAAATATTCTGAAGTAGTTCTTGGCTAATACCTTCATTCCGATATATGTCTAATCAGTGTGAGGAACATAAATTTTCTGCAAATATTCTTTGTCAGTTGTCGTAGGGGCGAAGCATTCGGGTGACAAATTATCCATTTTTGTTCAAGGTTATTCTCCGAATGCTTCGCCCGTACAGGAGTCAAGAAGAAGGAAGAAGGAAGAAATAAAATTACCCAATGACCAATTCCCAATCACCAATTCCCAATTACCTTGCAGATGCTAATTTGTCAGCAATGCGTGTAGTTTCTGGTAAACGATATTTTGGTGTACAATGTAAGACATACTCAATTGCTGTTAGTAAACTAATGCGATGTCCACTGGAAACATAAACAGGTTTTACTCCTGTGCGTGTTCTTAAAACTGCACCGATTGTTTCTTTTTTATGTATTAATGGTTGCCAGCTACCTTTAGTTTCTGCTAATTCTTCATATTCACCAATTAGCAAGGATTTAGCTACACCAATTGTTGGTATATCTAGTAGTACACCTAAATGGGAAGCAATCCCCAATCTGCGAGGGTGAGCTATTCCTTGTCCATCACATAAAATTATATCTGGTATAGTTTTGAGCTTTTCTAAAGCGTCGAGAACAGGAGGTATTTCTCGGAAAGATAGAAAACCAGGAATGTAAGGAAAGGTAGTAGGATGGTAAGCTAGGCTGGTTTCTACTGTTTGTAAATCAGGAAAGCTAAGGACAGCTACTGCTGCACGGCTAATTTTACCGTCTTCCAAAAATCCCATGTCTACACCGGCAACATATTGGATAGTTTCTGGAAGTTGATCTGAAGTAATTACTTGATAGCGGAGGTTTTCTTGAATTGCTTTAGCCTCTTCTATGGTAGAAGGCCAATCATGATGTTTGGGAATTTCCATATTTGTGATTTATGGGAGTCTTTAGAGACGTTCCATTGGGAAACTTGTAAAACCCTATTTTAGCTAGAGTTTCATTAATTTTTGATAGAAATGACAAAAGGTAAACCCTAACGGCTTACCTTTTTTATAACTGGGGCGCTAGGATTCGAACCTAGGGATGGCGGGACCAAAACCCACTGCCTTACCACTTGGCTACGCCCCAATGAATTCAATATAAATAATATAGCAGGTATGCTGGGGGTTTTGTCAAGTGTTTTGGGAAAAAAGTTTTGCGGTGCAATATGGGACTAAGAAAGGTGTTTCCGAAAAAACTGCAAAAAAATAGGGGGAAGTTGAACTTTCCCCCTGGTTATTGTTGTGATGATCATTTGGCTTTTGATTTTCTTTGAGTTTCTGTCTGAGCATCTGTCTTTGTTTTTTCAGTTGCCGTGTTCTAGCAGAACCACCCCGGCCTTTATCGTTTCTGCCTTCTCGACGTGGGGATTCCCAGCGTTTCAGTTGCATAGTTTTTATTGGTTAAATTTCATCATGTAGTTTAATAGTAGCATGGTTTTTTCTCAATAGCTACTATATTTTTAACTTTCTGATTTTGTTCTGGGATACTGAGAATGACAAGGATTTCCCCAACAAACTTGTCCTGCTGGCATATTACTAAAAACACTGCTACGAGCGCCTATGACAGCATTTGAGCCAATATGTACCCCTGGGGCAACAAAACAATCTGCTGCCACCCATGCACCATTACCGATGATAATGCTGGCGGTTTTCAAACCAAATGCTGGATCTTGGATGTCATGGCTACCAGTACATAAATAACTTTTTTGGGAAATAACGCAATGTTCGCCAATGTTGATTTGATCCAGACTGTAAAAAACTACGTCATCACCAATCCAACTGTAATCACCAATGGAGATTTTCCAAGGATAGGTAAACCGGGCTGTGGGACGAATTAAAACACCTTTACCAATATGAGCGCCGAAGAGACGGAGTAAGCCACGACGAAGAATATTGAGGGGTTGGGGAGTGAGGGGAAAGGCGATCGCTTGCACAAACCACCAAAATAATACGTACCAACTGGGACGGCCTCGATCAAACCAAGATTGATCATATTTACGTAAATCTAAAAAAGGTGCATCATCGGTAATTGGCGGCAAGGTTTGGGGCATAGAGGTTGGGGAATTTAACTGGCTGATTGTTGAATTTCCTGTGGGGAAGATGTCGCATCTGTGGGTTTAGAAATATTTAATTTACCTCCATAATTGCTTAATTCATAAAGTTTGACACCAATTTGATATTCATATTGACTTAGCAATCTTCCATATACATATCCAGCTTTACCATCTAAGAAACCACGCTGAATAATATAGAACAAGATAAACCGCAACAGTGGTTTAAATGGCAGACGGACCCAGATTTTTTTTAAGAAGCGTTTGCGTTGTACTGCGTCACCAAATAAGTTACCGCCAATTGTGCCGCTATCATCATTACCTGTGAGTAAGTTGTAGTAAACACGCGCTTCCCAATTAGAATAACGATTATGTCTTTCTAACCAATGATAGAGATCGCGGAAGTCTTCGTGGAGCATATCATTTTTGAGATAGCCAACTTTCCCTGGTAAAATGACGTGTTCGTGAACTTCATTGTCTCCAGTATTGGCAATATCTTCGGTATTGAGATTTTCGTAGCGACCTTTTTGATGTTTAAATAATCGCAAATTCCAATCAGGATATTTACCACCGTAACGAATCCATTTCCCTAGAAAAAATACTCGCCGATTGATGTAGTAACCATCGTGTTCATCACTTTGAATGGCTTGGGCGATGTCTTCCCATAGTTCTGGTGTAATCCGTTCATCACAATCAACAATTAATACCCATTCGTTACGGAAAGGGAGATTTTCTAATGACCAATTTTTCTTTTTCGGCCAACGGCCATTAAAGTTAAATTGGACTACATTCGCTCCGTATTTTTCGGCGATTTCTACGCTTTTATCCGTGCTTTGGGAGTCTACCATAAATATTTCATCGGCTCTAGCAAGGCTAGTGAGACAAGCTGGTAGATTTAGTTGTTCGTTTTTCGCTGGGATGAGTACGGAAACTGGTAGTTTAGATGACATAATAATTTGTTACTGTGTATTTTTTGTTTATTTCTGATGGGATTTAAATAGGATTCCTTGAATAGCAGCGTTTAAGTAACCAATTTGACAATAAGCATAAACTAATTTATCAAAGCGTTCTGCTGGATCTAATATATATTGTAGCACTTTATATAATCCTCGCAAAAGTCGCTCGCTTCCTCGTGGTAGTTGAGAAATGCCGGCTTTACCTGCCAGTTGTTCTCGATAACATTCACTGATGCCTTGCCACCAACCTCTGTTTAAAAACCAGGTAGGTTTGATCCTTTCTGGGGCGACATTATGGGCAACGAGGGCTTCGGGGATATAAGCTACTTGCCAATGGCGCTGGAGGGCGAATTCTGTCATTTGTAGTTCTTCGTTGGAGAGGAGATTTTTACCTACTCGTCCTAATTGTGGATCAAAACCACCGACTTCTGCAAGGAAACTACTACGGAGGGAGTAATTTAATCCTCTGGGGGTTAGCCCTGGTTTGTCAATATAGACTAATTGATCTCCTAGATCATAAGCTCCTAAGTTCCCGGCTAATTCATTTGATATCCATTTGGGTTGGGAGATACCTGGAGGCCACAGGAGGGTAATTTTGCCACCAGCGATCGCTAATTTAGGATTATTGGCGTATGCACTGACTAAAATTTTTAACCAGCTAGGACTAGCGACGGCATCATCGTCTAAATAGGCTAGTATTTCGGCACTAGCAGCTTTAGCTCCGGTATTACGGGCTACGGATAAACCCAGGACGGGTTCAAAGATATATTTGAGACGGGAATCAGTGGCTCTTTGTTCTACTACTTCACGGGTGCGATCGCTAGATCCATTATCTATGACCAAAATTTCAAAGTTACCAGCAAAGTCTTGTGCCAATAAGCTATCAATCGCCGCCCCTAGATAGGTATCTCGGTTATGAGTACAGATGATGGCAGAGATTTGGATATCTGACATGGGTGATTGTCGTTGTTTATTGGTGATTCTACTCGAAAACCTGAAAATCGTCAGTGATTTTTTAACATTGTTGAATATGACTATGTAATATCACTAAAGTTTCTGCTAATTGACTCAACCGATTTTCTAGGTCTTGTTTGCGTCCTAAGAGTTGTCGTAATCTTTGATGACGAGCGATCGCTATACTCACACTAGGAACTTGCTCGACTGGACAAGGACGAGACCAAACTTGACCGGCTGTATCTATTCCACAAAGCCGATAATCAGTATGTAGTGGTTTATATACTTCTTTTTCACCATTCGCACAAATTTCTTCTACATAGTCCATGAGGCGATCTACTTCCGCATGACGGAGTGTGGCTGTTCCCACTGTTTCTGCTTCTTGAATATTAGATTCCAACCAACCATTAATAATTGGTCCTTCTAAGTAAATATCCTGAATATTTTGGACAATTTTTTGTAACTCTATCTGCCAACTAGCAACTTTTTCCTGAATTTCTTGGAGCATATTCATGGATAAGGCTGGGTTAGCGCCATGACGATGATTGCTAAAAGTAGGAGTTTTAAATTTAGGGAGAGTTGGGGTTTTTTCTCCACTTTCTTGGGCTGGAAAAGCTTGGACAGAATCATGGTGAGGAAACAAATTTGCCTCTGGAGTTCCATCACTGTCTTGATTTGTCTCTAAATCGTGATCATGAACGGCTGCTTGCGGTTGGGAATTTTGTGGAGATTCATGGGGACGGAAACTAATCCGAAAAGAGAAGGAGCGTTTGCTTTGATCACCTCCGTCTGTGATGACATCATCATTGCGAGTTCCCAAATCATGGAGCGTGGCCTCAATCCGCTTTAACCCTGCTTTCATAAAAATATCCTAAAGTTTATTTATAAATACTGAATGGTTTCAACCAACTTACTAGTTATTGAGTTTAGGTGATTGGTAATTCCTCTTGCGTATTTTTCCTGCTCCCACATTATATGATGAAATCATGCGTAAATTGATATTGGTGACAGGCGCAGCCCGGTCTGGTAAAAGTGAATGGGCGGAAGATATAGCGATAAATTTCAGAAATCCGGTTGTTTATATTGCCACCGCTACACAAAACCCAGATGATCAAGAATGGCAACAACGGATTCAAAAACATCAACAACGCCGTCCTCAAGATTGGCTCACCCTATCTGTACCGATGGAACTTACGGCTACTTTAGCTCAATCCCAGCCGCATACTTCCTTGTTGGTGGATTCGTTAGGAACTTGGGTAGCTAATTTCTTAGAAGAAGAAGATTTAGTGTGGGAAAATATTTTGACGGAGTTTCTCGCAACTTTACCGTTAGTTGAGGCTGATGTTATATTTGTGGCAGAAGAGACAGGTTGGGGTGTAGTTCCAGCTTATCCAATCGGGCGAAAATTCCGCGATCGCCTTGGGGCTTTAGTCCGGCAATTAGGTACAATTTGTGAACCTGTTTATTTAGTCACAGGCGGTCATGCTCTCAACTTGAGTTTACTAGGTGTACCGTTACCATCACCTAAGTCTTAATGCAAATTTAAAGATTCTCACCATAAAAATACGGAATTTTCTTTTAAAATAGTGACTATGGCAACCAAAAACGAAGTTAAAGAATATCTTGCCTACTGGTTTCAGTTAGGGAAGAGGGTTATAGCTGTAAATGGTAAGGTGAGCTTTTTGCCCCAACCTGTAATCCAAGGCGATCGCTATAGCCAAGAGTTTGAAGAGTGCTGGCTCAAAATTCTCTCCCCAGCTACAGGTGATTGTTACCTAGATGGAACTCAGGAAACGATTAATGAACTACTAACGCCCGCATGGGAAATGCTACCTTGTGGTCGTTGTTCCATGCCTGTACCCCTCAAAAATGTAGGAATGCCAGCGTTATTGTGTCCCTGTAGTAATTTACCTGGCTGGCCAAATACAGAAATACCAGCACCGCGCAGTCCAGTCTGTAGTCAAGAACAATTAACGTCAATTTGCGCTTCCTTTGGTGAAAAATCCGCCGACGCAAAGTAAATAATTTCATATAAACATCAACTGAATTAAAAGATGTGTTATCTAGAACCTTTGTAGAGACGTTCCATGGAACGTCTCTACTTTTTCTAAATGTTTAATATAGAAAATCTGGTTAATTAACCATAAAATTACTGTAAATACAACCCTAATTAGGGTATTAGAAAACTTCTATTTTGTACAAACAATTTAGCCAAAGTGGCGTGTATTTTTCAGCAATATTGTTGATATAAATGTGAAATAGATATTTCCTAATCTGGCAATGATCATTGCAGAAAATGATAATGATTTAACTATTTATTTCTCGATACAATTTTTAGCAAGTAAAGATTTAAACGGTTAAAAACCGTAACTAAATGTTTGCACTAATTCAAAATCAAGGAGAGTTCTACTATGCCTCATATATTGTTTAGCAATGTACCTATTGAGCAGCAAGAAACTGTAGTTGGTGGTGAGAATTGTACACACATCTATAAGATCAATCAAATTCATTCCTACGTTTATCAGAGTAATTGTCAAAACAATTCATCAAACAATAACTTTTGCTCTACCATGTGGGAATTTACAAGATGGTTTGGAAAAAATACTAACTTTCCACTGATTCATGTCAAATTCATAGGTTAATTCGCTTTTTTCATAAACAAATAATGGATGTAAGTTTGTAGATAATGCTATTTATATACAAATTTTTTATATTTGATTCAATTGAAAAATGCTATACATCAAAACAATATTGCTCATGTTCTGTTATTAGCAAATTATTATAAGTATATAAATATAGCAGAATATTCAGAATTTGTTGACAAAAATTAGCCAAATTGGCGTGTATTTTTCGGAAATATTACTGACGTAATTGTGAAATATACTATTCCTCAGTTGGTAATTAAGTTGGCATAAATTAGCCATGACATAGATAATAATAAACGTATACTGTATTAACCTAAGCTAGATTGAAAAGTATCAAATCAATCTACCGTAAATAAATAATAATTCAAAATTAGAGGAATTTAGATCATGTCTAATGTATTGTTTAGTAATGTACCTATTGAGCAGCAAGAAACCATAATTGGTGGTGTGGGAGATGTGAATATTGGTGATATTAACACTCAAGGAAAAAATAACGTTGTTACAACTATTAATAATATAACCATTATAAATATGATGTTTAATTTTTTTCTTTATCCACGTTCTCCGAATAGGAAAAACCGTCGCTGCAAATTTTAGATAATATATCCAATAATCTGATAAGGATTTAACAATAATAAGAACATTATCTTTCGCTAAACTATAGCTAGGTTTAGTGAATACTTTATATCTGTATTGAATTTAATTAATACAGATATTTTAAGTAAAATAAAAAATATTTTCTAAACAATCAAGATTAGGAATAACTGTAACTAAAAATTAAATCTATGTCAAATCTATTTAGCCGAATTGGCGTGTATTTTTAGGAAATAGTTATTTCTAAATCTGGTAATTAAGTTTGCATAAAATGAGAATGACTTAACTAATGACTTCTAGATATTCTATTAACAAGCGAGGGGTTAAACGGCAAACGAGCAGCAAACAACCCTAAGCGTAATACAAATCAAGGAGAATTCAGTCATGTCTAATCTATTATTTACCGAAGTATCTGTTGAGCAACAAGAAATCGTAGCTGGTGGTCGCCGCACTGATCGTCGTGTTAAGTTCCAGTTTAACGATGAGGTTTATGCGGGACAACTTGGCGACTATAACTTTGCTTTAGTAAGCATCGGTAACTTGAGAATTGATTTGGATTAGTAACTTCTTTATCAATTTCGATTGATAACGATGAATTAGGTTTCAACGCTAGAGCCTTTTCTTTCATTACTTAAGGTTAGTCAGTTATCAGCTAAATATGGAGTAATAAAAGTAGTATTTACTTTCTACTACTCTAGCACTGATAGCTGACTATCTTTATCAAATTAAAACCAAACCTAATTTTTATTTTTTACGATGCTAATTAAGAAAAAATACAGTATTTAAGAATATTTGATTAATCAAATTCCTCATAAACTTGTTTATATAAAAATATTGCTTATTGTTGAAGCTAAGTAATTTGAAATTATAAATATTAGTTAGTTTTTTATATGATTATGTCTTCTTTGCTAGATTTTTTACTATTTTTCTAGATTTATACTATAAATTAAAAAGAGGCTAATCCCAGACTACCTACTTCTTATTCTCCAGGGTGTTTTACTTATGAAAATTCAATTTGTTCAACAACATAGCGAAGAAGATTGTGGGGCGGCTTGCTTGGCTGCAATTGCCAAACATTATGGTCAGACTTTTACTATTAGCAGGATTCGGGAAGCTGTAGGAACAGGACAGTTTGGAACTACTTTATTAGGATTAAAACGAGGAGCAGAAATCCTGGGTTTTAAAGCAAATCCAGTTAAAACTTCCCCAGACATATTAGATAGAATTAATGAAGCTCCCTTACCAGCAATTATTCATTGGCAAGGTAATCATTGGGTAATTTTATATGGTAAAAAAGGTAAAAAATTTCTGATTGCAGATCCTGCAATAGGTCTTCGTCATCTTTCCCAAGAAGATGTAAAAGCAGCTTGGACTGATTGGTTATTATTATTAGTAGAACCAGATCCTATTCGCTTTTTTTCTCAAAAGCAAGATAAAGAAGGTGGTTTTTGGCGTTTTTTTAGACGCATTTGGATTTATAGAGCTATTTTATTTCAAGCTTTACCGCTCAATTTAGTATTGGGTTTATTGTCTTTAGCTTCTCCTTTCCTATTACAAATTCTCACCGATGATGTATTAGTTAGAGGGGACACAAAATTATTGACTACAGTAGTAATTTCTGTAGTTGTCATGAATATAATTTCTAATAGCCTCTCATTTATCCAATCTAACTTAATTGCTCATTTTGCCCAACGAATACAATTAAGTCTAGTTCTAGAATTTGGGCGGCAAATCCTACGTTTACCATTAACTTATTATGAAACTCGTCGCAGTGGTGAAGTTGTTAGTCGTCTGCGAGATATTGACCAAATTAATCAATTAGTTGCTCAAATTGTTGTTGGTTTACCAAGTCAATTTTTTATTGCGGTAATTTCCTTGGGTTTTATGTTTTTCTATAGCTGGAAACTTACCTCAGCCGCTTTAATAATTGCGATAGTAATGACCATCTCTACCTTTATTTTTCAGCCCACATTACAGCAAAAAACCAATGAACTTTTAGTTACAGAATCCGAAACACAAGGGGTATTAGTTGAAACTTTTAAAGGCGCATTAACTTTAAAAACAACTACATCAGGTAGACAATTTAGAGATGAATTAGACAATCGGTTTAATCGTCTAGCTGGATTGACATACAGAACAATGCAAATAGGGATTATTAATAATACATTTTCGGGCTTTGTTTCTGGTATTGGTAGTGTAATTCTACTCTGGTTTGGTGGCTATTTAGTAATTAACCCCGCTGAAAACTTGAGTATTGGGCAATTACTAGCCTTTAATTCCATGAATGGTAATTTTGTATCTTTAATTAGTACAGTTATTAATTTTGTGGATGAATTTACGCGAGCTAAAACTGCTACCCGTCGGCTCACAGAAGTTATTGATGCCACTCCTGAAGATGATGATGATGACAAAAAACCTTTGGCGACAATTTCGAGTGATGCTGATATTATTTGTACAAATTTAACCTTTCATTATCCTGGTCGTATTGACTTATTAGACGATTTTTCTCTGACGATTCCTGGAGGTAAAGTTATTGCTTTAATTGGTAAATCTGGATGTGGAAAAAGCACTTTAGCCAAATTAATTGCTGGTTTATATCAATTCCAATCTGGTAATATACGAATAGGACTTTATAATCTCCAAGACCTTTCTTTAGAATCTCTCCGTCAGCAGGTAGTTCTTGTTCCTCAAGATGCTCATTTTTGGAATCGTTCTATTGTTGAAAACTTTCGGTTAGGAGCGCCTTATGTCACATTTGAGCAAATAGTTCAAGCTTGTCAAATTGCTGGTGCTGATGAATTTATCAGTAAACTTCCAGAAACATATCAAACTGTTTTAGGTGAATTTGGTGCTAACATTTCTGGAGGACAAAAGCAAAGATTAGCTCTAGCTAGAGCCATTGTTACAGATCCGGCAATTCTGATTTTAGATGAATCAACTAGTGGACTTGATCCAGTTAGTGAAACCCAAGTTTTAGACCAACTTTTCAAACATCGTCAAGGTAAAACAACTATTTTAATTACACACCGTCCCAAAGTAATTAATCGTGCTAATTGGGTTGTTTTAATAGACAAAGGTAAATTGAAATTAGTAGGTTCTTTGCAAGATTTACGAACTAAATCAGGAGATCATTTAGATTTTATAATCCCTTAAATAATTATGCTTTATACTCATAATCAAAAATTCAGTTTTTCCAAAAATGATGAATCTCTTCCACCGATAAGTATTTGGACAACATTAGCAGGTATGTTTCTTGTCGGTACTGTGGTTACTGGTATTTCTTTGTCTTCATGGGTGAAATATAATGTCACTGTCAAAGTCGCTGCTATTGTTCGTCCTATAGGTGAAACCCGTGTAGTGCAATCAAAGATAGAAGGGGCTATTAAAGATATTTTAGTCAAAGAAAATCAAGTTGTTAAGCAAGGGGAAGTAATCGCCATTTTAGATACTGAGCAATTACTAATCAAAAAAAGTCAATTAGAAGATAATATCAAACAAAGTAGATTACAAATAATCCAAATTTATGCTCAAAACCGGACTTTAAATAATCAAATTATATCTGAAAAAAAAGTGATAGAAAATATTGTTAATTCTGCTAAAGAGGATTTATTAAGAAATCAAAGAGAATACAAAGAACGAAAAATAAATACTGAAAGTGAATTAATGGCAGCGCAAGTAAATATCCAAAAAGAATTAGTAGATTTGCAAAAGGCTCAGGCTGATTTAGAATTTGCAAAAGTGGATCGCGATCGCTATGAACAATTATCACAAATTGGCGCAATTGGTAAGCGAGAATTTGAGCAAAAACAGCTAGTTGTTAAACAGACAACTTTAACACTGCAATCTGCAAAAAAAGCTGTTGATATAGCCAAAATAAAAATTAAATCCACCCAAGCTGCGATTAATCCTACGACAGCAATGGTCAAAATGGCACAAGAACGGATTGCTCAAGAAACCGCGAAAGGTGAAGCTAATATAGCTGCTTTAAATAAAGAAAAGGAAATTTTAGTTCAGCGATTAGTAGAAATTCAAACACAAATCAAACAGTCACAAAAAGAACTCCAACAATTAGAAAATCAACGAAAAAGTAGTATGATTCTTGCTACTAGTAACGGCATTATCTTTAAACTTAATTTACGAAATCCTGGTCAAGTAGTGCGTGCTGGTGAATCTATTGCTGAAGTTGTCCCTGATAATGCTTCTTTGGTAATTAAAGCCATGATTCCCACTGCGGAAATTAACAAAGTTGCCATTGGTCAAAAAGTACAACTTCGGATTGATGCTTGTCCATATCCTGATTATGGAACTGCTAAGGGTGCGGTGAAAACTATTGCTCCCGATGTTATTACACCTCAAAGTAAAGATACAACTACTCCAATGTCTGCTGGTGTTAGTTACTTTGAAGCCACAATTCAACCCGAAAGTAGTTCCTTTGGCAATAATGGCCGTCAGTGTCTTCTGCAATCAGGAATGAACGCTACAGCCGATATAATTTCTAGGGAAGAAACAGCATTGCAATTTATGTTGAGAAAAGCCAGGTTAATTACTGATTTATGAGTAACGATTGAGTTTATATTCCACCTTTTAAGTCATAATCATGATATCGTTTATGACATCTAATCAAAGAATACAGCAAGCATTACAGTGGTGGTTTTATAGAGAATTCTTGAAACTATTTCTGGAATCCGAAAAAATTCGTGATGATCTATTACAAGAATCTTTTACAATCCGGCGCGATCTAGATTTATTAATTATAGATAACCTGAATTTATCAGTTACAAGAATTCCAGCCCATATCAGAAAAATTGATAATTTTCATCATTCTTTAGTCCAATTGAGCGATCGCTTATGTCCAATCTCTATTCAAGATAGTCTACCTTTATCTATTGAGTGTTTATTAGAACCGTGGATTAATTCCAATCCCTATCTAGATTTTCAAATTAATATGCCAGTTTACTGGCGAATTGAAGAACCTGAAAGGAGTTGGATAATTTTAAGAGTTTTAGAAGAATTACTGAAAATAACTTTACCAGAAACAGAAAGTTTACTCCCTATTTATATTCAAATTACTCTCAAACAAATAGGAAGTATCGGGCTATTGACTGTAAAAATTTCTTATCCTGATATATCCACTCTGATTTTTTACTCCCATTTGCCAGAATTAGAATATCTTTACGATAGCTTTAAATTCTTAATATCTGGTAAATGCTCCTACTTTAATAAGAATCTCATGTCAATTTGGCACTTTTATTGGTGAGTATTTTCTATGACTTGATATCTCGGAGAGTACCTGGTACTATATCTCTCCAAACTCTGATCAATACTAAATTATTTTTAAATAAAGATAATTTTCATAGTTATACATAAACCTAGTAATTTCAGTATTTTTTAATGATCTTTAATGGGGTGAGGGGTGTGACCCCCCATAGCTGATAAATTATAAG
Source organism: Anabaena sp. UHCC 0253 (assembly GCF_009712085.1). Classification (NCBI taxonomy): domain Bacteria; kingdom Bacillati; phylum Cyanobacteriota; class Cyanophyceae; order Nostocales; family Nostocaceae; genus Anabaena; species Anabaena sp. UHCC 0253. The sequence continues at coordinate 284,127 of NZ_VILD01000003.1, forward strand.
TAATAGAATCTAGTAAAACTAATTAATAGTAGTAGATAGCAATCAAAAATTATCAGGTGTGTAACTATTGAGGCATTTATTAGATATGCAACAGGTTTTATCAAAAAAAACAATTTTCAAGTTCATGGTTATTGATGACCACGAATCAGTTTTAAATGGAACAGTTGAAATACTAAGAAAAAAATATCCTAGTGCTGAATTTAATACTGCTACAAATGCTAGTTATGCTTTTGAGCAAGTAATTAGCTATCAACCTGATTTGCTAATTATGGATCTTTCTATCCCAGAAAAAATGACAATGACAGCAAGAGTTGATACAGGTATTCAACTGCTAAAAGTCTTAATGGAAAATTATTCCCATCTAAATTTTGTTGTGCAAAGCGCCCATGTGAGAACATTAGTTAGAATTCGTCCTTATATTGATAATCATAAAGGAGGCTTTACTGTTGCTGATAAAAGTCTTTCTACCCAAGAAATGTTAACTAGAGTTGATTGGTCATTACAGGGATTAACTCACACAAAAGATATTAAAGGAATCCACTCAGGATTAGAGGTAAAACCAGAGTGGTTAAAGGTACTAAATTTAGCATTTGAAGAAGGATTACAAGATAAAGTAATTGCTAAAAATATGTGTATATCTGAACGCATGGTGCGTCATTATTGGAGTAAGTTGCAAGACGCTTTAAATATTTATCCAGAAGAAGGTAAAAACATCCGTATTCAAACGGAAATGAAAGCTAGAGCCGAAGGATTAATTGATTAATTAACATAGTCATGTACTTTATCCGATTGAGGTCTTATGCAAGCTCAGATTTTTGAAAAAGTTCAAAAAAGAATTTATTTTATTGCTGTAGGAAAATTAGCAGGAATTATCATTACTATTTTTAGTCTAGAATTGATTAGCTATATTTTGTTAACTAGGGGTTGGTCAGTTTCTCTGGTACTAGGAATTTGTGTTGTCGTGATAAATTGCATTATGTTTATAGCACTATATGAATACAACCAAGCTTTTAAGTCGGTAATTCAAGCTCGTCAAACGATAATTGAAATTACATTTGAAACAATTCATAATGGACCACTCCAAAGTCTCGCTAAAGTTTTAAAAGTAGTGAGAGGAAAAGATTTACCCATAAATAAATTATTGCCTTTAATAGAAAAAGAACTAGAAGAATTGAACCAAGAATTACGGGGAATGTACGATTTTTTGCAGCAAGAAACCTTGACTCAAGATACCAGCCTTTATATAGGAAATAATGTAGTTATAGATTTGCGAAACCCTTTACATGAAATTTTATATCAAGTTTATAGCTACACCTTAGATCGAGATTTTCCTTGCTTTAGAACTCTAAAGCTGAAAATCCACAATTTTGAACCTATTCATGAAAACAGTTTAAGTATTGAAAATAAGCGAGGACTCTGCCGATTTTTAGAAGAAGCCTTGTGTAATGTTGGTAAACACGCCACAGGAATCACCTCTCTACAAGTTACTTATTCTTCATTTCAAGGACGTTACACTTTAAGTATTATGGATAATGGTTTGGGAATTCAATCATCTAAAGAAGGTTGGGGGACAAAACAATTTAAAAATTTAGCCCGACAAATAAAAGGTAAATTTCGACGAGTTTCACTTTATCCTCAAGGTACTCTTTGTGAATTATCTTGGCCTTTGGCAAGTTCTTTTTGGTGGCAATAAAAATCAATCAAATATCCCTTTTTGTCCATGTAGGGGCGAAGCATTCGGGCGATTAATTATCGGTTTTTTCCCAAGTTTATTTTCCGAATGCTTCGCCCTTACACTAAATGCTATAGCGGTTATCGCTAGGATGCAATACAATCGAGGGCGCAGACCCTGCGCCCCTACAGGCTTTGCGATTTGCTGACTGTATCTCACTCAAGTGCATACCGCTATAAATGCTGATGCTTACAGCCCGCTTCGCGAACGCCCTTACACCAAATACTGATGCTTGCATCTTCCATCAGGAATACGTCCCTACGACTCCTGCTGTAGCAGATTGCAGATCGCATTTTGCTCAACAACTGTGCCAATATAGAGAATCAAGAACTATATTGAGCAAGAGGAAAGCAGACAAACGCCGTGCAGATCACATTCTTAGGGACAAGTTCCGGTGTACCTACAAGATCACGCAATGTTTCTAGCGTGGCAGTCAGATTACCACAACGGGCAGAACTGTGGTTATTTGATTGTGGGGAAGGAACTCAGCACCAAATTTTGCGGAGTGACTTAAAAATTAGCCAACTATCCCGAATTTTTATCACCCATATGCACGGTGATCATATTTTTGGCTTAATGGGATTGCTGGCTAGTTGCGGTTTAGCTGGTAATGTAGAAAAAGTTGATATCTATGGACCATCGGGATTAAACGAATACCTACAAGCTGCTTCCCGTTATTCTCACACCCATTTTTCTTACCCCATCAAAGTGCATACTGTTCAACCGGGGGTGATTTATGAAGATGATGAATTTACAGTTAGCTGTGGACCCTTACATCATCGCATTACTGCTTTTGGCTATAGATTAGCAGAAAAAGATCGAGCAGGACGCTTTGATATAGATAAAGCCAAAGCCTTGGAAATTCCTTCTGGTCCAATTTATGGACAACTCAAGCGCGGTGAAACAGTAACACTTGCAGATGGAAGAGTAATTAATGGTAGTGAATTATGTGGACCAACTGAAATTGGTCGAAAAATTGCCTATTGTACAGATACGGTTTATTGTGACGGTGCAGTACAATTAGCACAAGATGCAGATGTATTAATTCATGAAGCAACTTTTGCTCATCAAGATGCAGAGATGGCTTTTCAGAGATTACATTCAACAACGACAATGGCAGCACAAACAGCATATAGTGCGGGAGTGCGTAAACTAATAATGACACATTTTAGTCCCCGTTATGCGCCAGGAAATACTATTGAGTTAAAAGATTTACTGAAAGAAGCACGGGCAATTTTTCCTAAAACAATCATGGCTCATGATTTTTTGGTTTACGATGTCCCTAGAAGACGAGAAATTCCCATAAGTGCGATCGCCTAATTCTGCTATAATTCCTGTTTAACCTAATTATGAGTAATATTCCCCAAATTGGACAATCTGCACCAGATTTTTCCACACCAGATCAAAACAATAATATCATCAATCTTGCTGATCTGAATGAGTGGATAGTTCTCTATTTTTACCCGAAAGATAATACACCAGGCTGTACTACTGAAGCACAAGATTTTACGGAATTATCTTCAGAATTTACCGCATTAGGTACAAAAATCATCGGTGTTAGCCCAGATTCGGCAACATCTCATTGCAAATTTATTGACAAACATAATTTATCAATTACCCTGTTAACTGATCCCGAACATAAATTAATAGAAGCCTATGGTGCGTGGCGTTTAAAGAAGTTTATGGGTAAAGAATATATGGGAGTTGCTCGGTCAACTTTTTTGATTTCACCTGATAAAATCATCGCCTACACTTGGCCTAATGTGAAAACTAAAGGTCATGCTCAAGCTGTATGCAAAAAAATTCAAGAATTAGCGGCTCTTTAAAGTTTTGTAGTCCGAACAATCGGACTTTGTTGATATATAGGACTCCTATTTGATTTTCTAAATGTTAATTAATTTAAACTTTACTTTACCAAATTATGTGAATGAAATAATATAACGATTCCAACCTTATACAATAGGAATATCAATTCTATTATTTGTATTATGGTTCAATTCATCCAAGCGCAAAATATAGGTATTGCCGATTTAGAAGCAAGATTTGGTTTAGAACAAACCGACAATGAAACATTTTTTCCTGAATGGTTAGGAAATTTACCAGAAATCTCTGATTTAGAAAAACAATATCTAGACAGAGTAAAATTTCATTTTCTTCGATTAGTTAAACGTCCTCCTTTATCGGAAGAAACAGTAAAGTTAGTTGTTTTATCTCCCTTACTTGGTTTAGCTGGATTTTATGATGAACCTTTCTTTATTAGAAGTGAATTATCAATAGAAATTGCAGTTGAAGATCAAGAAGAAGTTATCAGAGGAAGAATTGATGTTTTAGTGATTCAACAACAATTATGGTTATTGGTAATAGAGTCTAAAAAACCTATTTTTTCTCTGTTAGAAGCCATACCTCAGGCACTTACTTATATGCTGGCTAATCCTCATCCTTTAAAACCCGTATTTGGATTGGTAATGAATGGCAGTGATTTTATTTTTCTTAAACTTTCTCAAATCAATAAACCTTAATATGCTTTGTCTGATCAATTTACACTTTTGAAGCGAGAAAACGAACTTTATCAAGTTTTCCAAATCTTAAAAAAACTAGGCCAAATTTTGAATTAACACTGAATTTTAATTATGTCCAGTCGTCCTATCTACCTCGATTGTCATGCTACTACCCCCGTTGATGAAAGGGTAATGGCTGCTATGATTCCTTACTTTACAGAAAAGTTTGGTAATGCTGCTAGTATTAGTCATGTTTATGGTTGGGAATCTGAAGCTGCTGTGAGACAAGCAAGGGAAGTTTTAGCAGAAGCGATTAATGCTACACCCGAAGAAATTGTCTTTACTAGCGGAGCAACGGAAGCGAATAATTTAGCTATTAAAGGTATTGCTGAAGCTTATTTCCAAAAAGGGCAACATATTGTGACTATTGCCACGGAACATAAAGCTGTTTTAGATCCTTGTGAATATTTAAAAAGTCTCGGTTTCGGGATTACAGTTTTACCTGTTGAAAAAGATGGTTTAATTGATTTAAATCTGTTAGAAAAATCTTTGCGTCATGATACAATTTTAGTATCAGTGATGGCAGCTAATAATGAAATTGGGGTTTTACAACCAATAGCTGAAATTGGAGAATTATGCCGTCAACGACAAATTATTTTTCACACAGATGCAGCCCAAGCTATTGGTAAAATACCTTTAGATGTGGAAGAGATGAATGTTGATTTAATGTCTCTGACTGCCCATAAAGTCTATGGTCCCAAGGGGATTGGGGCTTTATATGTCCGCAGACGTAACCCTAGAGTGAAACTTGCTTGCCAACAACATGGGGGAGGACATGAAAGAGGAATGCGTTCGGGGACGTTATATACACCGCAAATTGTTGGTTTTGGTAAAGCTGTAGAAATTGCAATAGCCGAACAAGAAACCGAAAATCAACGATTAATGGCATTAAAAGAAAGGTTGTGGAAACAGTTATCTAGTGTAGGAGGAATTCATTTAAATGGACACCCTCAAAAACGATTAGCAGGAAACTTAAATATTAGTGTTGAAGGTGTAGACGGTGCGGCACTTTCTTTAGGTTTACAATCAATCATGGCTGTATCTTCTGGTTCTGCTTGTTCTTCCAATAATGTTGCTCCTTCCTATGTGCTGACAGCATTGGGACATTCGGATAAATTAGCTTATGCTTCGGTGCGGTTTGGAATTGGGAGATTTAATACTGTTGAGGAAATTGATCAAGTTGCCCAACAGGTAATTTCTACGGTTCAAGGTTTAAGAAGTGCGTCAGTTGTTAGTTGTTAACTTAAAAAGTTTAGTTAATACAAATGGGTGAAAATTTTTAGTTTGAAAAGGCGACTAGAAGTCGCGGCTACACAGACAAAACCCACCTCCGTGGGTTTCAAACCCTCGATTTTTCATTAGTCCACGCAGGTGGACTTGGCTTGTGTAGCAGTGAATTATATTCGCCCAAAACTATTCACCCATTTGTATTAACTATCCTTAATCCTGAATGTACTCTTTTCCTGTGACTAAAGCCATTTCAGCGCGGACAAATTCTCGACCTAAATAGGCTGCATGATCTAAGAAAGTAACAGGACAACCTGATGTTTCTTCAAAAACTTTGATACAGAGTTCTTTTGCGGTTCTGCCACTAAATACGGTTGTGTGGGTTCTTTCTACTTTTCCTCGTGCAGGAATTACTTTACCTGTTTCTGGATCTACTGCTAAACCGCGTTCATCAATGACATTGGTGAAATGTTTTGCATAAATTAATCTTTCATTGGGGTCTATGTAGATAATAAAATATCCATTGGGGTCAAGATCAATATGACGCTGAGAAAGTTTATTATCAATTGCTGTCAAATCTTCAAGTAGTAATGCCATAGCTATTGTCAAAAGTAAGTTTATAGAGAGAGTGTTTTTATGTTACATCTCCAGTGTAATTGTTGTGTCGTATTTTTCTTAAAAATTGCTTGACTGAAAATATTAGACCAGCATTATTATTCGGGAATTCTTTCGGTGAAAGGTAACTCTGCATTAATACCATCTATTTCTTGTTGTTCCATTTGATTTACTTCCCGAACCCAAGGCAGGATAATTTGCCCTAAACGGTTGTTGTAAAAGCGATGGAGGCTATGATTAGGGGTAGCAGGAAAACCCCGGCGTTTTTTATGTCTACCACCTGCACCGGGATCAAAAGTTTGGATGCCGTGAGCGATCGCCCACTCAATTGGTGCATAATAACAAGCATCAAAATGTAAGCAATCTATTTCTTGAAAGCTACCCCAATAACGTCCATATAGTTGATCTTCTTTAAATAAACAAAAGGACATTCCCACGGGTTGCCGTTGATCTTGCTCATTATAAGCGGCAAAAAATACGACTCGATGACGATAATTATGATGTAATTGTTCAAAAAAACGCTTTGTTAGATATTTGCTACCCCACCAGCCAAATTTATCGCAGGTATCAGCATAAAAATCATACATTAATGGAAACATAGATTTGGGAATTTCATCACCTGTCATTGCTTGCAGTCGCAATCCGGCTTTTTCTACAGCTTTGCGTTCTCGTTTAATATTGCGTCTTTGATTGGCATTAAATACTTTTAAGTAATCATCAAAGTTGGTAAAATTAGCATTTTCCCAAATATAACTATGATGTAGCCATGTTGTAAAACCTTGTTTTTCTAAAAGAGGTCTCCATTGTGGATCAACATAGAGAAAATGACAGCCAGAAATATGATTTTTAACACAAAAGCTATCAATTTCATGGAGCATTAAGGCTGTAATTTCTTCCTCATCTTCTCCCGGAGCAATTAAAAACCGATAACCTTCAGCGGGAGTAAATGGGGTCATTCCCAGCAGTTTTGGATAATACTCTATTCCCAAGCGAGAGGCTAATTCTGCCCACTGATGATCAAAAACAAATTCTCCTTGGCTATGTCCTTTTAAATATAATGGAGCAGCAGCAATTAAAGTTTGATCTCGCCACAAAATTAAATGATTTGGCAACCATCCAGCATTGGCGATCGCACTGTGGGATATTTCCAAATTGTTCAACCAATCCCACTCTAAAAAAGGGGTTTTTAACGTTATCGCTAAAGCATCCCAAGCCGTTTGGGGAATATCGGCAATTGTGTGTGTCCAAACAAGAGAATAATGAGGCTTGTGTTCTTTGAACATTGTATTTTGGTAAAAATATAATAATTAACAAAAGCTTTAACTAGTGTAGCGCACGTCCTTGGAGTGTGAGGATTAAGAAATAGGATTTTTTCTTTTATTCCTGGGAATGAAAGATTTTAAACCTTAAATTAAACAACTCTCAATTGTCAATTATCAATTATTCAGCATTTCTTAACAGGCGATAGTGGAGAAAAACTTCTTGTTCAACTGTAGAGACTTCTAGTAATTGTAACTTAGGAGCAAGATGGGATAAAAATCCTGTTCCTTCTACAGGTGAAGTTGCGGTACTACCACCTATAATTAGTGGACAAATAGTGAGCCAAATTTCATCAATTAGATCAGATGCAAGGAAAGATGCTACCAATTGTCCTCCTCCCAAAACAGCTAAACGGGTAATTTGTAAACTTGCTAAATATTTTAAAGCCGCCAAAATGTCAATTTCTCCAGTCAAAGTTTCAAAAACTAACACCTTTTCAAATGTTGAACCTTCTTGCCAAAAACAAGCACCGAGAGAGGTTGTCAGTAGCCAACGTCTCACCGGTTGTTGAAAAAATTTAATGTCCGGATTGAGGTTGGCAGAATGGGAAATCACTATATGAACAGGCTGGGGGTGCTGATTTTCCGTTATTCTTTGTTGCAAAAGTGTTGGCTCTGAGATGATCATTGTTGTACCGTAGGCACGAAGAGTAGCAGCACCAATTAAAACGGCATCAGCAGCAGCAATTTGTCTCTCTAGGTGTGCTTTATCAGCCCTTGAGCCAAATCGAGCAGGCGATCGCTTGAAATCTGCTATTTTGCCATCAGCACTCATGGCTAGAACTACTGTAGTATGAGGACGATCTTGCATCATTAGATAGTTTTGATATTTTTTGTTAGTGTATGGATTTTCACAAAATCTATTTTGAGTAATTTTACCCCATCAATATTAATATGCAACAACAATCAATATTTAAGCTACTTTTTATGAGTTTTGGTATATCATGTTTATTCTTACGAAACACTAATAGCTCAAGTTACTAGTTATCTAAAATAATACTGGTAATATGTAAGATTTTTTTAATTTCTAATTATTACCTGTGCCATTTTTTGGGAATTAGTAACATAAGTTCCTCGTAAATTTATCATCAACTATAAAATGTCTCCTTTGGCTAGTGTAATGGCATATTTTTGCTATTGTGGTTAGAAGAGGCGAAGTGAAACAAACAATGGCTAAATCTCGTCAGTCGTCATTTCGACGAATTTTAGTAACAAGAATACTGCTAGTATTTGTGCCGGTTTTATTAATAGGAGAAATTGTTGCTTTAAATAAAGCACGTTCTAGTCTTTTAAATACGGCTCGACAGAATTTAACAGAAAGTGCAGTTAATAAAGGAGAAAAAATTAGTGATGATATTGCTGCTTTACGAGCTAATTTAATTACAGCCAGCCAAACAAAAGTTATTCAATCTGGTTCATCTGTACAAATTCAACAATTTTTTAACAACCTAAAACAACAACTACCAAGCAAAATAGATTGTTTACAACTGGCGTATCTCCACCAAGATAAAAAAATTGCTAGTAGCTGTGATGATCAAGAAATTATCCCATCAGATTTAGACTTATCTCTTACCAGGAACGATGTTAATGTGCAAGTGATCTTACCACCCAAACCTGGAAAAACTGGAAAAAGAGAAAAGCACAATCAACTCCAGCTATTGTTATCTATTCCTGTTTTAAATCAACGTGGCAATGTGGCTTATTTATTAAGTATGAAAACCACATTGTATCAACAACCGCCTAATCATCCAGGCTCACTTTCTGGCTCTTTAATTGTCATTGCTGAAGATGGTAAAGTTTTAGCTCATCCATTAACCGAAAGAATCGGTACTAATATTAAAGACTATACCGATGTAGAAGAGTTACAAACCATCGTTAAAAATGCTATGGCTGGACATAGTAATTCCAGCGATTTTTTCTTTCCTGAAGGTCAAGAAATGGTGACTGGTTATACAGCTACTAATCAAGTTATAACCACAAACCCGCCACAAAAATGGATTGTATTAGCAGTGACAACTGTACAAAATGCACTATTTGGTTTAGAAGAAATTAAACTAATTCTCATTGTTTTAACGGTGGGTTTAATTGGTGCAAGTTTATTCGCATCTTTGTATTTAGTTCCTTACTTAGCAGGACCAATAGAAGAACTCCGAGATTATGCTGTAAATCTTCATAGTCACCACGCAGCACAACCCATCCCCAGAAACTTCAAAATTCGGGAATTTAACCAACTAGCGCAAGCATTAGACCAAATGGTTGAAAGACTAAAAGATTGGGCTGAAGAATTAGAAATAGCTTGGAAAGAAGCAAAATCAGCTAATAAGGTTAAAAGTCAGTTTTTAGCCACAACCTCTCATGAATTAAGAAATCCACTTAATATCATTATTAACTGTGTGCGTTTGGTGCATGATGGTTTGTGTGATGATCGAGAAGAAGAATTAGAATTTCTGAAGCGAGCTGATGAAACCGCAATTCATTTATTAGGAATAATTAATGATTTGTTGGATATTTCTAAAATAGAAGCTGGTAAACTTTCTGTAACTACAATACCTCTAGATTTACGCCAATTACTACTAGAAGTAATTAATTTACAATCAGTTAATATTCAACAAAAAGGTTTACAATTAATTTGTGAGATAGGTGATAAAGCAATTCCAGTAAAAGCTGATCATATTAAACTCAAGCAAGTGCTAATTAATGTTATCAGTAATGCGACAAAATTTACTGATGAAGGAAGTATTAGAATTAGTATAAATATTAATTTTAATAATCATCAACCTTATGTTTTAGTATCTATTAAAGATACAGGAATTGGGATTGATCCAGGAGAACAAGGTAAATTATTCCGTCCCTTTGTCATGGTTGATGGTACAACTACCCGCAAGTTTGAAGGGACTGGATTAGGGTTAGCAATTTCCCTGAATTTAATTGAACTTATGGGTGGTAAAATCACTTTAGAGAGTTTGGGATTAAATCAAGGAACAACAGTAATTATTAAATTACCTTTGATTGATCTGGCTTTATTACCTAACGGAGAAAAAAAAGATGTTGTCAGTCATGGAGTTAGAAGTAAACCCCTGCGATGAATTATAGCAGGTGACAGGGAACAGGTGACAGGTGACAGTTTTATAAGCCTTTGAGTGTCTAAGTTGTAGAATTAGTTTATGTCCTAACTGCCTTGTCTGTTGCTATAAAAATTCTAACTCCCCTAGATTTATTTAGGGGAGAAATTAATAAAAACTAATTTTAGTTATGCTCTAGCTAAAGCCATTTGACGACAGGATTCTGCACAGCGACGACACATATCAGCACAAGCTCTCATTTGGGAATCATCACCGAAGCGATCGCAATTTTGGGCGCAGCGATCGCAAATTTCCGCGCAGGTAGCACAGGTACGTACATGAAGATCAGAACTTCTTAACATAAAATTAGCACTGGTTTGACAAATTTCAGCGCAATCTAGCATGAGACGAATATGAGCGGGTTCGGCGTGCATACCACCTTGATGAACACAATATGTACTCACTGTATTCAAGCAAACACTATAACAATCTAAACAATCTTGAATACAGTTCTGTATTTGTGAGTTAACTTGCTGTAAGTTGAGTTGTTGAATAGCCATATTTACCGCCTATTGAAGTGATTAAGTTTACCAATAAGGTAATTAAACCCTATGCACTTCACCTTAGAAAATAAAAAGAATAACTGCGTCTGACTAATGGTGTATTAATTATGTCTTCCTAATGAGAGATCCGGTTTTAATTCAAATTTCATGCTAATTTCATTTTTGTATGCAAACATAATCAGGTGGTGATGTTCCTGTGAGTGAATTGCTTCATGAATAAGTTTTTAATACAGAAAATACCATACCCACAATTTTGGCGGATTGGTTGTATATCTGGGATAATTATCAATATTATTGTCGCCGTGATTCCAGCTAAAATTTCAGCACACCCTGGACATAATCATGAGTTTAAAACTGATATAGAATTTACTACCCCAGAAGGAATTAGTGTTGATGCACAAACGGCTCAACGCATTGGAATTATAGTTAAATCTGTAAAACCGCAAATTCTACCAATTGGTATGAAAACAACGGGAAAAATTGAAACTTTACCCAATCAAAAAGTACCAGTTACTCCACCAATTGAGGGTAAAGTTGTTGAGTTATTAGTTAAACCTGGTGCTATTGTCAAAAGAGGTGAAACTGTTGCAGTTATATCAAATTCTAATTTAGCAGAGTTGCGGGTTAGTTCTCAAGAAAAACGTGCGGAAGCAGAAGCAGATTTACAACAAGCGCAAGCTGATTTCCAGTTAGCACAACAAAATTTAGAACGTCAGCAGCAAATAGCCAAAGCGGAAATTAATCAAGCACAGACTGAAGTTAAGGTAGCACAAGAACGATACGATCGCGATCGCCTTTTAGTCGCAGATGGTGCGCTTCCCCGTCGGCAAATGTTGGAGTCAGAAGCACATTTAGCAGAGGGCAAATCCCAACTTACTAAAGCTTCTAGTCGTCGAGAAGTTATTGAAGCTGAAGCTCAATTAAAACGCGCTCAATCATCTGTTAAAGTTGCTAAATCTCGAATTCGTCTCAGTAATGCTGCTTATAATGCGCGGTTACAACAATTAGGAACTTTGGCTAATTCTCAAGGATTAGTAACAGTAATTGCGCCAATTTCTGGCATAGTTTCCGAAACACCAGTAACTTTAGGGGAAACGGTGACAGTTGATGCTGATAGTAAACCTTTGATGACTATTATTAATAATAATCGGGTTTATGCTACAGCGAATATTTATGAAAAAGATTTAGAAAAAATTAAAAAAATCAACAAGTTAGAGTGACAGTTGCAAGTTTACCAAATCAAACTTTTTTAGGGAAAGTTAGTTTAATTGGTACTGTGGTAGAAGATGAAAAGCGTGTGATTCCAGTCAAAGCAGAATTAGTTAATTCTGGCGGTTTTTTAAAACCTGGGATGTTTGCACAATTAGAAATTTTAACAGATCAAACTACAAATGAAGTTATAGCAATTCCTTCTCAATCGGTTGTAGATGTGAATAATCAGCAGGTGGTTTATGTGCAGAATGGTGAAAATTATCAACCTGTAGAAGTGATTTTAGGGGAAACTTCCGGGGATTTAGTTGAGGTTAAATCGGGGTTATTTGCCGGAGATTTGTTAGTAACTCAAGGTTCTATGCAATTATATGCTCAATCTTTGCGGGGTGGGAATAAGGCTAAGGAATCGGAAACAGAAATATCAGAAAATCCGGTTAATCAAAGTTTACCTTGGTGGTGGGTTTTACCTGCTGGGGGTGTGTTGATGGTTGGGGGTTTTTGGGTGGGAAGATTAGATAAGAAAAGCTCACGCAGAGACGCAGAGGACGCAGAGAAGACGTTGGAGCGTGTGAAGTAAAAATGTTTGATTCTTTATTAAATTCTGTATTGAAGTGGTCAATTGCACAACGTTGGTTAGTCGTTATTGGTGCGGTTTTGATTACTGTTTGGGGGATTTTTACGGTTTCAAGAATGCCTTTAGATGTGTTTCCTGATTTTGCACCACCGCAAGTAGAAATTCAAACGGAAGCACCAGGTTTAGCGCCGGAAGAGGTGGAATCTTTGGTAACTTTACCTATTGAAAGTGCAATTAATGGGACTCCAGGGGTGGAAGTTGTCCGTTCTTCTTCTGCGGTGAGTATTTCGGTTGTGAGGGTAGTTTTTGCCTGGAATACTGATATTTATCAAGCGCGTCAATTGGTAGCTGAACGGTTACAACAGGTGACGAGTAAGTTACCTCAAGGTGTGGAGAATCCTCAAATTTCTCCTATTAGTTCTCCGTTGGGAACAATTATTAAATATGCTTTTACTATTGAGGAAGGGGGGAAAGATAATACTTCTTTAATGGAAGTGAGAAAAATTGTTGATTGGCAAGTTACAAATCGTCTTTTGGCTGTTCCTGGTGTGAGTCAGTTGGTCATATCAGGTGGTGATATTCGCCAATATCAAGTATTAGTAGATCCAGCCAAGTTGCAAGCTTATAATGTGTCTTTACATGAGGTACAAGTAGCGGCTACATCTGCAAATATGAATGCTCCCGGTGGTTTTTTAACTAATTCTGATCAAGAAGTTTTAATTAGAGGTGTAGGAAGAATTGAATCAATTGCACAACTGAAACAATCTGTAGTAGCTAGTCGTAATGGTATACCAATTTTATTAAGTAATGTCGCTGAGGTGGAAATTGGGGCGGCGTTACAACGAGGTGATGCTAGTTTTAATGGCAAAAGAGCGATAGTTTTAACTGTTAATAAACAACCGGGAAGAGATACACCAACGGTAACAAAAGCTGTAGAAAATGCCATGACGGAAATTACAGCCAGTTTACCTGAAGATGTCAAAGTTAATGTCACTTTTAGACAGGAAGATTTTATTGAGGCATCCATTAAAAATGTTGAAGATTCTCTGCGGGATGGGATTATTATTGTCTCGATTATTTTGATTCTATTTTTAATGAATTGGCGGACTGCTGTTATTACTCTTTGTGCCATACCTTTATCCTTATTATTAGGTTTAGTAATCCTCAATTTTACAGGACAAGGTATTAATACTATGACCTTGGGAGGACTAGCAGTAGCTATAGGTTCGGTGGTTGATGATTCAATTGTTGATATGGAACAAGCGTACCGCCGTTTACGAGAAAATCAATTAGCAGGAACACCAGTTTCACCTTTAGAAATTGTATTTACTTCTTCTGTGGAAGTGCGAACCAGTGTAATTTTATCAACTGTAATTATTGCAGTGGTATTTGCACCTATTTTTGCTCTTTCTGGTGTAGAAGGTCGCATTTTCACACCGATGGGTGTAGCGTATTTATTATCAATTCTTGCTTCTACTTGTGTAGCGTTAACTGTTAGTCCAGCCTTGTGCGCTTTTTTGTTGGTGAATTGCCATTTACCATCGGATGAAACTTGGGTTTCTCGCATTTCTCAAAAACTCTATCAACCAGCTTTATTATTGGCAATTAAGTTTCCTAAAATTGTGTTAGTTATTGCAGTCAGTTCCATGGTAGCTGCATTAGTGATTTTACCAAGTTTAGGGAGAGTATTTTTACCAGAATTTCAAGAGCGATCGCTTGTTATTTCTACTAATCTTTTTCCCGGTTCTTCCTTAGCAGCAACCAACCGCGCAGGTTTAGCAATTCAAGATGCACTTAAAGATAATCAACGATTTGATGTTTTACAATTACGTTCCGGCCGCGCACCAGGTGACAGTGATGTGGGGGGTGTAAACTTTGCCGAATTGGATGTGGAAATGAGCCTGGAGGGGATAAAAGACAGAGAAAAAACCATTGAGATATTAAGATCAGAATTTGCCAAATTACCAGGAGTAGCGGTAAATATCGGCGGATTTATATCGCACCTAATGGATCATGTATTATCAGGAGTGAGAAGTGCGATCGCTGTCAAAGTCTTTGGACCAGATTTAGAACAACTCCGTATTTTAGGTAAACAAGTTGAAGAAGTAATAAAACCGATTGCTGGTGTTGTAGATTTGCAATTAGAACAGCAAGTACCTATCAAACAAATTCAAATCAAATTTGACAGAAATGCCGCTGCTCGTTATGGTCTAAAAGTTGGAGAACTAGCAGAAACAATTGAAACTGCACTGAATGGTAAAGTAGTATCACAAATATTAGAACAACAACAAACCTTTGATTTATTAGTCTGGTTAAAAGAAAAAGATAGAAACAACATCAACACCATTAGTAACTTATTAGTTGATACACCAAATAATCAAAAAATTCCCTTAGCGCAAGTAGCACAAATTTCCTATAGCACCGGACCCAATACTATTAACAGAGAAAGTGTATCCCGTTTAATAGTAGTTTCCGCCAACGTTAACGGTAGAGATTTAGGTTCAGTCATTAATGATATCCGCACCGAAGTTAAACAAAAAGTACAACTTCCGGCTGGATACTTCATTGACTACGGTGGTCAATTTGAATCAGAAGAAAGAGCCACCCAAACAGTATTAATTTCCGGAATATTTGCCTTAATTGTTATCACCATATTAATGTACTTTGCTGTTAAATCAATTCCCGCCACCGCCATGATTTTGATTAACTTGCCATTAGCATTAATTGGTGGCATAATTGCCATTGCTATAACTGGAGGAGTTATGTCTGTAGCCTCAACAGTGGGATTTATTACCCTATTTGGAATCGCTACCCGTAACGGATTACTATTAGTTGAAAACTACAATCATAAATTCTCCCAAGGTTTACCAATCAAGCAAATTTTAATAGAAGGTTCAAACGAAAGATTAACAGCAATTCTCATGACAGCTTTAACTTCAGCATTAGGAATGATACCCCTCACAATTGGTAGCGGTGCAGGAAAAGAAATATTACAACCTTTAGCCATAGTAGTATTAGGAGGTTTATTCACATCCACCGCATTAACCCTATTAGTTTTACCCGCTTTATATTCTCAATTTGGTAAAACATTACTTCCCAAAAACTAACCCAACTCTCTCTGCGACTCTGCGACTCTGCGTGCAAAAAAAATTATCAAATTAGGAATTAAAACCATGAAATCAATTAAATTCACCTTAGTTACTTTAGGAAGTATAGGAATATTATTTCTAGGTGCTTGTAACAATAGCGAACCAGCAGCAAAAACCGAAACTGTAGCTAAAACAGACCATACCAAACCCAGTAAAGGAGGTCAAGTTGTCGAAGTTGGTAAATATCATTTAGAATTTGTAACTGAACCGGAAAATAAAGGTACACACTTAGATTTTTATCTTCTCTCTGGAGATAAACATGAAATAATTCCTAACGCAAAAGTAACAGCACAAGTTAAAACACCAAAAGGAGAACAAAAAACCCTCAATTTCACCTATGATCAAGAAGGTAAACACTACGCAGCAGATTTACCAGAATCAGCCGCAGGTGAATATCAGGTAGTTGTACTTTCTGATATTAATGGTGAAAAAGTCAATGGTAGATTTTCATTCAACCGCTAATTTTAATCAAGGAAATATATCAAAATGAAACGTATTTTGACAGGAATTTTCATAGCTACAACATTATTAGTATCTTCTGGTTGTTCATCTACAGTTAAATCTGGTGAAACACCAGTTTCTAATAATGAAACTACTCCCAAAACCGAAAAACCAGAAACAAAACCTATGGGTGATCATCAAGGACACTCTATGGATCACTCACAACATGATCAAAAACCAAAAACAGTTACCAATGCTAAATTAACTACTCCTAAAACCTTAACTTCTAATCAACCGATTGACTTAATTCTTGATATTCAGGATGAAGCGGGAAAACCAGTCAGTAAATTTGATATTTTCCAAGAAAAACTAATGCACTTAATAGTTGTTAGTGATGACTTAGAACATTTCGACCATATTCACCCAGACTATAAAGAAAATGGTAAATTTGCAGTCAGCGCCAACTTTCCCCAACCAGGAGAATATACACTTTTCAGTGATTATAAACCCGCTGGACAAGCAGAGACTTTATCATTAACAAAAAATCTCTATTCCTGGTTCAGTTCCCCCTTCCTAAAAAGTTTATCTAAATATG
>NZ_VILD01000003.1:301198-315161 GCF_009712085.1 Anabaena sp. UHCC 0253
GTTTATCTAAATATGAAAAAACTAAAACAATTTCCGATACTAAAGTCAGTTTTAAACCATCTACAGAAAAAATCAAAGCAGGTGAAGATGTAACTTTTACTTTTGACTTAAAAGACAACAAAAACCAACCCATTAAAGACCTACAACCGTATTTAGGAGAAAAAGCTCATTTAGTAGTGATCAAAAGTTCATCTCCTCTCACAACAGCCGATTATATCCACGCTCACGCGCTCAAAAATACAACGGATGGAAAAATTGAATTTCACACAAAATTACCCCAGTCAGGAACTTATAAAATGTGGATGCAATTTAACCGCAATGGTAAAATCAAAACCGCAGATTTTTGGGTAAACGCAGATTAATTATTTTTAATAATGTTGGGTTTCCTTGCGTCAACCCAACCTACTTTTTAAATTTATTATCACCCATGAAAATCTAATAACTATTACTCATTTTTATGGGTTTTCCACCTTGATTTAAAGATGCTGTTAAAGCAGCAAGAATTTCTACTAACTCTCTACCTACCCAACCGGAGGAAATCAATGAAGGAGTATTATTAATCACAGAATTGACAAAGCGATCGCACACTTTTTTTAATGGTTCTGCTTTTTCCAATTCTAATATTTCCTGTTTTTGATTAATAGGAATAAATAATTTTCCCTGTTGCTCAAATTCACCACAAATCAAAGTTAAAGGAGATGATGAGGACATTTCATCAAAAATCAAAGTCCCTTTACTACCCACTACTCCCAATCTTCTTTGTTTATCAGGATTTAGCCAACACAAATGAATATAGGCTTGAAAATTATCTGGATATGTCAATGTTATCCAAACTAAATCAGCTAAACCGGGACTGGGATGTATTAATTCTTTTTCTTCTTCCTGTAACCATACCGTACCTGTAGCTTGTACTTGTATAGGTAATTTGCCTAACCAGGTATTAAAAATGGCAAGGTCGTGAATTGCTAAATCCCACAGAGCGTCAACATCTTGACGAACAGGACCTAAATGGGTACGGGTAGAATAACCATAGCGTAATTCACCTAATTTACCCGTTTCAATGATACTTTGACCTTTTTCGACTGCGGGGTGAAACAAGTAAGTATGGTCAACCATCAGTATCAATTGCTGATGCTCTGCTAAGTGGCAAAGTTCTCGACATTCTTCGGAGTCAAGAGTTAAGGGTTTTTCTGCTAAAACATGATAACCATCTTGGAGAGCTTCTTTAATCAAGCCATAGTGAGTTATGGCAGGTGTAGCAATTACTACCGCTGTTAGTTCAGGAAGTTGCTTGACAGCTTGCCAATCAGTTGTTAATAATACATTTTCATCTAAATTAAATTGCTGTTTAACAGCGGCTAATCTTTCTGGATGATGATCTAATACAGCAATTACACTTACATAGGGATGTGCTAAAAAGTTGCGTAGCAAATGTATTCCCCAACGTCCTACCCCAATAATCGCAATTTTAATATTTGTCATTTGTTAGTTGTCACTTGTTTAGTTGTCAGTGGCGGTAGGAGTGCGGGAATGTTGTAGACGCAAACTTTTTGAATTGCTTACTCATCTGTTACCTGGGCGCTAATTACTAAATAAGCTTCTTTAGCAGCAGCTTGTTCAGCGGCTTTAATAGAGCGTCCTTTACCTTGTCCTAACATTTTTTCATGTAACCAAACTTCAGCAAAAAAGCGTTCATGAGTGCGGTGGGGTTGACTCGCTTCCAACACTCGATATTCTGGGAGAACTTTGAATTGGGCTTGAGTCCATTCTTGTAAAGCCGCTTTATAGTTGAGTCTGGCAGGATCGAGACGAATCTCTGTGGTTAGTTGTTGGAAATGAGAATCCAACCAAGGACGAATCAGATTGAGATTTTGAGTGCTAAGATAAAGCGCCCCTAAAACTGCTTCAAAAGAATCTGCTAATCGTGACTCTTGGCCAACATGATCAGCCGTAGCACTACCAGCAACCAATAAGTATAATTCTAAACCATATTCTCTCGCTAATTGGGCAAGAATGCGATCGCTCACCAAAACTGAACGAATAGCCGCAAAATCACCGACTGAACAATCAGGATAATGTTCCCATAATACCACGGCCGCCACCAGGCGTACCACTGCATCGCCCACAAACTCTAGCTGTTCATAATTGGCAGTATCAGAAACAGTAGGATGAGTTAGCGCCAAATCCAATAATTGCCACTTTATCGGTGCATTTAGTGACAAACCTAACTTTTGGACTAAACTTTCAAGCTGCCGTTGACGGCGGGGATAAACGCTGGACATTCAATAAAGTGTGAAAATAAGGATTCATAACTCTTAACTTAGCATTAAATTATAATGTATAAATACAAGTTATTTTTTATTAAAAAACTTACTGTGTCAATATTCTTGGAACTTCAGCTAGCTGCGGAATGGGAAATTGGCGATCGCGAGTCTTGCAGTTAGCATTAGTTACACTACAATAAAAATATCAAAAAATATCAACAGGATCAATAAATTGATGATCAATGTACAAATTGAAAATCAGGTTCGTTATGTCACTAATGTAGACGGAAAACAACCGACGTACTCGTACCGTTAGAACTTTGGCAACAGCTTATAAATTCCATCAACTCTGATAACGCCAGTGGTTTAGCTTGGATTGATGAACAAGAACCAAAAGCGCAAATATTAGCTGATCTTCAAGAGTCCATAGCACAAATAGCGACAGGGCAAACTTTCCCAGTTTCACAGCTTTGGGACGATATTAACGCTTAATATTTATGGTAGAAGTTCTCTTCACGCTTCCTTTTAAACGTCGTCTTAAAACTCTCAGCAAACGCTATCGCCAAATTCAAATTGATATTCAACCTATTATTGATCAGCTACAGGCTGGAAATTTTCTAGGTGAACAAATTTCTGGGATCAATTTGACAGTTGTTAAAGTTAGAGCAAAAAATAGTGATATCCCGACTGGCAAAAGTGGGGGATATAGGGTGATATATCAAATTATTTCGCCTGAATGTGTCTCCCTTCTGCTTATTTATGCAAAATCTGATCAGGCAGATGTTAGCTTGGATGAAATTGAGGATGCAATTAATAAAATATAGTTCTATTAATAATTAATTGCTTTTTTTCACTCTTTTCTTTTTCTCTGGTTTGAGTAAGGGAGCATTCAAGGCTTCATATAAATTAAACAAAAACTCAATTCTATTCAATTCATTTACAAATGGTTGCGGACGATAACATAAATCCACAGCTTTATCTAATATTTGATGGGCTTTTACCAAGTCTGGTGGCATAGTTAGAGGATCATACAAGTCTGCTAAACTACTATCTGGATATTTTTCTCTTATTTCTAAAACTGCTTGCGCGGCTGTTTCTACTTTCTGTTTTTGTTTATCATTGACGTTTTCAGGAAATGGATAATTATTATAAACTATGTCTTTGGAATAACGATAATCACTTTTTAATCTTCCACATACATACTTCATCCATGTCATGTGCATTTCTGAAGTAAGAATAGCAAATAAGTAGAGAGTAGCGTTAGGAATTAAAAAACAGAGATTGCTAGTAATAATTTCTGAAGACATAAAACCTATAGGAATATATTTCCTTTTTTCAGAAGATGCACTTGGCACAAGTAAATAATCTGTATTAGGTTGTGCTATCTGACAAAATATAGTAGGTGTAGTTGCAAATTTCCGAGTAGAGGCAGCTTTACTTTCTAACCGGAACTTTTTAACTTTATCTACTCGTTTTAATACCTCTGGTAAAGCTTTGAGTTCCTTTGGAGAAATATCAACAAGCCAAAGACAATACCGACTATATCCATTAATAAACTCTTTTGCTCCTGTATAGGGTCTAATCCATTTCTCAGCTTGAGGTTCTATTTTAATAAATTCTTCCTTTTCAGTTTCAGTAAATATGAAATTACCCCCATCTCTTGGCATACTTCCAAACCGCATTAAGGGAATATTAGAAATGGGAAAACTTTTATTAGTAATAATTGTGTCACTTCCATCTACCAAATATGGATTGATATTTTTAGCTTTTATTGTCAGTGGTTCACTCTGAATATCCTCATAATCAAAAATATATTTTTCAGTAATATCGAAGTTAGCAAAACCAATAATCACACAATGTACAGCAGCATTTCCTTTAGCTTCATTACTCCATTTAAAAGTACGATGGGCAAAATGAATTTTTATCTTATATTTATTGAAGAGGATATTCCAAAGTATAGAAACTTGCTCACCTTGTGAGATAGAATTTGTGGAAACGAAACCTACTGTAATTTTGTTATTTTGGATGATTTTTGCTGCTTTGAGATACCAAGCACAAACATAATCTAAAACACCTGTTCCTTTTTCTCCATAAAAAACATGATCAATATCATTTCTTTGTTGATCATTCATAATCATTGCACCAACAAATGGCGGATTACCTAAAATGAAGTTTAATTTTTCTTTCTCTAAAACTGTTTCCCAATCAATTATTAACGAATTACCATGAACAATTTTCGCAGATTTTGTTAATGGCAATCTGACAAAATATTGTCCAAATTCATGACTAATCTTAATATTCATTTGATGGTCAATTAACCACATTGCCACCTCAGCCACACGCACCGCAAATTCATCATATTCAATACCAGCAAACTGATCGACATCAACTTGAATAAAAATTCTCACATCAATAAAACCCTCTTCTTTCTTATACAATTCACGCAAAATTTTAATTTCTAAATCTCGCAATTCTCGATAAGTGATAATCAGGAAATTACCGCAACCACAAGCAGGATCAAGAAAATGTAAATTAGCTAGTTTTTGATGTAATTCTTGAAGTTTGCTCCGACTACCTTTAACTTTTTCAAACTCCAAATATAAATCATCTAAAAATAGAGGTTTAATTAATTTTTGAATATTCTTTTCAGACGTATAATGTGCGCCAAGATTACGCCTTTCTTTGGGATTCATTACCGCTTGAAACATTGAACCAAAAATAGCAGGTGAAATTTTACCCCAATCTAAAGCACAAGCTTTTAAAAACATTTCGCGCATTTGGCTATCAAAAGCAGCAGGTTGTAAAATCTCCTCAAATAGCTTGCCATTTACATAGGGAAACTGCGCTAAATTAATATCTAAATTTTTTAATCTTTTTTCAGTTGGTGTATTTAATACATGAAAAATGGAAGCAATGTGCATCGCTAAATCACTACCATCGGATTTAGTATGTAAATCAATATATTCCCAAAAAATACCTTTATCAAAAATGCCTGTATCATCAGCAAATAAACAAAAAAGTAACCGCACTAAATAAACTTCTAAATCATGACCTTGATAACCGACTGCTTCTAATAAATCGTGCAGCTTACCCATTAATTCAGCCGCTTCAATATTTACAGGATCTTCGTCTTTGTAAGTACGCTTTTCATATCCAGCAATAAAATCGAATAAATGTACATGATTAACAAAATCTTTAAGTTCAAACTCTGAAGTAATATTAGTATCTAAATCATAAATTCTAAACTTTTGAAAATCTGAGACTAAAATATATTTTGGTAATTCATGTTCTTTTAATCCCGGAAAATAGTCTTTAGCCTGTTGCATGGCTTTATCTAAACTTTTGCCCCTGGATTTATGCTCTACTAAAATTACCCCTTTCCAAAGTAGATCAATAAAACCCTGTTTATTATCAGCTTTTTTCACAGACTTTTCAAATGTGGCCACCCGTCGCCGAGAAATACCAAATACATTAAAAAAGCCATCCCAAAATGACTTTGCTTCGGCATCTTCTGAAGTTTCATGTTCCCATTCTTGAGAAAATGCGATCGCTCGACTTTTGATTTCGTTCCAACTTAAGGGCATAGTAATAGTATATTTTTACTTATTTGATGGTTTTTTAGAAATATTTTTCATTCTATTCAAGAAATTAATATCATTTTCAATAAAAAATTTCTCGTTAGGATTTTCCGCATTTTCTAACGCCAAATTCAAATCTCTTTCTGCTTCTTCCAACAATTGTCGGCACATTTCCCATGCTCTTGCCTTTGTTTTTGGATTGCTATTACGATCTCTACCTGCATCTATACATTTTTTTGCCATATCCATCTTAGCCGTTGCCCGCTTTTCTAATAGTGTAGAATTATGAGCAAGATTAGGATATTTTAAAATAGATTCACCTACAAATTTTATCACATCTTCTGGTTCGCCTATCTTTTTAAGATTGACAACAGCTTTGGCAATTTGACCTTCTTCTATTTTACCAGACATGGCAACAGATAAGGCTCTATTTGCTAGGCTTTGATATTTAATATTGTCTTTATCACCAGCAAGTATTTCCGCAATATTGATCAGTGTGTTGGGATTAACTAAGTAAAAATCTAATTTCTTTGTTTCCAGAAAATTATAAAGTTCATTGGGAAGTTTTAATTTAGCAATAACCTCACAATACAAATCTAGTGATCTAAAATTGTACAAATCTTTGTCTAAGAGTGTTAAAACTTGAGTGTTAGCTTCTTGATATTTTTGTAAAATAACTTTGTCTTGAATTTCTTGTAATTCTCTAATAATTTGATGTCTTGGGTGTGCAGGAAGAATACAAGTCAGACTTTCAGGTTCAATTTCAAAGATTGGTTCGGGACATCCTTCTTCTTTCATTGTCCGAATAATAGTTGGAATACCCTGACCTTCTGATTGAGCTAATTGCAGTTTATTAAATAAGTAAGCAAAACTCTGATTTCTCCATTTAGGACTTGCTTTTCCTTGCAAAAATTTCTCTTTATTAACTCCCCAATGTAAAGTTCCTGGAGATTTAACTTCTATTCTATCTGCAAATACTGTAATTCTAATTGGTTCAGGTACTTCATAATCACGGTGAACAATAGCATTAATTACAGCTTCTTGCAAAGCACGCATGGGATACTTAACCTGATTTGGTTTGCTACTTGTTTTATCAAATGCAGTATAGGCTTGAGTATTTAATAGTTCTATGGATCTTTTAGCTTGCTCAACTATTGTTCCAGTTAAAATATAACGTTCTGCTGTTTGTTCACTACGATCTGTTCCTTTATATATTGATAGGATAGTATATGCTTCGGGAAACTTGGATGTAATACTTGTTTTTTTCCCAAACATCAATAAAGTAAAGTTTCTGGGGCGTAATATACCATCTAAATCTGTCCGCACAAACAGAGGAGAAACCAGTTCCGCTATTTGTTCTCGATCTGAAAAGTAATCTTCTAATGATTTTTCAGGAAAAAGCAACCCCATTTCCTGCATACTATCTCTAAAGTTGAGTACATCAATATCAGCTTCTGTAGCATTATTATTTGTCCGTTTATCAAAATATTCTATTTGTTGTTTTTCTGTTAATAATTGCCTCAAAATACCATTTCTGGCTTCTTTAGTTTCTCGACCGATACGAACATAATATTTAGAAATTTCTCCGTCTCTGTATACATGAGCATCACGACTCCGTAAAACTAAAAATACTAAAATTCTGGTGCTGTTATTTTCTGGGTTTTCGATTTCACAAACTTTAGGTGCTATGGCAGGATCAACATAATCCTGACAATATCTAGTTACCTTACCTTCGATTTCTTTTAATTTGTTGGCACTCAGACCTGTATATTGAATTTTCGGAAAACCATGCTCGTCTTTTATCTCTTTTGCTCCACAAATAACATATCCCCCACCAACATTGGAAATGTCGTTGGCAAATGCAGAAATAGTTTTTACTATTCCTTGAGCAATCTTAATATCATCTCCATTCTCTTTCCATTCTACTTGTTCGCTTTCTCTACGGGCAAGCTCTTTTAAATCTATGTTGCAGTCCATAAAGTAAAAATTCGATTTATTGTTTATTATTTACTTACTTCCCATTATATAGAACTCCTATTTGATTTTTAATAGCTTGCGTGGCGTAGCTATATAAACTCAGTAAATAGGTGAACGGAAAAAACTAAAATATGTAACGAAAAGCAAAATCTCCCAAAACCTCTTCCCTGTTCCCTACCTTTACTAAAAAACGAACTATGGAAAATAAAAATCCATAATTCGTTTCAGAAGAGAGTCGGTAGTAAGCCGGGTTCTGTTCTCTTGCGAGGGCAGTTATCTATCTGGGATGCTTGTTACCAAACACCTCTAGCGGCTCTTTTTCAGCGGAACTGGTAAAAGACCAACCGTAGTTCCTCCGGCCTTGCTTCCAACCGGGGTTTACCGAGCCAACGCCTCTCGACGCTGCTGGTGCGCTCTTACCGCACCTTTGCACCCTTACCAACCAATAAATTGATTGGCGGTATCTTTCTGTGGCACTATCCTCACGATCGCTCGCACTGGACGTTATCCAGCAAGTTTGGTCTTTCGGAAGCCCGGACTTTCCTCAAACCAGTCTTAACGACTAATCTGCAACTGCCTACGCCTACTCCCTTCCTATTTCTAGTTTACAAGATTAGCCGGAAAGTTTAAAAGCCCCTGAGAAACAGGAACTATAGTTCCGTCTTTCGTGCTACCCTTCGGGAACGCCAAGGGCGAACAGACAGGGGATGAAAAACGCCACGAGCGGTTTTAACCGCCTTCAATATTGTCTTTGTTCCCTTTGAGTTTCAAGCTGTCTACCCAGTCTTCAATCAGCGAGGTAATAGTTTTTTCTCTTTCTAGGGAGTACAAATACAGCTTGTGCTTTCTGCGTTCCGAGAGTCGGACTGATACTGTCTTATCTTTCATAATGTATTGCGGCTGTTTATACAGTATGTTATCATAAGAGAAAGGAGAATAACACAATGTATGGATGCCAGCAAATATTAATCAGCCCTAACAAAGAGCTAGGAGCGATTCTTGAGTTCTTGTGTGGGGAGTCAAATAAACTTGCTAATTGTGGGACTTATTATGCTAGACAATTATTTTTTAAAACGGGTAAAATTCCTAGCAAGTTTGACTTACATCGTGAGTTAGCAAGTAATTTACATTTTGGAGCGATGTATTCTCAAGCTGCACAGCAATGTTTGACAACTGTTGCCGAATCTTTCAAGTCTTATATTGGACTTTTGAAAGGAATTAAGAAAGGTGCTGTAACTCAAAAACCCAAGTTACCTGGATACCGAAAAGGTGGATTAAATCTCGTAGCTTTTCCCGGACAGGCTATTAAATTAAAGGATGGTAAACTAAGATTTCCTTTAGGCACTAAAGTAAAAGTTTGGTTTGGACTTGATGCTTTTTATGTTCCTATGCCCTCAAACTTGGAGTATAAAAACATCAAAGAATATCGGATATTACCAAGGAATAATGAGTTTTATTTAGAACTTGTCTATAAAGTATCTCCATTGAAAGTTGACGTGAATATCGAGAATGTCTTATCAATTGATCACGGGCTAAATAATTGGTTAACCTGTGTCAGCAATATTGGGACATCTTTTTTAATTGACGGACGCAAGTTAAAATCAATGAATCAGTGGTACAACAAGCGAGTTTCTATTCTCAAAGAAAACCAACCCCAAGGCTTTTGGTCTAAACAATTAGCGTCAATAACCGAAAAACGTAACCGACAAATACGTGATGCTGTAAACAAATCTGCTCGAATAGTTATCAGCCATTGTCTTGATAATAAGATTGGAACTGTAATCTTTGGATGGAACACTGGGCAAAAAGATTCTATAAATCTTGGCTCTAAAACCAATCAAAAGTTTGTTCAAATCCCAACGGCACGACTTAAAAACCGTATTGCTCAACTTTGTGAACAGTGCAGTATCAAGTTCATGGAAACTGAAGAATCTTATACTTCAAAAGCATCGTTTCTAGATAATGATTTTCTACCTACATTTGGTGAAAAACCCGAAGGGTGGAAAGAGTCAGGAAAAAGAGTTAGTCGGGGTTTGTATCATTCTCAGGATGGTACAAAAATAAATGCAGATTGCAACGGTGCAGCTAATATTTTCAGAAAAGTAGCGGTAAAACTAGGATTAAGTTCTAGTGGAATCAGTAGAGGCGCATTGACATCGCCGTTAAGATTATTTATTTGGTCTTAAGAATCCCCGTCTCTTTAGAGCGGGGAGTGTCAACTGTAAAAATTACTTTTTCTTATTCCAAGGCAAAGCATAAGTCCAAGGAAGCTTTTTAATCGTAAAAGGACAATTAATAATTGACACTGGTGGAACATTTATTCCTGGAGAAATACCAACTCTCATTTCCGAAACTCGCAGCACGATTTGTAATGAAAATTCCAAATCTTTTTTGCCATCTATAAAATCTTTATATAACTTCTTTTGCTTATCGTTCTTTTTTATGGCAGCAACATTAATTAAAGGCGAAGCAGGTTGGTAAATACCTAGTTCTTTATCTCTTTGAAAAACATCTTCGGCGGTGACATTTTCAGTAATTGTCTTTTTAGGAGCGATAATAGTAGGAACTTGCGGTATAGCTAAATCGCGGGTTAAATCTGGGGATTTACGAATCACCCGGCGGGATTGTTGGGTATGTTCAACCACAAAAGAACTATTATCCCAGTCAACATATATGGCAATACTCTCTGATTTATTTTCAATACTCATTGATAATTCTTTGAGATCAGTTTCTATTTTATCTAAACCATAATTACTTGTTTTAAAGGAAATTCCTAATGTATCTTGGAGATTTTGTTCTTTCAACTGATCATCAACAGCACCTTTTTGGAAATCTAGTTTTACTAGATCGTCTATAGATTCAATCATGCGATTAAATGTGTAATAGACAGTAAGTATATAAATCATCAAAATAATCAGATTTTGGTCGCCACTTTGCATTTTAATAACCCTGAATAGATAATAAACAGTACGGAGAGACTAACATAAGTAAAGCATACCCCAGTAACCTAACCTACGCCCAATATGAATTTCTGCGTGACATGATTCCAGAACCCAAACTTAGTGGTAACAAGTGTGAAGTCTAGATGTGGACAGTCCTAAACAGGATTTTCTATATGTTGCTAGAAGGAGTAAGATAGAGAGCATTACCTAGAGACTTTCCTCGATGCCAGACAGTGTACACATATTTGTACACATATTTCCGAACTGTAGTAAAGATGGGACATGGTTGCACATCCACAATAGTCTGCGACAGTGGACACGGATTGGATAGGAACGGCTCGGTTTACATCTGAATCTATGAAACTATTTGTTTTTGATATTGATTATTCCATCGTTCATTAGTAAAGAAATGGTTACAAGATATCAAGAAAACTGCAATTTTTCGAGAAATATGTCTTGTTATCCCTTAGTAAATTATAGTTGTAAACATAAAAACTTTACTGTAACTTCAGTAGTGCAAATAACAGCATCCGATTTCAAAGCTAATTTACTGGTTGTTGATGATCATCCTGACAACCTCAGGACACTTTCGGCAATTCTTAGCAAACAAGGCTATAAAGTTAGAAAAGCAATTAGTGGAGAAATTGCTTTGCATACTATCGGGGTTCAATTACCGGATATAATTCTTTTAGATATTAAAATGCCTGGTATAGATGGATATACAGTTTGCTCAATTCTGAAAAAAAGTGATCATACTCGTCATATTCCGATTATTTTTTTAAGTGCTTTAGATACTATTTCCGATAAAGTAAAAGCATTTAAAATTGGTTGTGCTGACTATATTACTAAACCTTTTCAAACTGAGGAGGTGTTAATTAGAGTTGAACATCAATTAACTATTTTGCGACAACGACAAAAACTCAACCAACAACATCAAAATTTACAACAAGAAATTAATGAAAGAAAGCAAATTGAATCTAAATTAAAATTTTTGTTAAAAACTATTAATTTAATCAAGCAAGCTGTGAATTTTGATCAGGCTCTTGATGCTGTATTATCTGAACTCCGGCAAGTGCATAATTGGGACTATGGTGAAGCTTGGATGACTAATAAAGAACAGACAAAATTGTATTTAAGTAAAGCTTCTTATGATAGTTCTGATCAACTTTTAATTTCTTTTGCCCAAGCTAGTAAAGAATATACTTTTAGTTATGGAATAGGAGTGCAGGGTAGGGCTTGGGAAGCACAAAAATCAGAATGGATTGAAGATATTGAGCTAATAGAAAAAGATATGTTTTTGCGTTGGGAACTAGCCCAAAATGCTCAACTTAGGTCTATACTTACTGTACCGATCACCCTGGAAAAACAAGCTCTAATTGTCATGTGTTTTTTCAAGCGATCGCCTATCCCCTATAATCTAGAACTACTAGAGTTAGTCAATGCTGTAGCAATAGAACTTAGTGGATTTATTCAAAATAAACAAACGGAAGAAGCTCTCAAACAAGCTAATAAAGAATTAACAAAGTTAGCAAATATAGATGCTTTAACTCAAGTTGCTAATCGTCGCTGCTTCAATGAAAATCTTAGTAATGAATGGCTACGAATGCGTCGCGAACAAGCATATTTAGCATTAATTATGTGTGATATAGATTATTTTAAGTTATACAATGATTTCTATGGTCATCAAGCCGGAGATGAATGTTTATATCAAGTAGCTCAAGCAATTTCACAAACTTGTAAACGTTCTACAGATTTAGTAGCTCGTTATGGGGGTGAAGAACTGGTAATATTATTACCAAATACTGATTTAGAAGGAGCAGTTTATGTTGCTAAACAGATTCAAAATCAGATATCTAATATGGCAATTCCTCATCAATGTTCTTTAGTAAATACTTGTATCACAATGAGTATGGGCGTTACTAGCATGATTCCTAATAATGACAATTCTCCAGTTAGTATTATTGCCGCAGCCGATAAAGCACTTTATACAGCTAAAGCTCAAGGACGTAACACCTACTGTATTTATTCTCCTGTTTAATTAACTACAAAAGTCAGTAACTCAGCCTTAAAGGATGGCTATATGAATAATTCTAATTTAGACAAAATACACGGTTTTGATTATTTACGAGCTATTTGTTGCCTTGTTGTAGTTGCCCTACACACAAATATATCTAGCTTATTTACCAGTCATGAAAATCTATCGAATATTATTACATATAACTTATTTGATTTAGCCGTTCCTATATTTTTTCAAACAGCCCTAGTTTTGTTTTTTATTAATAGGCAAAAAAATCAAGATTATTTTCTCAAAAAAAGGTTTTTTAAACTAATTAAACTTTATTTATTTTGGGGATTATTTGCTCATATCTCCAATTTAATGACAATTAATCAAATATATATAAATTACCTGAATCAACTGCTAGACTTAAAAATCCTGATCAGATTTATTATCCAAGATGGATATTCTAACCCATTTTATTTTTTCTTTTCTCTACTATTAATAACTAGTTTGGCTGAACTATTTGCAATTATTATTGATCAAAATCAAGTTAAATCAGAAATTATAGCTTATACGGGTTTAATAATTTCCTGTTTAATTGTTTTTCTACTACCTTTAAGTACAATTTTTCTTGGTCAAGAATTTTATGATCTTTCACAAAGTTTCAATCCTCTAAATTTTATTCCCTATATTTTTTCTTCATTTCTGATTACTAAAAATTTAGAAAATAAACCAGAAGTAAACAATAACTATAAACAAATACTGATATTAATAATCATCTCCTCTAGTCTAATATTTCTTGAATGGCAATACATAAGTCAGCCTTTATTATGGGGAGGAATAACAGGAAATTCTCTTCCAGTCTACTCTCGATTATCTTTAGTTTTTAGTGCTTGGTTAATTACTTTAATTTCCTTAAATATTTCCTATCCACCTCATCATATCTTCAAATCATTATCTAATTTATCGCTAGGTATATATTGTTTACATTCTTTTTCGTACTTGTTGCTTCTAAAAATGATAGGAATGTCGCCATCTCAACCTTATCTAATAATTATAATATTCTTGATTGTCATTTCATTATCAGTTTTGCTGACAAACATATTCAAAAAATACCATTATTTCAAGATTACATTTAGGAAATAAGTAGGTAGATGGGAAAACTTATAACTATGTCATTGCGAGTGGAACGCAGCAATCCCA
>NZ_VILD01000003.1:315207-319103 GCF_009712085.1 Anabaena sp. UHCC 0253
TAAGTAGGTAGATGGGAAAACTTATAACTATGTCATTGCGAGTGGAACGCAGCAATCCCAAGAGTTTTGGGTAATTTACAGTTCGTTACATAGTTGGGTTGATTAGCATCTACCTACTTAGTGAGCTTCAAAAACCTTAATTAATATCAATACCATTTTTAGAAAGAACAATAACTTGCTGATGATATTTTTTCAAACTAGGCCGATGTCCAACACTAATAAATGTAGTTCCTGTTTCTACCAGTAAACTATAAAGACTAGCTTCATTATTTTCATCTAACGCACTTGTCGCTTCATCTAAAATTGCATATTTTGGTTTGGTGACTAAAAATCTCGCAAAAGCTAATCTTTGTTGTTCTCCTAAAGAAAGGACATCACTCCAATCTTGTTCTATTTCAAAGCCTCCAAATCTATCTGCTAAGTCTGATAAATTAACTGTATCCAAAATTTGATGCAGTTGTTCATCACTCAAATTGATTTTGGCGTTAGGATAAAATAACTGATCTCGCAGAGTTCCTAAAATCATGTAAGGACGCTGGGGTAAAAATAGAATTTCTGCTAATTCTGGACGGAAAATCACGCCTGTACCGGAATTCCATAAACCAGCTAAGGCTCGTAATAGGGAGCTTTTTCCACAACCACTTTCTCCCATAATTAATAATCCCTCTCCGGTTTGTAGTTCGACAGAGAGGTTTTTAAATAAGGTTTTTTGATAATTGGGAGTCTGCAAAGTTAGGTTTTCTACAGCTAAACGATCATCTTTAATCAGGTCAATAATCTGAGGATGATCTGTACCTTTAGTTGGATGTTTTAAGTATTCATAAAACACATATAAACGATTAATTGAAGCCCCAAACTTAGTAAACTTTTCAAACTGATACATGATCACATTCACAGAAAAAGCCACTTGTCCAAAAGCACCACTGGCTTCTGTGACTTTTCCTAATTCAATTTCACCTGATAAAATTTGATTTCCCAGAATGAGTGCAGGGATAATCACAGGAAGATAACTAAATTGATATTTAAAGATATTTAAATATACTTCTGACCATAATATCAATCTCTGAAAATTATTAAATACTTGATTGAATATGAGTTTAACTTTATTTTCTTCTTGGGAAATACCATTATAGAAGGCGATAGATTCGGCATTTTCCCGAATTCGCACTAATCCAAATCGGAAATTAGCTTCCTTTTTGAGTTGTTCAAAATTGAGATGAGTTAATTTTCTCCCATAAAAAACAATGGTGATAGCGTATGCTAATGTAGAATAAATAATTAAAGCAATAACTAGATTTTGCGAAATAGACCAAAGAATAACACTAAAAGCAGTAACTACATAGATAGATTCAATAATATTCACAAAAAACTGTAGAGATTGCTGACAAAAACTAGCGATATCATCAGCAATCCGTTGATCTGGATTATCAATTTCTTTATGAGAGTAAGTAAGTTCATAAAAAGCGCGATCGCTAAAATATTTATCCAGTAAATAATGGGTTAACCATCGTCGCCAATAAATACCAATTTTTTCTCGCAGATAACCATAACCAGAATTCAATAACCCAAAGATGATAATTCCCCCTAATGCAACCAGTATACTTTGCCAAAATCGAGGACTATCTTGAGCCGAAAGAGCAGAAATTAAATTCCCTTGGATAGTGTTTAAATATACTTTTAGTTGAGTATTGGCGAATAAAAATACACCTAAAAGTACCAGGAGTCCCGTAGCACCTAGTTTTTCATTACCTAACCAATAGAGTTGAGCGATCGCCCAAAACCGCCTCACTACCGCCAAATTAAATCTATTCATTTGTTAATTTTATAATCAGTCGTCCGAAATCTCCCGGAAGTAACAATAGTCATATTACTAACCAAACAGGGAACTAATTTTTTCTTCAATAATTTTGTAATTATTTACCTGCACATACTTAAAGTAGGCTAATATCATAACTGATTAGATACCTTAAATATATTACATATCCTTGAAAAAAATCACAGCTTTAAATATAGAAATGCGTAATTTCACCCTGATCTGGTTAGGGCAACTGGTATCTCTGATTGGCACATGGATGACGGCATTTTCATTGGATATCTGGGTTTTTCAGAAAACAGGCTCTGCTACCCAATTTGCCTTAGTTACTCTGACAAGTACATTACCACTGGTCTTAATTTCCCCCCTAGCTGGTACATTAATAGACCGCTGGAATCGCCGCTGGATCATAATTATTAGTGATTTTTGTATAGGATTATGTACCCTGAGCCTAGCCATACTCATCACTACAGGTCAACTCCAAATCTGGCATATATATTTAGCAAATACCCTGATTTCCATCTTTGGTGGTTTTCAAAATCCTGCTTATAAAGCCTTTATTACATCTTTAGTGCCTCCAGAAGAATTACCACGGGTCAGCGGTATGGTTCAGCTTGCCCTAAGTATTCAGCAAATAGCTTCACCATTACTAGCAGGGATTTTACTAGCTACAATTGATCTCAGAGGCATTCTTCTCATTGACGTAGGCACAGTCATAATTGCCCTCGTCCCCCTACTCCTACTCAAGCTTGTAGAGGTTACTAAGTCTCATCATGAGACTGAAAAATTATCAATCTTACAAGAAACAGCTTATGGTTGGAATTATCTGAAAGAGCGTTCTGGACTCTTAGCTTTTCTCATCCTCTTTACTATTTATCAATTCTTAGTAGGCTGCGTTTTTATACTGGCTTATCCCCTAGTTCTTTCCTTAACTACACCATCTCGTTTAGGAATGATTATCTTCATTGGCGGTTTAGGGATGCTAGTAGGCGCTTTGGTCATGAGTACCTGGGGAAACAACTGGAAAAACTTGATTAACTTAGTTCTTGGTGCAATGTTACTGAGTGGACTGTGGATAGTTATAGCTGGTTTGCGTCCCTCAATTGTCCAAATCACTATTGCTACCGTGCTTTTCTTCCTTTGTAGTCCTATTATCAACGGTTTAACCCAAGTAATATTTCAGAAAAAAGTTGCTCCTCAAGTCCAAGGAAGAGTATTTGCTTTAACTGGAGCTATTTCCGGTGCTGCTGTTCCCGCTGCGGCCATTATTGCTGCCCCTCTAGCCGATAATATTTTAGAGCCACTAATGGCCTTTGATGGTCCCTGGTCAGACAACATTATTGGTCAGATGATTGGTTCAGGTCCAGGACGAGGAATTGCTCTACTCTTTATCAGCATGGGTTTATTAACTTTAATAGTCACCCTGATTGGTTATCAATACCCCGCTATTCGCAAGTTAGAAGAAAACTCCCCTGATTTTGAATATTCACCCATTAAATAGGGGATTAGTCATGATATCTGAATAGGTTTCTTTAGATTTTGGGAGGTATTCTGTATAGACCAATCAAAATCCGTGAAATCCTTTAATCGTATCCCCTCAATATATCGGGGAAAGAGTTATTCAGGCATCCATGACAAACCAAAAGAATTGAGAGCAGATTTTTCGCGAATAATAGTTGCCAAAAAGGGAATATTCCCAGTCTGAGAAATGCGGTCACGGATATATTCAAAAAAACTGATACCCAACTGACGAGTAGTAGCAACAAGAGACATAAAAGTATCCCAAGCCTGAGTACCTTCAAGAGTTTGAGTGGCATAACTAATATTACGCCGTTGCACCATTGTCCTAGCAGCTAACTCTGCCGGATTATTATGCAAAGGCAATTCAGGATGCTCTAATACTAAAAGCAACTCGGAAATTTTTAGCAGCGTTAATCGTTTTCGCTCATCCAACTGTTCATAACCAGTTTGAAGCGAAAAAAGTTTCCAAAACTCAGACCGGAGTTTTTCAGCCTTTTGTTGACTGGGAGAATCTTTGTAAGCAAGTAAGTCTCGGTAGTAATCCCAGAAATCATCCAGAAAA
>NZ_VILD01000003.1:319718-341922 GCF_009712085.1 Anabaena sp. UHCC 0253
GGTTTTTATTCCGGGTCCGAATTCTCCTTCATAACCACAAGGCAGTTCTGCTAGATAAGTTTTCCTTTCTAATGGTGAGTAGTATTTCTCTTTCCGAAATAGTACATTATCGGTTTTCAGGATGATGTCTTGAACGATTACTTCTTCATACCCTTTGAACTGTGCGTCTGCTGGTAGTTTGTCTTGGGGGTATTCTAGGATTTTTTCTCTGTCTATTTTAATTGTTTGATTTTTACTGCCCTTGGAGTGCTGTTTTGGGGTCTTTCTTTCTTGTTCTGATGAGTGCTTATTTTCAAACCCTTTCTTGTTCTTGGCTTTTATGTCTGGTTGACCTTGTTCTCCCTTCAATCGGTTGTTTTCATCTTTTAACCGTTGATTCTCTGACTCTAAGCTTTTGACTTTTAATTGTAATTGCTCTATTAGGTTTAGTAATATCTCTACTGTATGACGCATTGATTCGTCTGCAATCCCTTTTGGCTCGATGGTTTGCAGTAAATCTGATATTGATTTGTCACTCTCAATAATTTTTTGTGTCATGTCTCCCATTCTATGACACTGTGTGTACCTCGTTGCACTTATTTTCCTCTGTTACCCCTACTTATTGAGCCGATACCTTTAATCCGTCTAATCCGCGATTCTGACTATTTCCCGCATAATTCCTTAATCCACAATCTCGATACCTATGGACTTAAAATATCAAGACATCACCCAAAAAATTATCGGTGCATCCTTTGAAGTCCATAAATTTCTAGGTAACGGCTTTCAAGAAGTAATTTATCAACGCGCCCTTGCCTACGAATTCCATCAAGCAGGATTAACCTTTGCCAGAGAAATTGAACAACATATCTATTACAAAAACCTACCCGAACCAATTGGTAAACGCCGCGCCGATTTTGTGGTTGAAGAAAAAGTATTAGTTGAACTCAAAGCAGTAATCCAACTCGAAGACGTACACCTAGCCCAAACATTAAACTATCTCAAAGTATATAAACTCGAAGTTGGATTATTGATTAACTTTGGAAGTAAAAGTTTGACATTTAAGAGATTAGTATTTACTAACAAATAAAAAATTCAGAATCGCAGATTATATGGAGTACACTGATTACACAGATTTTTTTTATTTGCGAAGATAACCAAAATCTGTGAAATCCTTTAATCCGTAAAATCCGCGATTCTCGCCTTGTTTTTAGCTATTCACCTATCACCTGGTAGCAATCGTCCTAAAACAAATGTAAATGGTGGTAATATAATCCGCATTCCATGTTCCATCATTTGCAATCCACCACCAGCAGTAGCTAATAACAAATCAATACCAGAAAATTTACCGTACCAATTAGGAATTGTACAAACCTCTTCTAATACCGGTGTTCCTCCCAAATTCATGGCTACAAACAATGGTTTTTCTGAATTTTGTTCATGAAGCAATACACATGATAAACCACTATTTCTAGAAGATAAAAGAGTCCGAATTCCCTGATTAATTAATTTGTTTTCTAACCTAATTTCTGCTAATTGTTGAATCAACTTAAAAGTTGAATTGTCTTGGCTATAAGGCTCAAAAGATTTACGGTTAATCGGACCAAACCGCCATACACAAGCAGGATTATCGAACATATCCTCCCGCACATAACAATCATGACCAATCCATTCTCCTGTATCCTCTTTTTGGTGGAAACCTAAAGCCCCAGAAAACTCTTGTTCTGTTCCTTGATATATAAAAGGTATCTGTGGTCCAAGAATTAAACAGGCTAAGGAAAAATGCAGGCGAATTCGAGCCTCTTCTGTATTTTCTAATCGGCTTAAAAACTGATGGAAGATCCTTGTTGTATCTTGATTATCAAGAAACATGAGATTATTTCGCCAACCACCACAATAAGACTGTGAAGGTTCTAGAAAACCACAAAAATAATCTGCTAAACCCCCAAGCCAATTACCATCACCAAAGGAATTTTTGATTTTATAATAGGTAGGATAGTCTATTAAATTTGTGAATTTGGCGCTATCATATTCCAGCACTTCTTCATGGGTACTACCAGCGTGTTCAGCTATTTGCAAAAACCGTTTTTTCCCTAAATGAGTAGCATACCTTAATATCTCCTCCACACAAGGTTCCCAGAAATCAAGTCCAACGTGACGAGCCGAATCATATCGCAAACCATCAATATCTGTTTCCGCTATCCAGTATTTAAGATGTTGAATTAGTAGCGATCGCACATAAGTTGCTTCTGTTCGCCAATCTTCCAAAAAACCAAAAAGTCTTTGATTCACCATATCGGTGTATTCTGGTCCATGGAAAAGACAAGTATTGCGTGCTTCTATGGGAAAAGGCATAACAGCAGCTTCTTCACCTTGCACATACTTGAACTCTCCACCAGCCGGACCACCATACTCTTCCCAGTTAATACTATCGGCAATGTGATTATTAACGACATCTAAAATTACCGCAATATCAGCTTCATGGGCTTTTTTAACAAGCTCACGAACACAGTTAAGTGTACCTAGACGTGGATCAACCATTAACAGATGAATAGGATGATAGCCATGATAGCCATCAGCAGCATTAACATACACTGGGCTTAAAATGATAGCTCGAATTCCCAGTGATTTTAATAATCTATCTTTTGTGTCACACCTTGAACTGTGCCACCATGGCTCGCATAAGGAGAAGATGGATCATATTTAACTGTACCTAGACCAGTTAAATTTTTGTCAGAACTGCGAGCAAATCGGTCAATAATAATTGAGTAGAATAAACGGGCTTCCCAGTCCTCTGGACCAGATGTAATTTCTACCTTGGGGTATTGGTCCGTATAGAGGCTGATTATTCGCAAACCCTAAAAAAGCTGATGGGATTTCCGTCATGGCGCGAGGAGAATCATTGCAGACTAGAAGAAACCGTGACTGCTGACTTGTATGTTCATTCCCATCAGTATCAAGATAACCCAATCTATAACGGTATCCTCCCCCATGACCAATAGGTGGTAAAGTCACCGAAAACAATTTAAAACCATTTTCTAGAATTTCTTCCGTATGGGCTGTAATTCGCCCTGAATCAAAATATCCTTGTTCATCATTTAACTCATAGGCTATTTGTCCCTTATCGGGATGTTTCGATAGAGAAACACCAAACTGAATACAAATTTTCTCGTCGCTTCTAAACACCCAGGTAAATGGTGCCATGATCGGGTTAAGATGGACTTCGCAGTATTCATCAAAGTAGCGCATAAATTGACTCGATAAATAGTGGCAAACAATCAGAAATGGAAATTTTGACTTTTAATATCAAAGCTGCAAGTGAGGCTAACGAACAAAAAATTAGTACGTTTTTGTCACAGTCTCTTTTTCAGTTATTTCAGGAATTAACCATTGTTCATCAAGTTTAGGAATTAACCATTTTTGATCAAGTTTCTGAAAGTAAAAGTAATTGTATAAACTAATGGATGTGATGAAAACAATTAATCCTTCTATAATCATTAAGAAACCTATCCCCCGCCCTTCTCCAATTTCAATTAGTTGACCTACTGTTGTAGATAGTAATCCTTCAGGAGATAACATAGGTTCTAAAATTCTGTCAGCTAAGGGACTGGCGGTAAGATTGCCAAGAGCTAATCCTAGTCCTGTAACTGTACCTAACAAAGAAAGAACGCGCCCTTGCACTTTTGGATGTACATTAGTTTGCCAAATTGTATAGTTTGTACTGAGAATGATAGGAATGGTAAAAAAGGATATACAAAGACCTAATGTGATCGTAGGAATAAAGGGTTTTGCTCCAGCAATTATTAATCCTATGCCATTTAATGCCGAAAATATAAATAGTGTATATATTGATGTTTTTCCTCCTCCCCAAAAGCTCATTACCAAACTTCCAGCCACCATACCACAGCCCGCAATTGACATAACTGTACCAAAGGTGGTGGTAGAAGAAAATGATAATATTAATGGATCAATTAAAACCGTAGTCATCCCACTCACAAAGAAATGAATGGTCATAAATATGAGGAGAATTACAAAAAAAATCCGGGATGAAATATTTTTCCACCCATAGATAATTTCATCAATGATCACAGTTATTCCTTTGCCAGAATTGTTAATAGCTTCAGGCTGAGGAATTTTAATAAAGAGTAATGTTACTAAAGCAATGATATAGGTTGAGAAATCAATTAATAGCAATCCTTGAAGTTGTACAGCCGCTATCAGTACGCCGGCTAAAATTGGTGCTGTTAGCTGTCCTACGGCTGTGCTTAACTGAATTAAACCATTAGCTCTTCCTATTTGATCACTTTTTACCATCATGGTGACAGCAGCAGATTTAGCAATCATTTGAAAAGAACCACATAGTGATGTCAAGAATGCAGAGATATAAGTGTGCCAAACCTCTAAATGATTTGTCAATAAAAGTAATGCAAGTGTAAGTGTAATTAACGCTGCGACTAAATCACTGATAATAATGATTACTTGACGATTCCATCTATCTACTAATGCTCCAACTATAGGTGTAATTAATACACCAGGTAGAGTGGTAAAAAATATCACTAAACTCAGTTGAGTTACGGCGTGTGTATTTTGATACACCCATATGCTTAAACCAAATCCGGTCAGACGATTTCCAATTTCGGAAAGAGATTGTCCAAGCCAGAAGAGGAAAAAACTGCGTATTTCACGAATTATTGCAATCAGTTGACTTAGAGCGTTCATCATTTAGCTGAGTAATTGGTAAGAATGTGAAGAATGATAGATGTCAATAACAAGTGTTCACTGATGCTTCGAGTTTAAAAAATATTATACGACTCATCGGTACAAAGCTTTGTGTTACATTTCCACAAAAAAATTTTATCTTGAGTTGTCAATGTTTTTTTACACGGGATAAATAGATAAGGTTTGAGGTATGTAATTGTTTTAACGTTAGGTAAATTTTATCCCCCGGTTTCTAAAATACCAGTAAATTCAAATTTCTGTGATTATATTCCCAAAAGTTCTACCCAGTATTTTGAGAATTTCTATGTATTTAATTGATTATCTTCATTTTCAGGGTATAAAACCTATTGTTAGGTATAAGAGGAATTAATACCATTTAGTCTCTCGAAGGTTATGGAAACTCTCTTAGTATAGAAGATGACACAATTTTCTGGTAAGTCATAAAGAAAACAAAACTGTTAACAGTGATCAATAATTAATACAAATTTTACGAATGATTGCGAAAAATGGAATTTGAGGAATTTATGTAGTAAGTATTTGATGCTCTAAAAGCTAAAATAGGTATAAAAAAGAATTAAAAATTAAAGAGAGAGTTATTCCCAAGTGGCTACATTCCGCAACACGCTGGGAATTTCACCTTGAGATAGGGGAAACTCTAGCATTGTTTCTCGATAACCTAAATATCCTGATTCAGTAAAAGATAAAAGCATTCTTTCTAGTGCAATCCAAACTTCTGATTCATATTCCCAATCACTATAACGTTTAGCACGTCCAGCAATGGAACGTAATGCCCAAAAATAAGAATTTCTGACGACAGAACCACCTTTTTTAAATTCTGGTACGTCTTCCTGGTGAATAAATAAAATGTTATTCTCAATTCTACATCTCATAAATAAAATGGGAAACTTATATGAATAGTATATTTTCTGCTGAAAATTTGGTGAAATTTAAAATCCCTACAACATAATATTCTCAAGAATTGTTAACCATTTATCAAAATGTTGGCACTGCTGACGAATTACATCCAAACCAATATCCATTGCAATCCACACCACCTTTACCTGTTGAACTAGTTCTTACAAGAATTGGATTGAGGTAAATATTTTGTCGCTGAAAATGCGCGTAGAGTAATTCTCTAACAAAAGTTTCTTCCGTCTGTCCTTCCACAAAAACGTTTACTCGAATCATCGTGAAGGTCTTCCTCCAAGAATATTCTTTTTCCAAAGTTCTCCTAAACTGTAATCTTCCAACCACTCATGT
This sequence comes from Anabaena sp. UHCC 0253, assembly GCF_009712085.1. Classification (NCBI taxonomy): domain Bacteria; kingdom Bacillati; phylum Cyanobacteriota; class Cyanophyceae; order Nostocales; family Nostocaceae; genus Anabaena; species Anabaena sp. UHCC 0253. The sequence continues at coordinate 325,674 of NZ_VILD01000003.1, forward strand.
AAATCTTCCTCTTTCAATCTTCTCAGTAATGATTTACCATCATCTCGATCTACAACAATCACATCCTTCGCGTCAAATTCATTTAGCAATTCCACCGATTGAGTAGAAACAATAACTTGTTTTTTTTGTGCAGCCGCACGCATTAACGATGCCAGAACAGTAATTGCATAAGGGTGAAGACCTAACTCAGGTTCATCCACTAAAATTGTTGCAGGTTGAAATAAATTAGGTTGCAAAAAAACCGTTGCTAAACAGATAAACCGCAACGTTCCATCAGAAAAATGATGAGCTTTAAAGGGAATATCCTGACCTTGCTCAAACCATTCTAGTTCTATGACATCATTATTTTGTGGAGAAGGTCGTAGATAGAAATCACCAAAAAAAGGAGCTACAAGTCGAACTGTTTTAACGATTTGTTGATAAGATTCAGAATATTTTTCTTTCAATAAATACAAAAAAGCTGCAAGATTTCGCCCGTCAGCACGCAGGTAAGCATTATCATTAATGCCATGTGGTTGCTTCACATAAGCACTGTCGCTGGTATCATGGAAATGATAAACTCGCCATTGCTTCATAGCAGGTAATACATAGTCATCAATTGCAGTTTTAGTCCCTTCTGGAGCTTTAGTTTCAAAATGACCACTACTGATTCTCTTCTCTCCACTCATGTTCCACCAAAAAGATTCTTTGGAGAACATCAAACGGTTATCCTGAGTTGGTTCAAAGGTTGCAAAGTAACCGTTTCTTCCAAAGTAGAGTTCAACTTCTAATTGTTCAGTTATTTTCCGACCAAAATGCAAAATTGCATCGGGTCCACCTTGACGACTGACAAAAACTTGCAGTTTATTTTCAAGCATCTGCTCAATCATCCGAAAAAAGCCGATAAAATTAGATTTACCAGCACCATTGCAGCCAATGAGTATGTTGAGTTGAGAAAGCTCAACGTCGCATTTTGCAATGGACTTAAAGCCCTTCAAAACAATTCTCGATAGCTGCCTTTCACTGATCAATTCAGGCATAGAATAATCTCCTGATTTTTAAGTTTTTGGACTGCTGATATGGCTAGATTTATACCATTATCAAAAATTAGATAAATTGTTAAATCAATACTTTGTTGATTCATCAAAATTGCCTAAAATTCCAACTTTCTACAACACCTTACATTGTCCATAATGACGTAACAAGTGATCACATAAAACCAAAGCTACCATTGCATCAACCATCGGTACAGCGCGGGGTAAAACACAAGGATCATGTCTACCTTTTCCGGCTAAAAGGGTTTCTTCACCTTCCTTAGTTACGGTTTTTTGTTCTTTTCTAATAGTGGCGGTTGGTTTGAAAGCAACTCGGATAATAATATTCTCACCGTTGGAAATTCCCCCTTGAATTCCTCCAGAACGGTTGGTTACTGTGCGAATTTCCCCATTTTCATCTATGTAAAATTCGTCGTTATGTTCAAAACCTGTTAGCAAAGTTCCATCAAAACCAGAACCGATTTCAAAACCTTTACTTGCGGGTAATGACATTACTGCTTTTGCTAAATCTGCTTCTAATTTATCAAAAACTGGTTCTCCTAAACCCTTGGGAACATTCCGCACCACACATTCAACTACACCACCAATGGAATTACCATCTCGACCGGTTTGTTCAATTAATGAAATCATAGTGTTAGCAATTGCGCCATCTGGACAACGGACAATATTGCTTTCTACGTCTTCTAAAGTGACAGTATTAGTATCAACAACACCTTCTAAATCTTTGATGCGCTTGACATAAGCAATAACTTCTACATTTGCAACTTGACGAAGAATCTTTTTAGCGATCGCACCAGCAGCAACCCTCCCTATTGTCTCACGCGCTGACGACCTACCGCCACCTTGCCAATTTCTGAATCCATACTTAGCATCATAGGTAGCATCTGCGTGAGAAGGACGGTATTTTTGCGCCATCTCATCATAATCTTGAGGACGAGTATTTTTATTTCTGACTAAGATAGCGATCGGTGTTCCCAGGGTTTTCCCCTCAAACACCCCAGATAGAATCTCACAGGTGTCTGCTTCTTTGCGAGGAGTGGTAATTTTACTTTGTCCTGGCCGTCTTCTATCTAACTCAAATTGAATTTCTTCAGCGGAAATTTCCAGTTGTGGGGGACAACCATCAATAATAACTCCCACACCGCCGCCGTGAGATTCGCCAAAAGTCGTAATACGGAAAAGATGACCAAAAGTGCTGCCCATGATGTTGAGGAAATACAGACCGGAATCTGTATTTTACATGGAGTTGGGGATTTTTTACGCTATGTGGGTTATTCAGTAATGTTTTTTGTCAGAATCATGATGTCCAGGATTTAAGGATTTTCAGGATGAGGTTGATTATTTATATCTATATTGTAGAGGTACGTTGCTCTAATTTTATTTATTCTACTACATTCAGCTAATATGCGAAGAGCTTTTTCTAGGTTTTGGGATACTGGTTGATAACCAGAATTTAGTAACCATCTAACCATTTCCACTAACTCAGGATGACCTTTTTTAAGCCATTGACAGTAGTCATCAACGGTACAGCTTTTCAAAAATTTAATATCTTCTTGAACTCTAGATGATCTTGAAGAGGAATCAACATTAATTATATTTTGCAAAGCTGTAGTAATATCTAATGTCTGGTAATATTCTTTAATTTTCTCGTTTAAATAGAATTCTAAATCAGGATATTTAGTTACTTGATGTCTAAAACTGATTAAATCATCATAATAGTTGTATTCTAAAATCTCCGTTAATATGGTTTCTAATAGGGATTTTTCGTAACTAGAAATATCGAGTCCTAATATTGAAGCAAATCTTTCAAGTTGTTCAAATTGTGGGAGGCTCAATTGAAGATGATTCTCTTCTAGAAAAGTAAGGATTCCATTAATAATCTCTTGCTCATTATCTGCAAATGAATTATAGTATTTAAATCTATAAAGATGATTTGAAAGCCCATCAAGTTTTTTAATAATTTTATCCCTTTGTTCTTTTTTATTTAAAATCTGCCCTTCTTTAATAAACTCTTCATCCTTCAATAATGCTGTTTCGATAAGTTGGATTATAATTGTATCTAATTCTTCTAAATTTATATACCCTATCTCTCCAATTTTTAGCCTAAATTTAAATCTTTCGTTAGCGGTTTTATCATCTTCCTCTTTATATTGATCATAATATTTCTGTGCATTATAAGATATTGATAATATAGTATCCATAGGATCTATACCATTAATAGAAAATCTTTTACAAAATTCGGTATCTAATTTTGCTATATTAATAACAATAATATTTCTGATAATTTGATGACGTAAACTCTCTTCCCAATCTTTCATTAAGAGAATAAGCTCATCAATGAGCCATTGAGTTTTGCGGATAACTCGAATATTATTTGTACCAGCTTTTTTGAATACTTCTTTAATTACATCTATATCAGAATAGTCTTTAAATATAAAATCTAAATTTTCTTCTACTGTTGGATTCAGATTAAATTCTTTATCAATCACTTTTTCACGATAGCTTTCTAAATCAGTTTGTGAATCTTTATCGAGATTATCTTCATTATAAATAAGAATAATTTTGCATTTAAAATCTTGAACCAAATACTCAACAAATCCAAATATATCTTTTAATGGAAGCTGAGATTTTCTTTCTAGATCATCAATACAGATAATTGAATTGTGATGAACGTTTAAATTAAAAAATATCTCCAGCAACAAATCACCACCTATAGTCAGTAATGAACCTGATAATCCAAAATCTAGTTTTTGAGATTTTTCACCAGATAATCTAAAGTCTAGTTTTGGAGTTTTATCTAATCTGCTAGCATTGCGATTGAAAAATTCAAAGACATTATTAATTGTTTTTTGGTGTTTAGCAACTATTCTTGCTTTCAAATGTTCAATTGAAGAAATACCAAAAACAGAAGCATATAAACAATCATTTTTACGATGTTCTTCTAAAACAGTCCTTACTAAATGTGTTTTGCCAACACCCCATTTACCCTTAACAGCTAAAACTCTATAATTTTCATTATCTAAGAATTTCTTGATAATACTTTCTGCTTGTTCTCGATTAACTCCATAATTTACTGTATTTGTGCTTTTAGCAAACATATCTACATTGTTATTCATAAAATCATTATCCTGTAAATCCTTAAATCCTGGATATCCTGATTCAGACAAAAAATACTTTTAAAACAAAACATCCTAGAGAGTAGTTTGGCCTGACTCTAGAAAACCCGACATTTCCCAAAACTAACAAGTAGAGAAAAAGCTAATTTTCAATTCAATGTGAAAAATATCTAACTCGCTATAAGCATCAAAGACTTTAAATAAAGATTAATTTCCACAGATAAAAAGTCACTAAACTGATCATGACTTTTAACAAAATAAGGCTCTTCTTGTCCTTCGCAATATGAATAAGTTGGTGGGTTATCACCTTCTGAAAGTCTGAAAAAGCTGAACTGATATCCCTGGTGCATGAAAAATATAAAAGCATCCTCTGGTAAAGCTTGAGGAAAATCATTTTCTACTAAAAGTTGTTTAGCCCATTCTTGAATTTTTGGTAAATGCTGATAAAAGCAATCTGAACCACGTAAAAACTTACCTGCCCCATGCCCCATCATCTTCAGAAAGTCTTTGTAAGTGCTAGGCAGATTAATACCTTGTTGTCGTTCAAGTTGAATTATTTCCAAATCTGAACATGGGGAAAGATGATTCTCATTAAAAATAAGATTAAGTGGTGCGGGTAAATTGCAAATTGACATTTCTACCGACTCCTTTATGCAATGTTTCCGTGATGTACATTTAGCTGAATGTTCGGGAAAGTTTGCCTAAACTGCTTCATGACATACTCACACGAATCACATGGCTCTCTCTCTGTAAATAATTCAATTTTACCCTTTACTTCTCTATTATTTGTATATTTTTCAGCGATCGCTTCTAATATTTTGTACTCTGAGTCTAAGTCTCTTCGGTGTCCACCAATATCAAAGGCTTGAAACATCGGTTGATTGGGTAAACCAACCGCTCCTTCTCGCAACAGTTTACCACTAAAAGCAAATAGCTCCAAAAACGTCTCATCTACCCATACTCTAGCAATAGCAACATTTCGGGCTGGTGCTGGCACGTTACAAATTTTGCGAATTTCTGCGACGCGCTCTAACCAATCCATCTTTTTTAAATTTTATACTATCGTGTATTAAAAAGGGGCATTCTAGATAAACACCCCATCAATATTGTTTAAATTTCCAACTTCCTACAACACCTTAAACTAATTCTGGTGTTGCTTCTGTTTCTGGTTCTATATCTGGTAAACCATAGATAGAACGGTAAAGTTTATCGTACTGTTTCGCAGATTCATACCAACTGAAGTTTTCACTCATTCCCCGTTTTTGTAATTCTTGCCATTGAGGTTTGAAACGGAAACCTTCCCAAGCACGAATCATGCAGGTGAAGAGGTCTAGGGGTTCATAACGGTCAAAGCAATAACCTGTACCCGCTTCATTGACTGGATCAAAGTGGCTGACGGTATCAACTAATCCCCCTGTGCGGCGGACAATGGGGACAGAACCGTAACGTAAAGCCATCATTTGGCTAATTCCGCAGGGTTCAAAACGGCTGGGCATTAAGAAAGCATCTGTACCAGCGTAAATACGACGAGAAAGGGCATCATTATACAGGAGATAGGTAGCCATGCGTCCGGGATAGCGGGATGCGAGTTGCCACATTTGGGTTTCATAATAGCGATCGCCTGTTCCCAAAAGCACAAACTGAGCATCTGTATAAGCCATGAAACGGTCAAGGATTTGTAATACTAAATCCATCCCTTTTTGTTCTACTAACCTTGTCACCATGCCGATGAGAAAGGCATTAGAATTAACTTCTAAACCCACTTCTTCTTGCAAGGCTATTTTATTAGCTTTGCGTTTATCTAGGGTATCTATTGTAAAGGTTTGGTTGATGTATTTATCATTAGCTGGATCATAAACATCAGTATCTATGCCGTTAATTATCCCTGATAATTTGCCACTAATAAAAGATAATAAACCTTCTATTTGTTCACCATAGGCAGGTGTTTTAATTTGATCTGCATAGGTGGGAGAAACTGTATTTACTTTATTGGCAAACTGGACTGCGGCTGCCATGGTATTGTGTCCTTGCATATACCAGGGACACCAAGTAATTTTCTCCAAATACCAACGCCAAGGTCCTTGATAAGCAAGGTTATGAATGGTGAATACAGTGGTAATATCTGGGGATTGATTCAACCATACAGGTAACATTCCTGTGTGCCAATCATGACAATGGACAATTTCCGGTTTCCAGTAATTCCAGCAAAATTCCGCTGCACCATTGGAAAATAAGGTAAATCTCCAATCTTCATCTTCTCCACCATAAACCCGCCGAGGTAGAAAGGTTGGATGTCCAAATAAATACAAAGGAACATCAGTACCAGGGAGTACACCTTCGTAAACTGCAAACTCCTGGAACATGGCAGATCCCTTCCAAATGGGTTCTTTAGGAACTGTCATTTTGTCGGGAACAAAGCCATAGTAAGGCATAAAAATCCGGACATCATGACCCATTGCTCTCAAGACTTTGGGTAATGCACCTACAACATCGCCCATTCCGCCAACTTTGGCAATGGGAGCAGCTTCCGCCGCTACAAATAAAATTCTCATATTTTTGTCAGTGGTTAGTTGTCAATTGTCAGTTGTCAATTGTCAGTTGTCAGTTGTCAATTGTCAGTTGTCAGTTGTCAGTTGTTCGTTGTCCGTTGTTCGTTGTTCGTTGTCAGTTGTCAGTTGTTCGTTGTCAATTATCAATTGTCAATTGTCAGTGGTTAGTTGTCAGTTGTTCGTTGTCAATTATCAATTGTCAATTGTCAATTGTCAGTGGTTAGTTGTCAGTTGTTCGTTGTCAATTATCAATTGTCAATTGTCAATTAACTTATGATCCTCTTTGAATCTCGGTAAAGATTTTTTCTAAGATTTCTGTAGCGCCTTGTGATCTGAGAATACTGGCTAGTTCTGCGCCTAACTTTTCAGCATCAGCAGCCGCACCGCTGACGGTATCTTTAACTATTTGTTGACCATCAACGCTGGCCACAAGACCTTTTAGTGTTAATTGATCACCATTGATTTCTGTATTTACACCAATGGGAACTTGACAACCGCCTTCTAAAACTCGTAAAAATGATCTTTCTGCTAAACAGCGATCGCGTGTTTGCGGGTGTTCAATGGCTTTCAGCAAGGAAATTACTTGAGTATCATCAGCCCGGCATTCTATCCCCAAAGCGCCTTGTCCAACGGCATGGAGGGAGACTTCCGGGGTCAAAATTTGATGGATGCGATCGCTCATTTCCAATCTTTCTAAACCAGCTACTGCTAAAATTAAAGCATCATACTCACCAGCATCCAGTTTTGCCATGCGTGTGATTAAGTTTCCCCGGACATCCTTAAATGTAAAATGAGGGAACTTATGACGTAACTGTGCCAGTCGTCGCAGGGAAGAAGTCCCAATTACCGCACCAGCGGGTAAAGTCTCGATTTGTTTACCTTTATGCTTTTCATGCAGCACCACCGCGTCTGCGGGGTTTTCCCGTTCTGTAATTGCTGCTAGTGTCAACCCTGCTGGTAAGTTAGTTGGCAGATCCTTGAGGGAATGCACAGCAAAATCAATATCTTTATTGATCATGCCCAATTCCAGTTCCTTGGTAAATAGTCCTTTATCACCAATTTTAGCCAATGCTACATCCAGGATTTTGTCCCCTTGGGTAGACATGGTATGGACTTCAAAAGTAATGTCAGGAAAGCTTTTCTGGAGTTGCGCTTGCACCCAGTATGTTTGAACTAAGGCTAGTTGGCTTTTACGTGAACCAATACGAATAGTAGTGCGTGCAGGACTAGAAACTGAAGTCATAAAACTATTTGTCAAACCAGGCGATAAATTAACATTTATCTAGACTACCGCAGCAAGTGACGCACTGGATTGGATCAGGCTGATTCTGTGAAGATTTTATTGGCAAATTGCTTTACATTTATTTACAATTTAACCTAATTAGCTCAATAAGTTCTGAGCCAGGATTGTGAAATTAACCTTCATGCACATAAATATCTCTGATCGGAAAGGGAATTTCAATACCCTCTAGCTGATAACGTTTGTGCAGTTTCTTCACAAATAAGTGTTTACCAATCCGCTGATCGAAAAATTCACTAACCCGCATATAAAGTGTATAATCTATACTAAAATCATTGAAAGTATGAAACCTAAGATAAGGTTCATTTTTAATTAATTCCGGTGCAATTTCTTGCATAACTTCTTTGGCAACTTCGATAGTAACTCTTTCTACTAAATCCAAATCACTCTTGTAACTAACACCAATATTCATTGTTAAAGTAATTTCTTTCTCAGGTAGATGGTAATTAGTAAAAATCGCCGACGCTAACTTAGAATTAGGGACAATTATCACATTATTAGAAATTTCTCTAATCGTTGTATTCCGCCATGTGATATCTGCAACGTAACCCTGATTGCCATCATCTAACTTTACATAATCTCCAGTTCTCACTTGCTTAGACATAACCAAATAAAAACCAGAAAATAAATTTGCTAATGTATCTTGTAGTGCTAAACCTACTGCTAAACCTCCAACTCCTAATGTCGTAATTATAGGTGTAATTTCAATACCTACAGTTTGCAAAAGGATTAATGTCCCTAACATTAAAACTGCAATTTTAGCAAGATTAGATAGTAGTGATGTAGAAACTCCTTCTGTTCTGCGAACTAATAAAGTCACAAAACCATCTGCTAATCTAGCTAGGACTAATGTCACTGAATATAGCAGAATTATAGTCAGAATTTTTTGCAGAACATTAGCGATATCTGGTTTGAGGGGAGAACTAAGAATAGCCCAAAAAAATCCGGCAATTACAAACCAGATAAATGTCATCCTGTGCAATGATTGAAATATAATTTCACTGCCAGGAATTTGTTTTTTAGTCACAAATGTTTTCAGTTTTCTGAAAATCACTTTTTCGCCAACTAATCCAGCAAGTAATCCAGCCAGAATAAATACAAACGGTATAATCCATTCGATCATATAGCACCCTAAATCATTTATGAACGTCTTATATTATCTGTTGTCTGCCCTCATGAGTCTGTTTGTAACTCAAAGATAGGATGACTACAATTAATTAAACCTCAGATTAGGATATCAGCATCAGTAAATTATCCTGGCTAGATTTTACCTTATTGTTTACCAAACAATCTCCAGAAAATATTGTCTAAGTACAATAATTCGTCTTGTCGCTGCTAGATTTGTGTATCTCCCGTCAGCACAAAGGCATAAATCATAACCTTAAATACTCGATTTATTGGAGAAGTTAGGTATATTTTGTTTACACTCATTTAATAATCTTAGAAATAAATAAAAATGAATAAATATACAAAAAAAGCCAAATCTTCAAACATCTGACAGAAAAGGCGTAGGGACAATTCATATTGGATCTGGTTAAATACTGATATCAAGACTGTCCACCCTGTCACCTGCTAGATACAGCAGAATTCCCCACGTCAGTAAGAATCTTGATTTTTCGTTAATTTCAGAGATATAGGTGCGTTTTACCTTTTTGATAGCGGATCTCTTGCAAAAGATGTAACTCTATTATATGGTGAGGCCAATGCTTTTTGAACTCAATTCTCTTAAATTATTCCTGGTCCTTTACCTCTTTTATCAAAATTCTCTGTTAGCAAACCGGTTTTATCTTCATTGACTTCTCGTAATTCCTGTATCCGTTCTGCTTTCTCTTTTTCTGCTGCTTCCCGTGCATCACCAGGGACTTCATAATACATTTCTGGTTCAACTGGATAATTATTCAACAAACCCTCTTGATCAATTGTGTAACCATCTGTTGTGCGAATACTGTCAATATGAGTTTGGTTATCAGTAGACGCACTGGAAAGATTTTCTTCTGTAGGACGGTGTTTATAATGTTCTCCTTCACGTTTGATTCGTGCTGCTGTTTCGGCTGGAATTATTCCCCGATCATAAGAATCTGAAGTAATTTTTTCATTTTGCTCATTCATACAATTAGTCCTTTTGGCTTTTTCAGCATTCCAAACTCTAGATTAGAATTTTTTGGCAGATAAAGATACTATCTTCAGGAGGAACTTCCAAAAATACTTTGATCAAAAACATCTATCTATAGATGTAGATTATATTTTTAAATTCAAAAGAAAATGTAGATAGATGATTGTCCTATCTACATTTTATTAGTAATTATTTCTCAGAAAATATTTAACCTAATGATTTTTGTTTGAAAGAGCTAAATTTCTGAGATAATTCTTGCCGAGTCTCATATTTAAGGAGATAACGGGCAGTAAACCAAATAGAGTAAAATAGGCCGATCAACTCAAAAATTGGTTGTAGTAACGGTATATCATTCACAGCGTCTAGTAATGCGATCGCTACTTTAACTGTGACTAAAGCTGATAAAATTAAAAGTAAGGTGATTAAACCTTGCTTATTGTTGTTCAAAATACTGCCTAAATAATCTGGCAGTTTATTAAAGAAATCAACAATTTGGCTACTAATTTTTTGCCATTGGGATTCAGTTTCCTTAGCAGGAGGTAGCTTTGGTAAATTGCCATTGTCTCCATCTGAAAAAGATAAGATATCTTGTGGAGAAGTAGAATTTGCTTGTTCTGGTTGCGGTGCTTGAGTTTCCATCATGGTTGTCATTTGGGAATTACAACATTTTTGACAAGTGAATGGACGTGATTAAAATATAACAGGTTAGAGGCTAAAATTTTCAATTATTAAAAAAATAAAACATTTAACCTCTCTTTAGCTTATGAATATTTTCTTCCCAATTTGCACCATCAAAAGGTACAATTTCAAAATCACCAATTACATTCCCATCTAAACACCGCACATTGACATCAATACAATCAGGGTGACTACGGGGAATATAAAAGGAATGAATACCACAAATACCACAGAATTTATGTTGTGCTACTCCTGTATTAAATCTGTAAGTTTTTAATACATCCTCACCCTGTAGCAAAGTAAACTGTTTTTGGGGGACAATTAAATGCAAAAATCCTTTTTTAGCACAAATTGAACAATTGCAATCATCTACTTTGTGGTTATCAACTATGACCTGAAATCTAACTTTACCACAATGACAACCACCTTCATAAGTAACAGATTGATTCATCTTTAAATATCTCTACTTAACATTAAGTTTTTCAAGTTGATTAACTCGCATCGTTAGTTTGTTAACTTTTTGATTTAATTCAACTACTAAAGTTGCTAAGTTATCAAACATTTTTTCCTGTTGTGGTTGTGTTAACTTCTGTCTCAAATTAGGAGAACCGGGAAGGCTATTTGCAGATGGTAATTGATTATTTTTTCTAACCATTAATTCAAGCTGCTGTAAGCGTAAATTTAGAGTCCTAACATCAGCTTCTAAATTATTAACACGAAAATCAACCTGTTGTGGTGAAGCCGTATTTAACAAAATACCACTCCAAACAATAATTACCAATACCCCCATTAATAGAAATCTTCTGAACATCATATTATTAATTAAGCAAAAATTGTAGGTTGGGTTGACAAAGGAAACCCAACAAATCAGCTAATTAATCAATTTTCATTGATCAGGTTGTAAAGAAGAAAATAGTTTTTTCCAATCTGGATTATGAGCATTTTCTTCACTTTCTTTCACTTCAAAAGTTAGATTACTAGCTTTTGGTTCTTTGATTGCTTGGACACAAATTTCTGCCACATCATCACGGCTAATTTTTCCTTTAATATTATCACCTTGTTCAAAGATTAATGCTTTTCCTCCTGCTGTTTCTGTCAAAGCACAAGGTCTAATAATTGTATAAGGAATTCCACTAGCTTTTACACTTTCTTCCCCTCGCAACTTCCAAGTTAAAATCCCTCCCAATTGGTCATTTAATCTCACCGCTGGTGGTTCTTCCTCTAAATTAATTCCTGGTCTTCCTGGACGAGTTACACCAGCAGAACTAATTAAAACAAATTGAGGTAAAGTTTCCCCACCATAAGCTTTAATTGATTCAACTTCCAGGGAAAAAATACCTGGAGAAAAGTGAGGATTTAAAGCACCATCATATTCAAACTTACTCAACATTAGTTGCAAAGAACAAACTTTACTAACATCCATTGGTGGACAATCTTTAACAATTTTGGCACGAAATACGGGAACTAAATCTGCAAAAGGAATCTGAATATCTAGCCAAGTATTAGCAACAGTATCAAAAGAATAGCTATGACCAACTCCGTCCCAAGTTGATTCTGTGCGTAAAAATATTTTATAACGTTGTCCATCACCTTTAACCCGTAACTTCACACCTTGACAACCTGATAAATCAAGTAAAGGTGAAAAATTCTTAGTTCTGACAGAAGCAAAACCCCCAGAATTAGCAGTAGAAACATTTCCTGTAAATACTGCTGTATTTTCCTTAATTTGGAAACTACTGGCGCTGACACCACCCATGACTACATCATCTAAAGCACCCCAGATATTTTTGATTTCATCTGATGGTTTAGTAAAATCAAATATGGGTTTTTCACCCACAGAAACTAGATATTTTGCTGCTGTTTCTACTAAATTTTTCACACCTTTATATTCAACATTTTCTGGTGTATCTCCGACAATTTCCGGTTGATAAAATTTCACACCTTGATTATATTTTGCTCTATCTGGTGTATCTCCTTCCACAGGTTGGACACGCACGGAGGTACAACAAATTACGGCTTGAATATTAGCCATAACTAAATTTGTCAAAGTTTCTGGTTTCGTAATATCTCCAACTACCAAATCAATATCATCACCCAAAATTGGCCGCGCTTTCTCAATATCTCGAACTAAACAGCGGACATTATACCCCTGTGCTACCAATTTTTTGACAACTCGTTTACCGACTCCACCAGTCGCACCAGCTACTAGAATCACAGGCATATTTCTTCCTTCTTTTGATATATTTTGTTCATCTTTAGGACTACCTTGAAATATTTTTTGTATCCAGTTAAGAACCGGAAATACTTCAAAATAAGTTAGAGTTTTGATAAACCTGCATAAATCCCATCGAGAACTATTGTTATTATTCATAGTTACTATTTAATCACTCTAGTCTCATTGTATCAATTTTGTGAGTACATGGTGAAAAAGATCCAATCCTGGGTATAATCTAACAGTCCCGAATAAAAGTTAAATATCTCTTCCTCTGCGCCTCTGCGGTTAGTTAAAATGAATAATATCATGATGACTCAATTTGAAAAAGCCCAAACTGAATACGAGAACTTTCCCCAAGGATTTACTAGCATTATTATTAGTACCGTGAGTAAAGAGGGAATTCCTAATGCTAGTTATGCGCCTTTTGTAATGGATGATGATAAAAACATCTACATCTATGTTAGTGGACTAGCTACTCACACCCAAAATATTTATGCTAGTCCTTATGTAAGTGTTTTATTTATTGACGACGAAGTTAAAACTAAACAAATTTTTGCTCGTCGGCGATTAAATTTTGATTGTACTGCTAGTTTGATAGAAAGAGATACTGAAAAATGGCAGCAAATTGTTGATAAATTTCAAATTCGGTTTGGAGAATTGATTACCACTTTACGCAGTTTACCTGATTTTCGGATTTTGCAACTTAAACCTCATAGCGGTCGTTTTGTAATTGGGTTCGGCTCTGCTTATAATATTAATGCTGATAATATAAATCAACTTGTCCAAATTACCAAAGATTCACTTTCATAATCAGGACTTGCTGGTAGTGACTCCTGAATGGGCGCAGGCCCTGCGCCCCTACTAAAAAAACTTTTCAGCAACTTTTAATTAATTATGCTAAGATTTCAACCTCCTGGTTTTGGTAGTAAATTCATTCATACATCTTTAGGTGCAATGGTTTACTATACCCAAGTTAGCGCACCTTGGGAAAATGCAAAAGATAAAGATTTACCACCATTATTATTTCTGCATAATTTTGGTGGTGGTGCTTCTGCTTATGAATGGTCGAAAATTTACCCAGCTTATGCTTCACAATATCGAATTTTAGCCCCAGATTTAATTGGTTGGGGAAAATCTGCTCACCCGGTGCGAGATTATCAAATTCAAGATTATTTAACGACGATTATTGAGTTTATTACTCAAACTTGTCATCAACCTGTAACGGTAATAGCATCTTCTTTAACTGCGGCTTTTACTATTCGTCTCGCGGTGACTTATCCCGATTTATTCAAAGTGTTGTTTTTAGTTTGTCCTTCTGGTTTTAATGATTTTGGAGAAGGTGCAGGGAGGAGATTACCACTTTCTTTAATTACTACACCTCTAGTAGATAATTTAATTTATGCTTTAGGTGCAGAAAACGAAATTGCAGTCAGGAATTTTTTACAAAGTTTTCTTTTTGCTAACCCAGAAAGATTGACTCAAGAAATGGTAAATGCTTATCTAAGTTCTGCACAACAACATCAAGCTAAGTTTGCGGCTTTGGCATTTTTACGAGGAAATCTTTATTTTGATTTGAGTTTATATATTCAACAACTTCAAGTTCCCACTGTAATGTTATGGGGAGAAAAAGCACAATTTACCAATATTGATTTAGGACGACGGTTAGCAAGTTTAAATCCTGGTGTGATTAAAGGTTTTCATGAAATACCCGACGCGGGAATTCTCCCCCATTTAGAAATACCAGCGGTTGTTATGGGAATTTTGCAAAAATACAATAAAGCTGGGGAATTAAGAATATAAATTCAAGAAATTAAAAGGTAGAGAGGTTTAATGGAACGTCTCTATAAGGATTAAGAAAAATGGATATTTAATTTTTACCAACTGTCCATTGGATTTTTTTTGGCAATCATGTATAATAGTGATATTGTTGTTTTCGCCATAACTTCGGGCAAACAACCACAAAAATACTAGAGACGCGGCTGCTGAAACCATGTCTCGTTTATCACTTCAAAGCCAAGAGTTTAGTTTAAGACTCTCATGGAATTTTCATGCAGCCAAAAAATATACAACGTCTCATGCGTGCTTTAGAAAAGCAGGGTTTAGACGTAACTTATCAAAATAGCACTTATTCTGTGCGTCTAGTTAACTCACCGGATACCCCAGTAGCCGAAGTATTACTACCAGAAGGTTTTCCTGTAGAAGCAAAAGCACTCAAACAGTTAGCGAATTTAGCCAATATTCGCCACCCCTCTGGCGGTTGTGTATGTCGTGCTTGTGCTACACCAGATTTTCATCCTGGTGATGCTGGTGTAGCAATTGGTTCAATTGTAGAAACAGAAGGTCAAGTCATTCCTGCTGCTGTCGGTTCTGACATTAACTGTGGAATGCGCCTACACGTAGCCGATTTGACCATTGATCAATTTTTATCAAAGCGCGACAAATTTGTGGAACTGATGAAAGGAGATTACTTTTTTGGGACGCGAGATGTGACAATGACTGCTAAAACCATGCAATCTCTATTTCAATATGGGGTTACGGGTTGGCTAGATGTGATGTTAGATTCACCTACAGGCAGTTTTATTAAGTCAGATTTGCTACAAATTGCCCAAGAAAGCGATCGCATTTTCCTGAGTGGTTCAATGGCTGGTAACTGGAAACTTGCACCAGAGGAATTGATACCCGATAGTGGAGTGGTGCGAGATGGCGGACTAGCAACCATTGGTGGTGGTAATCATTTTGTCGAAGTGCAACGAGTTGATCAGGTTGAAAACCGTTCCTTAGCTTATGCTTGGGGAGTGCGTGAGGGACAATTAGCTTTTATGATTCACTCCGGTTCTCGGAATGTGGGTAAGTACATTGGCGGAATGTGGCGAGATCAAGCCAAAGCTGCTTGGACAAAGGGTTTAAAATACCCAGAAGCACAAATTTTTCCCCTTTCTAGTTATTCTCACCTAGAACTGGTTGCTAGTTACTTAGAAGCAGAAGCGACTGCTGCAAACTACGCTTTTATTAATCGTCTGTTGTTAGCAGAATTGTTACGTCTGCGGTTGCGGGAAGTTTACGGAGATGTGGAAGCACCTTTGGTTTACGATTTACCGCACAATATTACCTTACCGCAAAATGCAAATTCTCAAATTGGTAGATGGATAACCCGTAAAGGCGCTTGTCCTGCATATCAAGGACAACCTGTAATTATCCCTGGTTCGATGGGTGATTTTTCTTACTTAATGGTTGGCAAAGGTAA
>NZ_VILD01000003.1:342409-346752 GCF_009712085.1 Anabaena sp. UHCC 0253
TACCAGCATATTCTCATTCTGCATCACATGGGGCGGGAAGAATGCGATCGCGTTTTGACCTGAACCGCAGAGGTGCAACCGAAACTGAAGCGGAATTGGGATTAACAGGGGTTGACTGTATAACTTTACGGGAAGAACGACGGATTGAAGAAGCACCCGCAGCTTATAAACCGATTCAGTCTGTCATTAATGTGCAAGTTGAGGCGGAAATGGTAGGTATTGTAGCGAGGTTGAGTCCAGTGTTAACTTTTAAGGCTTAAAGTTTGATGCCGACGTTTTTAAATTACCTCAAAATGGCTGGAACGCATAAATCTTAACTTGCTTCAACACTCAATCAAAGGCGCTGCTGATTTTCTGTGTTCATTTTCACAGACTCAACAACGCCCATTTTTTGGATATTCCAGACCCAATACTTAGTATTTAGACGGCTTCTGTGTTCTTTTCTCCTGTCCGAATCCTGACAACTTGTTCAACAGGGGAGATAAAAATTTTACCATCACCGATTTCACCAGTGCGGGCTGCGGCGATAATTTTATCTACAACCATATCAACTAAGCCATCTTCAACAACGATTTCCACCTTGAGTTTTTGGAGAAACTCCACGGTATATTCTGAACCCCGATAGCGTTCAGTTTGCCCTTTTTGCCGCCCGAAACCTCGAACTTCGGAAACTGTCATACCGACGATACCGGCGTTAACTAAGGCAATTTTTACTTCATCCAGTTTAAATGGACGGATAATGGCTTCTACTTTTCTCATTTTTTTGATTCCTGACTTCTAATAGCGTTGTTTATATATCTAAGCAGATTCGTTGTCTCACGCTGTAAATATAGCCATAGTTATTTAATTTCAGCTTGATGTATTGGATTCCACTGTTTTTTCATCGTCTCCAATTATGGACTATTTTCTTGCAAAAGCGATCGCCAATCAGCGATCGCCTGTTCTGTCCACAACCAATTTTGCGATAAGTTATCAATGGTAAAATCTGCCGGCGCATTTTGAATTACCATTTGTCTGAGTTTAATCGCTTCCTGTAAATATTGCTGACGTTTATCAGCGGGTTGATTTTTGGCAGATTGATATAAACCTAAAGCTAACCCAGCATAAGCTGTCAATGCCTCCGGTTGTCCAGCTATCTGCGGATATTTTATCGGGCGAGAATTCTGATCTGGCTGGATATTTAATGCTAAACTCAAGGACTTAAACCAAGCATCATTAGCATAATTGAGATTATTCTCCGCATAATAAGCAAATCCCAAAGCATTATTATACACAAGAGAATCTGGTTGCTTCTGTACAGCCCTAGACCAATAACGGCGAGCATCATCAATACTATATTTATTATTTTTCGTTTGTACTGACTGCCAAGCTAATCGCCCCCGGAAAAAGTTCACAGATGGATTTTCAGCATCCTGTTCCGGAATCAAATTTAAAGCCGTTTCCGCCGCCGGCAAAGCACCGCGATTCATTAATTCATTAATAGCATCCAAACCAGCTTTTAAATTGCCCTGACTCAACTGTGCCGTAGCTGTAGCCGTGACAATTCCCGTAGCTGACGTAGCTAAATTAATGCTCGGATACTGATTATTTTGGGAATTTTGTCCAGGAATTGGTGGGACATCTGGTAACTGTGGCGATCGCTGTTGATGCCACAACCAACCCATACCAACACTGAGAGCGATCGCACTCATACCTAAAATACTATACCAAAATCTCCATTTTGGGCGCTGAGTGCGATTATCTCTGGGCAGTAAAGGTGATGGTGATAACTGAGGATTTGCCTGACGCTTTTCCAGTTTCGCGGAGGTTGATGTCATAGGGGCGGGGACATTTGCCCAACCTAAATTTCCCTTCGTCTCGGAAACCTGCATTTCTGACAGATGGTGAAGATTCTCCTTTTGGATCAGTTCTGCTTTCATGCTTGGTTCTTGAGTCGTAGCTTCTGGCTTACCGAATTGACGAAACAAATCAGAAACTAAAGCCGAATCCTCATTATAACTAGGGTCATCATATTCAATTTCATCTACTAAATCACCCCAAGTATCTTCCCCTAACCAGTCTACCTCTTGTGTCTCCTCTTCCAAATTAGGGTTGAGGATATCATCAATAACTAAAGGCATTTCTGGATGATTGGCGACAGTAGAATAGTTATTATTACTCCGCTTTGGTGGCTGATATTCGTTCAGTAACTCCGAGTAGCCAGATAAATTAATTTGCGGTGTCAAACAACCATCAAATTCTCGCTGAAGATACAAAATTGGTAAAGCCCAGTACATCTGTTGAGAACCATAAGCAGAAATTAAACCCTGACGGACTCGACTTACACATAAATCCAAAGGATAGCCCTGACTCAAATTTCGGTAAAACAATTGAGTCAATGTCAGCGCCACCTCATCAGGTATACGTTCTGACATCGCCAATATACTTTTAATGCCCCTTTTTACCAAGCTTTCTGTTAAGTTCCGTTCTCCTGAATCTTCCGCAGCCTCGGATCTAGCCCGATATGCCCCTAAACAGGAGTTAAATACTGCCATTTGAATATTATTGTTTACCAGTAACCCAGCTAAATCGTCTCCGCTGAGAATCTCTGTTAACCCAGTTTTTTTACTGACAAGATAAATTTGCCCACCATTCGTACCTAAGTTACTATGACCGGAATAGTGAAGAATATGATAATGTCCCTGTTCTAAAGCTTGAGTCAGTTCTTCTCTCCCTGGACCGTCCAAAACAGTCAGTTCAATCTCTGGGAAATGATGATTACCATCAACTACACGGGCAGCTTGGCGATGTAGTTCTGCTTTGAGGTTGATAGCTTCTTGTTTGAGCAAATCCAGCCGCACTAAGTCAGTAGGTGCAGAAATCACCATTAGCACTTTCACCCCCCGTTCGTCGGGTGAAGTAGGAAGATGATGAGTGGGTATGCGTGATGCTGGGGCTAAACCACTTTGATAACGGGCAAAGGTGATATAAGGACCCGTGGCTAAAGGGCGATCGCCTGCGTGCATCACTTCCCATGGCAACCGCGCCAACCTAGTATCCTTCAGTCCCAATCTCAGCCGCAACACCTGTTGGTGATTTTGGGCAATCCCTTGGGCGGTAATCCAACTATCCCTCAGCGTCCCTTGAAACAACGCATTATACAATTCCTGCCCCAAAGCCACCAAATTAACAGAGTTCTTGGATACCATATCCCCCTGCAAAACTAACTGCAAAGGGTCATCCATCAAATGTCCCGCCGCCGCTAACCATTCACTCACTGGCCAATGTACCAGTTCCTCTGCTAACGGTACTCCCGGCGCAACTTGTTCCGTCCGCACCAGATAATCATTCTGCCCTACCGGGGTTGCGGAAAGGTGAAATTCCTGGGTCACAACTTTTGCTCCATAAAACTTATTTCCCACTTCCACCAAGCTAGACGACTACTTTTTCTCCACAAGCGTAACTTTCGGATCAGCCAACTGTAAAAATTCCTTTCGTACATTCAACAGGTTACAAGCCACATTAAAATATCTATCTATTGTGATTATATGCTTTAAACATTAACTGTTCTCACCGTGATAAGTATTTGGACAGAATTAACTACACACATTGTTGTTCTCTTCTCCTTTCCCTGTTCGGAGTCTCTATTAATGAATTTATTTTTGTTCAACTACTTAGCAGGATTACTTTGGGGACTGAAATCTTCACCACTTAGTCTTGTTAATACCTTAGATGTTTTTTACCTTTCTAATGTTTCAGATGGGGGGACTTAGTATTGTAAAACTTTGGTGAATTTATAGACAAATATCATTACTTATCATTGAGAACTTACGCAAAATATCCTCAAAACCTCTTTCTTGTGTGTCCTCTGTACCTGGAGTGGTTAGATATTCCATGATTCGTGCGTAAGTCCTGTCATTGTTTGGCCTCAACCACTTTATCCGGATTGGTTGATCCCCTTCAAGAACACTTTATTGGTAGATGCACCTTGATCTTCAATTCCCCTAGATGGTTAAAACCTACTAGGGGTTTTCTTTTCACAAAAATCGCCAAGTTCTGTGGATCTATTTACTCAATTTATGATCAATAAAAAACGTTCCTGATTGACAAGAACGTTTGAAAGCATTTTTAGATCAGCGATGAAGTAGATAAAATCCCCATAACTAACTCCCCTACCCAGCTACCAGCCACAGGAATTTTTTCGGTATGTGACAAACAGCAATATTTGGGTAACTTTGTCCGGAGCATAAATTAGAAATAATGAACATTAAATTTGGTAGATGCACCCTGATAACTCAACTCCCCTAGTTGGCTAACACCACTGGGGGTTTTTTCTGTTTATGGTTAGTACAACGCAATTATCG
>NZ_VILD01000003.1:347386-434144 GCF_009712085.1 Anabaena sp. UHCC 0253
ACTGAGGGTTTTTTTCTGTTTATGGTTAGTAAAACACAATTATCGTCATCCACCCATTTTTTTTCCGGAACAGTATACACAACCCCAGAACATTTAATTAGTAGATGCACCCTGATAACTAACTTCCCCTGGCTGGCTAACACCACTGGGGGTTTTTTGTATCTATCATTAATATAGTTACAGACTATATCAAAAATATTCTATTAACTATCCGGGAATTACTAGTCAAAGCTAGAACATTTAATTGGTAGATGCACCCTGATAACTAACTCCCCTAGCTGGCTAACATCCACTGGGGGTTTTTTCATTTTCAACCGTTTTATTATAAACCGCTGTGTAGTTGAATCGTGAATTTAAAACAAACGTGCTAAAAACAAATTTATCCGGAGACTAGTACAGCACCTGAGAACATTTAATTGGTAGATGCACCCTGATAACTAACTCCCCTAGCTGGCTAACATCCACTGGGGGTTTTTTCTCTAAAAACAGAAGCTCAACCTACCCTATCATTAAAACAAGTCTCTGGCAATATCTATAATCAGCAAGTTTCTTGTGACTTTAGCTGTTTTTACCCGTCGAATGCTCCCTGAAACTTAGCATAATGGCGATCGCTCACAATCGAACAAATCATCATTTAGTTCTGCTCTACAGATTTGGTTTTCCCATGAGCCAAGCTTACAAATTTTTTTGAATCACTTGAAATTCTATTGTGATCCCTGGCTCTAACTCCAGAATGATTACTACGATAGACAATAGCACTCTTAACTATTTTTTTATAATTGTTTGATGCTAAAAACTATTTTGTAATCTGTCACTATTCTATAACATATTTGAGATGAGAATGTCAATTTTTTAGCTGAAAGCAAAAGAAACCTCTCGCTCACCCGCAGAGTGAGCGATGAGATGAATTTTTTAGTTAGGAAGTTCCCAACTGGAAAGCAAGGTTCTCAAAGCTTCAGTGAATAGGGAATCGTGCGAAATCACTAATTACCCATCATCCACCTAGATTCGTTACCCCCAACTACCTCGGCGATTATCTTCTCGACGATTATCTTCTCGTGGTTTTGCTTTATTAACTTTCAGTTGACGACCCATCCATTCTGCACCGTCTAATTCAGTAATAGCTTTATCTTCTTGTTCGTCTACAACCATATCAACGAAGGCAAAGCCACGTAGTCTGCCAGTTTCACGGTCGGTAGGTAAAACAACTCTTTTTACCTCGCCATAATCAGCAAACACGGCTTTTAAGTCTGCTTCGCTCGCTTGGTAGGAGAGATTTCCAACGTAAATAGTCATAAGACCTTGCGGTAAGTGGGAAACTCAGTCACTTTAGTGCTGAGAGGAAAACGACACGAGCGGTTTTAACCGCCTTAAATATTTCTTTATTACCGCCTTGGAGTTAGGAAATTCGGGGTACTTTTGTGATGTACTTTCAACGGGACAATTACCGATTCAAATTTCCCAACTCTGTACGCATAATGTGTTGCACGCGATGTGCCTCCCTTTCGGGGTAATGTTAGCTTCGACCAGTTATAAGAGCTTGTTAGACTTGCAACACTGTTTCAGTGACCTTAAAACTGTTTAATTGCAAATGACAGAGCAGGGAACTAGCTACGCATTCCAAGGTGTCGTGACTCAAATAACGGCTACCATAAGACTTACGCTCAGGGTGGTCTGGTCAGTACGGCTTGCTTGATTACTCTTGCAAGCCCAGTCCCTTTAGGGCTGGGTTACTGACTATGTATCACGTAATTTTCAACAAACAGCGATTAATTCAGGTGCAAAACAGAACTAAGCAAATCTGAATTTTTAGGTAACAAAAATTGTAGTGTATTAACCTTGATGGATAATTCAGCGACAATTAAAGACACCCATAGCCTGAACATACGCACACCACTATGATAACTGATTGTCACATTTTTCAATGTATGACATTTTACAATATTCCATTAGCTGCTCTTATATATTTTATATTTTCAAACAATTTACTTTTATATTCAGCCACTGGGAAAAGGGAATAATTAGGGCTAGGATTCGTCGAGTCAGAACGTTACCCTGGAACTTTTTTACTACCTCAGCTAGAGCTAATGCAAAATGTAACTGAAAACTTTATTCTTGCGTAAGTAACTAGACAAAAATAAATCAACTTAGATTAAGTAATGTAAAAAATGTTGAGATGATTTGGTAGCAAGGGCTTCAGCCCTTAAATTAGGACTAAAGTCCTCACTACAAACCTGGAATTATTTAGTCCGTTCTACGTAGGGATAATTCATCAATTACCCCTACTTTTTGTTTTGCGTAAGTCTTGTCTTCACAAACCCTACTTAGCTACTTGGGCTAGTCAATAGTAATCTGCTGAGGTCCATTAGCTTTACTAGTTTGTGCATCTGTGCTAGAGTTACCAGAACTATCTCCACAACCCTTTTTATCTAGCCAACTTTTTACGGGATCTTCAGTTAGATTAAGTCGGAGGATACCAGAAACAAAACCACCAAGAAATGAGATCGGGTGTTGGGTAAGTTCTTGAAATAAGGGCGATAATTCAGTAATAAACATTAGACTCTCCAGGATTGCTGTTAAAAATTATTAATTCCTCATTAATCTTAACAGATACTGCCTAATAAGCAACTAGCAACAAATTTGATAATATTTGGCTATATGATGGTTATCATTGGTCAAATTATCACCAACAGCATTAACTGTAATTTGTCGCCAATACTCAACTAAAGTCAGCTATTTAAATAATAATTAAATTATGGCAAGCAACTGGGAAAATTTTCTCAAAAATTTAGGAGAATGGCGTGGTTCATTTACTAAAATATCACCCGACGGTGAAATATTAGATTCTACTCCTAGTATTTTAAATTTAGAAGCTGATGATAATCATCAAGCTGTAATTTTTAGATTACGTCGTTTCGATGCTAGTGGTTATGATAGTCCGCCCATTCAAGATTATCAACAGGAATACCGTTCTTTAGGAAAAGAGAACATCTTTTTTGCCACAGGAGCGTTTTCTAAAGGAACATTGCAACTAGCACCTTTTACAGAGTTTGGAGCAGAATACGGCTTTGTAGATAATGATAGGCGATCGCGTTTAGTACAATTATATGACAAACAAGGTAACTTTATTAGTTTAACCCTGATTAGAGAATTCCGCACTTCTACAGATGCTTACGAACGCCCACAACTAACTGTAGAACAGTTAATTGGTAATTGGCAAGGTAAGGCTTATACAAGTTACTCAGATTTAAGACCATCAACAGTATGTTCTACTTCTTTAGAAATTCAATATCTGGGTAATGGATATTTAGAACAAAAATTATCTTTTTCATCCCAAGTGATTACTTCAACAGCAAAAATAGAAGGTAATAAAATCATTTTTGAAAAGGAAGGAACTACGCGACAAATTTTGTTATTACCTGATGGAAATTCTAGCAATGTTCCTTTGCAACTGCAATTGAGAAAACCTTTTTTTGTAGAAGCAGGTTGGTTAGTTAAAGAAAATGAACGTCAACGTTTAATTCGCAACTACAGTGAAAAAGGTGAATGGATTAGCTCAACTCATGTTATTGAATCTAAAATTTAGTTTAAGGCAGAGCCTTCTGGAATTCATTCCCATACAGAGTATGGGAACGAGGAATCTGATCAGGGTTAAAGCCCAACTAGGTACATAAACTATGAAGTGGGTGGTTGTTCTGGGAACATACACTTATCAGAGTCACAACCGCTAGGACCTGCTTCTGTTAGTTCTCCCAAATCATAACGACTTAGTGCGCCACAGAAATCATCGGTTTTCCGTCTGACTTTGACTTCTTGAGACAACTCCTGATATGTGGCTTTGTCTATTGGTTCAAAGGGTAAACGGGGGAAAGATTGCAAATCATCAAACCGCGCTAATAATGCAGCAGAAATGTAGCCTTCATCATTTTGAATTGCTTCATAAATGCGTGTCCCCAGGATTTCTACTTCTTCAGAACGGAGTTCTAAGGTAGCAGATGTATTATGGGTGACATAGTGATTCTGCACTTGCATGATAAAGTCTAATTGCGCTAATGCGGAAAACTTAGACACATCAATGACATCAGCACCGGGTAAATCTGCCCAAGATACAGCGACGGGTATTTCTACCAACCATTCGGTACAACGAGGATCAAAAGGATCGTTGAGTAAGTTGCCGTTTTCATCTTTGTCAGATTGGGAGGGAATGACGTTGTAACCATAGTCTATACAAGCTAGGGCTACGGGGTCATTTTTACGGAAGGTAATCCGACGGATGAATCTTTGGGCTTTGGGGGGATGCCAACCGGGAGATGCTCCTGTTAACAGGGATTTGGTCCCGGCTGGCTGGACCGTAGTACAACGGTTGGGGTGTTTGATGTGATGGCGATCGCAATATTCCCAAACTGCTTTATGGACTATTTCTCTCCATCTGCTGAGATATTTCTGCTCACCGCGTTTGAAAACCAGTCCTTCCGGGGTTTCAGGTCTTCCTGCTTCCCACCAGCGCAACCAGTCCACACCAAAAGCATGAACAAAGAAATCGAATAAACCGGTGAAGGAAACACCAACAATAGGATCAAGTTCCCGGCTGTATTGATAGCGGGGTTCAAGGAATTGGTGGTTTAACAGTGCGGCCACTGACAAAGCACCTGCTGTAAATGCTTCTTCTTGTTCTTTGTAGTTATCGGGATCAAGTTGGTTTAAGTGTACCTCAGACAGATTACAGTGGAAGTTAGCGCCAATGATCTCCAGTATTGTTACCCTAGAGGCTTTTTATCCTCTAGTTCTACAGGTTCTATATTCCCTGTAGCTCGGCGTACATATTCATCTACATAAAATAATATAGATGCCCCACACTCTTGGAGCTATACCAAAAGGTATAGAAGGAAAAATTTCCTCGGATTATATTTTTTGTAAATTGTGTCTTTTAACCGCTCTTCTAACAGTTTCTTCGTGAACACCAAGACGACGTGCAATTGTTCGTTGAGAAAGTCGCTGAACTACGTAAAGTTCCAAAAGAATATCTTTGGTGACTTTACTGCTTCTATCAGGCAAATTGTGTTGTTTAGCTCTGGAAAGCCCTTGTTTACGAACAATCTTTTGTATAAGAGGTGCAGAAACTTTATACATTTGGCCTAAATGCCTACTGGAGTAACCTCTAATATACAGATTAGCAATTTCATCTTCAGGTAAATTGAGAGGTTTCTTTCTCCATTTTTGACATCCGGGACACAAGTTGTAACCATTGGAAATAGAATCATACTTTTGTATGTAAAACTCTTCACGTTGGTCTAACTGATCAAGAGGTATAGACTCTTCCAGCACCTCATAATAGAACTTATCTTTGCCGTACTTAGCGATCGCCTTACTAATTGTTTGAGAGCGGTTAGTTTTTAACAGCTTTAAATGCTGCTTGAACCTTTCTACAACAGGTTGTAAAGTCTGACCAATGTAGACTTTGGCATTTATTATGTTCTTGATAATGTAAATGCTACCTGTTGTTTCCATAACACCATTTTACAAAAGTTCACCCTCTACGCTCTACGGTGTCAATAGCTTTTTAGTTCTATTGATTACCACGGGATTAGCTTCTCAGCTTTCCCCGTATTTGCGGGGTTTTTTTACGTGAGGCAAGTATTAAAAAAATACCACACGGATTCAAGCCGTAGCGGCCTAAACGATGCTCTAATTCTTGAGAATTAATATCTGGGTGACGTTCTTGTATCCATTCTTTGGCTTTTCCTTGCTCGTAAGCTTGCAAGAAGTCTGTCTTTAGTCCTGCTGTAGTGAGTAAATCAATGTTAGCTCTAGCGACAGCTTCACCAGCCCATTGAATTGCTCCTTCACCGCTATAATATTGCTTTTGAACGGCTGCAATAGATTCTTCTAAGGTTGGTTTGCGGTGAAATACTCTGGTATGGTTCGCCATACGCAAAGAATCGCGTTCTGGATCAATACGCCAATTACCTTCTGCGTCTTGTTGCCATAGGTTGTCTTTAGCTGTTGCGCCTTGTTTATCTTCTGCAACGAATTGACGCATACCCGCGCTTCTACGAATATTGCCAGCAACAATCGTGACAGCAGCTTCATCAATTAACAAACAGCATTCAACTGAATTTAATTGTCTGCCTATTGCCTTATTGAGAATAGAGGCGCAACGCTGATACAATCCAGGTAATTTTACAGGATTAGCCATACCGCCAAAGCCTTTGAGGGTTTCCCCAGATTGGCGCACGTCGCTAATATCAACAATTACTTCAACGTCACCTGTATGGTCAGTGAGCGAAGTCGAACTGAAGCGTTCATCACTGGAGAGTTCTAAGAGGGTTTGATAGGATTTTACCCAACCTTCCCGGCTATCGCCAACGTGGATAGTAGCGGTGTTACCTTCTATATCGGTTTGTGTAAATTCACGACGTTGTTCTTTAGGAGTGCTGCCAATTTCACCCGTGATGGTAATATTTAGGCGATTACGGATAAGAGGCAGTTGATTAATATACTGGGGTTCGATGATAGCACCTGTACCGCAGCCCATCATGGCTAAGTCCATCATTAACCCGAAGGCTTTCCAGTCTACAAGGTTGGTAGAAGTACAGTTATAAGCACCGGAGAAGTTTTTGGGTTTGGTTAACCAATCTGTACCCCCAACCCACATCCAGCGGCCACTGGGCAAAGCTTTCATGTTGCGCTGCATCTTGTCTAAAATTGCAGCTTCTTCACGGGTGAGTTTTCCTAGTTCCACTAAACCGCGTAAAGTGCGATCGCATACTTGGTCCCATGTTTCTCTTAACCCCACCTCTGTCCGACGGCTGTAGGTTCTAAAAAACACCGGATTGGCTGCTGGCGCAGATTCTGGAAAAGTTGCACCCTGACGTTGACGTTCAAGTTCTCGAACCATAATAAAGTATGATTGCTTGTGGACAAACTATGACTATACGCCAAGTAGATTTAGGATTAAAGATTGAAAAATTTACCACTTTGCGCTATGGTTCTAAATGTGTAAATTATCACTATATTTTAGTTTTTTTATTTAAGTATAAAACCCTGACAGTGCATTGCCAGGGTAGTAAAGTCTCAAAATTTTACCTATCATTTTTATCAAAAAAGCTTATACATCTACTACGAAGCATTGATAGTAAGTAAAAATTCTAATTCATTGATATCTGTTACAACTTTACGTAATTGCTCACTAAAATAGACAACTTCATAATTAGGTGCAAGTTCTTTTTGTAGTTGTTTCCACAAACTAATTCCTTCTTGTTCAAAAGCTGCTTCTTCTTCTGGACTCAAATCTGGTGAATTAGCTGGATCTTGCCAATTTAACCGTGCATCATAAATATCTGCCCATTTTTCCAAACGGCTGATAGTTTCTTCATTTAATGGCATAGTTTCTGGATCAATATCTCCAGCTTTATCAGAACTAGCCCACCATAATGGGTAGCATCCATAATCAGCCATTAATTTTATTTTGATTGTCATAGCTCTGCGGTTGAAAAATTTTTGATGCCTATCAGGTAGAGGTTTAGCAATGCTCATAGGTGTCAACTTAACGTGAAATCTATAGCCCGTCTGGGAATGAATTCCCAGTCTAATAGCCAAAGTCATCTAAAGATGACTAAATATCCCGAAAATTTTTAGTAAACTTTAGTTTACTTTGGGTATTAGCCCTAAAATTCATTTCTGGGCGGGTGTGGAAGCCAATAGATAAGCCATTTTTGACTTAAGTTGACACCAATGAGCTTTTGCTTTACCCTTACTAAAAATTATTTCTTATGTTTGGGTATTGCTTGCAGTAATTCAGACATAGATGCAAGCAGTACCTTCACAAACCAAGCCATTGCAATAATCACTGCTACGGACACACCTCCATAGGTGAGTATAGGTATTAACTCTCCTGCATTTGGTTGTATGGGAGTATTTGTAGAATTAGCAGCTATCAGCCGATTTTCCACTTTTTCTGGGGTGTCCAGCCTATTTTGAACAATGATACTAGACGACTGATCTTTAACAGTCGGAAATTGTGGCTGGAAAATTCCAGTCTTATTGGTAGGTTTTTGGATCATAATAATGGATGAACTTTTTTATTGCATTACCCTGGCTTCTGATAAAAGCTAGGGAATTTTTTTGTGTATCGTCCGATAAGTCTTTGAGACTAGGTTTAGTTGCGCTGCGTCTTGTCTAAGAGTGCGGCTTCTTCTTGGCTGAGTTTGCTAAGTTCCACTAAACCGCGTAAAGTGCGATCGCATACTTGATCCCATGTTTCTCTTAAACCTAACTCTGTCCGACGGCTCGGCTGTAGGTTCTAAAAAACACCGGATTGGCTGCTGGAGCAGATTCTGGAAAAGTTGCACCCTGACGTTGACGTTCAAGTTCTCGAACCATAATAAAGTATGATTGCTTGTGGACAGACTATGACTATACGCCAAGTAGATTTAGGATTAAAGATTGAAAAATTTCCCACTTTGCACTATAGTCCTAGATGTGTAAATTATAACTATGTTTTATTTCTTAGTTTAAGTATAAAACCCTGACTGTGTAGCAGGGTTGTCAACTCTCCAGGTTTATTGCAAAAATTAATTTAGTTAGTAAAATTTACTACAACTTAATACAAATATGACAACCCAATTACCCCTTCCTCCCCACTTCAACCCCGCAAAAGTTGGCGAAGTATGGCGTGTACCTTACCAACAACGTGCCATTGAAGCAGAAGCATGGACAAAACAACAGAATATCCAACCAGCAGCTTTAGATAAAACTCGCGTTTGTCTATTATTAATAGATGTCCAAAATACCTTTTGTATTCCTGATTTTGAATTATTTGTGGGTGGACAAACTGGAACTGGTGCAGTTGATGATAATCAACGATTGTGTGAATTTATTTATCGTAATTTGGGAGTAATTACCAAAATTGTTCCTACGCTGGATACTCACACAGTAATGCAAATATTTCATCCCATATTTTGGGTAAATGCTAACGGAGAACACCCGACACCAGCCGCAACAAACATTACACCCGCAGATATTGAGCAAGGTATTTGGCAAGTTAATCCAGCAGTTGCTAATAGTGTAACTAATGGTGATTATGAATTATTAAAAAAACAAGCTTTTAATTATGTTAAACAACTTAGTCAAGATGGTAAATACCCGTTGACTGTTTGGCCTTATCATTCCATGTTAGGAGGAATTGGTCATGCGTTGGTTTCATCGGTAGAAGAAGCAATATTTTTTCATAGTATTGCTCGTCAAAGTCAAACTCAATTTGAATTAAAAGGTGAAAATCCTTTAACAGAAAATTATTCTATTTTACGTCCAGAAGTTTTAATAGGATTTGATGATAAGCCAATTGCACAAAAAAATACAAGTTTAATAAAACAACTTTTAGAATATGATGCGGTAATTATTGGTGGACAAGCTAAAAGTCATTGTGTTGCTTGGACTATTGACGATTTATTAACAGAAATTCAACAGGTAGATAGTACCCTAACAAATAAGATTTATTTATTAGAAGATTGTACTTCTCCTGTTGTTGTTCCTGGTGTAGTTGACTATACAGAACAAGCTAATACAATATTTGCTAGCTTTGCCAAAGCTGGAATGCAAATAATTAAATCAACGGAACAATTAACAATTGATAATTGACGAAGGTAATAGGGAGGAGAAGAGAAAAATGTTCTTTTTTATTCTTTGTGAACTCCTAAATTCCTGATAGCGTAGCGTTAGCCATACTCCTGTAAGGGCGAAGCATTCGGAAAATAAACTTGGGAAAAAACCGATAATTTATCGCCCGAATGCTTCGCCCCTACTTTCTTATTTCAAAAACCCTTTGGGATCTTTGGCTTCCCAACCGAGAGAACCGTTAGAACGCATTTCAAAATGAAGATGAGGTTGGGTTGAGGTTGGTTGTCCTGTTGTTCCAACTGTTCCTAAAATATCGCCTTTATTGACTGTTTGACCGAGATTAACTTTGATGCTGTCTAGTTGGGCGTAACGGCTTTGTAAGCCATCTGCATGGTTAATAATGACTAATTTGCCATAACTACCCTGTTCTTTGGCAAAAACGATGATTCCTGGAGCGATCGCTTCGACTGAAGTACCTACTGGTGCTAATAAATCTATGCCACTATGAAAAAAAACATCCCCTGTAATGGGGTGAATTTGCCAACCATAGGCTAATCCTGCATCTGCTCCATTTGGTAAAGGATAACCAGTGATGTTTCCTGTAGAGTTACTAGGTGTGGGGGATTTGGCAATTATTCGAGGAGTGGTAGCTACTCCGGGAAGTATGGGTAAAAAGACAAATTTTGGGTTTTTCTGACAACCATTGATTTCAAATACTGTATCTGGACGAACTTTATATTTGGATGCTATTTGTCGCCAAGTTTGATTGGGGGGGACTTCGACAACAATCCCATTGAAAGGGGGAATTTGTAGTTCTGTTCCTGCGTTTATTAGCCCATTCCTGATGGATGGATTCATACCGATAATTGTCTCTGGTGCTAAGTTATAGCGATTGGCTATAGCTGCTAAAGTTTCACCACGGTTGACTTGATAGCGTTGAATTCGAGCTAAAACGGGAATGGGACAACTACCTAGACTAGCATTAACGCTTTGTAGTTGTGGCAATGTGGTTAATAACCCCAAAGTGCTAAATAAGCTCAGAAAACAAAGTGAACGATGGGAAAATTTCATGTGAATAAGTCCAGAAATCGCTAATTTTTAGATTTTAGTTGGGGATTCGTAAAGCTAGGATAAAAATTTTTCCTCCATCTTTCTACTACTGATATTAGATAATTTCATGATGAAATCTGATAACTAGATGTGATCCCCGAATATGCTGACAAATTTCTTATATTTATATGTAAAGTAATCTTTTCACTGAACGTTTGTTTGACTACACTAAAGACATAATGAAAAGCTGTCTTTGAGTGCAATTATTCTTAAATATTATGAAGGTCTCCTGGAAGCAACTGGCTGTTTATCTGTGTTTGATAGCAATTGGCGGTAGTGGTGGTGTATTTGCGGGGCGATATTTTTGGTTACACAATCTTTCGTTTCAACAGTTAAAAAATATTACAGTATCTTTACCTACTGACTCTATAGTTTCTGAGCCAGTAAATGGAATGCTTAATTCTCCTGGGAGTGATAATGTGAATTTTATCGCTACTGCTGTGGGTAAAACTGGACCTGCGGTTGTGCGAATTAATGCAATTCGGAAAGTATCAAATCCATTTTCTGAAGTTTTAAAAAATCCCTTGTTGCATCCGTTTTTCAAAGATTATGAACAACCAGCACCTGCACAAAAAATTGAGCGGGGGACAGGTTCAGGATTTATTCTTAGTGAAGATGGTAAGTTACTGACTAATGCTCATGTAGTTGCCGATACAGACACGGTACAAGTTACCCTCAAAGATGGACGGACTTTTGAGGGGAAGGTGGTAGGAGTTGATACGGTTACAGATATAGCCGCAGTCAAAATTTCTGCTAATAAATTACCGACAGTCACGTTAGGTAATTCTCAAAATTTAATTCCTGGACAATGGGCGATCGCTATTGGCAATCCTTTGGGTTTAGATAATACTGTCACTATTGGTATTATCAGCGCCACAGACCGAACCAGTGTCCAAGTCGGTGTTCCTAATAAGCGGGTGAGTTTTATTCAAACAGACGCAGCAATTAATCCTGGTAATTCTGGCGGACCGCTTTTAAATGCTCAAGGACAAGTTATCGGCGTGAATACTGCTATCCGTGCTGACGCTCAAGGACTCGGTTTTGCTATCCCCATTGAAACCGCTTTTCGTGTCGCTAATGAACTATTTACTACAGGAGAAGTTGCTCACCCATTTTTAGGAATTGAGATGGTGGACATTTCCGCAACAACAAAACAGCGACTTCAAGAAGAAGATCAACTGAATATTCAGCCAGATGTGGGTATTGTCATCAGGAAAGTCATGGAAAAGTCACCAGCACAGACAGGGGGACTGCTTCCTGGTGATATCATTCACAAAATTAATGGTAAACAAATCAAAATTACTGCTCAAGTTCAGAAGATAGTTGAATCTAGTACCGTTGGGGACATTCTTGTAATAGAAGTCAACCGCAAGGGGAAAACTCAAGTCTTTAAAGTCCGTTCAGGAACTTATCCTCGATAGTAGGGAACGGGGAACGGGGAACGGGGAACGGGGAACAGGGAACGGGGAAAACTAAAACTACAGCTATGATTAATCACACCTGTACTATTAACTATTGATTAGATAAGTGTTCCAATTGCATCCTTTGTTCCATTTGGCGGAGAAAATAACCCGTCATCATTGCCGATGCCAGTAGCCCCGCTAGATTATCCCGGTCTGTGGTAATTTGTACGTTAAAATGCTCTGCCGGCATCATCCCCACGAGTCCTTGGACATTCTGGGAAATGATTTGTTTAATTTCGGGGCTGACGGATTGGGCGACACGGGCTAAAACTTCAGGGGATTGATGCTGTAAATATTTAAGTAACTGATTTGGGTTTTCCCCAAAGTGATCATTCAGAAGTTGATTAGGGTGTTGCTCAGAGTCGTCATGCAAAAAATCAGGATCAAACACCATTGGCGATTTATATTAGCTTAATTGCTAATTCTACTCTAAACCATATTACTAGAGTAGCGCATTTTCTACAGAGAATAGGGAAAAGGGAACAGGGAACAGGGAATAGGGAACAGGAATTTAATCTTTAATTGGTGACTTCTGGTGCTTCTAACTCTAGTTCTAATTGTTGTTCTTTATTTTGAGTGGTCAAAATTTGGGGAAGTTGTTCGATTTGAAAATACTGATGAAATTTTGGTGTTATTTGCAGAGCAAAAGAGCGAGAGTCATTATCTCGGCGTTTGCGGACAAAACCTGATTCTACTAATTCTTGAACGTGCTGATAAGCACCAGAACCCCGGAGGTTAATCAATTCGCTTTGCAATATGGGATTATGGAGAGCGATCGCTGCTAATGTCCGCAAAGCCCCTACACCAAATTCTACTGGTATCAAAGCTTGCACTAAATCATGGAATTCTGAACGCAGTTGTAAACTATAACCATTGTCAGTTTCCACAACTTCTAAAGCTGTATCTCGACGGGCATAATTCTCAATCAGTTCAATAATTCCTTCTTCTGCTGTCAGGCGATCGCACGCCGCATATTCAGCAATTTCACTGACGGATAACGGTTTTCCTTTTAAATAAAGAATCGCTTCTATTTTGGTAGCTATAGGTATATTCTTGGCCATTCAGTATTTTGGATTTTGGATTTTAGATTTTGGATTTTAGATTTTGGATTTTAGATTATTAACTAAAAAAATTCTTCCCCCTCTGCTCCTCTGCTCCTCTGCTCCTCTGCTCCTCTGCTCCTCTGCTCCCCTACTCCCCTGCTCCCCTGCTCCCCTACCTATGATCTATAACTAAGTATAAATTCGGCGATCGCTAAATCTTGAGGAGTGGTAATTTTTAAATTAGTCTCCTCTCCTGGAACTATTTTCACTTCAATACCGCATTTTTCAAATAAAGCCGCATCATCAGTCACTTCCCACCCTTGACGCACACCTTCAGCATGACACTGTTTTAACAATTTTACATCAAACCCTTGAGGAGTTTGGGCTGCCCAAAGCTGCTGACGATCTGGTGTACTTTTAATGATGTCATTTTCATCAACAACTTTAATTGTATCTTTAACAGGTACAGCCGCAATTAAACCAGAACAATTAAAAATTCTTTCCGAACAAGCATTAAATAAATCTGGTGTTGCCAAACAACGAGCGCCGTCATGAATCAATACTTGTTTTGCATTAGCTGGTAATGCCTGTAAACCATTATATACTGACTCCTGACGAGTAGAACCGCCAGGAATTAATTCTATTGTTTTTTTCAGCTTTAATTCAGCGATAATGGACTTAAAGTCGTCCCAATCGGGAGGTTGAGAAACAATTCCTATCCAACTAATAGAACTTGCAGCTTCCACTGCTAACAAAGTCCAAGCAATCAAAGGTTTTGAATGTACCTGTAATAAAAGTTTATTACGGTCAGCCCCCATTCTTTTGCCGCTTCCGGCTGCGGGAATTAGTAAATGCACAACTTTTCCTAATCTTTAACTAAAGGATAATAAATTCAAAGTTCAAAAACTCCTGAACTTGTGAACTTCTGAATTCCTATATTCTCCTAAAATATAGAACGATAAGCGTCAATAAATATTATGCGTGTAGTAGCCCTTGTACCTGGCTCAATTGATAACCAAATTCTGTTTTTTGCTACTCTTGATGATCTCAAGCGTTATTATCCCCACGCGCAGATTGATGTCATTGTAGAACCCCAGTCAAAGGCAGCTTACAAGATTAGTAAGTCCGTTCATGATGTATTAACCTTTGATTACAAAGATCGTAATAGTCTCGCTGATTGGGGTAACTTAGTCGGCATGATCCGCGATCGCGAGTATGATGTGGCTATTATTGTCGGACAAAGTTGGTTAATTGGTTTACTAATGTGGTTAACAGGAATCCCGACTCGTATTGGCTACCAAGGCCAAGGTGCAGTTTTCCTCACTAACTCAATTACAGCGAAACTATCCCAATATGTAGCGAAAACTTACCATGATTTACTAAAGCCCTTAAAGATTGATACTCCTTGTCCAGCATTATCAGTCAATGTGCCTAAAGTAGATATTGAATGGGCGCAAGCAGAACAAAAACGCTTAGGAGTAAACGAAACAGGCTTTATTCTCATTAATGGTGGTGGAACTACTTTAGAGACAACTTATACAGTAGAAAGTTGGCAACAAATTATTGAAGCTTGTCAACAAAAACAGCCAGATTTACCTGTTGTTGTCATTAAAGAAGCCAATAATGAGGTTTTTGTGCGATCGCTCCTGGAATGTTGTCACAATCTTAAAGTCACTTCCCCAGATGATATTGGTAAATTAACTGCCATAATTGGTGGTGCTAGTTTAATGTTGTCTGTAGAAAATAACCTCCTCCAACTGGCTATAGCAGTAGAAACATATACAATTGTCTTACTCGGTTCTACTGAGGCGGAGAAATTATTACCCACAAGTGAAAAAGTCTTAGCCGTCACTTCACCTACTGGAAAAATCACAGATATTTCACCACAAACAGTATTAGAAAAAATCTGGGGTGGATGAATATGAATTTTGGATTTTGGATTTTAGATTCAAAATCCAAAATCATCAAAGAACTTTCAAAAGAAAGCTCTGGGATCTTTAACTTACATAAGTTTGATTGTGGAGAAAAAATGTTAATCTTTCTCCTCTGTCTACATATTGCCTCTAG
The DNA here is from genome assembly GCF_009712085.1 of Anabaena sp. UHCC 0253. Lineage (NCBI taxonomy): Bacteria > Bacillati > Cyanobacteriota > Cyanophyceae > Nostocales > Nostocaceae > Anabaena > Anabaena sp. UHCC 0253. The sequence continues at coordinate 362,688 of NZ_VILD01000003.1, forward strand.
GAATTACCTTTTTCAATCATTTCAAAAAAAGCATCATCTAATTCATAACCCAGAAGTTGTGCTAAAGATTTTAGTCTAGATGGACTAGCAATATCTTGTTTATGCAACCAATCACTTAAAATAAAGATTTTGTGCATCAAAAATATTTCTAAAGCTTCGGGGTTGTATTGGATACCTTCTTTAGCACTAAACTGATGAGGGACTAACATAGCTGCATAACGAGCTAATTCTCCTGCTTTCCAGTCTAGTAAAAATGGCAACCAAGGATACTTAGCATCAAGACGCACGAACCAAAGTCTTACCTCTGGAATTTCTGATAGTTCCCGTGGATCATTTGCTTCTCGTTCATAGTTAATTTCCAAATGCAGTTGCTGTTCGTGGGAGGAAATACTTCCCGTTTGCAACAGTGGTTCAATCACCATTAATGCAGGTGACAAATCCAAATTATAAATAGAGTCGTTGTTGAGGGTGATTGTGATTGTCATGGACTAAATATCTACTTTCTTACTTACTCAACAGTGATGAAAATCAACATTAGCAGCTTTTCATCCACTTTTGATGTACACTTATCAGAATTTTAAGCTAAAGTTGTAATGAGTTTGTTTTAGATTAAAACTGTGTTACAGCAGGAGTCAGGAGTACGGAAAGACTTTTTCCGTCAGCCATAGGTATATTTTGAATTGATTTTTTACAAATTCCTAGAGTTCATCAATTGAAATATGTATAAACAAGCGAGTTCTCCTAAACCTATTCGTTCCTTAGAAGATGCTTTAGATCGGTGTCAAATGTTAGGAATGCGTGTTAGCCGTCAACGTCGCTTTGTTTTAGAATTACTTTGGCAAAGTAAGGAACATCTTTCAGCCAGAGAGATTTATGATCATCTTAATCAAGAAGGTAAGGGAATTGGACATACTTCTGTATATCAAAACTTAGAAGCTTTATCTAGACAAGGTATCATAGAATGTATTGAACATTGTGATGGGCGATTATACGGAAATATTAGTGATTCCCATAGTCATGTGAACTGCATAGATACAAATAAAATTATAGATATACATATAGAATTACCGGATGAGTTGCTACGTCAAGTAGAAGCACAAACAGGAGTCAAGATTTCTGAATATACTATCAACTTTTATGGACACAGTGAGTGATTGGTGATTGGTGATTGGTGATTTGTCAGTTGTCCGTTGTCTGTTGTCTGTTGTTAAGAAGTTTTCCCTACTCCTCTGCTCCCCTGCCCTCCTGACTCCTGACTCCTGACTCCTGACTCCTGACTCCTGAATGGGCGCAGGCCCTGCGCCCATTCAGCCTTAATTCAAAGTTCCATAAAGTCGGTTGGTAAAATGGGGATGCCTTCTGCCATTTGAATGACTGAATCTATGGGGTTATGAGATTCCCAAATACTTGTGTCATTATTACTACTAATATTTTCAGGATGAGCGGGTGGTTCACTTGGCGGTAAATCAATTGTAGAGGTAATGTTATTTGGGGAGAATAAAGCACCATTGAGGGCGGCAAATTCTTTATCAGCATTATCTAAAATAGCCCCAAATAACAGAGTTTGAGTGAGATTGACGGAGTTAAGATTTACTCCTGTCAAATTGGCGTTAGTGAGGTTAGCCTTAGTCAGGTTTGCTCCTGTGAAGCTGACTCGTTGGAGATTTGCGTCTGTGAGGTTTGCACCTGTGAGATTAGCCCCTTGTAAGTTAGCCTGTTGTAGGTTGGCATTGACTAAATTTGCACCAGTTAAGTCTGTATCGGATAAATTTATTCCTTGAAGATTAGCATCATTCCACATAACTCGTGATAATGATGCTTCTGAAAGATTGATACCTGCTAAGGATTTGCTCAGGAGACGAGATGAAAAGGCATTTTTATGTAAAATTGCGATCCGATTCATTAATTCTATGAGGGCATTGGGATAGAATTCTTTTAAATTACTGGGGTTTCCACAAGGATAAAAGATGGTTTTTATTTCCTGAGAAATACTACAGAGAAGTAAAAAGATATTCAATCCCACAGCAGCATTTATTTGTTCAACATTCAGAGGGTTATTGAGAGTTTGTAAATAGTTCCAAGCTTGATGGGCTATACCTTCATTTAGCCAACGTCCTTGACAGTAATCATGCCAAAAATCTTCTAAGCGTTGATACAAGATTGCTAAAGAAAAGTTATTTTTTTGCTGTTTTCTTAATCCTTCCAGTAGCAAATTTTCTATATCTTCTGTCAGGATACCATAACCAAATAGGTGATAAATTTTCTGGGGTAAACTTGTAGTTGCTTCGAGGACAAAGGTAATTTTTGCATAATTATCCTCTTGTTGTTGGGTAAGTTCTTGTAGTTGGTTAACTATAGCTTGGACATAAAGATATTCTCCCAGTTTGGGGTGAGAGAATTCGATTCTAATTTGTGGTTCTTTGTGTTTGGTAATTAGACGAGAACGAAAATAAAAAGCTGGGAGATTTTGGTTAATTGATGCTGGGGAAAAATGGACTTGATGGCGATCGCTCTGGAGAATCTTTAAAGCGATATCTTGCATTTGATTGAGTAAATCTTGGGGATGACGATCTCCAAGCAAATTAGCGATCGCTGTCGGTGTTCGATGAATATGACTAGTACCTGCCCGCAATAACATAGTTTTAATGCCATCTGGTTGCGGATACCCTAAAAACCAACTATTTAAACGCTGATAAATTGCCCACAATAAAGGCGCATAATTCCCCTGTTCGTTACCAATTGATAATTCTAATAGTTCATGATCTAGCAAGCCATCACGGTGTAAAATAGCCAATAAATATAACATTAGTGGTTGACGAACAAAACTAGATAATCCTGGTAAATTCGATGGTTTAGCAAATACACCAGCTTTTTTCAAGAATGTAAAAAAGTTTTGGGCAACAGATAAAGACTGGACTATTGACCAATGTTGAAACCATTGTCTGAGTTCATCTACATCCAACGGCTGAATTGTAATTATTTTTGATATTTGTAATAATTGGGGAGGAATTTCTGTCAAGCTTTTGCTACAATTTGTTAATATAATCTTGTGTTTAGCCAGTGATTGAAATTTAATCAACTGATCAATAAAAATTGTTTTAGCTCGATTTGTTTGCCCATGAGAAAATAATTCATTCCAACCATCTAAAATTAACAAACAGCGGGGATAATCCTTTTCTAGCCAAGTATATAGATTAATTTTTTCATGTAAACTAAAAGCAGAATTAAGTGTTTCTACTAAAGTTTGACCATAATTTATATCCCGCAACTGAATCAATACTGGCATCCAATTGGGGTAATGTTCCTGAGCTATTCGTGCTGCCAAAGTTTGACAAAAAGTGCTTTTCCCATAACCAGATTCTGATTGAATAATTGTCATAGTTGTTAAATCATCCAATTGTTGTTGACACCAAGTCATTAAATCTAAAGTTACAACTTCTTTTTCCTCCTGAGTATCAACATTACTTTCTTCAACTAGCACACCCGTCAGCGGAACAAATATATCCTTGAGAGCAAAGGATTCCATGAATAAAGGTATACTACGATTTTGCAGAATACTGGCTCGGTAATATTCTCTGTATAAATCAATTTTGTCAGCGACCGTAGGGAAATTAACTATACCTGATAATTCAATTTGTGAGTTAATAGTATTTGGGGGTAATAAATTACCCAAACGGACAAACTTTTGTAGTTGGGCTAAGGAGGCTGCATTATTAGTAATAACTATGAGTAAATCACCTGGAAGTGAGTAAAGCAAACGCTTTGTTAACAGTTTGGCTTCTGGTTCTTCCGCACCGTTAGCAATTAACCAAGCCACTGTCGCTCCATTCATTTGTTGAACTAGCAAAGAGTCGGCTACTAAAGCCAGTGCTTGTTCGGCTTGTTTATCCGTGAGTTTACCAGGGCGAAGATTTTTGAGCAGTTCTTCTAATTTGCTATCGGAAAGGGTAAGTTCTTCTACTTCTTCATGTATTGGGGCTATAGGAATGATAGCTCTATCCAACCATTGTCTTTTGAGACTAACTTCCTGAAGTAGAATCTGTTGTAAAGCCTGAAGATAGGCAATTTGGAATGCTAACCATGTTCCCTCGTTTCGTCTTAAAGCCTTTTTTTGGCTGAGACTATCCAAGATACTTTCTGTTAACTGGGATAAAAGATGTATGTCTTCCCACACTATACTGAGAGGTAATACAAACACCTCCGCCAACGGACAAATATCAAATGGTGTTAGAGTTTTGGCTTCTATCTCTTGCACAATTCGATAAGCAATAGCCGCGATTTGTCCAGTTGACAATTCTTTGTTCTGTTTGATAGCAAGATGACGCTCTTTTAACCAACGTCTAATACTCAAGTTCATTTAATTACACAGTAAATGGTCGGATATCGAAATTATCATGCAATTTATGACACATTGATCAATAAACAACAGGTAACTATTGAAACTATTTGAGCATACTAATGAGCGATCGCCCTTTACAATTCTTATTGATTGACCCAGATCCCATCTTCCGTTTAGGACTAAAGGTAACATTGGAAGCTATTCCTAATCTACAGGTAGTAGCCGATGTAGCCACAGACACCGCTGCTTTACAGGTTTTAGCAGAAATACTGGCTGGAAATCCCCAAAAAATCAAATTAATCATTTTAGAACTAGATAGTAAACAGACAGGGCTGCAATTTTGTAGCCAATTGAAAGCTTTATACCCCCACATACCTATATTACTCTTAAGTAACCTATCTCGACCAGAACTGCTCATAGCCGCAAAAGCGATAGGGATAAATGGCTATTGTCCTAAAGGTATATCAATTTCGCAATTAATCCCCATTATTCAAACAGTAGCGAATGGGGGTTATTATTGGTTCGCAGAGACAGAAATTTCCTCTGTTTTATCATCTCCTCTCCCATTTGCTAAGTTGCGAAATAACTTACAAAATTCAGGAATTAATTATATTGATCATGCTCTTCATCAAGTTACAGAACAATTAAAATTACCGGGAATAACACTATTAAATAAAGCAATTTTAGCAGGACAACGGCGCGAACTTTTATCGGCTCGTTGGGTAATGAAACACTTATTAACATTACCTCAGGAAAGACAAAATTTACCGCCTGAAAATCAATTATCATCAGTTAAATCTATAGTTAAATTAGATGCACAACCGTTGATAAATATACCACCTCTAGTTAACTATCAACAACTACAATCTGAATTATTGAAATCATGTATAAATAAACTGCAATTCCCCTTGGAAAATCTGACTAATACACCTTTGGAAATTGATATTCTTCGAGAATATAAAAAGCGAGAGTTACTGGAGATTATCATTCATAAATTTTCCCAACAATTAGAAGAAATCCATGCTTTCAAGTTTGATGAAAATCAATTATTTAATTTAAAAGATCAGATTCTTGTGGATTTATGGGAATTTGCAATTACAGCTTTTTTTGGAACTTATTCCCATCTAATTTTAGACAAACGCGAAATAAACATAGTTAAATTCTTATTAGATAAAGCGAAAGATTCAAAAACTCAACTTCTCAGCAAAGTTCCTTTATTTTGGGAATTATTATCTTATTTACTATTATTGAAAGATTTACATATTGATAACACTTCTTATCCAGCAGGAAGCAAAGAGGCTCAATCTCAAGCATCAGTAATTTTAGAAAATCTCATAATTCACATAGCTAATTGTGTGATACAACCATTGTTAAATAATTTAGCAGACGAAGAAAGCATTAAACAAAACTTTTATAATCGTCAAATGATATCTACTAGAGAAATTGAAAAATTTAGAAATAACCTCTCTTGGAAATACCAATTATCTCAATATATAACTGAAGCACAAACAATTTTTGAAAGTCGCTACGAATTATTTGTTTTTACACCTCGTGGTATCGCTAAAATATCAATTTATGCACCCCGTAACCAAGAATTAGCTAAACTTTCTGGAATTCCATTAGGAGTAACGTTAATTCTAGAATTTCGAGATGCTGTTTCCCCACGTTTACAATCACTATTAGGCTTTTTAGGAACTGGAATTGTTTTTGTGCTTACTCAAGTAGTTGGAAAAGGTTTAGGTTTAGTTGGAAGAGGTATTTTACAGGGACTTGGTAATGTTTCTTTTGCGGAAAAGGGACAACGGAAGGATAAATAATTGACAATTGATAATTGACAATTGATAATTGGGAATTGGGAATTGGTGATTGGTGATTGGTGATTGGTGATTGGGTACTGGGTACTGGGTACTGGGTACTGGGTACTGGGTCATTTTCTTCCTTCTTCCTCCTGCTGTACCTTTTCCTTATCAATTCCAATCACGAAGAACATTGAATAAACTGGCTAAAAATTCTTGTAAAGTATGATTTTTCTGAATTCTGTTTTTATTCCATTCTCGCGCAGTTTGAATTAAAATTTCGGAAAAGCTGGGATAAATAGGCGATAATTTAGCTAAATTCTGAATCTTAATATTTTGCGATATTGCTAAAGCAATTAAATTAATTAATTCTGCTGCTTCTATTCCTAAGATAGAACATCCTAAAATTTTCCCATTTTCTAAAACTACTAGTTTACAAATACCTGTAATTTCGCTGTGAATTTGGGAAGCGGTAGCTATTTTAAAATATTGTTTGAAACTTAAAATTTGCTTTAGAGGATATTGAAGTTTTGCTTGTTGTTCTGTCAAGCCAACTTGTGCTACCATTGGCTGAAAATATATTCCCCAGGGAACACATTCATAATTAACTTTCAGTCTGGGGAAAAATAGGGCATTTTTGATAGCAATATTAGCTTCATAGTTACTCAGATTTATTAAATCATAACCGCCTATGACATCACCACAGGCGTAAATACGATGATTTGTAGTTTGTAATTTTTCATTGACTACTAATCGCTGTTGATACCATTTTACTCCTACTGCTGGTAAATTTAGGTATTCTAAATTTGGCTGTTGTCCAGTAGCAATCAAAATTTCATCAGTTTCAATGGCTTTATTTCCTGCTTGAACCCATTTTTTATTTTCTATATATCTTACCTGTGTAATTGTTGTTTGTGTGAAAACACGCACACCATCAACTTCTAATTGTGCTATTATTAATTAGATATTTCGGAATCAAGATTAGGAAGAATATTGGAGTATTTAATAATTAAAGTAACATGACAACCAAACTTAGCTAAAATTTGAGCAATTTCTATACTTTGAGGAATACCACCAAGAATTACCCAATTTTTAGGTAATGCTGTTCTTTCTAAATATTCCCAAATATTAGCTATAGTTAGATATTCGATAGTCTCTAATCCGTTAATATTAGGAATTAAGGGACGAGAACCATTAGCGAGTAAGTAGGTGCGACTATATAACCGACGATTATTAATTGTAAAACTTAATTTGCGAGAAGACTGAAATTGACCATTACCAACAATAATATCAACTCCTTGGGCAACTAAATTGCCAAAAGAATTGATTTGAGTAATATTTTTGGAAACAGCATCTGCATAAACTAATCCATTTTTCCAGTTGGGAGATGCTGTGTTTAAATTAATATTTTTTTCCTGAATTTCTAGATTTACTAAATTACGAGATTGCTGTGTAATTTTACTAATTTCGCTGAGTACATATTGAGGATGCAAATTGTAGGGATGAGCAGAATCCGCACCGACAATTAAGGCAACTTTAGCGCCTAGCTGAGTAGCAGTTAAAGCAGCTTGGTATCCGGCAATACTGCCACCAATTATAACGATATCATAGTCAACATTAGTCATTGGTCAGTTGGGATGAAGTGGCCGTTTTTTAATTTTTAATTCTTAATTCTTAATTTTTAATTGTTTTAATAATGGCTGTTAACAGACGCTGGTTATCGGACTCTGTACGGATTGCGACGCGGAAATAGCGATCGCCTAATTCTTTAAAGCTTAAACAATCACGAATTAAAATTTGGTGTTGCTGAAGTAAGTTTTGTTGTAACTGGGATGTAGACTGTGACGATTCTATCAATAAGTAGTTAACAGCGCCTTTAAGGGGGCGTAATCCAGAAATTGAGGATAAACCTTGATATAGTTGATTTCTGGCGGCTGGTAGCCATTTCCAAGTGCGGTTTTGAAATTCTGTATCTTGGAGGGCGGCGATCGCTGCACCAGCAGCTAAAGTATTTACAGGCCAGGGATCTCGCCATAATTTCCATGTAGCTAGACGGTGGGGATGAGCGATCGCATATCCTAATCTTAGCCCTGGCAAACTATAAAATTTAGTGAGCGATCGTAAAATCACTAAATTCTCATATTCCTGCACCAACGAAATCAGGCTTTCTTCCTCATCAGGTGGCAAAAAATCCATAAACGCCTCATCTACCACCACCAAAGCAAACTTCTCTAAATACGGTAAAACAGATTCCCGTGCAAATAACCTACCCGTTGGGTTATGGGGATTATTCAGTAGTAACCCACATTCTGAAGTCTGAAAATGGAAACTTGGAAACAGACAAATATCCTCATTCCCTCCTCCCAAATCTACAGGAAACTCCAGCACCTTAGCGTTATTAGCCGCAAGAGTGCGGTAATAGTCGCCAAAGGCCGGAGTCAATAAAACTGTTGCCGCTAATTGTCCTAATTCTCTACCCGCCAAAGTTAATAATTCGGCTGAACCATTACCCGGCAAAATCCATTCAGAAGGTATTTGATGGAAGTTACCCAAAGCTAGTCTCAATTCACTATACTCTGGGTCAGGATAATTTCTCAGACTACCCAATTGGGATAAAATCGCAGCAATAACGCTGTTTGGTGGTCCCAACGGGCTAATACTAGCAGAAAAATCCACAATAGCATCAGGGGAACAGCCAGCCAGCGCTGCTGCCCAAGCCAAGTTTCCCCCGTGTGCTTGTTGTGGCATCAAAAAAAGTCTCCCTATAACAGAACTTACTCTTTTGGGGGTGCTACTCTTTCTCTAAATAGTTTCCCAGCCGAGAAAGCAGGAACTCTAGTCGCTGGAATTTCCATTTTTTCGTTCGTTTTGGGGTTACGGCCTTCACGGGCTTTGCGTTCCCGTGATTCAAAAGAACCAAATCCCACCAAAGTTACCTTGTCACCGGAAGAAACTGCCTCAACAATGGTTTCTATGGCAGCACTCAACACTTGATCAGCCTGTTTCTTGGTAACATTAGCCTTTTCAGCCACTGCATCAACTAATTCGCCTTTGTTCATATCAAACTCCTAAAGTTTACTAGATTTATTTAAAGATGCACCATGGAAGCATCTTTACGTAAATCTCTGTTTGTAGAAATACGAAAATCGTTCCTTGAGAGTATTTACACTCAAAACCGCCGTAAATCTCATTGACTCGACTTTTCAATGAATCATTCTAAGGCGTTGTAGCCCGAAGTGGATAGATGAAACTATTAATTTATATAGATTTCAGGATTTTTTATCTTTTTTACCTCTTTATTGTAATCAAAATACACTATTTTAAGCAGAAATACTGGGTAGCAAATCCAAGCACTGGGTGATTAAAGTCAGTACGTGGATCAACTTCCCACCCAGCCTACCAAATTCTTCCCTATTCGCATAGCCCAATATTGGCCGAAACCGGTTTTGGTTTTTCCCTCTCAGCAATTCAGTAGAAATTAGGTTTAAAAACTTCTCAGTATGTACCTACCATTTGCAGCAATTTTACAGCAAATCTCAATGATTACCATTGATCAGTGACTGTCATCACCGATTTATCTTTATCAAAAAATTACTATTGTGGTAGTAAAAGTTTATTTCCCCTTTACTACTGAAACTCCGTAACTTCCCAGAGATATGGTAAAATATCTACAGAGATAGATCAACGATCTAGATCATAAATATCAGATATTCCTAAACATCGGGTTTTTACGGTTGACCAACCTGAAGAATATACAAAAACACATTGATACCAGGTTACAGGTAATGAAAAGTGAGTAATTGGATTGGTTATGACCCAGAGAAAACAGTGCCACAAGCGCCTTCGACGACAATAATCGGCGGTAGATTAGATTATGCCCATAATTCTCACGGCTGTTATCACGAAGAACAGTTAATATACCAACACTTTCTCCACTTAGTGCAGAAAGAATCTCCCGATCAAATGGTAAATAGATTCCGGGCGCTATTTATTGAAAGAGCTAATTATCCTGAACCAGAAATTATTGCCGTTTTAGACAAAATTACTGGCTCGAAAACCGCATCTGAAGAATTTAAGTTTTTCCTCAATCGGTGTTGCCATATTCTCATCAACCGTTGGCACATGAAACCCCAATTGCACAGTGCAATTGCCGATTTAATCAGTTTATTTAATGCTATACCTGCTACTTATAGAGTCAATAACCTACGTTCCCGTGAACTGAATCGTCTTCGTGAATTAGTCAAGCTATTTGTTAGTAGCGAACAATATTTAATTTTACAACGTTTTACTCAAGTAGTAAATCAATCTCCTGCGGTAGCACAGAAGCAAAATAATCAGCCGCTAATGACATTAATCCGTCGTTATCCTTATTTATATGAACATTGTTTAATTAGTGAAGACTCTACTTTTGAACAACAGGAAACAGTTCGACATTTTCAGTCACAAGTACAAAAAAAGTTTGAAATTGATTTATCACAATATGTAACTTATAAAGTCCGTCGCATTCATATGTTGAAAAACACTTCACCTACTGAAGCAAATCGGATTTTGCGCCCTGTAAATAATCCTACATTATTAACCGATAGTGAACTATATACCACCTTAAAACATTTTGTTGGCAAAATTGACCATGGGGACACATATCATGAGTCAGCCCAAAAATTCATTAACTATGGTGGACAAAGCCGGAATTTCCGCCAATTTAAAGGGGATTTATATGAATATCTTATCTCTTCTGTAGATAACTCCTACGGAAAAAAACAATTTAATCAGAAACTATATAACCATATACAAAATATTTTGCCTCATGCAGATGAGCAAAAACTTAATGATTTATTATTAGTCAGAACTTGCAGTAATTTATTAAACTTTTTAGTTGTCAATAACCCATCATCACCACAACACTTTGTTTTCTTAGATTTAATTAGTAATCAAGGAACAGTACCAACAATGGGTTTATTATTAAAAATTGTCTTAATTTGCCATAAAGTCAAACCATATTTAGAAAGAAAACTTTCAATTTTATTTAATCACTATGAGACAGTAACTACCAGCAGTATTGGCTGGTTAGTGGGAACTTTGGAACAATTAAATATTGCTTTTAGTATACATTTTGGTAACATTGATTTATCCTTCTTTAAGAAATTTTGCTAAAAATAAAGTATTGAGGACGGGCTTAAGATGCCCGCACCATTGGCATATGTAAATTATCTATTTTCTAAGTTAGTTGGATCAATCCCTTGCGATCGCAAATAGGCCATCAACCGTTCTTTTTCCTGACGTTCTTGTTCAGCCCTTTGATGTTCTTTTTCAGCCCGTTGGCGTTCTTCAGAAATCTGTTCTACAGCCCAAAGTAACAAATTACCAGATTGATTCCACCATCTTAACCAATAGCCTGTTCTACCTTCTTTTGTTCCTTGCCAAGTTCCTAAAAATAAGCCCATTGATTCAATCCAATGACGGCCATTTTCATCCGGTTGTTTTAATTCATAACGGCCATTTTCCAGTTGATAAAATTCTAATAAACCACCGTCAGGATCAAAAATAACATAAACAGGAACTTGTAAAATTTGCTCGTAAAAAAACCATTTTCCTGGTGGATAGGTACGCTTGAAAGAATATTCTCCCCCGTCAGTATGAGATAAAAACTCCATTACCACCGCAGGGATATCACCTTCGAGAATTGGTGTATAGCTTCTTCTTTGGGGTAAAATCTCTTTCACAGAAGGAATATATAACCAATCTGGGGCTTTAGCGATAAATTGCTCATTAATTGTGGCACAAAGACCGAAATTGGAAGCTATCAGCATTTGTGGTTGAATAAAACCTGCAATTTCTAAACTTTCCCGTAATGCCCCAGCCAAAATAGGCTGTCCTGTATTTTCCACTGGTTCATCCTCTAACTGAAAATCATCGGGTAAAGCTTCCCAAGAGATTACCAGTTCTGTTGATGATTTGGTTTCACTAAGTTGGGTTGCCATTTAGATTACCTCTGGTTGACTTCTGTTGATTTTATCATTTTTGTAAAAATATGAGATAGATACCGGAGTTTTTTCGAGAAGTCCGGTATCTTAAGAAGATGTGGGAGAAGAGTGAGATTTTGTAATAGGCATAGAACAAGATTTTGGTTGTTTTAAATCAGCGAATTCACAGATAGAACTAAAAGCACAAAAACGGCAATGATTTCCGGGATTTGGGGGAAATATTTGACTGAAGTTGCTATTTTTAGCCTCATATTGTTGCAAATCTTGTTGATGTTGATGGGCAATCTTTGCTAACTCAGATTCTAAAGATTTAAATTCACTATTACTAATAGTAATTAATTCCGATTTTTTGCCAACTTCCAAATTATAAAAAGAGGCAACTGCGGTTTTACCAGGATAAAGATAACGGGCTGCCAGTAAATAAACAAATGCTTGTCTGTGATCAAAAGCCGATCTACCAGTTTTAAAATCTAAAATATGTAAAGTGCTATCAGACTCAATAAATATACAGTCCATAGCTGCATATAAACGAAAACAATAATCTTTTTTTTCAATGACGATAGGTTTAGGAAAACCTTCATCACCTGAAGTTAACTCCAAAATCCGCTTACCTAATAATAAAGGGGCATTTTGATATTTTCTTAAAATTTGCATGACCCGATATTTAACAGTTTCATGAGTCTGACTTAATCCCAATAACCGGGCAACTTTTTCCACACCGTCAACCTGAGTTAACCAATGAAGATGACGATGAAATTCATATACACCTTTTTGGGCAAGAATCCCAATCCGCTGGGGTGGAGTAGCTGTTGCCAATAAAGCTTTAACTTGTGGTTCTCGTTGCCGGGCTTTAATAAATCCCCTTCTCATTTGACAATGCCAACGTTCTTGTCCCCTGGTGGGGGCAAATAAAGACCAAAGGTGGTAACTAACAAAGGGTCTATCGGGGGTTGACATTGCTCAGGTAGAGTGAGAGAAATGACCTTGGGGATACTTGTACCCGCAGTGGCTAATTCAGCGGCTTGGCGGGATGCTTCCTAATAGTAATAATAATTTACGAGAGAGATTGGCAATATGAGCAACCCTAACAATTCCGGTAAGATTAAGTTTGGGACTGATGGTTGGCGCGGAATTATTGCTGATGATTTTACTTTCCCCAATGTGCGGAAAGTTACCAGAGCAATAGCTAGTTATCTGGAAACTGCCTATAGTAAGGACAGACCAGTTTTAATCGCCTACGATACCAGGTTTTTGGCTGACGAGTTCGCCCGCACATCTGCCGCGGTTCTGGCGGATTTAGGGTGGAATGTGAAAATTACTGATCGGGATTGTCCCACTCCAGTAATTGCCTACAATGCCCGTCACCTTAATTCGGCGGGGGCTTTGATGTTTACAGCTAGTCATAATCCTGCACCTTATTGTGGGATTAAATATATCCCTGATTATGCCGGTCCTGCGACTCCAGAAATTACTGATACTATTGTGGCCAATATAGAAACAGCATCGGATGAGTTACCTGGAAGTAATCCATCTGGTTCAATTTCTACTTTTGATCCGAAGCCCGATTATTTGCATTTTATCTACACCTTACTGGATGTGGAAAAAATTAAAAGTGCGAATTTAAAGGTGAAGTACGATGCCCTTTATTCTACCTCGCGTGGCTATTTAGATGAAGTCTTGCAACACTGTGGCTGTCAGTTAGAAAGTTTCCACGATTGGCGAGATGTGCTGTTTGGGGGTGGTATGCCCGAACCCAAAGGGGAACAGTTAGTTGAGTTGGTGGCAGCGGTAAAGGCTGATAAAGCTGATTTGGGTTTGGCTACCGATGGTGATAGCGATCGCTTTGGGATTGTTGATGAACAAGGTAATGTCCTCACTCCAAATACAGTGCTGTTAGTTCTAGCACGACATTTGATTAAAAACAAGGGTAAAACTGGGGCAATTGTTCGCACTGTGGCAACTACGCATTTGTTAGATAATTTTGCTGCTAAGTATGGGCTGCAAATTTATGAAACTGCGGTAGGTTTTAAATACATTGGTGAGAAAATGCGGGAAACCGCTGTTTTGATTGGTGGGGAAGAATCCGGTGGTTTAAGTATCATTGGGCATATTCCTGAAAAAGACGGGGTTTTAGCAGATATGCTAGTGGCTGAGGCGATCGCTTATGAAGGTAAGCCTTTGAGTCAGTTGGTACAGGAAGCTATAGCCGAAGCTGATGGTCCTTTGTATAACGATCGCTTGGATTTACACTTGACTGAATCTCACAAAGTGGCCGTGATTGATTCTTATACCCAAAATCCGCCTTCAGCAGTGGCAGGAATCAAGGTGAAAGAGGTGGGAAGGAAAGATGGTATTAAACTGTATTTAGAAGAGGGTAGCTGGGTGTTGCTGCGTCCTTCTGGGACAGAACCGTTGGTGAGGGTGTACATGGAAACTAACTCACCAGAAAAACTTAGCCAGATTGCTAAATTCATGGAAGGTGAAATTGCTAAGTTAGCTTAGTTTTTTAGCTCAATCCGATGTAGAGATGTTTTATGGAACGTCTCTACACTTTGTGAGAAATTTATATATTTAAGTTATGAAAAATTTTGTTAATTTTTTAATATCAATAATTATAGCTATTTGGATGGTGGCGATCGCTCTAATTTCTGTCCAAAATGCCACTCCTATATCTTTACGGTTTTTGGGTTTTCAATCAATACAAATTCCCTTTGGATTAATGTTAGCTTTTAGTGTGGCTGTCGGTTTGCTAAGTGCAGCAGTTTTGCAGCCTCTCTGGAGATTAGGAGAGTCGCAATCTAGGGGAGATGAAGATGCAGAATTTTTTATTGATGATGAAGATTTTTAGAGTTTTCTCACGCAGAGGCGCAGAGAGGAGGAAATGAGTTTTTTTGTTAGTCGGTTAAAACCGACTTTTGCTTTTAGACAGGGAATTTATTCCCAGGCTATTCTGGTTATTATGGATAGCGTTTTGATGTATGCAAAACTCGCAGGATTTCTACAGATTCTTCCTTAACTCGGTAAATAAGAATATACGGAGAGTTAGAAATTATCAATTCTCTTGTACCTTCAACTCTTCCAGATTTACCCATAAAGGGATAATTTTGTAATTGACTGGCAGCATTTTGAATCTTGATTATTAATTCCTGTGCTGAGGTAGGATTTTCTTGGAAAACGTAATTATGCGCTTGTTCTAAGTTACGCAGCGCCTGACGTAGCCATTTAACCTGCATGGTTAAGTTTTGCAAATGTAGCTTTTACTTCTTCATCACTAGCAAAATCTCCAGCATCCGCTTCTGCAATACCCTTTTGGATTTCTTCAATTTGCCATTGGTACATTTCTAAATAAGCGTTTACTGCTTCGTTGAGAATATAGCTTCTATCGCGGTTTATGCCTTTTGCTAATGCGTCAATGGCGGCTTTTTTGGTGCTGTCTATTCTAAATGTAATGTTTTCTTTACTCATGGGTTTGTGAGAATCATTTGTATTGCATGATATTATATAATATAACAATGTTAGATATTTACTAAAAACTTTTGGCTTACGATAATATTTGCCGTTACCTCACGGATACTTACCCTTTATCTTTTGTGCAATGGTTAATTGCTGAAGATATAAATGAAATTGAGGTGCTACCTACCGAGTTACCTATTAATCCCATTCGTGCTGATGCGTTGTTTCGACTACCGAAATTAAACCGCATTTTGCATTTGGAAATTCAAACTACACCAAAATCTGATACTCCCATGCCAGTGAGAATGTTAGATTATTGGTTGAGGATTTATCGTAAATATTTATGTCCTGTACAACAGGTAGTAATTTTTCTACAAGAGACAAATTCACCTGATGTTTTTGTTGATAGTTTGATAGTGGGAAATACACGATATCAATATCAAGTAATTAGAGTATGGGAAGAAGACAGCGAAACACTTTTAAAATCTCCTGCTTTATTACCTTTAGCAGTTTTAGCCAAGACAGATGAACCAAATAAGTTACTTCAGCAAGTTGCTTTGGAAATAGATAAAATAGAAGAACAAGCACAACAAAACACTATAGCAGCTTGTGTGGAATTATTGGCTGGTTTAAAGTTTGAGAAACAATTGATTAAACAATATTTTCGGGAGGAAACTATGGAAGAGTCAGTCATTTATCAAGAGATTATTAACCGTGGGAAGTTACAGCTTATTTTCCGCTTGTTGAAACGTCGTGTTGGTGAGGTTTCAGCAAAATTGGAATCACAAATTAAAGAGTTATCTGGTGAAAGCTTAGATGAACTTTCGGAAGCACTTTTAGATTTTTCACAACCTGATGATTTGGTAAATTGGATGGCGAATCAAAATTGATTATTTTTCTCACACAAAGAGATTTTTTATGAGTCGGTTAAAACCGACTTTTGCTTTTATACAGGGAATTTATTCCCTGGCTGTCTTATATAGTACGATAAACAATGATTAACGGTAAAAAAATTATGACTACTTTACTTGAACAAGTCGTTGAACAAATAAAACAACTTTCTCAAAGTAAACAAGATGAAATTGCTAAACAGATTCTCAAATCACTAAATCATAATCGATCATCTAATGACTACAGAGAAACTACTTTTGAGTTTACAAAGATGTTAAGTGAATTTAATAAACTAGAAGGGTATTGCAACCTGAATAATGACACATTAGCCAGTCAATTAAAAGAATTAAATTTATTAGGAGAAAATTTAGAAGCAGAAAATAAAGTTTATGATGAAGCAAAAATCGCTATATATAAAAAATGGTCATTTACATTTAGTTTTATGCAGATGTTAAATGCTTGGCAGTGGTTTTTTGCTGGCATTTTGTTACAAAGAAACTCTCATTTAAATAATCAAGCTATGCAAATGTATTATTATTCGATTATGATTTGACATACTATTTACTCCTATTAAAAAATTGAGAATATCATCTTATTCTAAGATAGTACAAATATACTTGTGAATGCTTAGATTCTATCACAGATGCACGTACTCAACTTGAATTAACTATTAAAGATAGTCCCAGTCTGAAAAATTATCCTCAAGCACAATTAACAGAAAGCTATGCAAAAGCCCGTCGTCAAGCAGCTAAACAAACAGGATTGATAATTTCAGTATTTCCAGAAGAATGTCTTTATGCTTTGGAATTAATTTTAGATGAAAATTGGTTGCCACAATAGCAAATACACTAGAAATTATGACACACTAATAATTACAAAGCCAAAGTTTGTAGTGAGGACTTTAGTCCCAATTTGAGGGCTGAAGCCCTCACTACGAACCACCTGTATTAATAAGGATCGGAATCAAATCTTCCCCGCTTCACACTTCTGAGATAATAACCTCGTGACGGTAATTTATTTAAATCGAAGGTGTCACCCCTGGGAACTCTCCAAATTTTGTAGTCGTGATATGTGAGAGGAGTTCCCTGTTGACAAATTTCCGGGGGGATGATCTCCTAAGATAAAATACGCTGCACCTTTGCCCATGACTTTAGCAATACCGTATTTATCAACTAGTAAAGATGTCTCTTCACTAATTGCTATTCCTAAAGCAGTTGGAGATACACCATCTTGAATTTGCCTAGCAATAAAAACCATAATTCTCCCCATTCTTTTGCGTTCATCAAAATGGGTATCAATGATAGTTCCGCGCAAATATTTCCACTGGAAAAAGTTATAGGTAAAGGTAATATTCCCGTAAGGATCATCAAGGGCTGCGCTGGTTTCAATGCTATCTTCACAGGCGCAAGAATCATAAACATATTCACTTTGAATCATAGCCCCGGCACTTGTGCCACCAATAGCGCCGCCTTTATCATAAACCGACTTAATTGCAACTTCCAATTTAGTATTTTTCCAGTGGCGAATATATTCACATTGATCACCACCAGCAAAGAAAATTACGCCAGCATTTCTGACTTTATCAAAAATGTCTGTCCTGTTTGCTTCTTGTCGGTTACGAATGATGAGTGTTTCTACATATTTGACACCTTTCATGCGATAAATTAGTTCATTATAATTATCGTCACCAGCCGCACGAATCACTAAAACATTAACTTTATTGTCATTGAGGCTACCTCCCCGGACTTGATTAATCATCCACTGGATAGCGTCATCAACATCAGGTCCACCACCACCTAAGTTATGAACAGGTCCGGCTAGTTGAGGTAATTTATAACCCGGTTTAGAGGAGGGGGGCTGGATATCGGCGATGATGTCCTGAAAGAACCGCCTTAAATTTCTGGTCAGACGGTCTATGATTCGGTTTACCATCCTCAACAAGCTATGTTTTGCATTCTGCAACCGCCTGGATATATGTGGGAATGCTTTTGTCATATTAAAATCTTGTTAAGCAAACAGCAATCATTTCTAACTGTCGCATTTCCAAGGGCTAAATTCCCAGCGTACACCGTTTGTACTGTTTTTTCACGGCAAATAGTCAGAGTAATATTTAATTCTCATGGATAATCTGGGAAAATCTCATTTTTTTGTGGTTTTTTATCACCATAAAACTTGTGATAGCTCTTTGACTACTCTTTCATAAACCATCTCGGTTTGTTTAGCTAATTTGGGCCAGCTAAATCTTTTTTCTAAATCTGCATAAGCGTTATCTACCAACCATTGACAATAATCTGGGTTTCTCAATACTTCCAAAATTCCCCAAGCTACAGAGTCAGGATTATTTACCCAAGTGGTAATTCCCGTTTTTGAGTGTTGGACTACTTCGGGAAAACCACCAGTATCAGAAACTATGACTGGTACACGAGATGCAAAACTTTCTAAAGCAACAATACCAAAGGGTTCATAAAGACTGGGGAAAACAGCACAGTCAGCGATGGTTTGAAATTTATCCAAGTAGTTATCAGCTAAGAACCCAGTAAAGTAACATTTGTTCCAAATTCCTAATTCCCAAGCTTGACGTTTGAGATGGTCAGTATTACCACCACCAACGATCACAAATTTAACATTACCATCCATTTCCTCAAGCACCTTGGGAGCAGCATTAAGTAATACAGGTACACCTTTTTCATGGGTCATACGACCAAGGTAATAAACAATTTTTTCATAATCTGCGGCAAATTGACGGCGAAAATCTTGAGCATGAAAATCCCCATGATGTATTTTCTTTTCTGGGCGAATGCCATTAAAAATTACGTCAATTTTATCACTAGGCATATATAGCGATCGCACTAATTCCTGACGCATATATTCGGTGCAGACAATTATCCGCCAAGCATTGTGAGCTAGTACATATTCTTTATCGTGAATATAGCGTTGGGTATGATTGTGAATACCGTTGTAGCGTCCGTGTTCTGTGGCGTGAATTGTGGCAATTAAGGGAATTTTAAAGATATGCTTGAGAGCGATCGCTGCATCCCCAACTAACCAATCATGAGCATGAATTAGATCAAATGGTCCTTTCTCCATCAGTAACTTACCACCATGAGATCCCATGCTCTCATTTAAGTTCACTACCCAGTGAAAAAAATCGTTACTGGCAGCCACTTCTACTCGATGAATATGAATTCCTTCCACCACCTCATACAAAGATGCTGGACCAAATTCAGGGGTAATCAGGTGGATGTCATGGCCTAGCTTTATGAGTTCCGGGTACAACTCAGCAACGTGACGAGCAATTCCGCCAACTATCCTCGGTGGAAATTCCCAACTCAGCACTAATATCTTCATTGACTTGACTCCCCGATGATTTACAAAAAGCTAAAGAACTATATTTATCTCAAACAGTAAGTTTGGCAATTGGTGTGAGTTTGGTTAAAGGAATTTTTAGCTTTTTTAATGTTTATTGTGATAAAGCTTATCAAAGGTTGTCAAGTTTGGTAAACTTTTAAGAAACAATACAGTAAAACTAATATTTTAAGAAAAAATACAGTAAAACTAATATAGGACTTACCCAAAACAGAAATAAAGTAGGGGTAATTCATGAATTACCCCTACGAAAGAATCAGGTTTTCAGTTACATCTTAGAGGGCGAGGTAATTCTCAATTGTTGAAGTAGGTTCTATAGCAATTTGGGAATTAGCTTTGATCTAACCGCAATACTGCCATAAAAGCCTCTTGAGGTACATCCACTGTCCCTACAGCCTTCATTCGTTTTTTACCCTTGGCTTGCTTTTGTAAAAGTTTCTTTTTACGGCTGATGTCTCCACCGTAGCACTTAGCAAGGACATCTTTCCGCATTGCGGGGATATGTTCACTAGCGATGACTTTAGCGCCAATAGAAGCTTGAATGGGGACTTTGAACTGATGACGGGGAATTAGTTCTTTGAGTTTTTCCGCCATTGCTCTGCCGACGTTGTAAGCTTTATCTCTGTGGACGATCATGGCCAAGGAATCCACTGGATCACCGTTAATCATAATATCCAATTTCACCAAGGGATTTTCCCGGTAGCCAATCAGATGATATTCCATACTGGCGTAACCGCGAGAACGGGATTTCATTTGATCAAAAAAGTCGGTAACAACTTCAGCTAAGGGTAACTCATAAGTTAGTGTAGTTCTTCCTTGGGTGAGATACTTCATATCTTTGAAGATCCCCCGGCGGTTTTGTGACAACTCCATGAGAGAACCCACATAGGTTTCGGGAGTAATCATTTCTACTTTGACATAGGGTTCTTCAATTCTGTCGCGCTCATTTGGTCCGGGTAAGCGGCTAGGATTATCAATGTACAGTTCTTCACCTTTGATGGTGACGACTTTGTAAACCACCGAGGGGGCGGTAATGATTAAATCGAGGTTATACTCACGCTCTAAGCGTTCCTGAACAATTTCCATGTGCAGTAACCCCAAAAACCCGCACCGGAAACCAAAACCCATGGCGCTAGATGTTTCTGGTTCATATTGTAAGGCTGCATCATTCAGTTCCAGTTTTTCTAAAGCTTCCCGCAAGTCTTCAAACTGATCTGCATCTATGGGGAACATCCCACAAAATACCATCGGGTTGGCTTCTGCGTAACCAGGTAAAGCTTCAGTAGCTTTGTTTTTACACAGGGTAATGGTGTCTCCGACTCTGGCATCTGCTACGGCTTTAATGGCTGCTCCTAAATAACCTACTTCTCCAGCATGAAGTTCTTCAACTTGCTTTTGAGTGGGAGAAAGTACGCCTAGTTCGTCAATGACATATTCTTTACCGGATGCCATTAAGTAGATGCGATCGCCTTTTTTCACAGTCCCATCCATCACCCGGAAATAAACAATTACACCCCGGTAACTATCATAGTAACTATCAAAAATTAACGCCCGAAGACTCTCATTTATAGTATTGGCTGGTGGGGGAACTCGTTCGACAATTGTTTCTAAAATCTCAGGAATACCAATGCCTTCTTTGGCTGAAGCCAAAATTGCTCCACTACAATCTAAGCCAATAATTTCTTCAATTTCGCCAATTACCCGCTCTGGTTCTGCTCCTGGTAAATCAATTTTATTCAAAACAGGGATAATTTCTAGATTACTCTCTAAGGCTAAATAAACATTTGCTAGAGTTTGCGCCTCTACACCTTGGGACGCATCTACTACTAACAATGCTCCTTCACAAGCAACAAGAGAGCGTGACACTTCATAGGAAAAGTCCACGTGTCCAGGAGTATCAATTAAATTGAGAACATACTGCTGACCATCCTTGGCAGTATAATTCATCCGGGCAGCTTGCAGCTTAATTGTAATGCCGCGCTCCCGTTCTAAATCCATGTTATCGAGAAACTGCTCTTTCATCTGTCGGTCTTCTACAGTACCAGTAGCCTGTAGTAAACGATCAGCGAGAGTTGATTTCCCGTGGTCAATGTGAGCAATAATACAAAAATTGCGAATGCGAGCTGCGGGAACGTCAGTCATAAATCAACTTGCCCTAAAGCAAACCAAAGTGAAAGCTATTTACTTAATGTATTTTAATGCTTTCTGAGGTAATAAGGCAAAAGGGATTGGTCAGTTGTCAGTTGTCAGTCGTCAGTTGTCAGTTGTCAGTTGTCAGTTGTCTAATATTTCTCCCTGCTCCCTGCTCCCCTGCCCCTCTGCTCCTCTGCTCTCCTGCTCCCCTGTTCCCTATTCTCTGCTATAGCAACTTGGGTTATTATGTAAAGTCTATTTATAGCTCAATGGTATTGATTGCCCAGAAGCTTACAATTGAGATGGGTTGAATTAATCAATATCATAACTGCTTGACAATGCTTTCAATAAAACCATTTCAGAGTATTTAAAACAATGAATATGCAAGAAAATTCTAGCAGTGCGGACAATAGACGCGCTGAAAAAACGGAAATCGCTCTCCATCTAGATTCTGAATTAATAGAGCAAATTCAACATCTAACTAATGATCCCAGTAAAGTAATTGAGGTGGCTATTCGTCAATGGTTACGCGGTGATTTCACTAGAGATGATGAGTTAACACGTACCCCTATACGCACACCTGTTCCTCCCCGTGGTGAGTGGAATGATTAGAATTACTTCACAAGTATCAGCTAATGATAAGAAATGTAAAATTTAATGCCTTAAATGCCAGAAAATTCAAAAATCCACAATTAAAAAGTGTGAAAGATGTAAAACTTTATGCCAAAATTTAAGTAGCTTTAGTATAAGCACGGTGGGAAGCCTTTTGTCTATCCAACTCGATTAATGACTATTACTGCCAATACCCAATTGCCGAACTTAATTCCTCAAAATCTGGAATCTATTACCCTCAGTACGGATGGCTCATCTCCACCTCTAGGAGCAGAGTTGGTATATACCCAAGATGGTTCTGGGCGCTATCTGACTTTTTATTGGCAGCACAGCGAATACTTAGGCTGTGATACCCAGAAAATAGTTGATGAACTCAATGAGAATGATAGCTTTGCTCCAGTAGATAAAGTTGTTTATCTAGAACATTTACACCGGATTTTGAGCAGTTCTGTGCCGGAAAGGGTTAAATGTTGGTTTAAATGCCCAAATATTGAATTATTAGAGTTGGAATTGACAATTACGCCAATTCTGCCACAATGTGGTCAACCGACAACGACGGTCTTGGTAATGGGTAGAGTGTTACCATCGAAAATTAACTCTCAAAATGTGAATCAGGCTATAAAACCGCCGACAGCATTAGAGTTAGCTTTGCGATTGCAGCGACACCAAAAGTTATTAAACAGAATTACCAGAAATATTCGCCGGACTCTAGATTTAGATATTATTTGGCAACAAACAGTTGATAGTTTAGGGAAAACACTTAACCTAGAACGCTGTATTATCTGCCCTTATCAACCTTCTAGTCACAAAGTTCGGATCATTGCTGAGTATCATCAACCAGGACAAAATTCTATTCTTGGCTCAGAAATAGATATATCTTCTGAGCCAGCTTTTGCTCAAGCATTGGCTACTTTAGAACCTGTGGTTATGGCTGTTCCTTGTGATAACCAATCTCTACAGTACAAAGTTCTTGTTGTTGCTACTTGTTATAAAGATAAGGCAAATGGGTTAGCCGCTTTGAGTTTTGTTAATGAGTGCTATCCTTTAACACAAGCAGAATTAGAATTAGCTAAAGAAGTAGCAGATCAGTTAGGAACAGCGATCGCTCATGCTACTTTATATAAAGAACTAGAAGAATCCCGCCAAAAGGCTGAAGACGCATCCCGCTTAAAAAGTGAATTTCTCGCTAACGTCTCTCACGAAATTCGCACTCCCCTCAATGGCATGATTGGCTTCTTAAAGCTAATTTTAGAAGGAATGACAGATGATCCAGAAGAACAACATGAGTTTATTACAGAAGCTCATGAATTGTCTTTGCATCTTTTAAATATCCTCAATGACATTTTGGATATTGCCAAAATTGAAGCTGGTAAAATGGAGTTAGACTGTTCGCCTGTCAACCTCAAAGAACTATTCGATGATGTTGAAAGCTTTACCCGTACTCAAGCTGAGACAAAAAATCTCAGTTTTCAGATGCAAATGCCGGCAATCTCTGATGACATTATTGTTCAAGGCAATTATAAGAGATTATTACAAGTAATGCTGAATTTGGTAGGTAATGCCATTAAATTTACCCATGAAGGTGGTATTACCATTAGTGCCGATTTAATGCTCAAAAAACACCCTGGAATAGTCAAGGTTCGGGTTGCTGATACAGGTATTGGTGTTTCCCTAGACAAACAAGATAAACTATTTCAACTATTCTCTCAGATTGATGGCTCTCGTACTCGCCACTATGGTGGTACAGGCTTAGGATTGACGATATCTCAAAAGCTGATAGAAGCAATGGGTGGTGAAGTCCATTTCTATAGTCTCGGTGAAGGACTTGGTTCAACTGTAACTTTTACTGTGCCACTATATCAACAACCATTGATGGTATGAACAATTGACAATTGATAATTGACAATTGCTGAAATTAGCTCGTTTCGATAGAGTGAATTTCCTGTAAAGTTTGCCATCCTGGTTGCCATTGGGAGTTGTCTTGTAATAATTTAGCATTCAACCAAAAGCGGACTTGAGGATCGCAAGCTGCTACCATTTCCGCATATACCCATTTACCTTGATTTTTGCGGTTAACAACCTGAAAATGTCGCCAACCATCAACTTTTTGCTGTGCAGTCCATTTAGATGCAAGTAAGTAAGGAAATTTTTGTTTTTTAGGCATTTGTCAGTTGTCAGTTGTCATTGGTTAAGAACTTTCTTATCTTCCCTGTTCCCTGTTCCCTGTTCCCTGTTCCCTATTCCCTATTCCCTGTTAAGTTTTATATCAGATATTTTCTAATTTAATAAATATTTACTAATCCAGAAGTAATGCTGATTGTTTGGGAAGTCATGCTTTGGATGATAGCTGCGATCGCTTGTGAAAATCACTTCAATACCGATCTTACTACTTAATCAGAACTCCTCATTAATGTGATCCCAATATCTTGTCTTGATTGCTAACCTAGTGGTAACAAGGCTTTGCTCGTCGCATACACCGTAAAAACATCTAATATCATCAACGGCGCTTATACTCAGTTAATACTATGTAACTAATAGATTTTTATCTATGGCTGATTTTTTTGTCTTTTGAAACTCTTTTTATATAAACAAGGAATAAAAAAACTTAAATCATGATTTTAAAGTCTTTTGAGAATAATTAAAAAGTTTTTAACCCTAAAAGCTTCCATTTTTATTATTAAACTGCCTATATCAGCATTTTTTAGATTCTCACCCCCTTTCCTTTCTCAGAGATTTGCACAATAATGGCACTCACATACCTCACACATCGCCGAATCAAACTAGGTGCAGGCAAATGTTTGAGCTAAGAGTTTGTGAAAAAACTATAAAGAGGGTAACAAAAGTGAAATTAGCAGTTTACGGAAAAGGTGGAATCGGCAAATCTACAACCAGTTGTAATATCTCTGTAGCCCTAGCTAAACGCGGTAAGAAAGTATTACAAATTGGCTGTGATCCTAAGCATGACAGCACCTTTACCCTCACAGGGTTTTTGATTCCCACCATTATTGACACACTGCAAGAAAAAGATTATCACTACGAAGACGTTTGGCCAGAAGATGTAATTTACAAAGGCTACGGCGGTGTTGATTGTGTAGAAGCAGGTGGTCCTCCAGCCGGTGCTGGCTGTGGTGGTTATGTAGTTGGGGAAACAGTCAAATTATTAAAAGAACTTAATGCTTTTGATGAATATGATGTAATTTTATTTGACGTACTTGGTGACGTTGTATGTGGTGGCTTTGCTGCACCGTTAAATTATGCAGATTATTGTCTAATTGTTACAGATAATGGCTTTGATGCCTTATTTGCTGCCAACCGGATTGCCGCTTCCGTCCGTGAAAAAGCCCGGACTCACCCCTTACGTCTAGCCGGCTTAATCGGTAATCGTACCTCCAAGCGTGACTTAATTGATAAATATATAGAAGCCGTACCCATGCCAGTTTTAGAGGTATTGCCTTTGATTGAAGATATCCGCGTTTCCCGCGTCAAAGGCAAAACTTTGTTTGAAATGGCAGAGTCAGATCCTTCCCTGAGCTACGTTTGCGACTATTACCTAAATATTGCTGATCAAATTCTGGCACAACCAGAAGGTGTTGTACCAAACGACACTCCTGATCGTGAACTTTTTTCTCTATTGTCAGATTTTTATCTCAATCCAGTAAAAGTTAAAGCCACAAATGCTGAAGAGGAACTAGACTTGATGATTGTATAAAACATTTTACCTCTCAGGATGGGCATATGGCTTTTTTTGATAGTTTTACCGATTCACTCAAACAAAAGTGGTTGCAATTCTTTCAAGCTAATCGTGAATGGATTACCCTCCAGATGACCGTTGAATCAGTTTATACTCCTGATGGCGGTAAACGACCGTCTTCTTACCTCATCCTGGGAGTAGTCAATGCTCTAGAACCGAAATTAGCCCAGCTAATGTTTCCCTTTGCCAAACTCAATCCAGATGCGGATACTTTAATTGAAGTTCTAGATTTGAATTTTGATCCAGATATTGCCCTGGGTAATAGTATCAGTCCGACCGTAGAACCAGCGATGTATTCCCGTCCGCCAGCTGTGGTAATGGAAGAGGTATCTGAACCTGAAGAGGAATCCTTTCCAGTGACTGATATCAGTATCAATGGTTTGGGAGAAGAGACACAAGAATCTTGGGCTGTAGAGAGCGATGATGACGGCTTTGGGGAAATTTCTTTATCCGATGAAGATATTACCAATGAGTCAGAAGAATCATTAGGTGATTTTGGTGAAGTCTCCTTTGATGCGATGTCTTTAACGGATGAAAGCGATGATCAGGGTTTCAACGCGATCGCTTCAGAAGATGACAATGCTTTTGGAGAAATAGCCGAAAATGCTTTTGGGGAAATTGATGAAAATGCTTTTACTGGGCTGAATTTATCGGCAGAAAATGGATTTGATACTCTAAGTACATCCGAAGAAAGTGGATTTGATGCCCTAAGTACATCTGAAGAAAATGGATTTGATGATGTAGTCTCGGACATCTGGGGTAACGAAAATAACGATTTGTTAATGGAAGAACTGCCATCTGAGGTTTTTGATGAATCAGAAATGGCTCGTCTCTTCCCCAACAATTAATTGTTGAAAGCAGAATTTAGGTGATAGGTGACAGGTGACAGGTGACAGGGAAGAAAGTAGGGGGAAATAAATAACCCAATCACCAACCCTTCGGCTACGCTCAGGGCAAGTCACCAATCACCAATCACCACTCATCTGCTTGACAAGCTAAAAAAATTAAAGGGAGAATATTAATATGACTGTTGCTCAACAGCCAGAAGCTTTAAATTTTGAATGTGAAACCGGAAATTATCACACTTTTTGCCCGATTAGTTGCGTTGCGTGGTTATATCAAAAAATTGAAGATAGCTTCTTTTTGGTAATTGGCACAAAAACCTGTGGTTACTTCCTGCAAAATGCTATGGGAGTGATGATTTTTGCTGAACCCCGCTATGCAATGGCAGAGTTGGAAGAAGGGGATATTTCTGCACAGTTGAATGATTATGAAGAATTAAAACGGTTATGTGAACAAATTAAACGCGATCGCAATCCTAGTGTAATTGTCTGGATTGGTACTTGCACCACCGAAATTATTAAAACCGATTTGGAAGGTTTAGCACCTAAATTAGAAGCTGATTTAGGTATTCCTATTGTTGTCGCCCGTGCCAACGGCCTCGACTACGCATTTACCCAAGGAGAGGACACTGTGTTAGCCGCCATGGCTCATCGTTGTCCTGAAAAGTCTCCTGTGTCGGAAACTGAAAAAGGCGAGCGTAACGCCATTCAGAAGCTGATGAATTTCGGTAAGAAAAAAGAAGACATCGCCCAAGATGAATCTGAGTATGTAGATCATCCGCCTTTGGTACTGTTTGGTTCTTTACCTGACCCAGTAGTTACCCAACTAACCTTAGAACTGAAAAAGCAAGGTATTAAAGTTTCTGGTTGGCTACCTGCAAAACGGTTTACAGAATTACCTGTGATCGAAGAAGGGTATTATGTTGCTGGTGTTAATCCTTTTCTGAGCCGCACTGCTACAACCCTAATGCGTCGCCGTAAGTGTAAACTCATAGGCGCACCTTTCCCCATTGGTCCCGACGGAACTCGCGCTTGGATTGAAAAAATCTGTTCTGTGTTTGGGATTACTCCCAAGGGTTTAGATGAACGGGAAGCACAAATTTGGGCTGGTGTGGAAGATTATGTGAAATTAATTCGCGGTAAATCGGTGTTTTTAATGGGTGATAACCTGTTGGAAATTTCTATGGCGCGGTTTTTAATTCGCTGCGGTATGACTGTTCAGGAAATCGGGATTCCTTACATGGATAAACGCTATCAAGCTGCTGAGTTGGCTTTGTTAGAAAAGACTTGTCGGGAAATGAATTCACCTCTACCAACGATTGTAGAAAAGCCTGATAATTACAATCAACTTCAACGGATTTATGAGTTGAAACCTGATTTGGTTATTACTGGTATGGCTCATGCTAATCCTTTGGAAGCACGGGGTATTAATACTAAGTGGTCTGTGGAGTTTACTTTTGCTCAAATTCACGGTTTTGGTAATGCGCGTGATGTTTTGGAGTTGGTAACTCGTCCTTTAAGAAGGAATAATAATTTGAAGGATTTGGGTTGGGATAAGTTGGTGAGAGAAGAAGCGAAGATTTAAGTTTTTTCGGCAATTTTAAGGGCGGACTTTTTAGTTCGTCCTTTTTTATGAAATAACGAACCGCAGAGGACGCAGAGGAAAAGAAGAAGGATATTATAATTTTGGTAAGTTGAAAGTAAGGAGTAAAATTTATGAGAATGTGGTCTTATTTGGTTGTTTCTGTAATTTTATTCGGTGGTGTTAATGCTGTAATTCCACCTGCGAAAGCTGAGGAAGTTTGTAAAGTGACTGACCCTACAGGTACTCCTTTGAATGTAAGAGATGTACCCAATGGTCGAATTATAAATCAATTGAAAAATGGCAAGGAAGTTTATATTATTGAAATAATTTATGATAATAAAAGAAGACCTTGGGCAAAAATATCTGGTTATCATAATGGCAAATATAGAGTTTGGGGTTGGGTATTTAGAGAATTTGTTAGTTGCTACAATCGCTAATTATATAAGATTAGGACTTACGCATTGACAGGATCAACCAAATATGAGGTATGGGTTTCGGGCATTCTAACGTGATTTTTTGATGCTTTTTGAGCGATCGCTTTTGAGCGGAAGTTAATCACCAGAAGCCTGAAACGACGGATTTTCGTTCATGCACATCATAGTCAATTTGTACAGTGCGTAAGTCCTAAAGATTATCAATAACGACTATTTTTAACACCAACCTTGTATCTTAGAGGTATGTTAGAGGAAGTGGTGGACTGCTCCCAACGCTTGAGTAGGTGTGACTGTTTGAGCAAAGGTCAAATAAGTCGGAAAATGTTGGTTGAGCCATGTTAAGTCTATATTGCGATACTGTCATATCAGTATATGCCTATATAGTTTGTGAGTGATTGTTTTGCTAAAAAAAAGGAGAATTAAACTCCCTTGTAATTAAAAATTTATAAAATTTAGTCAAGAATTTTGTATCAATTTTCCAGCCAAAATAAGCTTTTAAGATGGGGATATTGCCTGACTTTAGGCAAGAATTAGGCAATCCCTAAAATACGAAATGGTGAAAGCTAATGGGTGAGGAGGGAATCGAACCCGCAACCAATTGATTAAGAGTCAACTGCTCTACCGTTGAGCTACTCACCCGCTGATAAAGCCATGATATCAGACTTTTGACGTTGGCGCTAGTGTTGCAGTTAAAAAACTGGGTGTAGAGGAAATTGCATGGTAAAACTAATTTGACTATTAGCACTGGCAACATGAATTAATCCATTTAAGCGATGCACCATGGTCTTGACTAGTATTAATTCTAAACCCGTGTTCTGTGCTTGCCAAGAAGAATGTTTGGGGATACGGTAAAATGGCTGAAAAACTTGTGATAGTTCATGATGGGGAATCTCCACACCGGAAATACTAATTTTTAATTCTACTGTCTCTGCATTCAGATGAGCGGACACTGTGATTGATTTACCCGCGGGTGTGCATTGACAAGCTTGGTTAAGTAACAAGGTAATAATTTTTTCTAAATCGGTGATATCTGTGGATAAATCTGGAATTTCTGATTGGATATCCAGGTGTAAATACTGTTGTTGACAACTGGTAACATCTCGAAAAGATTCAACAATGGGAAATAACCAAGTGGGGAAGTCAATAGTAATTAAAGTAGGTGGTTCAGGATGGGTTTTGAGATATGCAAAGGTGAGAAGATCGTTAAGTAATTTGTTTTCTCTACCACATTCATTATGAAGAATTTGTAATAATTGGGGGACTATTTCTGGATCTAAAATTCCTGTTGGTGTCATGAGACTTTCTAATGTTTGAGCCGCAAGACTAATATTAGTAATAGGTGTCCGTAATTCTTGGGAAAGGTGTTTAAGAAATTCGTGTTTATGACGTTCTTGTTTTTCTATCTCCTTAATCTGGGCTTTGGTTTGGGCTTGTAGTTGAGATTGACGAATAGCGATCGCACATTCATTCGCTATTTGTCGTAAACAAGATATTTCTAATTCTCCAAATTTTGTCTCTGTCTGTCGAGTTAACCAAATATTACCCAAAATTCCTTGATCATCAAAAATTGGACAAGCTAATTGACTCATCATCTGTAAACTAGAATAATATCCTGGCATAATTTCCACCGATTGCCAGATTTGTTTTTGAAATAAAGATTGATAAACCTGCGGAAAGTCAGCAATTTCTCTAGTTAACCCTTGAGAAGTTGGTAAACTAGAACTGTATTCATAAGTAACTGTCGTGGAAGTTAGAGATGGATTATAAAGTTCAATTTGACAACTATTAAGTTGGAATAAATCAGCTAGTTCCTGAGTCACAAGTGGTAATAATTTCTTAGCATCTAGACTATCCCGGATTTTTTCCAAAATACGTTGCAGTAATACTTGAAACTTCAGATTTTTCTGTAAATTATTTTTGTATTCTTGTCTTTCTGACTCTATTTGTATTTGTAATTTTTGGATCTGCTGTTGTAATTGTGTTTGCTGGGTAGCCATGCCAAATTGCATAGATATACATTGGAGAATGTCAATTTCTTGCTGTTGCCATTGCCGAGTTCCTCGACAATGTTGAGTTATTAATAAACCCCATAAATCTTGTTTTAATAAAATAGGGATAACGAGATTTGCTCGCACTTCTATTGATGCTAAAAAATCTCGTTGACAAGGATGTAACCCTGTGGAATTAATATCTTCTATAATGTGAACAGAACCCTGTTGATAATATTCTTGATATTCTTGATCAAAGCAGGTATTATTCATATTTTGCCCTAAAAGGGAAATACCAGCAGTAATAGTTGATTCGGCTATAAATATACCTGTATTATCAGTCTCAAAGCGATAGATAAGTACGCGATCGCAATCGAGGAAATTTCGGACTTCCTTAACTGTCTTTTGAAGAATTGTTGCTATATCTTGACTTTGGCGAATCCGATGAGAAATTGATTCTAGTAACCGATAGCCTTCCGTTTCTATCCTCAGAAATTGTTGATGATTATGACTTTGTTCATATTCTTCTATCTTACGGAATATGGATGGAGATGGTGATTGTGTCCATTCTGGGATGGATTCAATTTGATTTAGATTCATGCAACAGATTAAGAAACAGGTAATGGATAATTGGTGATTGGGGAAGAGGTAATTGGAAAGAATATATTACTCATTACTGATCTTCCCATCTGCCTATTACCTATCCCCTAACTCAAAACTGACGTTAGTATGGGTGAGCATACCAAATATTGTGTATTGCTGATAACAACCCTTGTGACGGTTTGTGAACAGGTACTTTAAGTTACAGCTAATTCCATACCATCATTTTACTACATTGTTCAAAATTAATCCTAAATCTTTATGAATCTGCATATCATCCGAGACATAAAAAGCCTATACTACAAATATTTATTTCCCAAATCATCAACCCATAACTTGGGAAAATGATAATTTAAAGAATTTTCCGATCTAATTTATGAATATCTCAAAACCTCAACCCAGGATTTTATGGGTACAAGTTTGGGTTTTAGCAGGGGTGCAAGGGGCAATTACCCTAACTTGGTTAGTTTATAATCTATATTTACCCCAACTTTTAACTCAATTTGGATTTCCTGCATCCTTAGCAATTGGTTTATTGGTGTTAGAAAATGCCCTGAGTGTGGTATTAGAACCACTTATGGGGGGACTTTCAGATCAAGCTATTCGCTGGGTAGGAAGTCGTTTTCCCTTCATTTCCGCAGGTGTAATATTAGCATCAACCTTATTTATTGTTATCCCCTGCATTGTTACTTTCATTCCCCCAACAGAAGTAATTAGAGGAATTTTACCATTAACTTTGGTAGCTTGGGCATTAGCAATGACAATTTTTCGTTCTCCAGCAATATCCTTATTAGGCAGATATGCTATCCCCAAAGAGTTACCAAAAGCCGCCAGTTTTCTAACTTTAGCTGGGGGAATAATTGGGGCTTTTCGGGGAATTGCGAATACATTTATTTTAAGTTTAAGTCCTATTTTTGCTTTTTCTATAGCTTCCTTTGTACTTTTAGCTGCTGCTTTTACCTTACGGTTTTTTCATCCTCCCGAAATCCCTGAAAATCCAGACAAATTAGCAATACCAAAAATATCAATTACCAAATTATCTTTAATTTTAGGAACAGGTTTTAGTGTAGCTTGGGGTTCTCGACTACTCATGGATACTATTAGTAAAACACTCAAAACCCAATTACAGACAAATGATATTAGTGTAATCATGTTAGGCATTGGCTTAATTATAGCTTTTGCTGCCTTACCTGCGGGATTTTTCGCTGTCAAAATTGGGAATCGTCAAGCAATATTAATCGGTATTTGTGCAACTATTTTGTCCATAATATTCATGTTAAATCTAGGCGCACATTTCCTAATTATATTATTGACAGCAGCCGGATTTAGCTTAATTATAAACGGGGCAATTCCCTTTATTTTAGAATTAATGCCTCAACGGTGGGTAGGTTTAGGAATTGGGATGTATTTTGGGGGATTTTCCTTAGCTATGAGTCTATTTGTCTTTGTATTTCCACCAACAATCACATCTGTAGTAGCTGGAATTAGCAGTATATTGGCATTTTTGCTGGCTAGTGTGTGTATTATAATAAGTGGGAAATATAGCAATCTTAAATTGAGTTAAAAACAAATTTTTTGCCTGTTCCCTGTTCCCTGTTCCCTGTTCCCTTCATAAGTAATCATGACTAACAATACAGATTTTCGCATTGAAAAAGACTCAATGGGCGATCGCCAAATTGCCAATAACGTTTATTATGGTATTCAAACCCAAAGGGCTATCGAAAATTTCCCCATTAGCGGTATTAAACCTTTACCAACTTATATAGATGCTTGTTTATATATTAAAAAAGCCACCGCTATTGTGAATGGAGAATTGGATTGTATACCCGGAAATATCAGCACAGCCATCATTCAAGCAACTGATGAAATCTTAGCAGGTAAATTACGGGATCAATTTGTCGTTGATGTTTATCAAGCCGGTGCGGGAACTTCACACCACATGAATATTAACGAAGTTCTCGCAAATCGCGCTTTAGAAATTCTCGGTGATCAAAAAGGTAATTACAAAGTCGTTAGTCCCAACGATCATGTAAACTACGGACAGTCTACCAATGATGTCATCCCTACAGCTATCCGCATTGGTGGATTATTGGCACTTTCTCGCACTTTGCACCCAGCCTTAGAACAGGCCATTTCCGCCTTAGCAGCCAAAGCCACAGAATTTCAAGATATCGTCAAATCTGGGAGAACCCACCTCCAAGACGCTGTACCAGTGCGATTAGGTGATAATTTCGCTGCTTGGGCGCAAATTCTCTCAGAACATCAAAACCGGCTTTACATTGCTTCAGGGGATTTGATGGTATTGGGTTTAGGTGGTAGTGCTGCGGGAACAGGAATGAATACCCACCCGGAATATCGTCAAAGAGTTGTAGATATCCTCTCGCAATTATTGGAATTTCCCCTAGAACCTGCACCCCATTTAATGGCTGCTATGCAAAGTATGGGGGCTTTTGTGAATGTTTCCGGGGCTTTGCGGAATTTAGCCCAGGATTTAGTCAAAATATCTCATGATTTGCGATTAATGGATTCAGGACCCAAAACCGGATTTAAGGAAATTCAACTTCCTCCTGTACAACCTGGTTCTTCAATTATGCCCGGAAAATATAATCCAGTTATGGCAGAGATGACATCAATGGTATGTTTTCAGGTAATGGGATATGATAATGCGATCGCTTTTGCTGCTCAAGCGGGACAATTAGAATTAAATGTGATGATGCCCCTCATTGCCTATAATTTAATTCACAGCATTGAGATTTTAGGTAATACAATTTCGGCTTTAACTACAAGCTGTATTCAAGGAATTACTGCTAACAAAGAAAGATGTTTAGCCTATGCTGAAGGCAGTTTAGCATTAGTCACCGCCTTAAATCCTCACATTGGTTATTTGAATGCTGCGGCTGTGGCTAAAGAATCTTTAGAAACTGGTAAATCTCTACGGCAAATAGTTCTTGAAAAAGGTTTAATGACAGAAGCAGAATTAGCCACTGTGCTAGATTTAGATCAAATGAGTGCGATCGTGCCTTTAACATAAATACAAGGTCCTCGACTTCTGAAGGAATTCGGGGATCTGAAAGGATTACTATATAATTAGAACACTCTCACTAGGTCAGAGTCATGAAAAGAATTACTAATTTAAAACAACTTTACGAAATTGATGATTCTCAATGGCTAGAAGAAACTATAAAATTACTTAAAGAACACCAATTTCAAGAATTAGATTTAGAGAATTTAATTGAGGAGTTAGAGGATTTGGGAAGAAGAGATAAAAATGCTGTAGTCAGCCTTTTAGAACAGATTATCCGTCATTTATTACTACTTCAATATTGGACAAGTGAATCCGAGAATAATTCAGTTCATTGGCAAGGAGAAATTTATACTTTTAGAACTCAATTAAATCGAAGAATTACAACTAATCTTCGCAATTATTTAGCATCAGAATTAGATTCTATTTACAAAGATGCGTTAGGATTTGTGAAAATTAAAACTCAAAACTCTGTGAATTTTCCCCCAGAATGCCCTTACTCTCTTGAGCAATTACTGGATATCGAATGGTTTTTCCATTAAATTTCCTTTATATTATTATATAATAACGCAATTATTCCCCATGCAAATACAACAACCATCTGTTAGTCTAATTCGGGCTAAATCCTACGAACAAGACGCTTTAAAAGAATCCTTGGAAACGCTGCTAGAACCTTTAGGAGGCATGGCTGCTTTTGTCAAACCAGGCGATCGCGTTTTACTCAAACCTAACCTCCTTACAGGTTCTCGTCCTACTAAAGAATGTACCACTCGTCCAGAATTAGTTCGTGCTGTTGCCGAAATGGTAATTGCAGTTGGTGGAAACCCATTTTTAGGAGATAGTCCCGCTTTTGGAAGTGCTAAAGGTGTGGCAATAGCTAATGGTTTATTACCAATTTTAGAAGAACTAAAATTACCACTTGTGGAATTTCACGGTAAACGTTATCAAACTGTCAACGACAATTTTAATCATCTGCTTTTATCGAAAGAAGCAATGGAAGCAGACGTGATTATTAATCTTCCCAAAGTTAAATCTCATATGCAATTGACTCTAACTTTGGGCGTAAAAAATCTCTTTGGTTGTGTTCCTGGAAAAATGAAAGCTTGGTGGCACATGGAAGCAGGTAAAGATGCTGACAAATTTGGAGAAATGTTGGTAGAAACTGCCAGAGCAATTAATCCAACTTTAACAATTTTAGATGGAATTATTGGTCATGAAGGTAATGGACCAAGTGGGGGAGAACCTCGGAATTTAGAAATTTTAGCAGCTTCTACAAATGTATTTGCTTTAGATAGAGCAATGTTAGAGGTTCTCCAAGTTGCACCTGCACAAGTTCCTACTGTTGCAGCTTCTCAAAGATTAGGAATATGTCCAGAATTAAGTGATATCAATTTTCCTAATTTATCACCTGATTTACTACAAATTAACGATTGGCAATTACCTGAAAAGTTAATGCCTATAGATTTTGCCATGCCTCGTGTCATTAAGTCTACTTTTAGGCATCTTTACATCCGATTTATCAAAGAACCAATGAGTGCTTATATTAAGTAATTGGGGATTGGGTAATTTTCTTCTTCCTGACTCCTGTAAGGGCGTATCCCTAACGGGGGCTGAAAGCATCAGCATTCGGAAAATAAATTTGGGAAAAAACCGATAAATTATCGCCCGAATGCTTCGCCCCTACGAATCAAACTAAAGGTAATAAAATTTCAATATCAGTGCCAATATTTAATTGAGAACGAAAATGAAATTTTCCGCCATGTTTAGAGGTGATAATTCGATAACTCATCCCTAAACTGGTTTCTTTGTCAGCCATTTTTTCTGAAGAAAAAGATTCTAAAATTCGCTTTTGTAATTCTGGAGATATTCCTGGTCCGTTGTCAGTAATGCGAATAGAAACCCAACGAGAATCAGGTGCGTGGGAATTGGTAGCTGGTTGAGAAACTACTTGGGTTGTAATCTCAATTCTGGATTTTTGCTGGGGATTTAAACTATGAGAATTATATTGATTAGATGATAAAGAGGTATTTAGTAAAACATTGACGGTTTGACTTAATATATTTATAAATACCTGATTTAATTGACTCATAAAACAGTAGACTGGTGGCAGATTACCATAATTTTTAATAATCTCTATTTCTCCTTTAATGCGAGTATTAATTAACAAAATTGTACTATCTAAACAAGCGTGTAAGTCTACAGGTTTCGGATGAACTTCGTCAATATGACAGAAATTTTGTAAACTAGTAACTAGCTTTTTTAATCTTTCTGCACCACTGCGAATGCTATTTAATGTACTTGATAAATCTTGTTCTAGAAAATCAAATTCTATTTCCGATTTGAGTGTATTTATTTCTGTAGAACTATGAGTTAAGTTTTGATCATAGGCATTGATGAGTTTCAATAAATCCTGAGTATAGCTAGTCACATAAGTTAAATTACCCCAAATAAAACTTACAGGATCAAGAATTTCATGAACGACTCCATCTACTAAGCGTCCTAAGTTCGCCATTTTATCATTTTGAATCATTTTAGCTTGACTGCTTTCGTAGCGTATTTGATTCGCTATAGTTTGAATTTGCCAAGCAGCGAAATTTAATGCTTCTATAGCTAATAATTTATAGGTATTATCTGCTGTTTGCACAACAATTGGTTCAGCTAAAAGTTCAGGCGATCGCTGTAAACTATGTTGCATAGCTGTTAATATAGGTGTTGTCTCCGGTAATAGTAAAATTTCTACCCGTGCATAACTATAAATAACCCTTAAAGATTCTTTAAAAAATATCTCTTGCCCATAAGGACGAATTAAAAATTCTAATAGTCTTCTTCTAGATATCATCCCTATATAGCGACCATGTTCTAGTAAGATTACTCCTGGTAGTAACGGATATTGATCCAAAAATTTTGCAAATTCTTGGACAATACAACCAATCTCCACCTCAAAAGTGTACATTGGTAGTTCTTGGAGATTGGATTCTAAATTAAGAGCATGATTGCTCCCGACAGACAACAATAGTGATGAAATTTGAGAATTTAACTCTTGTGACACCAGAAACACCAAAAAAATATATAAGCAGTTATTAATGCTTTCAAGCTTCCTCAAAAATCAGGAATTTAAAAATAACTGCATCAATCATTAATTTTATAACCTATGTAGTCCTCTTACCTAAGTTATAAATTTACAGGTGGAAGGTAAGAAGCAAGAGATTTTCTCACAAATCATTGAGGATTGTTATAATTCCCTAACTATAATGAGGTTAAATTTTAGCAATCCCATGAATCATGAATGATCCCCATTTAGATAGAATGTCGAATTATCCCTCTCAGGTCTAAAGATACGCTCGTTTCCCACTTACCGCGAGGTCTTATGACAAAACAAAACCCTAAAACTCAGAACCGCTGTTGACTGCAACGCCCATGAATCAACTGAACAATGGTTTTACAATATTTCTCAGTCTACTAGTTGAGGCGATGCCCTTTTTGCTGCTGGGTGTATTTTTATCTAGTGTGCTACTACTCTTTATTGATGAACGCAAATTGATTGAGAAAATGCCCAGACATCCCCTATTGGGTGCTTTATGTGGCAGCATGATCGGTTTTTTGTTTCCAGTTTGTGAGTGCGGTAATGTGCCTGTAGCCAGGCGGTTATTGATGCAGGGAGTACCCACACCGGTTGCAATCGGCTTTTTATTAGCAGCACCGACAATTAACCCAATTGTAATTTGGTCAACTTGGTCTGCATTCCGCGATCAGCCAGAAATAGTAGTGTTAAGAATAGTATTTTCTCTGATTATTGCTACAACTATTGGTTTTATCTTCAGTTTTCAATCAGACTTAGTGCCTTTTCTGCAACCAGCGATCGCTCGCTATCTCAAGTTTAACCCCCCCGTCCAGCCG
This sequence comes from Anabaena sp. UHCC 0253, assembly GCF_009712085.1. Lineage (NCBI taxonomy): Bacteria > Bacillati > Cyanobacteriota > Cyanophyceae > Nostocales > Nostocaceae > Anabaena > Anabaena sp. UHCC 0253. The sequence continues at coordinate 401,381 of NZ_VILD01000003.1, forward strand.
AAAACACAACGCCAGGGAAGACAATCTCAACTACAACCCCAAACTACTACATCCAGTTTATTGCAATCAGGAACGTATATACTCGGTGGCAAAGCAGGCTCGCCAAAACGCATAGATGATAGTTATGATGAATTAGCAGCAATTTCTAATGTCGGTAAGCCATTACCAGAGAAACTCCGTTCCCTTTTAGATAACATCATTCAAGAATTGCGGGAATTAGGAGGAGTAATGGTCATAGGCAGCGCCATAGCCGCCGCTATTCAAGTTTTAGCTCCTAGAGAACTAATTCTCAGTCTTGGTGCAGGACCGATCACTTCAATTTTAGCCATGCTAGTATTAGCAACAGTCGTATCAATATGCTCTACAGTTGATGCCTTTTTTGCCCTATCCTTTGCTTCAAGCTTTACCAGTGGGTCATTATTAGCATTTCTAGTATTTGGACCCATGATTGATATTAAAGGCATTGGTTTGATGTTATCAATTTTCAAACCGAAAGCCCTCATCTATCTTTTTATCTTGGCCGGGCAATTGACATTCTTATTCACCTTAATCATGAATCTGCACGTGATCTAAATATTGATGCCCACCCATTTTTAGCAGGAGTCGTAGGCGCGAAGCATTCGGAAAATAGCCTTGGACAAAAATTGATAATTAGTCGTCCGAATGCCTCGCCCGTACAGGAGTCAAAAATAAAACTGGTTTTGTATATAGGTTGCAATCTAGATTTTGTACCTCATTGATCTGCAATCTGCTGTATATATCAAGATTTCTCTCTTTAGATTTTTGGTTTACTTGCTTATTGCATTAGTGAAATGTGGGGTGTGGGGTATAGGGTTTAAATCCTCGTAAAGTGGGAATATAGGAAAGTCATTGGTGATAGACAATAAATATTCTATCTTTCACCAATCACCCTTCACCTGTCACCAATCACCCGTCACCTGTGATACTTAAATAACTTCAATGCTAAATTCCCAAACTAAACCCCCAAATAAATTTATTCCTTGGCTAGACGTGGTAGCTATTACAGCTTGGGGTATTCTAATGCTGAAATACTGGCTGACAGGTAAACTCTACTTGTTGATTCACCCTGATTTCTTTTGGTTAGTAATTTTAGCGGGAATAGCTTTATTAATTATCGGTTTTTCCAAGGGGTTACAACTGTTGAAACACCGTCGCCGTCCGGAAATACCTAATGCTTCCCACATGAGTTTATTTCCTCCTGGTTGGGGCAGTTTTCTACTACTGACAACTGCAATTTTAGGATTAATGATTACACCTCGTGTCTTTGCTAGTGAAAAAGCACTAGAACGGGGAATTACAGAATTAACTGGTACAAGTCGCGCCCAACCCCAAGCATTTCGGGCGACAATGCGGCCAGAGGAGCGATCGCTCGTAGACTGGGTAAGAACACTTAACGTCTATCCTGAACCAGACGCATACACAGGACAAAAAGTAAAAGTGCAGGGATTTGTGATTCATCCCCCTAATGTTGGTGAAGAATATATATTGTTAGCCCGATTTGTCCTCAGTTGTTGTGCCGCAGATGCCTATCCTGTAGGATTACCAGTCCAAATACCTGAATCACGTCAACAGTACCCACAGGATACGTGGTTAGAAATAGAAGGACAAATGACAACACAAACCGTAGCCGAAAAACGCCAACTGACAATCAAAGCTAACACCCTCAAAAAAATTCCTCAACCTCAAAATCCTTACAGTTATTAGTCAGTAATCAACTGGCAACTAACATACATGAGCAAATCCTCTAAATTTATTCAACCATTAGATCGGGTGGCGATCGCCTTCATGCTCCTCATCAGCGTGCTAATCGGGGTGATCATTTGGCAAGGTGATGCAGTCAAACCGATTGTCCGCACCTTTACCTGGGAAAATCAACAAATCGGCGCAGATGATCTCTCCTTCTCCCTCACCTTTAGTCGGCCAATGGAGTACAAAAGCATCGAGGAGAATTTAACAATCAATCCCCCTCTAGCTGGTAAATTCAGTTGGGCAGGAAGAAGAATGGTGTATACACTCCTCACACCAGCCCCTTACGGCACAAATTACCAAGTTAAACTAGAAAAAGGTCGAGATAAATACTCCCAAGCAGAAGGACAAAACCGGGTGATGCAGCCTTTTACAGGTAGCTTTACCACCCGCAACCGCGTCATTCTTTATATTGGTGCTAGTCCAGAAGTCCAAGGGCAGTTGGTACTTTATAACTTAACCCAAGAACAAAAAAAAGTTCTTACCCCTAAAGACTTAATTGTTATGGATTTTGAACCATTCCCAAATGGTGAAAAAATAGTATTCTCTGCTCGTTCTTCTAACAATCCTGACCTCCTTTCAGCCCAACTATATACTGTCACCACAGGTATCAAGAGTCAAGTTGGTGAAGAAACAGAAGTAGCAGGTAAAGTAGACCTGATTTTAGATAACAAAGAATATCAAAACCTCAAATTTGACCTCTCAGCCGATGGCCAAACCATTGTTATTCAAAGAGGTAAACGAGATAATCCTGGTGACTTTGCTCTATGGTACTTAGCAACCAGCAATGATATTTCTGCCGAAAAACCGACCCCCAAACGCTTACAAGGCCAACCAGGTGGAGATTTTCTGATTACACCCGATAGCAAAGCCGTAGCTGTGTCTCAAGGTCAAGGAACAGCAATTGTCTCTCTAGAAGGTGATAGCAGCAAACCTCTAGATTTTCTCCCCCAATTTGGCTTAGTCCAAGCCTTTTCTAAAGACGGTTCACAAGCAGCAATGGTCAAATTTAATACTGACTATACGCGAGATTTGTTTTTAGTCACCAACCAAGGCGTACAAAAACAATTATTAAAGACTACAGGCTCAATCCTCAGTTGTCAGTTTGATCCAGCTTCCCCTACCGTCTATTGCTTAATCACACAACTTCTTTCTAAAGAACAATTTGTAGAACAACCTTATTTAGTCTCTATTGACTTGAAAACAGGAACGCAAAAACCACTGCTACTCTTACCTCCTGCTCAACGCAATGTCCAAACCAGTTTAGCACCCGACGGTTTAGGCTTCTTATTCGACCAAGTAGTTCCCATTGCTAATAACATGACACAATTACCAGCAAACACTTTAAAAACTGATGATGGTGAACCGATTTCTACTAGTAGTCTCTGGTTGATGCCCTTGCTACCGATCGCTGATAGTACAAATATTGACATTAAACCAGAGCAACTCCCTTTAGTCGGCTTTCATCCCCAGTGGCTACCCTAATTAATTGACAATTGACAATTGATAATTGACAATTAATTAGGGTTTGCTGAATGAATACACTAATTAATTGACAATGTGTAAATAAATGATAACGGTTACGTATTTGTGGATAATGACAATATGACCGTGACAAATTTACCTCTTTTATGGCTAACGCCACGCTACGCTATCAACCAGCTACAGATCATCACTATGAAGCCGTAGTTATGGAAAAATTGGAAGACAGCAACCAACAAGACTGGATTGCAGAACCTGATATTGATCAACAAGCACAGGTCAATTTAGAATTTCAGCAGCTATTACAGTTAAATACAGAATTACGTACAGCTAATAATGATTTATTTACTCAAGTAGAGCAGTTAAAAACTGAATTAGCTGAAGCGGAAAAAATTTTGCAGTGGCAAAAAACACGATCTAGTGTTACAGAGTCCATGTTTAATCAACAAAGTCAAGACCTTTGTGCCGCCCAAGAGCAAATTCAGTCTCTATATCATCAGTTAGAAGCTTCTACACAAACAGTTCAACAGCAAGAAATATCCATAGAAACTTATAAAGCCCATTTGCAAATTAGCCAACAACGTTTAGCTCATTTGGAAAGAGAATGTTCTCTTTTACAAACTAATTATACTGAAGAGTCTCAGCAGCTATTACACTCTGAAAATACTTGTCGTGAGTTGCGGACTAGACTTATGCGCCAACAACGACAGACGCTGCAATTTAAAGCGGCTCTAGAAAAATGTCTAGATACACCAATTCCCAACCATGAAAATTTAGAGGATCATATTCATCATCCTGATGATGTCATCCATAAACATACAAGATTCTCTAGAAAAGCCCGGTCTTTGTTTCCTAACGCCCAACCTATTCGACCTTGGTCAGTAGAAGGAGATGCTCTGAGTGAATCTGTACATAATTCTTGGGTTAAGCCTACAGTCACATCTTCGGAAAATTGTACTTATCATTCAGAACCATCCATTTCTCCACCAGCACAAGTTAATGAGTCAACAATTCAATTAACAACTGTAGATAGTTCTGAACCATCATCCCTAGACCAGCAATTAGAAGGTATAATTCATCAGTTTTTTGCTCTACCATCTACTCCAGCAGACCCCCAGGAGACAGAAACTGAGGTAAATATTAATCAAGCTGATACATTAGTCTTGAAAACTTTAGTATCTCCTGCTGAGGATAATAAACAAACAGAAATAATAATCCCCCAAAATTCACACATAGAAATTGATGCTTATGCTATAACTGATAATCCTGAAAAAGAGGATTTGTCAATTATTTCTACTTCCGTAAATCCTCAAATAAATATAGAAATGGAAGATTATTGGTTAGATGTTTCATCTACTACAGAATCAAATTTACCAACTAATGATAGTTTGTCTGAATTATTAGATGACAACAAATCTGATCCTAAATCCCCTTCGCCATTAATTTATCCACAACGACCACCCAAGGGACGTAAGTCTTTAGCATCTGTAGAACTACCAAATTTTCGACCTCCAGCGAAGTAGGGGTTGGTCTAGGAGTATGGCTTACACCACGCTACACTATCAGGAGGTAGGGGCGCAGGGCCTGCGCCCAGTCAGGAGTTCAGGAAGAAGGAGATCAGAATATTCTCGAATCTGGGTTATTAAGCCTTCTTAGTTGTCAATTGTTAATTGTCAATAATCCAGTTTTACTCCTGACTCCTCGCTCCTACTTTATGCCAGTCGGCGTTTAACTTCCTCTGCTAAATCTACCAAAGCTACTTCTATTTGTTCCCCTGATTTTAAGTCCTTCAAAGATGATTTTCCAGATGCAGCTTCATCAGCACCAATAATTACACAAAACCTAATTCCCTGCTTATCTGCGGCTTGGAATTGTTTCCCTAAAGGACGTTTTTCAAAATTAGTGACAACATTAATTCCTGCTTGCCGTAACTGTTGTGATACTTGTAAATAAACAGGCATTAAATCTTCTTGCATATTTACTACTACAACTTGGGTAGGTGTGGCAGATAAAGTATTTAAAATCCCCGCTTTTAACAACCGACTAATTAACCGAGTTAAACCAATAGAAATACCCACACCAGGCATTTTTTCACCGATAAACATTCCCACTAATTCTTCATATCTGCCACCAGAACAAATACTTCCCAAAGCAGCATGGCCTAATAAAGTAGTTTCATAAACTGTGCCAGTATAGTAATTTAAACCACGGGCAATAGATAAATCAATACAGAAACGTTTATCAGCAACTCCTAAATTTCTAACTCCATTAATTACGGTTTCTAATTCAGTAACTCCTAAATTAAATTGTTCTGCTTCGGGCAGATTTTCTGATAGGTGTTTGAGTTTATCTAAAATATCATCAGTGCTACCATCAATTTTAATAAATTCAATAATTTTATCCGTTTGTTCTGGGGAAATACCTTCTTTTTCTAATTCTTGTTTAACTTTAGATTCGCCAATTTTCTCTAAATTATCAATAATACTAATACAGGTTTTAATTTGCTGTTCTGCAACTCCTACTGATTGAAAAAAACCCTGTAAGTATTTTGCGGTTATTAATGCGAATGACAAAATCACCAATATTAAGTTTTTTCAAAAATTTCGGTGATAATTGCCGGCATTTGGGCATCATAAAGTAAACTGAGTTTACCACGAGCAACTACATCAATATCACATTGTCGAAATTGTCGAAATCGTCCATCTTTTGCCCGTTCACCTCGAAATACCATATCCATTTGATAACGAGCAAAAGGAAAGGTTAATTCATTTAAGTGACGAGCAATATAAGCAGCAAAAGGAACGGTTTGATCAAATTTTAAAGCCCTAGCTTCTGAACCAGTTTCTCCAGATTTATCCTTTTCTGCTTGGCGATTTGGTGGTAAAATTGGCTCAATACCATATATAATGTTGTCACCTTGATTACCTTTAGCCTGTAGCACTTCTAACCTTTCTACTGCTGGAGTTTCAATAGGTGTAAAACCATAACTTTCAAAAACCTTGCGAATAATATCTAGTAAATATACTTCTAACCGCTTTTCGCTAGGCAAAAATTCCGGAAACCCGCTCGGAGTAGAAAAGTTTATTTTGTCACTTTTAGTCATGTTTGTACCTTACAAAATGGGAAATTAACTACAGAATTTCTATTTTACCCTTTCTTATTGAATTAGAGTACATATTGCTTGTAGTCAGGAATTTATTCCTGAGCTTTTTTTGAGCGATGAATCGCTCACTACGATTATTATATGTTACATAATGCTCATTTAATTAATCACCATTATTGAACCACCAAGAGTCTTTATTAGAGTTGGTTAGGACTACATATTGTTTGTAGTCAGGAATAAATTCCTGAGTTTTTTTTGAGCGATGAATCGCTCACTACGATTATTATATGTTACATAATGCTCATTTAATTAATCACCATTATTGAACCACCAAGGGTCTTTATTAGAGTTGGTTTTAATCAACAAGGCTTTTTTTCGCAAGAAGCGTTTTAATCCAATTGTTCCTATCCGTGAATCACCCAATCCAGAAAATTTAAAAGCGTTTCTTTCTCCTTCAGGAATTAATGCTGTTAATCCGGCATCATTAATACTAATAGTACCTGCTTCTATTTTTTGGGCAACTTCTATTGCTAGTGTTTCTGATTCTGCAAAGACAGCAGCACTTAGTCCATAAATGCAATCATTGGCTAAATTTATCGCTTCTTCGATATTAGCAAAAGACATAACAGGCATAATCGGACCAAATGTTTCTTCAGACATTACCTTCATAGAATGATTAACTTCAGTGATAACTGTAGGACGACACCACCAACCTCCACCTAATTCTTCTAGTTTACCACCACAGTGAATTACTGCCCCTTTAGAAATGGCATCTTGGAGATGATCATTAATAATAGCTGCTTGTTTTTCAGAAATAATTGGACCAATTTCTCCATCTTCAATAGTTGGATATGCTAGTTTTAATTCATGGGCTTTAGTGACTAATTGATGATAGAATTCTGCAAAGATAGATTCAGCAACATAAATTCTTTCAATTGATGAACATGATTGTCCTGTATTGACTACAGAACTCCACAAAATTGCGGAAGTTGCTAAATCTAAATTTGCTGATTCTAAAACAATTGCTGGGTCTTTTCCTCCTAATTCTAAAAAAGCGGGAATAAAATTAATTGCGGCATTTTCAGCTATTAAACGCCCAGTTTCTACGCTACCTGTAAAACAAATTAGATCTACATCTTCAATTAAATCTGATCCTGTTTGTGCTGCTCCTTCAACAAAGTTTAAAACATCGCGTAATTGAGGAATAGTGTTCAGGGTTGTCATTAAAGGAGCGACAAATCGGGGAGTTATTTCGCTAGGTTTAACTATGACTGCACAACCAGCTAATAAAGCAGGAATTGTATCAATTGTAGATAGGGATAAAGGAAAGTTCCAAGGACTAATTACCCCAACTAAAGGATAAGGAACTGATGTTTGTTGTAAGGATATAAAAGAAATAGATGTATTTTTAGCGGTGTCTTGTAGCAATTGGGGAGCTAAATTACACCATTTATCAATACTAGAAATAAGTGAGTCTATTTCTAATATTGATGTTGATAATCTCCCGGTGTCATTAACTAAGGCTTCTGTTAATAAATTTCGGTCTGATATGATAGCTTGCTTCCATGCTTTTAAGGCTTCAATTCTCTCTTGTATTTCTAATTTTTGCCAATTAATTTGTCCACGTCGCAAACGGTGACATTGCTGAGAAAGCAATTTTGGTGGAGGAGGAACTATGACATAATCGAATTTCCCTGTGCGGGGGTTGCGGACTTCAATTGGTTTGCTCATTTGTCATTAATATAAATGTGAATTTTATCTAATTACGTAAATAACTTTATTTAAAGATACTTCAAATTCCATGACTTTTACCAATTACCCAATTACGGCGGAAAAATCGCGCTAATGCAGGTTCTTCCAAAGATAAATAAATTGGTCTACCATGGGGACAGGTGCGGGGGTTGCGGGTACGTTGCCAATTATCTAATAATGTTTGCATTTCTGGTAAACTCATTTTTGTACCATTGCGAATTGCACTGCGACAAGCAACAGCAACTTGAGCAGTTTGTAAATCACCTCCCCAACTTAATTCTAAAATTGCATCAGCAGCATCTTCACGTTGTTTTAACATGGCAGGGATGTTACGTACCGCCCAAAGTTTATCACCAAAAGGTTCAATATCTAAATTGATACGTTCTAATTGGGAAACCTGGGCTGGTGATAATTGATAAAGAATAATTGGAGTTTCAACAGGTATTAGTTGCCAATGATCACATAGTTGTTCATATAAAATTCTTTCATGGGCAATATGTTGTTCTACTAACCACATTCCCCCAGAATGTTCAGCGACAATATAAGTATTGCTGACTTGAGCAACGGCTTTTAAATAATTTTGAGTTTCACTATTTTGAGAGTTTTGAGAATTAAAGTTATATTCACCTTTAGCTTCTGCGACTTTGAGTAAATTACTAACTCGTGTTGTCTGGACAGATTCTTTAATGTTAGTTTCAGAAATGCGGAGTGATTGATTGATAGCTTCAGTAATTTGTTCTTGCCAAAAGGTCAGTTCATGGAGATAGATTTCTGTTTTAGTTGGGTTACGATTCCAGTTAATTTGTTCTGGAGAAATAGTTAAATGTAAAAAACAAACTGGATAGCGATCGCGTGGTAATGTTTTATGAAAAGCTGAAAGGATAGTCTGCTCTAATTCTGGTGATTTAATCATCCTGCCATTAATGGCTACTTTCACCCAATCAGAACGATGACGATGACATCTATCAGGTAATCCGATTACTAAATATAATGATGAATTTTCTAGATTTGGTATTTTAAAATTCACTTCATGTAAATCACCTTGTCGCACTTGGGGAAGCATTTGGGGAATGAGTTTTCCTCCACTTTGTGCTGGACAAATTGTAAACCATTCTTTGTCATTTTGCCAAACTTGGTAATTAACGTGAGGATGACATAAAGCTATTTGTTGGATTATCCCTTGTACAGCTTTTAATTGCTGATTTATAGTTGGCAAACCTTGACGACGAGAGGCACAATTAGCAAATAAATTATTAACTGTTACTACTGTACCAGGTGCGATCGCTTTAATTTCTACTTGTGTTACTTCTCCTTCATGATTATATATAACCCGCTGTCCTTCATTTCCCCCTAAAGGACGACTTAAAACTTCTAAATCTGCCAAAGTTGTTAAACTGTGTAGTGCTTCACCACGAAATCCTAAACTGTTAATTTTCCACAAATCTGCACTAGAATGAATCTTACTGGTACTGTGTGCTGTTGCGGCTTGTTGCAAATCATCCAAATTCATTCCGCAACCATTATCAGCTACACGAATTCGCCACTGTTGTGGCCATAAAGAAACTACAATGCGCGTTGCACCAGCATCTAGGGAATTTTCCACTAACTCTCTGACAACAGCCATGAAAGAGTCAATAACCTCTCCCGCCGTAATTAGATATACAACATCTGTTGGTAAAGATTGAATAGTAGATACCATCTGAATAATTAAAAATTAATAATTAAAAATTGTCTGCATGGATAGATAATTAGCTTACAATATTATGACTTGAAAATATTAATTTATAAAATCTGCTGTCATTCTAAAGAAACAGGAATTCATAGCTGATATTTGCTAGATTTTTGATTAGATTAGAAGCGGGAAAAGTTTATGAGTATTAATCTAGCTGTCGATGTTAATGACTTAAAAACCAGTCTTGAATGGGGTCAACCTGCTTTGACAATTGTTGATGTGCGCGATCGCTCAACATACAATCATAGTCGCATCACAGGAGCGATTTCTATCCCTCTCAATGACTTGGAATCTCGCGCCCAAACATCCCTACACAGAGAACGCCGAATCTACATTTATGGCGAAAATGACAGCCAAGCAGCCCAAGCCGTGAGAACCTTACAATTTCTCGGTTTTACCGCAGTAGCTGAACTCACAGGTGGTTTACAAGCCTGGAAAAGCATCGGTGGTGCGACAGAAGGAGTAGATAATTAGGTGACAGGAGTCAGGAGTCAGGAGTCAGTTGTTCGTTGTCCGTGGAAAACATCTTCTCCCTGCTCCCCTGCTCCCCTGCTCCTCTGCTCCTCTGCTCCCCTGCCCCCTGCCTCTTCACTGTCACCTGTAACCTGTAACCTGTCACCTTCTTCCCTACTTCAACAAACCAGTTAATAAAGATGCTGGACGTTGAGTGTGAGGCCAGGCGAAAGCATGGCGAAAAGCTGCATCTTGACAAATTTGTAACTGCTGAAAATTGATAATGTCGTAAGTCAAAAGATTTTCATATTCAAACGGTAAACGCATATTATGTAATCCCGCGTTATCAGTACAAATGGCAATATCAACTCCAGCTTCAAAACAACGATCAAAAACTAATTTAAGTTCCCGAATATCCTGTAAAGTTCCAGTTTTTAAATAAGTGGTTGGACAAACTTCTAAACATTGTCCTCGTCTGGCAATTTCTGGGAGTAATTCAGGATACAAAAAAGGAATTTGGATACCGTGACCAATTCGCATTAAATAGGGTAATAATTCTGGATAACAACCATCTTTTGTTTCATAAAGATGCCCTGTGGTCTTAATATCCAGTGAATGGGCATAATTATATAAACTGATCCATTCTTCCATTCTTTGGGCATAATAGCGATCGCCTCCTGCTACATCTATGGCACAGACATATTCTCTATTTTGCGCTGCTAAATCAACAATTGCCTTATTTACCTCAAAGGGTAAACGGGAGTGCATACAAAGAATTTGACTGGTAATAATGGGATATTCGGGTACATGACTGGATTTACCGACAATATCCACAATTTCTCCCATTTTATCAATTCTTTCGTTTTGACTGAGATGTTCAGGAGTTCGCAAATAGGGAGTATAGCGTAATTCCAAATAAGCCAAATTCTCAAAAATATAAGCACCGCGTAATAAGCGGTAAATAAAGTACGGTAAAGTTTCCACTGTTTGCACACTTTCAACTAGGGTGTGCAGTTCGAGATATTCATCTAAGGTGTTACGGGGACGAGTATAAAAATCTTCAAATTCTGGATATTCAGCAAAGCGAGAAATTAACTCAGTGTTGTGCCGCTGGAAATATCGCCATAATACACGCGGTACAACTGAACCACCTAGATGCCGATGCAATTCTGCGTATAAAGCCATAGGGGTGTTTTGCTGTAAAAACTTTATTAAGTAGGACTTACGCACGAGTCACGAAAGAATGAACCACGAAGGAACGAAGAACACGAAGGAAAGAGAGTTTGAGAGATATTTTGCGTAAGTCCTATTAAGTTTAACGAAAATTTAGCAACTAGTTTGATTTTTTAACTGGCATTACTGATTTATGAGTTTATCACGCAGAGGCGCAGAGTCACAGAGAGTAAGAGTTTGATTTTTTAATCCATTACTAATTCTACATTTGTTAACCGCTGTAAAACCTGTTTTAAAACCATTGCTGTCCAATCAATATCTGCTGCTGTTGTCTCCTTTCCTAAAGTTAATCTAATTCCTCCTAAAGCGGCTTTTTCAGAATATCCCATTGCTAATAAAATCGGACTGGGGGTTAATTTTCCACTATTGCAAGCAGCACCGGCACTAATCCCAATTCCGGCTAAATTTAACTGACGGACTAATGTTTTACCGCTGATTTTTTCTCCGTCCGCAGCTTCTAAATAAAAACTGAGATGATGGGGTAAACGGTGAATTTTGTCACCTGTGGGAATTAAACCGGGAACATCTGCTAAAATGGCAAAGAGGCGATCGCGTAATCCGATTAATCTGATCCTTTCCGTCTCTAATTCCTGTGCGGCTAACTCCGCAGCTACTCCAAATCCAGCAATAGCGGGTGTTGCTTGTGTCCCTGAGCGCAGTCCATCCTCCTGTCCACCACCAGCCAGCAGCGGCTTTAATTCCACCCCAGGACGCACATATAACGCCCCTGCACCTAAACCACCATATAATTTATGACTAGATAAACTCAATAAATCTACAGGTAAAGTCTGTACGTCTATGGGTAAACGTCCAGCAACTTGCACTGCATCTGTGTGAAATAAAGCACCGTGTATTTGAGTAATTTTCCCTAATTCAGCAATTGGTTGGACTGTGCCGATTTCACTTTGTCCATAAATCACAGATACCAAAACTGTGTTATGTCGCAAAGCTGCTTTTAATTCTTCAGGGTTGACTCTTCCTTGATGATTGACACCCAAACGGGTAATTTCCCAACCCCAATTTTCTAACATTTTCGCCGGTTCAGAAATAGCTGAATGTTCTACACTGGAAATAATAATATGTTGGGGGACGGTATAAGATCGCACTACTCCCATTATCGCTAAGTTGTCTGCTTCTGTTCCCCCGGAAGTGAAAATAATAGATTCGGGAACAGCGTTAATTAAACCTGCAACTTGCATTCTGGCTGTTTCGACGACTAAGGCGGCACGGTTGCCCCATTCGTGTAAACTGGAAGGATTGCCCCACTGTTGTGTTAAGATTTTTTGGATAATAGCGATCGCTTCTGGACGAGTTGGAGTAGTTGCACTGTAATCTAGATATATTTGCATAAAAATTAATAAATAAGAGTTTCACGCAAAGGCGCAAAGGCGCAAAGGAAGAAAGAAGTTAATTCAAGGTGTGATATAAATACATTAAAATCCTTGTAATTTATTTTTATCAGATTACTGTGTTTATTTTCCCACGAATCCGCTATTTTCTCTATATCTTTTTATTACTATTTACTTTTACTGGGTGTCAACAAGTCAAATCATCAAATCAGCGTTTAGCACCTTTACCACAAGATCCTTTTATTCAAGTTTACTTCAATCATTCGGAATCGTCGGAATATCCAGAAACTTATCGTCAGCAAACCCGGTTAGGGGATGATTTGGAAAGGCAGATTGTTGATACTATTGCTGAAGCTAAATCTACTGTTGATATAGCTGTACAAGAGTTGCGTTTACCAAAAATTGCTCAGATATTAGCAGAAAAGCAAAAAGCCGGAATCAAGGTAAGGTTAATTTTAGAAAATAATTATTCTCGTCCTTGGAGTAGTTTTACTTCCGCAGAAATAGCCAAGTTGGAGAAAAGAGAACAAGAACGATATAATGAGTTTCAGAAATTTGTTGATATTAATCAAGATAATCAAATTACACCGGAGGAAATTAGTCAAAGGGATGCTTTAGCAATTATTCAAAATGCTAAAATTCCCTGGATAGATGATACTGCTGATGGTTCAAAGGGTAGCAGTTTAATGCACCATAAATTTGTCGTTGTTGATAATCGTTTTGTGATTATTACTTCTGCTAATTTTACGTTAAGTGATACTTCTGGAGATTTTACAAATCCTAGCAGTTTAGGTAATGCTAATAATTTATTAAAAATTGATAACTCTGAATTAGCAACTTTATTAACGGAAGAGTTTGATATTATGTGGGGTGACGGTGTAGGGGGGAAACCAGATAGTAAGTTTGGACTAAAAAAAATTCTCCGAAAACCGCAAACTATTATTTCAGATAACACTAAAATTACAGTTAATTTTTCCCCAATTTCTGCAACTCAACCTTGGAGTATGAGCAGTAATGGTTTAATTGCTAAAACTTTATCTGCAAGTACAAAAACGGTTGATTTAGCATTATTTGTATTTTCAGATCAACAACTTGCTAATATTCTTGAATCACGTCATTATCAAAATGTCCAAATTCGGGCTTTAATTGAACCTCAATTTGCTTATCGTCCCTATAGTGAAGCTTTAGATATGATGGGATTTGCTTTAAGTGATAACTGTAAATATGAAGTTGATAACCGTCCTTGGCAAAATCCTATTTCTACAGTTGGAGTGCCAATTTTAGCTAAAGGAGATTTGTTACATCATAAGTTCTCAGTTATAGATAACCAAACTGTAATTACAGGTTCACATAATTGGTCAGAAGCAGCAAATCATGGCAACGATGAAACATTAATAATCATCGAAAACTCTACAGTTGCCAACCATTTTCAAAGAGAATTTGACCGACTTTATGGTAAAATCAAACCAGGTTTACCAGCCCATATTCAAGCAAGAATTGATGCAGAAGTTAAACAATGTTCCCAAATTCAACAACCATCATCTTTTGTAAATCCAATTATTACTAAAATTAATCTCAATACTGCTACTCAAGCAGAATTAGAAACTCTTCCTGGTGTCGGTAAAAAGTTAGCTGAAAGGATAATTTTCGCCCGACAGCAACAAAAATTTACATCTTTACAAGACATAGAAAAAGTTCCAGGTATTAGTATGAGGATGATAGAAAAATGGGAATCTAGTATAACATGGTAACAGTACATATTTCCCGTGAAACCTATTGTGGCTCAAATAAATCCAAAATTGCCAATTAGTTGATCTATCAAAAGTATGGGAATATGATTATCTACTTATAGAAAGATGAAATTAGAGAACAATTTTTTTAACATAAATATAACTTAGATAATCGGAGTTTGTTTATGCCTTATAGTACAATAGAGGAATTGCCTCAAGATATCCAAGCACGACTACCAGAACACGCTCAACAGATTTTTGTAGCTGCTTTTAATGCTGTTGAACGTGATGGAATGAATGAGAAAGATGCCCTGGAAGTAGCTTGGAATAGTGTTCACAATGAATATGAACCAGACGGAGAAGGTAACTGGCACAGAAAGCCAGAAGATCCTGCTACACATCATAAAGCTGTAACGTCTGGTGGTAATTAATTGGCTAAAAAATCAATCTTAATTTCAATACCTTGTCCATTTTTTGTAGGTTGGGTAGAACGAAGTGAAACCCGACGCATTTGTTGGGTTTTGTACCGATTGCTCCGCAACGCTAACGCGAACAACCCAACCTACAAATCAAGACTTTTTCGATTTGGACAAGTTATTGTTATATAGACCGCTTTTTCAGGAATAATAATTTTGTAATCATTACAGGACTTACGCAAAATCATGAAAAAACGTTCGCAAAGCGTGCGCGAAGCGCATACCGCAGAGGACGCAGAGGACACAGAGAAATAAGAGTTTTGGAGAGTTATTGCGTAAGTCCTACATTAAATAGAATTAAGTAATGTTGGCGATTTTTTCTAATTTTTAACTCCTTCTTTATGATTCCCATTATTTCCACTATTCCCCTTTTTCAACTTGCTTCTGGTGAGTTCCTCTCTCTCCAGGTATATAAATTTGTTGGTGCTAAATCTGGGAAAAAAGTATATATACAATCTAATTTGCATGGTGCAGAAATTGTTGGTAATGCTGTCATTTACCAATTGATTGATTTTTTTAGAACATTAAAAACTACTCAAATAGTAGGAGAAATCTGGCTCGTTCCTGTTTGTAATCCTTTAGCTATTAATCAACGAAATCATAGCTTTTCTACAGGTAGATTCAATATTTATGATGGCAAAAATTGGAATAGAATTTTTTGGGATTATGAGAAAAAACATCATGATATAGAAGAGTTTGCCCGTTCTCAAATTGGTTTAGATTTAGATACTATCCAGGATAACTTTTCTAGAAAAATTAAACATAGCTTTGATAGTCTTTTAGATAAAATTAATGCCCGTAGTAGTGTCAGGCTAACTGATAAATATCGCTATAAGTTACAATCTTTGTATTTAGATGCAGATTATATAATTGATTTACATAGTCATACTGGACAAGGAATAGAATACCTTTATTATTTCCAAAATCGAGAAGATAGTGCTAATTTATTTCTCCTCAATTATGGCATTTTATTTGATGAATATGATGGTGATGCTTTTGATGAAGCATTTATCAAACCTTGGTTAGCTTTAGAGACCGCTTTTTTAAAATTAACAGGAGAAAAATTTAGATTTGATATAGAAGCATGGACTTTAGAATTAGGTTCGGGAATGCAAATGAATCCAGATTCAATAACTAAAGGAGTGCGCGGAATTAAAAACTATTTAGCTAAAAAAGGTATTTTAGAAATACAGGATTTTCCTCAAACAGAAACTATATCTCATCAAACCAGTTTTCGTTCACTAAGTCAAGTAAAGGAATACTGGACACCCGTAGGAGGAATGATTTTATCTAAACCTAGATTAGGTACTTTAGTAAATCAGGGAGACTTGCTATATAAAGTTTTGACTTTTAATAAAACAGGTGAATTACCAACTATCATTCATGTTTATGCAGAAACCACAGGTTTAGTTTATGATATATCTATAAATGATTCTGTAAATGAAGGAGAATTCGTACTAGGAACGATGTAGTTAGTAATTAAAAACAATTTAATTTTACATAATTTCAATTAATAAATGTTAATCATTAAAAATGCGATCGCTATTCGTCCCATGCAAGATCATATCCATGATTATCAGTTAATGGAAAAATGGCGTAGCGATGAAAAAGTATTGCAATTTTATGGTGGGAGAGATTATCCTTATGACTTAGAAAAAGTTATAGAAACCTATCAACCTAGAATAGTTGGGAAAGAAGCAATTACTCCTTGTATATTTGTTGATAAAAATCTAGAAATTGGCTATTTACAATATTATAATTTAAACAAATTACCGGAGGATCTTAGACAAATGTATTGTTTAGAAAATACAGATAATGTCTATGGAATTGACTTATTTATTGGAGAAACTGAATATTGGAATCAGGGAATTGGTACAAAAGTGCTTTTAACTGCCATAGACTATATTTTTAATCAACTACAAGCTGCTAAAATTGTCATTAATCCCAACGTCAATAATCTCCGCGCTATCCGCTGCTATGAGAAATGTGGTTTTGTGAAAATCAAGCTTTTACTATGTCATGACTTACATGAAGGTAAATATCAGGATTGCTGGTTAATGGCAATAAAACGTAATAATTCGTTAGACTAAGAATAAATTAACTGCTGGGATTTAGCTTTCTATAAAAACCATGACTCAACCAACTACAAAAATTTGTATACTAGGTGGTGGCTTTGGTGGACTTTACACCGCCCTGCGTTTAAGCCAATTACCGTGGGAATCTACACCCAAACCTGAGATTATCTTAGTCGATCAGAGCGATCGCTTTGTCTTTTCCCCCTTTCTTTACGAACTCCTCACCAGAGAACTCCAAACCTGGGAAATCGCCCCACCTTACTCAGAATTACTCCAAGGCACGGATATCCGGTTTCACCAAGGGGCTGTATCCGACATAGACATTAACAAGCAAACAATCCAATTAGCAGATCAATCAGAACTGACTTATGACCGCTTAGTATTAGCACTAGGTGGTGAAACACCTCTAGACTTAGTTCCCGGTGCTGCTACCCATGCTTACCCATTCCGTACCATTACTGATGCTTATCAATTAGAAGAACGGCTGCGAGTTCTCGAAGCAGCAAATCCAGAAAAAATCCGTGTGGCGATCGTTGGTGCGGGTTACAGTGGCGTAGAATTAGCTTGTAAACTAGCAGATAGAATCGGCGCAAAAGGACGTTTCCGCCTCATTGAACTTAGTGATCAAATTTTGCGAACCTCCCCAGAATTTAATCGTGAAGCCGCCAAAAAAGCCTTAGATAGCAAAGGCGTATTTATTGACTTAGAAACTAAAGTAGTATCAGTTGACCAAGATAGCATCTCTCTAGAGTATAAAAAATCAAGTAGATACAATTCCCGTAGATTTGGTAATTTGGACCGTAGGAACGAAAGTTTCTCCAGTCGCGAAAACCTTACCACTGAAGCAAAATCAGCGGGGACAAATCACCACCACACCGGAATTACAAGCCGTAGAACATCCCGAAATCTTTGCTTTAGGAGATTTAGCCGACTGTCTCGACGCAGAAGGAAAACAAGTCCCCGCCACCGCCCAAGTCGCCTTTCAACAAGCTGATTATACCGCGTGGAATATCTGGGCTTCTATCACCAATCGTCCCTTACTTCCTTTCCGCTATCAACCATTAGGAGAAATGATGGCTTTGGGAATAGATAACGCCACCCTCACCGGGTTAGGTGTGCAATTAGACGGTTCTTTTGCATACTTAGCCCGTCGGTTGGCTTATCTGTATCGTTTACCCACTTTAAATCATCAATTGAAAGTTGGTTTTAACTGGTTGGTTAGCCCTATAATAGAAGCCATTTCTCGGTAAATTGTAGGGGCGAAGCATTTGGTGTAAGGGCGTATCCCTAACGGGGGCTGGAAGCATCAGCATTCGGTGTAAGGGCGAAGCATTCGGAAAATAAACTTGGGAAAAAACCGATAATTAATCGCCCGAATGCTTCGCCCCTACATGGGAAAAAACCGATAATTAATCGCCCGAATGCTTCGCCCCTACATGGGAAAAAACCGATAAATTATCGCCCGAATGCTTCGCCCTTACTTTTAATCGCCGGGGATATTAAAACTTGCAAGTTCAGATATGATTGCTATATTTACTACTGAAGACTGAAGTATCAATTTTTATGAAAAAACCCAAAGTTATTTTTGTAGATGCTGTAGGTACATTATTTGGTGTTAAAGGTAGTGTTGGTAAAATTTATCGCCAAATCGCCCAGGATTTTGGGGTAGAAGTTTCCGCCCAAGAATTAGATAAAAACTTTGTGAACAGCTTTAAAGCAGCACCACCGCCTATATTTCTTGATGCAGATATTAGAGATATTCCCCAACGCGAATATGATTGGTGGCGGATTATTGCTTTGAATACTTTTGAAGGTGCAGGTGTTCTTAAAGACTTTTCCGACTTTTCCGCATTTTTTAGCGAACTTTATATTCACTTTGGGACTCCTGAACCTTGGTATGTTTATCCTGATGTCACTTTAGCTTTAATGAATTGGCGACGCTTAGGAGTAGAACTAGGAGTATTATCTAACTTTGATTCCCGCCTATATTTAGTATTACAAGGTTTAGGACTCAAAGAATATTTTAACTCTATTACCATTTCTACCCAAGCCCGTGCCGCTAAACCAGATCCAGAAATTTTTAAACTTGCTTTAAATAAACACCAGTGTTCCCCCGAAGACGCATGGCACATTGGCGACAGCCTCACAGAGGACTATCAAGGCGCTAAAGCAGCAGGTATGAGAGGGATTTGGATTAACCGTAATCCCACTAGTTAACACCGTAATTTTACTGTCAATCTTTGTTTATGGTGTAAATTTTTCTTGCAAAGATTATCTATATTGCCATATTCATAATTTATCACTGTTACTCTAGAAACATTGTTAAGTAATTCTGGCTGTGGCAAAAAATGAAAAAATGCCTAACACATACTTGGTATAAATTTCGCCAATCTTTCTTAGTAACAGAAAGTATAAATCCCACTCCTGAAACTGGTAAAGCAGTCTTAGAAGCAGCAATAACCATTCAAGAACAAGGTGCTAATTTAGAAGTCTGGAAACTGTTACTACAAGATTCATCTTCTTTATTAGATGTGCTATGTTTACCATTAACCCTGGTGATAAATAAAGAATTATCATTTTTATCTCTGGGAATGGCTTTACTCAAAGCTTATCGTGATGCTTCTCAACAAGCACCTGCGTTAGAAGACTACATATCTATTATGAGTCAAGCTGCTTATTTAGAAACTGTCCGCGATATTTTATCTTTATATCCATCTTTGCACTATGATAACCCAGCCGAAAATCCAGAATTAGGAAATATTCTCGAAAATATTAATAATATTGAATTAGATGAAGAAACGGCTATTCAAATAATTGAATGTTTTCATGAATCTCCATTAGCAACTGCATTTAATAAATTATTATTGACCAGGTTAATATCACCCCATTTAAGCCAATATCCAGCTAAACTATTAGCAAAAAGAATTGCCAGAAATACTCATCAATATCTTATTCAAGCCTTGATAGATTTGGGTGATGATATCCAAGTATTTATCCCTAATTGTCGAGAAAAATGGCAACAAGAACAACAGAATATTCAACAGATTCATGAATATCTCAACAATGAAATTGCCACTCAAGCATTAGCACCAGTTTTTGACCAAAGTTGCTCATTTAAAGATATTTATATTCCCTTGAAAGTTAAATCTGTCAATGGTGAACAAAGGGATTTAGAAGCATGGGTAAAGAAAAATATCCTCACTGACAACAACTTGAAAAAAGTTATGCTTATCCAAGGAAAAAGAGGTAGTGGTAAAAGTATTTTCTGTAAAATCTTCGCAGATTGGATTAGACAACATTTGCATCCTTTATGGACACCAATTTTAATTAATCTTCAAGATATCAAAACTTTATCATCTCATCTAGAAGCAACATTAATTGCCAATCTGGATTTACGTTTTCATAGTGATGATGATAACTGGTTGAGAAATAAAAATACTCGATTTCTGTTTATTTTTGATGGCTGGGATGAATTATCAATTGCTGCTAGAAATAATCAGAATTTAGAAACATTTATTAAACAAGTTGCCGAATTTCAACAACAATGTAAAAATGACCAGAAAATGGGACATAGGGTATTAATTACTGGTAATAATATTCCTTTAGAAATTATTCCTAATTTACCCGCAAATTTAGAACTGGTGGAAATTCTGCCTTTAGATCAAAAACAACAGGAAAAATGGTTAGAAAAATGGCAATCGTTACCAACTAATCATGATAAGAATACAGATTTACAGCATTTTTTATCAAATCAGAAATGTCCTGTAATTGTGCAAGAATTAATTCATCAACCAATATTACTCTACTTCTTAGCGGGAATGTATCGAGATAATCAACTCATAATTGATAATTTAAGAGCAGATGATTCTCGAACTGTGACAGCTTTAATTTATCAAGAAGCTATAAATTGGTTAATTTGTAAATCAGGTGATGATGTAAAACATTTTTTGACAGAAGCTGCTGTTGCTGTAGTGCAGTCAGGTAGAGAATTTGCTTCTATTCCTATGCTCAAATCTCGCTGTCAAGATGATACCACAACTTTAGAGATAATTAACAACGGCATGATCAAAATGCCTTTGGTATATTCTCATCTTGATTCCCTCCATGAATCAGATCAAGGGATAAAATTTTGTCACCGGAGTTTTGGTGAATTTCTATTTGCTGAACGCTTGAAATTAAGTTTAATTGATTGGACACAAAAGGAATTAATTACTAGCGAGTCTCAAATGAATTGGCAAATTTATGACTTGCTAGGTTGGGGAATTCTCACCAAAGAGATAGTTGAATATTTAATGGGATTAATTATTGGTATTCCCAACTTTAACTGGATCAGACTATATAGACGGTTAGAGAATTTTTACGCTAGTTGGTGTCAAGGTAAATTTATTGATGCTGCTGAAGAAACTTTACCGCAAATTAAGCTGCGAGAATTGCAAAATGCTGGTATTTATCAATTAGGTCAGCGTCAAGTAGATATTTATGCTGGGTTAAATGTGATGATTTTACTTTTAGCTATACAGCGTTATGCCCAAGAACATGAGGTACTTAAAGAACATATAATTTTTTATCCATCTGGTCAACCAGAAGGAAATAATTTCACGTACCAATTACAAAACATTATTTATTACAGTAGTTGCTTAAAGGGTGAAAATTTCCGGAGTTTAGTTGGTCAATTTCTCAGTGGCGCTCATCTTCGGGGTGCAAGTTTGTTACATATAAATCTTAGCTATGCAGACCTGACAGAAGCAGACCTCAGCCGTGCTAGTCTGGGTGGGGCAAATTTCAGCTATGCTAATCTTCACAGTGCTTATTTCATTGGTGCAGATTTAAGAGAGGTAGATTTTACATCTGCCAATTTAGGCGAAACTTATCTAAGTGGTGCAAATCTCAGCCGTGCTAACCTCTCTGGTGCAAATCTCAAAGATGTGGATTTGAGTCGTGCTAATCTGGGGGGTGCTGACTTGCGAGGTGCAAACTTTGATGGTGCGAATTTTATGGGTGCTATATTCAGTAATGATACCTGTGGTGATATCCGTTGGGATGCAAAAACTAATTGGCAAAATGCGGAAGGTTTAGAACTAGCGAAAAATGTCCCAGTAGCTTTAAAAAAACGATTTTTGTCAGAATCTGATTGCAGCTAAAGATAGAAGTTCAAACTGAGATGATATGACGATATATTTAAATATCTGAATTATTTCAATCTACCGTTTGTTCTTGAATTTATGAAGTCTTATTTAGCCGCCGCTATTCAAATGACCAGTGTGCCTGATTTGCAGAAAAATTTGGCACAAGCAGAAGAATTAATTGATTTGGCCGTGCGTCGGGGTGCGGAATTAGTGGGTTTACCAGAAAATTTTTCCTTTATGGGCGAGGAAAAGGATAAACTAGCTCAAGGGGATGCGATCGCAATAGCAACGGAAACATTTCTCTACAAAATGGCACAACGCTTTCAAGTGACTATTCTCGGCGGCGGCTTCCCTATCCCAGGAGATAGTAATGGTAAAGTTTATAATACAGCATTACTCATAGATCCCAACGGTCAAGAACTTGCCCGTTACCAAAAAGTACACCTGTTTGATGTCAATGTCCCTGATGGTAATACCTATCGAGAATCAAGTACCGTCATGGCTGGACAGGAGTTACCTTCTGTTTATGCTTCCTCTGACTTAGGCAAAATTGGCCTTTCTATTTGCTATGATGTCCGCTTTCCGGAACTGTACCGACATTTATCGAATCAGGGTGCAGATATCTTATTTGTTCCCGCCGCTTTTACCGCCTTTACTGGTAAAGACCACTGGCAAGTATTACTACAATCTAGGGCGATAGAAAATACCTGTTACGTCATCGCCCCCGCCCAAACGGGTACTAATTACGATCGCCGTCAAACTCACGGACACGCCATGATTATAGATCCTTGGGGTGTAATTTTAGCAGATGCTGGCGAAAAACCGGGAGTAGCGATCGCGGAAATCAAACCCACCAGATTAGAACAAGTCCGCCGCCAAATGCCATCCTTACAGCATCGCGTCTTTTAATTGGGGCTTGCTTAACAAACTGAAAACCTTTCCTCCTCCTAATTATTCCTCCTGACAACTGACAACTGACCACTGACAACTGACACCATAGCAAAACCGCTGCTTGGTGTCGGGACATCACCCCAAAACTAAATTCCCATGTCTACCCTTCCTGAAACCCTCCGCCACCGTCGCCAAAAACTAGCAGAAATCATTGACTTTCCCGTGGTCTTCTGGTCAGGTGGTAGCAGTCCCCGTAACTTCCCCGCCAATACCTTCCCCTACCGCGCCAATAGTCATTTCCTTTATTTTGCTGGAATTCCTCTTGAAAACGCCGCCATCCGCCTAGAAAGTGGCAAGCTACAACTATTTATAGATGACCCCCATCCCAGTAGCGCCCTCTGGCATGGTGAAACCCCGAACCGTGAAGAAATCGCTGCCACAATAGGCGCAGATGAAGCCAGAACAATGGCAGAATTAGCCAATTACTTAGCAAATGTGGCGACTCTTCCTGTCCAAGATGCAACTACTTGGACACAGCAAACCCAACTTTTAGATAGATGGGTTTTACCGAAAAATCAACTGGCAGGAATTGATTTAGAATTAGCTCAAGCGATCGCTTCTCTCCGTCTCACTCACGACGAAACCGCATTAGTGGAATTACGCAAAGCAGCAGCAGTGAGTGTCGCCGCACATAAAGCAGGCATGGCTGCAACTCCTTCCGCTAAACTCGAAGCCGAAGTCCGTGCTGCAATGGAAGCAGTCATCATGGGTCAGAATATGACCACTGCTTATACCAGTATTGTGACAGTACATGGCGAAGTTTTACACAATAATCATTATTACCACTCCCTCAAAGCAGGAGATTTACTTTTAGCTGACGTGGGTGCAGAAACCCAAACAGGTTGGGCTGCTGATATTACCCGGACTTGGCCTATTTCTGGTAAGTTTTCATCTACCCAAAGAGATATTTATGATATTGTTTTAGCCGCCCATGATGCTTGTATTCAAAACATCGCCCCTGGTGTGGAATATGCAGAAATTCATCTGTTAGCAGCAACTGTCATAGCCGAAGGTTTAGTAAATTTAGGAATTTTGCAAGGTACACCAGAAGATTTAGTAAAAATGGATCTTCATGCCTTATTTTTTCCTCACGGAATTGGGCATCTTTTAGGTTTAGATGTTCATGATATGGAAGATTTAGGAGATATCGCTGGTTATGATCAAGGAAGAAGTAGAAGTAGCCGTTTTGGTTTAAGTTATTTACGATTAAATCGTCCTTTACGTGCAGGAATGTTAGTAACAATTGAACCAGGCTTTTATCAAGTTCCCGCCATTTTAAATGATCCTAAAATTCGGTCACAATATCAATATCTAGTCAATTGGGAACGATTAGAACAATTTGCAGATGTGCGGGGAATTCGGATTGAGGATGATGTATTAGTTACAGAATCAGGAAGAGAAGTTTTAACAGCCGCATTACCAAATCAAGCCACTGCTATCGAAGATTTAGTTAGTTGTTCAATATAATATGCTCTGTCTAAAAACTGTTATGATAGGTAAGATTATCAAATTCGTTTTGACATTATCATAACTATGGCTAACACCACACTGGCGCTATCAGAAACGTTTAATCCAGTACCAGTAACAGTTCTCACCGGCTATTTAGGCGCAGGTAAAACTACTCTGTTAAATCACATTCTTACCTATGAACATGGTAAAAAAGTTGCTGTTATTGTCAACGAATTTGGAGAAGTAGGAATTGATAATCAATTAGTAATTGATGCCGATGAAGAAATTTTTGAAATGAACAATGGCTGTATTTGTTGTACGGTTCGTGGTGATTTAATTCGCATCATTGGCAACTTAATGAAACGTCGGGATAAATTTGATCATTTAGTGATTGAAACCACCGGATTAGCCGATCCTGCACCTGTAATTCAAACGTTTTTTGTTGATGAGGATTTACAAAGTCAATTGTCATTAGATGCAGTGGTGACAGTTGTAGATGCTAAACATATTTGGCAACATTGGGAAGCTGACGAAGCCCAAGAACAAATTGCTTTTGCTGATGTGATTTTATTGAATAAAACTGATTTGGTAACACCTGAAGTTTTAGATGAGTTAGAAACCCGCATTCGCTCAATGAATGCAATGGCAAAAATTCACCGCACGCATAATTCCGAATTAGCAATGTCAGCTTTATTAGGAGTGAAAGCATTTGATTTAGATCATGCTTTAGAAATTGATCCCAATTTCTTAGGAGAAGATGCTCATGTTCATGATGAAAGCGTTTATTCTGTTGCTATAGTAGCAGATGGTTCTGTAAATGGTGAAAAATTAAATGCCTGGATGTCAGAATTACTAAGTACCCAAGGTACAGATATTTTTAGAATGAAAGGGATTTTAAATATTGACAATGAAGACAATCGTTTTGTTTTCCAAGGTGTACACATGATCTTTGATGGTAAAGCAGATAGACCTTGGAAAGTTAATGAATCTCGCAAAAATGAACTTGTTTTTATTGGTCGAAATTTAGATGAAGCCAAATTAAAACGAGATTTTTCTGCTTGTATGAATTAAAAAGAAAAAGGCGAATATAATATTGCTTCGCAACGCCAAGGGCGAACGCGGCTACACAAACAAAACCCACCTTCGTGGGTTATGAATTTAGTCCACGCAGGTGGACTTTGCTTGTTTAGTAGTGACTTCTAGTACAGTACGGCGTAAGTCAACCAACCATTAAGAATTCTCAAGAAGCTTGTGTAATATGCTTTTGTAATTTTTAATTTTTAATTTTTAATTCCGCCCTGCGGTACTAGTCGCCCAATATATCCTAAAAATACAAGATAAAAATTATGAACTTAAAAACAAGAACATCCCCAGAATTTACAAAACATTATTCAACAAGACTTGCAGATTATGTCACCGCTTTAGATTGGTCTTCTCAAGGGAAAAAATTAGCAGCTAGTTCTGCTGCTGGAGAAGTTGTTTTATGGGAAAATGGCGAATTAACAAGCTTACAAACTGCTACAGATAAAGCAATAAATTGTCTGGCTTTTTCCCATGATGGTAAATATTTAGCCATTGCTGGACAAGATGGAAAAGTAAAAATTTGGTGCGGAGATCAATTAATTAGCACTTTAGAAAATGCGCCTGTTTGGGTTGATCAATTAGCATGGAGTCCTACTCATAATCAACTAGCTTTTAGTTTAGGACGTTATGTGCAGATTTGGGATGCAGACACATCAGAAGTTATTGCTACTCTGAATTTTAATGATTCTTCTATTTTGGGAATTGATTGGCGTAAAGATGGCCAATATTTGGCTATTAATGGATATAAAGGGGTGAAAATTTGGTCTAGTCAAGATTGGGACGATGAACCATTTGTACTTTCCATGCCTACCGTTAGTATAGCGATCGCATGGTCCAGTGATGGTAAATATTTAGCATCTGGGAATATGGATCGGACTCTCACCGTCTTAGAATGGGAAAATCCTGATCCTTGGGTCATGCGTGGCTTTCCGGGCAAAATTCGTCAATTAGCTTGGTCAGACCTAAAAAGCCCCACAGGTGCGCCAATTTTGGCTGCTTCCAGCGTGGAAGGAATAGTTTTATGGGAAAAGTCTGAAGATGAATCGGTGGGCTGGGAAGCGCAAGTATTAAGCAATCATGTGGATATTATTAATGCGATCGCTTTTGCACCCCAAAGTGATATTCTCGCTTCTGCTGGTGCTGATGGTTGGCTATGTTTGTGGGATGAAAATCAAGAAGTATCACAGATTTTTACTGAGACTTCGGCAGGTTTTTCTACTCTATGTTGGCATCCTCAAGGACAGTTATTAGCCGCTGGTGGTGAACAAGGTGAATTAATCATTTGGTCAACTTGTTTGGGGAATACGGATTGAATGAACCACGTTCGCGGAGCGTCCCGAAGGGATAGGAACGAAGGACACGAAGGAAGAAAAGAAGAAGGAAGAAAAGAAGAAGATAGGAGAGATTGATTTTGTGTCTTTGTATTTTTTAATTACAGGATTTGGGATAAAAATTTCCTGGTTCTTTCTTCTTTGGGATTAGTAAAAAAGGTGTCGGGGGTGGAGGATTCAACTAATAAACCACTATCCATTAGCACTACTCTATCAGCAACTTCTCGCGCAAATCCGACTTCGTGGGTAACAACTACCATTGTCATTCCGTCATTAGCAAGATTTCGCATTACGTCTAAAACTTCTCTCACCATTTCTGGATCTAATGCTGATGTGGGTTCATCAAATAACATGATTTTCGGTTGCATTGCTAATGCACGGGCTATGGCTACTCGTTGTTGTTGTCCACCGGATAATTGTCCTGGATATTTTTGTGCTTGTGCTAAAATTCCCACTCTTTCTAATAATTGCATTGCTAATTCTTCGGCTTTAACTTTGGATGTTTTGCGGACATATATTGGTGCTAAGGTGATATTTTCTAAAACTGTTAAATGGGGAAATAAGTTAAATTGCTGAAATACCATTCCCACTTCTCGACGGATTGTTTCAATATTTCTTAAATCATGACTGAGGGTAATTCCGTCAATGGTAATAGTTCCTTGTTGATATTCTTCTAAGGCGTTAAATGTGCGAATAAAGGTTGATTTTCCTGAACCGGAGGGTCCCATTAAAACAACGACTTCTCCTCGTTCTACATTTAAACTGACTCCTTGGAGAACGTGAAATTTACTATACCATTTGTGAACGTTTTCAGCGATAATTATCGGTTTTGATTCTGTCATATATTCCTTTTGTGTAGTTTAAATTTTGAGAAATTTTAGTTTTCCTTGCGTCAACCCAACCTACGGGTAATTGGTGATAAAATCATTGTTATTCATCCTGTTCATCCTTTAATCCTGGCTATCCTGATTCTGACAGTTATTCCTTTTGTGTAGTTTAAATTTTGATAAATGTTGGGTTTCCTTGTGTCAACCCAACCTACGGGTAATTGGTGATAAAATCATTGTTATTCATCCTGTTCATCCTTTAATCCTGGATATCCTGATTCTGACAGTTATTCCTTTTGTGTAGTTTAACATTTGATAAATGTTGGGTTTCCTTCCGTCAACCCAACCTACGATATTAATTTTTTTTCTAATTTTTTAGCAGCTAAGGACATTGAATAACAAAATAGTCCATAAATCAAACCAATGAATAAATATACTTCTGCATATCTTCCTAAGAATTGTGGTTGTGCTAATATAGAACGTGCCATTCCTGTTAATTCTACTAATCCTACTAATGATAAAAGTGAAGTATCTTTAAATAAGCCAATAAATTGACCAACAATTGCAGGAATGACTGCGCGTAAGGCTTGGGGTAAGATGACTAATATTAATACTAAAGGTGTATTTAATCCTAGTGCTTTTGCTGCTTCTATTTGTCCTTTGGGAATTGCTTGTAGTCCCCCACGCACGTTTTCAGCCATGTATGCTGCACTAAATAATATTAGTCCGGCAATTCCTCTAATTAATCTATCTAAACGTAAGTTTGCTGGTAAGAATAAGGGTAACATGACTTGGGCTAAAAACAAAATACCAATTAATGGTAATCCTCTGAGAATTTCAATATAGAGAATAGAAAACCAACGCACTACAGGTAAATTACTTGTTCTTCCTAATGCGAGTAAAACTCCTATAGGGAAGGAAAGGACAATACTAATTATTGCCATTAATAGGGTAAGTAATAACCCATTCCATAAATTTGTAGATACAGGTTGTAATCCTAAACCACCACCAAGTAACCAAACAATTACGGGAAAAGATAATAACCAAATTAGAGAAATCCAAGGTGTGATAATTTGAGTAAATTTTTGACCAATTATCAAACCTGCAACTGTCAAACCTATTATTAATAGTAGGTATAAACGGCTTGCTAATGCTATGGGTAAAAGATACAATAAAATCCAAACGATAAAAGCAAAAATCATAAAATTGCGTTTTACGAATATGGCTTTTGTGGTAAATGCACCCCCAGTCAGTGCGGTTAAAGTTGTAGATATTCC
Organism: Anabaena sp. UHCC 0253; assembly: GCF_009712085.1. Classification (NCBI taxonomy): domain Bacteria; kingdom Bacillati; phylum Cyanobacteriota; class Cyanophyceae; order Nostocales; family Nostocaceae; genus Anabaena; species Anabaena sp. UHCC 0253. The sequence goes on from NZ_VILD01000003.1 coordinate 430,577, forward strand.
CAAAATAACCCAAATCCGCCAATATAAACTTTGGGGAAATCTTCCTACTAAAAATAAATGTAAATTAACTTGAATTACTTGCCATTGTGCTTTAGTAATTAACCAAGTTGCAAATCCTTGAACTAGCCAAAATAGAAATATAAAACAAACAACAGTTAGTAAACTATTGTACCAATTATTAAAGAGATTTTTTCTAAACCAAGTTAGTTTAATCATCATAAAAATGTCAGTCTAATTAAGGTAAAAATATGCAATTAAATTCAAATCATGGGATAATTATTCATAATTTCTTGTTTGATGTCTTGCTTGAATTATGTCAGCGATCGCTTTTTTGCGTACATCTCTATCTGACAAATCTCCTGATCCTTCTAGTAAAAATTTGGGATAACCACCCATTCGTTCTAAAACTGTTTTAGCTGAAGTTGGATAATTGTTAATAGGTGTTTCTAGGGATGAAATAAATTGCAAGACAAGTGGGATTTGTTGATCGTTAAGGTTAGCGATCGCTTGCAAGAGTTCTTGGTGTGGATTGGTGGAGTACATAGGGATTAATTAGTATTGTGATGATTACAATTTTAGCAAATAGGAATAGAAAGCGGAAAGCGATTTATCTTTCTTTAATTTGCACAGAACGATTAAATAAATTCATAGTCAGGGAAATCATTAAACTCAAAGTGAGATAAGTAATCATAATTAACAGCATCACTTCCAGTGCTTTTCCCGTTTGGTTAAAAGTCGTAGAAGCAACAAAATAAATATCAGGATAACCGATAGCGATCGCTAAACTGGAATTTTTTGTTAAATTAAGATATTGACTGGTTAATGGGGGAATAATCACCCGCAAGGCTTGGGGAAAAATCACCAATCGCATTGCTAAACTTGGTTTTAACCCCAGTGATTTAGCTGCTTCTGCTTGTCCTTTTGGTACTGATTGAATTCCCCCGCGCACAATTTCCGCAATAAACGCACCTGTGTAAAAAGTCAACCCTAATAATAAACTGGAAAACTCTGGAGATAAGGTAAACCAAGGAAATTCAATTCCATTTTGGCTAAAATTAACCAAACCTAAAAAGGAACTTTTATTATCTGCTTTGGGAAAACTCAAGAAAACCGCAAAGTACCAAAATAGCAATTGTAATAATAATGGTGTATTCCGAAAAATCTCTATATAAACTAGACTAATTTTTCTGACTAACCAATTATCTGATAATCGCGCAATGCCCGCAGTAATCCCCACAATTGTGGTAAGAAAAATTCCCATTACTGCTATCCTGAGAGAATTAATTAATCCCACTAATAAAGCGTAATTATAAGCATCCGTTGGTTTATAGTTAATTAAGGTTTCACCAATATCAAAAGATGCTTGTCTCTTGAGAAAATTAAAACCGAATTGAATTCCTAATTGCTGTAAGTTTCGTCTGACATTTCCCCACAATATTAGAACTATAAATACTGCTAAAAATAAAACAAGTACCTGGATAGCACTTTGCCAAAACCGATGATCACGCCATAAAGGAGGTTTAGAATTAGTCATTAATAATTGGTAATTAGTCAGTTTTTAGTTGTCAATTGTCAATTATTTACCTAAAGGGTGGAGAATAAAGTAATCCTCCTTTTGTTCCTAGTTGATTTTGTCCACGGGGGAGATTTATATTTGTCTTTGTTCCCAAATTGCGATCATAAATTTCGCCATAATTACCAACTTGTTTAATTATTCTGGCAGCGAAATCATTTGTTAAACCAATTCCTTCCCCCAGGTTTCCTTCTGTTCCTAAAAAACGTTTAATATCGGGATCTTGACTATTTGCAAACTCGGCTAAATTTTGCGAATTAATCCCCAATTCTTCCGCTTTTATCAAAGAGTAAATAGTCCACGTAACTATATCACTCCACTGAGTATCACCTTTAGCAACTGCTGGCGCAAGAGGTTCGGAAGAAAGAACATCATCTAAAATAACGTTATCTTCAGGTTTAGCTAGGGTTGTGCGTCGGGAAACCAACGCCGAACGGTCTGTGGTTATAGCATCACAACGCCCTTCTGTATAAGTAGCAAAAGTAACATTCACATCTTCAAAAACAACGGGTTTATAAGTAATACCCTGTTTTCGCATTTGGTCTGCTAAATTCTGTTCAGTAGTAGTTCCAGTTTGCACACAAATAGCTTTGTCTTTCAGGTCTTTTACAGATTTAATATTGCTATTTTTGCGAACCATGACAGCTTGACCATCATAAAATACCACAGGTGCAAAATCTAAACCTTGGGCAGTAGCGCGGCTAAAAGTCCAGCTAGTATTACGACTGAGAACATCTACCTCTCCAGTTTGCAAAGCTGTAAACCGTTCTTTCGCATTGAGAGTGCGATATTCTACAGCATCTGCATTATCAAATACTGCGGCGGCGATCGCTCGACAAATATCAACATCAATGCCGCTATATTTGCCGTCAGTCCCTACAAAACTAAATCCTGGTAGTTCACCACTAATCCCACAAACAAGCTGGCCACGGCTTTTAATGCGACTCCAGAGAACGCGAGTAACTTGTCCTTGAGGACTATTGACGTTGTTCTGTGGTTCATCACTACAAGCACTCAGAGCAAAAATTAAGGGAATAATTGCAATACCAGATAAAATTACAGAGAATTTATTAAATTTCATAAGACCTCGCGGTAAGTAGGAAACTCAGCGGCTTTAGCCCTGAGAGGGAAGCGACACGAGCAGTTCGACAGGCTCACTGACCACGGTTTTAACCGCTGTGGTCATGAGAATGCTAGTTTTTGAATGGATATAATCCCAGGAACTAGCAAACCTGTTTAAGTCCCCTCGCCCAACTAATCCAAAATGTCTTGGCTTAACCCAACGACTGAACAAACAGTCTTGCAGATAATCCGATAGCGTAGCGTGGCGTAGCGTGGCGTAAGCCATACTAGGGAAGCATTCGGAAGTGCGTATCAGGATTAGTCTCAATGGGCTAGTCAAACACGTAAAGTTTGTTCTTTACAAGCTCAGTGGCTTTAGCTCTGAGTTATTGACAATCCAGTTTTTCACAATAACCCTAAAAAGGTAGAAGACAATTGCCAGATTTTTTGATATTGGTGATAAATATATCATCTGTAGGGGCGCAGGGTAATGCGCCCAAAAATATCGCTAACACCAATTCATAAGTGAATAATATGCCGAATTTTATCAACTCCCTTCTAGGTCGCCATCCAGAACGCATTAAAGCTAATGTTGAGATATACACTTGGCAAACTTGCCCCTACTGCATCCGTGCCAAAATGCTACTGTGGTGGAAAGGCGTTAATTTTACAGAATACAAAATTGACGGCGACGAAACAGCCAGAGCCAACATGGCCGAACGCGCCAACGGCCGCCGCAGCGTCCCCCAAATCTTCATTAATAATCAACATATTGGCGGTTGTGATGACCTGTATCAGTTAGATACAAAAGCTCAACTTGACCCCCTGTTATCTCAGTTGACAGATGACAAGTGACAGAGAAGAGGCAGGGAGCAGGGGGTAGGGAGCAGGGAGCAGGGAGCAGGGAGCAGGGAGCAGGGAGCAGGGGCAGGG
>NZ_VILD01000003.1:434169-438220 GCF_009712085.1 Anabaena sp. UHCC 0253
AGCAGGGAGCAGGGAGCAGGGAGCAGGGAGCAGGGAGCAGGGAGCAGGGGAGCAGGGGAGCAGGGGAAAGAATTTCCTAATGACAACTGACAACTGACAACTAACAACTGACAACTAACAACTGACAACTAACAACTGACAACTGACAACTGACAACTGACAATTCATGCTTGAATCCCCAGAATATTTAAAATATCGAAAATGGATGAATTACGCCCTGGAATTGGCACAGATAGCGGGTAATGCTGGTGAAGTTCCTGTGGGTGCGGTGATTGTGGACACCGATGATTACCTGATTGCTGTCGGTGAAAATCGCAAAGAACGGGATCAAGATCCTACCGCACACGCGGAAATTATCGCTATTCGGGCTGCTAGTCAAAAATTACAAAGTTGGCGCTTGCATCAGTGTACCTTATATGTCACTCTAGAACCATGTCCGATGTGCGCTGGTGCTATAGTTCATGCTCGGTTGGGAAAATTGATCTATGGAGTGGACGATACCAAAACTGGCGCAATTCGTACTGTTATCAACATCCCTGATCATCCTGCGTCTAATCATCGGCTGAAAGTGCTAGGAGGCATTCTAGAATCAGACTGTCGAGAACAATTACAAAATTGGTTTACTACGCAACGCCGTCAGCAAAAATAACAGACAAAGGTAAAACTGTCCAGATAGGAAAACAAAAATTACCCAAGAAAATCTACGGTGGACATAATCAAGTTTGCGTCATCTTTTATCCGCCTTAAAAACCAGCCACCGTTATGATTAAATCATACTCTGCTTCTACTAAACGCCATTCACAAACCCTCAATCAGCCTGTAAATCCTCTGGTGGCTCAGAGTACCTCACGGGTTTCTCCTTGGTTAACTCCTTTAGCGTATCTTTTAGGACGTTATGTTGTTCTGCCATCTTTCTTTGGACGGATTAAAATTATTGGCCGAGAAAATATCCCTACAAGGGGTCCTGTAATTCTTGCTCCTACTCATCGTTCCCGTTGGGATTCATTGGTTTTACCTTATGCTACTGGTCGTCATGTGACAGGTAGAGATATGCGATTTATGGTAACGAGTAATGAATGTCAGGGATTACAAGGTTGGTTTGTAAGGAGAATGGGGGGTTTTCCTGTCAATACTGAACGTCCCGCGATCGCTACTCTCCGTCATACAGTAGAGTTAATGCAACAAGGGGAAATGCTAGTTATTTATCCTGAAGGTAACATCTATCGTGATGGTCAACTTCACCCGCTCAAGCCGGGAATCGCTCGTTTAGCTGTTAGTGCTGAATCTAGCTATCCAGGATTAGAAGTGAAAGTTATACCTGTTGGCATCCAGTACAGCGAACCCTATCCAAATTGGGGTACAGATGTGGATATTCACATTGGTGAACCTATCAAGGTCACAGATTATATTAATGGCAATTTAAAGTTAGAAGCGAAACGGTTAACAGCAGATTTAACCCATAAATTAAAACAATTAAATCATCAAGAATCAGAAATAAGCGATCGCATTTTTGTAGAAATTCACAATTAGTTACAAGAAATTTACATCCTTTCCCATAAAACCGTAATATTACTGTGATCAGATAAGAGGTTGTATCATAAAATAGTTATCTATAAGCTGTTAAACATTTAATTTACATACTCTTTCGGGAAAAACTCCTGTCGGTTGCATTGTGAAATGCAACACAGTTCAATCTGATTTGTTTGATCTAGCATATTTTAGTTTATATGCTAATATTCCTTATTCAAACAAGCAAAAACAGCCTAGAAAGTGTTTCTCCAGTATGTATTTTTAAATGGATTTTAACCAAAACTAACAACTGAGATAACAACCATGAAAAATCAAATTGTTTATAACTTAGGATTAGTCACTTTATTCACAGGAATATTCACCTTTACAAATCAAAAAGCATTTGCTCAACTCATACCTGATAGCACATTAGGTGCAGAAAGTTCTCAAATCAATAATATTAATTCAACAACAGCACAAATAGAAAGTGGTGCAACAAGAGGAATTAACCTATTTCATAGTTTCCAAGAATTTAATGTTGATGTAGGAAAAACTGTTAATTTTGCTAATCCTATCAATATTGAAAATATCCTCACTCGCGTCACAGGCAGTAATGTTTCTAACATATTAGGAACATTAGGAGTAAATGGCAACGCCAATTTATTTTTAATTAATCCTAATGGTATATATTTTGGTACTGGTGCAACATTAAATATTCAAGGTTCATTTACAGCTACAACTGCTAATGAAATTAAATTAGGAGATACTGGATTATTTAGTGCTAAAAATCCACAGACTAGCAATTTATTAAATATACAACCCAACGCCCTATTTACAAATGCTTTAAAAAATCAACAAGCAGAAATTAAAAATGAAGGTAATTTACAAACTGGAAAAGATTTAACATTATCAGGAATAAATGTAACCGTAAAAGATTCTACCCTGAAAACAGGAGGAGATTTAATCTTAGAAGCACAAGAAACAGTCAAGATTGAAGATAGTATTAATAAACCTGTAATTTTAGAATCTGCTGGTAATATCACAATTCAAGGTAATCAAAGTATTGAAATAAACGCTTTGAATCATCCTGATAGTAATTTTACATCTAATCGAGATATTGTATTTAGATCACCAGTGAGATTATTAAGTAATGGCAGATATACAGTAGGTGGTTATTTCACTACAGAAGATTTAAATCAAAATACCATAGATTTTCTCATACCTCATAATAATGTAATCAAAGTCAATGGAGATATTAAGTTAGAAGATTACACAGGTTCGTCTTTATATATATTAGCAAGTGGAAAAGTTACCACAGGAAATGTCACTATTAATAATCCTGATTATAAATCAATAAATCAAGATATTTCCGATGGTCAAGGCGGAAATCAAATAATTACAGTTAATAGTAAAAATGATGTTGGTCTATTAGATATACGAGCAGGAATTGACCCAGAAAAAATGCCAGGAATATTAGACAATAATCCCATTTTGCCATCAGGTGTAACAGCTACAGTGAATAATCATCCTACCAGTGCAGATATCTTATCGGTTGATTACTATACATTTACTGTTCAGACTGGTGAAGATAGTTATACGACCTATACAGAAATTAAAAATACTTATAATTTTATCAATTATGGGGGTTCAGTTTTCTTGACTAATGAATATAAACCTAACCATAATTTATTATCAAATTCGGCAAATATTATTATTGGAAATATAGATACTTACATTAACGCTATAGATTCTCCTGAACAAGATGGGGGTACAATCACTATTAATTCTAGAGGAAATATTAGTACAAAATCCTTAGCAGCTTACTCATATACAAATAATCAAGATTACTATTCCCGTTTAGAGCAAGATTACAATAATAATTACTCTAATAATGGCTATTATAATTACAGTAACTATTATAATTATGGTAATTACTCCGGTGGTGGCCAATCACAACCTCCAGCATATTCAGGTCCTTTTTTTGGGAAAGCAGGATATGGAGGGATAATTTCTCTCACATCTGGAGGTAATATCACTACAGAATCCCTATCTACAGAAGTCATATCTTCTACTCCTACAGTAGCAAATGCTGGAACGATATCTTTAAATGCTAATCAGTATATTACCACAGGAAATATTAATTCTTACTCAAGTTCTAGTAATGGTAATAGTGGAGATATTAATTTTTCATCCCAAGGAAATATTTCTACACAAGCTATTAACTCATCTGCATCTACAGGAAATAGTGGAGATATTAATTTTTCATCCCAAGGGGATATTTCCACACAAAGTATTAACTCATCTGTATCTACAGGAAATAGTGGAGATATTAATTTTTCATCCCAAGGAAATATTTCCACACAAAGTATTAACTCATCTGTATCTACAGGAAATAGTGGAGATATTAATTTTTCATCCCAAGGGGATATTTCCACACAAAGTATTAACTCATCTGCATCTACAGGAAATAGTGGAGATATTAATTTTTCATCCCAAGGGGATATTTCCACACAAAGTATTAACTCATCTGCATCTACAGGAA
>NZ_VILD01000003.1:438561-441746 GCF_009712085.1 Anabaena sp. UHCC 0253
ATTAATTTTTTCATCCCCAAGGAAATATTTCCACACAAGCTATTAACTCATCTGCATCTACAGGAAATAGTGGAGATATTAATTTTTTTATCCCAAGGAAATATTTCCACACAAAGTATTAACTCATCTGCATCTACAGGAAATAGTGGAGATATTAATTTTTTATCCCAAGGAAATATTTCCACACAAGCTATTAACTCATCTGCATCTACAGGAAATAGTGGAGATATTACCCTAAAATCCGCAGGTGATATTTTGACAATAAACCTTAATTCCTATTCATTTTCTCAGTCAGATAATGCAAAAAATAGTGGAAATATCGCCGTTACATCTATCGCTGGAAATATTTCTGTAGAAAACATCAACTCCTATTCATCTTCTCAGTCAGGTAATGCAGGAAATGGTGGGAATATATCTCTGCTGGCTAATAATGGTCATATTAATATGAATATATATGGTGATATTAATTCCTCTTCTTTATCTAATTATGGCTATGGAGGAAATGGAGGAGCGATCACTATTTCCAGTAAAGATAATATCTCTACAACTAATCTAAATTCTCGATCATTTTCTTTTTTAGGGAGTGGAAAAAATGGCGGTGCAATTAATGTTTTCTCTGAAGGTAATATTACTACCAGATCCCTATTTTCTACCGCCGGTTCAACTTGGGGAAATCCAGGTCTAGGAGGTGATATTACCCTCAAATCAGGGGGAAATATTAGCGCAGACTTAATATACTCTTCCTCATTTTCAACTTCAGGAAATGGGGGGAATGGCGGTGCGATCGCTCTCTCTAGTATTGGCAATATTACCACAGGACATCTCATCTCTTCATCATCCTATTCTCAGTCAGGGAATGGAGGAAATAGTGGTGCGATCTCTCTAACTAGCAGCGATGGTAACATTACCACACAATACATCTTTTCTAAATCATCTTCTCAATCAGGTAATGCAGGAAATAGTGGCGGAATTAGTCTATTTTCTAAAGGTAATATCACGGCTGAATTATTACTAGACTCTTCCTCATTTTCAACTTCAAGAAATGGGGGGAATGGAGGAGTGATTAACATCACCACTACTAATGGTAATATCACCACAAAAACCCTAAACTCTTCCTCACATTCTGATTTTGGTAATACAGGAAATGCCGGCAATATTAATCTGAAAATATCAGATGGTAATATCTCTATACCAGACATTAATTTATCCGCTATTGGTAAAGGTGGCAATGGTGGCATCATTAACCTGACGGGAGAAAAATTAAATCTTAATAATATTATTATCAAAAGTAATGGCGAAATTGGCAGTAATGGTGGTCAAATTCAATTAAATGCCCCATTTATCCAATTAATAGATAGCGATTTAAGCAGTTCTAGTGATGGTCGTGGTAATTCTGGACATATTGAATTAAATTCCACAGGTAATATTAACTTAAATAATAGTCGCTTATTTACCACATTAGAACCCGGTAGCACAGGAATAGGTGGTAATATTAAAATTCAATCTCAAAATCTCAACCTCACAAATTTTGCTTTAATTGACACAGGAACTTATAGCATTGGTAATGCCGGAAATATTAATATTAAGGCTGAAAATATTTCCCTGACAGATGGTAGTAATATTCGCAGTCTTACTGCTGATCAAGGCAATGCTGGTAATATATTTTTAGACATAACAGGAGGGGAAATATTCCTTACTAATAGTAGTATTATTAGTACCTCAGCTACTCAAACTGCATCAGGAAATAGTGGTAATTTAAAATTAAATTCTCGCACATTGTCATTATTAAATGGTAGTCAAATTCAAGCTTTAACAGAAGGAATAGGGACATCAAAAGCTGGAGAAATTATGGTTAATGCTAGTGATAGTATCATCATCAGTGCAGTTGATCCTAATTTTGCTAATCCCGATCCTAATGCTTTACCTGGTAAAAATATAGTTAAAAATGATCATATTAATAACCAAATTCAAGATATAGAGTCAAATAATTCTATAATCACAGCACCAGAATTAAAAGATAGTGATTTTGTAGTCAATAATCCCACGGTTAAAAATCCTAATATAGAATATAGTACCAGAGTTCCATACACATCTATAAAAGCAGCAGGAAACAACACAATTCATATCTATAAATTAAAAGTAAATACTGGTACAAGAGCAGTTTTTGATATTGATAATACTGGTACTGTTTATAATAATGCAGGTGATCCCATCCCTGCTATCAATACAAAATTAACTTTATTAGATAGTCAAGGACAAGTATTAGCATCTAATAATGATGCTTCCCATGGTCTTGGTTCTAAAGGTAGTGATTTTACAATGACCTTACAGCAAGATCCCTATCTGAGATATACTTTTAGTCAAGGAGGAATTTATTATCTTCAAGTTAGTAATTTTGATGATCAAGGAGTTCCTATTCGTGATAAATATAATGATTCCACCCATTTTGATCTACAAATATCTTTAGAACCCAATCCCATCCAAGCAAATATCACAAATAGTGGTCAACCTTCAGGAATTTTTGCCTATACGACAGGTGTAGGAAAAGCAGGTAATATAAACCTAAAAACTGATAATTTACAGTTAGAAAATAGTAGTCAAATATCAGCTTTTACTAATGGTAGTGGTGAAGGTGGTACAATCAATATTAATGCTAATACCTTCAATGTCAATAACAAGGGACAAGTCATTACTTCTACTTCTAATCTTGGTAAATCTGGAAATATCATCCTCACAGTTAAAGATAATATTACTTTAGATGGTGAGAAAACTGGGCTATTTGCCAATACAGAAATAGGCTCAACTGGTGATGGTGGGAGTATTCAAATAGACCCGGAATTTTTCATAATTAGAAACGGTGCGGGCATAGGTGTAAATAGTCAAGGTAGCGGTAAAGGTGGAGATATTTCACTACAAGCGGGAACTTTGACATTAGATAATCAAGCCTTTATTACTGCTGAAACTATTAGTAACGAAGGTGGAGAAATTACCCTGAATATTAATGATTTATTATGGTTACGGCGTGGGAGTAATATAACTGCTACCGCAGGAACAGCAGGTGCGGGAGGAAATGGCGGAAATATTAATATTAATGCTCCTTTTATTATTGGTTTTGCTAGTGAAAATAGTGATATTACAGCGAATGCTTTTCAAGGAAATGGGGGAAGATTAACATTACCACTAAT
>NZ_VILD01000003.1:441771-448130 GCF_009712085.1 Anabaena sp. UHCC 0253
AGTAATATAACTGCTACCGCAGGAACAGCAGGTGCGGGAGGAAATGGCGGAAATTATTAATATTAATGCTCCTTTTATTATTGGTTTTGCTAGTGAAAATAGTGATATTACAGCGAATGCTTTTCAAGGAAATGGGGGGAAGATTAACATTACCACTAATACTATTTTTGGCTTAAAATTCCGTCCCCAATTAACTGAATTTAGTGATATTACTGCATCTTCCCAATTGGGATTAAGTGGGCAAGTAACTATTAATAGATTAGATGTTGATCCATCAAGGGGTTTAATATCTTTACCTAGTGATTTAGTAGATGCTTCTAGTCAACTTGCTCAAGGGTGTAGTGGTGCTGCCAAGGTAGCACGTCAATTGAATAGATTTAGCATTGTCGGTAAAGGTGGATTACCATCTAATCCTAGTGATTTATTGACTGGTACAACTCCTTTAGTAGATTTGGTAGATGTAGTTTCTACAAGTCAAGAAAAAATCACACCAGTTGTGATTAATAATGATTCATCAAAGATGCAAAATCGGGTTATTCAGCAAGCGCAGGGATGGGTAATTTCTGCTGATGGTAAAGTGATTCTCACCGCAGAAATGCCACAAGTGACACCTCAAAGTTCAGGTTTAAATAATCCTGATTGCCGTGTTTCTACAAGATAATAAATTAATTTCCGTATCCAATTAGCAATTCCCAATTAGAGTATTCCAAGTAAAAAAATGCCCAATTGTCATTGCGTTCGCGGAGCGTAGCGTTAGCCATATGGAGCGGAGCGCAATGAAGCAATCTCTGGTTTTGGATCATTTATTGTTTGGAACACTCTTAATGGTGGTTTAAGTAATGGTGGTTCTGCTGCTGCATGGGGTTCAGCGTAAATAGCCAACCGACAATTAAAATCTTTTAAAGGAATTACCTGACCACTTCTACGGGTAAGCGAAAAAGTTAACAGCAGATTTAAACCCATAAATTAAAACAATTAAGTCATCAAAAATCAGAAATAAGCGATCGCATTTTTGTAGAAATTCACAATTAGTTACAAGGAATTTACATCCTTTCCCATAAAACCGTAATATTACTGTGAGGAAATAAGAGGTTGTATCATAAGATTGTTATCTATAAGCTGTTAAACATTTAATTTACATACTCTTTTGGGAAAAACGCTTGTAGGTTGAAATGTATAACACATTTCAATCTCATTTGTTTGATTTAGCATATTTTAGTTCATATACTTTTATATGCAAATGTTCCTTATCTAAGCAAAGATAAACAGCCTAAAAATTGTTTCTCCAGTATGTATTTTTAAATGGATTTTCACCAAAACTAACAACTGAGATAACAACCATGAAAAATCAAATTGTTTATAACTTAGGATTAGTCACTTTATTCACAGGAATATTCACCTTTACAAATCAAAAAGCATTTGCTCAACTTATACCTGATAACACATTAGGTGCAGAAAGTTCTCAAGTCAATAATATTAACTCAACAGCACAAATAGAAAATGGTGCAACAAGAGGAATTAACCTATTTCATAGTTTCCAAGAATTTAATGTTGATGTAGGAAAAACTGTTAATTTTGTTAATCCTATCAATATTGAAAATATCCTCACTCGCGTCACAGGCAATAATGTTTCTAATATATTAGGAACATTAGGAGTAAATGGCAACGCCAATTTATTTTTAATTAATCCCAATGGTATATATTTTGGTAATGGTGCAAAATTAAATATTCAAGGTTCATTTACAGCCACAACTGCCGATGAAATTAAATTAGGAGATACTGGATTATTTAGTGCTAAAAATCCCCAGAATAGCAATTTATTAAGTATACAACCCAACGCACTATTTACAAATGCTTTAAAAAATCAACAAGCAGAAATTAAAAATCAAGGAAATTTACAAACTGGACAAAATCTCACCTTTTTTAGTAGTAACGTTCAAAACATAGGTGAATTAACAGCACCAGGAACAATTCAATTAACAGGTGCAGAGAATTTATTTGTAAGGGGAAATATTAATACATCAACATTATTTTTAGAAACACAAAATTTGAATATTGGTGAAAATAATACAGAAACAATTGATCAATTAACATTAGAAAAATTAGACGGAAATACAAATCTAATATTTCAAGCAAGCAATGATATTACAATTAATCCATTAACTAATAATATCTTAACCTTTGCTCCTGGTACAGGCGAAATTACATTTACTGCGGATTATAAAAATAATGATGTTGGTAATTTTAATATGAAAATTAGTGAAATTACTAATTATCTTATGAATGATTATAGTTTGATTGATGCTAATACTATTAATACTAATGGGAGAAATTTGCAAATAAAAGCTAATAATATAAATATTGGTAGCTATCAAGGTGGAAAATTAAATTTAGAAGCTACAGGTAATATTAATATTGGTGGAGATATAACTACACAAAGAGAAGATATTATCATTTCTGCTGTAGGTAACATTCAAGATATGTCTATTAGTACACTGGAAGCTAATGGAGGAGATATTACATTAATCAGCAGTCAAGGATATATCAATCCACCCATTTTATCTAGTTATGGCGGCAATGTAAAATTAGCCGCAAATGGTAATATTGATGCAGGGAGAATTACTACTGGTGATTTTCATGAAAATAGTACAGAAAAAGGAGGAAATATTGATATTACAAGTTATCAAGGTAGTATCTCAATAGGTAAAATTAAAACAGAGGCAAATACAAGTGGTGATATTAATATCATTGCTGCTGGTGATATTATATTAGATTCTTATGCCTATTATATTAGTGCATTTAGTTATGAGAAAAGTGGTAATATAAACATTACTAGTAATCAAGGCAATATTCACAGTAGAGGTTTTATAGATAATACCAATGAGTTAGACTCTATACCTTATAATCTTAATAAATCTAATCATGATAGTTTTATTAAATTAAATGCTGCTGGTAATATTATAGCTTATAATAATATTGGTTCATCTGGAGACATTTTTCTGACAACAAAATTGGGTAGCATCATTAGTGACCAAGGTAATATTTTTACTGATCAGGGTGATGTTCAATTAGATGCTGCCAATAATATAGAATCTGGCCAAATTGCAGGTAAAAATATTAGTCTAAAAGCAAATTATGATATAAATACAGATTCTTTGTTTGCTAATGATATTTTAATTCATACAGGCAAAAATTATCTGAATACAAATGCTGCAATTATAGGAAATAATATAGAAATTGATGCCGGAGAAAAAATAGCTATTACTAATACTATTATTCAAAGTAATTCTGAGAATATAAATAACAAAATCCTTCTCCAATCATCTAATATTGAATTAAATAATACAGATATTAATATGACTGCATTAGATAACAGTGTAAATAAAATATATATTAACTCTACAGGAGATATTAAACTCAAAAATAGCCGTTTACTTGCAACTTTAGAACCTGGTTCTATGGGTATCGGTGGAGATATTACAATTCAAGCTCAAAATCTGAATTTAACAGATTTCTCCTTAATTGATACGGGAACTTATGGAAATGGTAAAGGGGGCAATATTAATATTCAAGCGGAAAATTTATTTTTAACAAATGATAGTAGTATTCGCAGTTTAACCACACATACAGGTAATGCTGGTAATCTATTTTTAGATGTTAATAATTTTGTTTTTTTTAGAAAATCGTAGTAATCTTAGTACCGCTGCAACATCTACAGCATCAGGAAATAGCGGTAACATTAATATCAATTCTCAAAACTTATCTTTAACTGGTGGTTCTCAACTACAAGCATTAACATTAGGAACTGGAAAATCTGGAGATATTATTGTAGATGTCAAAGACAGCATCACCATTTCTGGATTAAGTGAAGATGGTTTATTGAGTGGAATTTTTACATCTAGTGAAGGAAAAAATAGTGGAGAAGGAGGAAAAATAGCAATTAAAACGGGAGATTTAATATTAACAGATGGAAGTGTATTAAGCGCCCAAACTTTTAGTCAAAGTAATGGTGGTAGTATTAATATTGATACTAATAATTTATTTTTACTCAATGGAGGACAATTACTGACTAGTAGTTTTGATCAAGGAAAATCAGAAGCAATTATTGTAAATGCAGCTAATAGTATTATTATTAGTGGATATGATTCACAGTTTGTAAATCGTTCTCAACCTGCTAGTTTATTAATACAAAATGTACCTATTCAAGATTATGATGCTTCTTTAGATCAGACAGATTCTATCACGAAGCAAAGTTTTCAAATCAGTAAAATAGAACCAAATGATGGTATTAGTACCGCACAAATTATTGAAAATAGTCAATTCTTGATTAACAATCCTACTAGCAAAAATCCTAATGTAGAGTTTTCTACTAGAATTCCCTACGCTTCTATCATAGCAACAGGCAATGATACAATTGATATTTATGCTTTTCAAGTAAATTCTGCGACAAGAGCAGTATTTGATATTGATAATACTGGCGTATATGGTGAATATACTGAAAATGGTTACATAAACTTTCCAGAAATCAATACAAAATTAACCCTATTAAATAATCAAGATCAAGAATTAGCATCTAATGATAATGCTTCTCATGGACTTGGTGCAGGAGGAAGCTACACCGACTTAACATTACAACAAGACCCTTATCTGAGATATACTTTTACAAAACCAGGAACTTACTATCTTCAAGTTAGTAACTTTGATAATCAAGGAATTCCTAGTGTTAATCAATCTGATTATCCTACTTCATATCATTTACAAATCTCTCTAGAAACTCCACCTATTCAGGCTAGTACATCTAATGGTGGTGCATTTTCTGGCATTTTTGCTAATACTCAAAATAGAGGTAATGCAGGAGATATAACTCTGAATACACCGCTTTTAAATATTAGTAATGGTGGAAAAATTTCTGCTTCTACTGTCAGTAGTGGTCAAGGTGGAAATATTAATATCACTGCTAATACATTCACCGCTACCAGTGGTGGACAACTTCTCACTACTACATCAGGTAGTGCTAAAGCTGGTAATATTATCATGCAAGTTAAAGATAATATTACTTTAGATGGTGAGAAAACTGGACTATTTGCCAATACAGAAATAGGCTCAACTGGTGATAGTGGTAGTATTGATATTGATCCACAAATTTTTATAATTAGAACCGGTGCAGGAATAGGAGTCAATAGTCAAGGTAGCGGTAAAGGTGGAGATATTTCACTACAAGCGGGAACTTTGACATTAGATAATCAAGCCTTTATTACTGCCGAAACTATCAGTAGCGAAGGAGGAGAAATTACTTTAAATATTCAAGATTTATTATGGTTACGGCGTGGGAGTAATATAACTGCTACCGCAGGAACAGCAGGTGCGGGAGGAAATGGCGGAAATATTAATATTAATGCTCCTTTTATTATTGGTTTTGCTAGTGAAAATAGTGATATCACAGCGAATGCTTTTCAAGGAAATGGGGGGAAGATTAACATTACCACTAATACTATTTTTGGCTTAAAATTCCGTCCCCAATTAACTGAATTTAGTGATATTACTGCATCTTCCCAATTGGGATTAAGTGGGCAAGTAACTATTAATAGATTAGATGTTGATCCATCAAGGGGTTTAATATCTTTACCTAGTGATTTAGTAGATGCTTCTAGTCAACTTGCTCAAGGGTGTAGTGGTGATGCTAAGGTAGCACGTCAATTGAATAGATTTAGCATTGTCGGTAAAGGTGGATTACCATCTAATCCTAGTGATTTATTAACTGGTACAACTCCTTTAGTAGATTTGGTAGATGTAGTTTCTACAAGTCAAGAAAAAATCACACCAGTTGTGATTAATAATGATTCATCAAAGATGCAAAATCGGGTTATTCAGCAAGCACAGGGATGGGTAATTTCTGCTGATGGTAAAGTGATTCTCACCGCAGAAACGCCACAAGTGACACTTCAAAGTTCAGGTTTAAATAATCCTGATTGCCGTGTTTCTACAAGATAATAAATTAATTTCCGTATCCAATTAGCAATTCCCAATTATTAAGTTTGCCTATATCTTGGGCAGCATAGTCAATAACTTGTAATTGCCAACGTCCTTGAGCAGGTAGAGAAAGTAATTGTTTGAGGGCAGGATGCGATCGCACTGTGTAAGTATTTTGTAATTGAGTCCGACGGCCTAATGTCCGACTTTGTAATAATATCCGTTGATTAGTGGGAGCAATTAAATAAACTTCTAAATCTCCTAGAAAATCATGGGTAATATTAACTGTGACTTGGATATCATTAATCTTAACAGCTTCATTAATAGCGATCGCACTTTTAATTCCCTGTCTATCATCATCAGGAATACTCACTACTTGAGTATTTTTT
>NZ_VILD01000003.1:448155-450905 GCF_009712085.1 Anabaena sp. UHCC 0253
CATTGTCGGTAAAGGTGGATTACCATCTAATCCTAGTGATTTATTAACTGGTACAACTCCTTTAGTAGATTTGGTAGATGTAGTTTCTACAAGTCAAGAAAAAATCACACCAGTTGTGATTAATAATGATTCATCAAAGATGCAAAATCGGGTTATTCAGCAAGCACAGGGATGGGTAATTTCTGCTGATGGTAAAGTGATTCTCACCGCAGAAACGCCACAAGTGACACTTCAAAGTTCAGGTTTAAATAATCCTGATTGCCGTGTTTCTACAAGATAATAAATTAATTTCCGTATCCAATTAGCAATTCCCAATTATTAAGTTTGCCTATATCTTGGGCAGCATAGTCAATAACTTGTAATTGCCAACGTCCTTGAGCAGGTAGAGAAAGTAATTGTTTGAGGGCAGGATGCGATCGCACTGTGTAAGTATTTTGTAATTGAGTCCGACGGCCTAATGTCCGACTTTGTAATAATATCCGTTGATTAGTGGGAGCAATTAAATAAACTTCTAAATCTCCTAGAAAATCATGGGTAATATTAACTGTGACTTGGATATCATTAATCTTAACAGCTTCATTAATAGCGATCGCACTTTTAATTCCCTGTCTATCATCATCAGGAATACTCACTACTTGAGTATTTTTTACCTGTGTTTGTTTATTAGTAATTTGAGCTACCACACTCATCTGCTGCGCTAGTCTCACAGCCTTAGCTGCATTGACTTTGCCATAACCAAACCATTGACTATGACCATTACTATTATAAGTACCCCCACGTACACCCAATTGAGGATCAGGGTTATTATCAACAATTTTATCAGCAGTATCTTGGAGAATACGTTTAACTTGTTGGGCTGTTAAATTAGGATTAGCTGATAAGACTAAAGCCGCTACTCCTGCTACTATCGGAGTAGCACTAGAAGTTCCACCAAAGTTATTAGTAAAATTGCCGGCATCATAACCAGCCGCTCCTATTTGGTCTGTAGTTAACATTCCCAATCCAAACAGAGAAGAAACAATTGCCGGTTGTGTATAAACAAAACCTGTTTCTTGAAACCACATCCCTGGAGGGGCATTATTACTAGGAGCGCAAACAGAAACATTATCTCCCCAATTACTATAGGCAGCTTTCTTATTTAAACTAGTAGATGCAGATATAGTAATAACATCAGGATGAACTGCAAAACCGCTTAACCAATTTGTATTACCTTGAACAATATTTTTTGGCCAATTCTGTTCATTAACAGTCCCATTAATTGGACGATTAGCATTTCCAGCCGCAAAGACAATTACACATCCTTTTCCCTTTCTGCCATTAGTAGCAGCACGACTAATAGCCGCCTTTTGACGGATAGAAAGAGGAAAATAAACAGCCGAAGCTCCCCAACTACAAGAAATTACACTTGCTCCTTTTTCCACAGCCCAATCAAAAACATCCTCAATTGATCGATCATCTAAAAAACCAGTAGTACGAATTGGCATCATTGCACAACCAGGGGCAACTCCCACAATTCCCGCTCCATTTTCTTCCGCTAAAGCTATTCCCGCGCAAGCAGTACCGTGACTGGTTTCTTTTTCTCCTGGTAAGGGTAAAAAGTCATTGTCTTTTAAATCTCTAGGTGCAACAACTTTACCAATACCTTGAAAATCTGGGTGATGCAAATCAAAGGAATCATCCACCACAGCCACCACCACAGAACGCACACCACGAGTAGTATCCCAAGCTTGTTCTACAGAAATATGAGAACCAGTTATCAATTGATTACTACTACTAGCATGATTGAGATACCATTGCTGAGGATAAAGGGAATCTTTAGGTCTATAATGAGGTTCTTGTTGAATCAGAATATTTGGTTCAGCAGCTAAAACTTCTGGCAGTGTTTGTAATTGATTGGTAATTTTAATTGGGTTTTGTGTGGCTTGTTTACTAACCAGAAAAACAAAAGTATTCGGTATACCTAAAACAGGTTGCTCTTGAACTAAATTAAAAGTATTGGCAATAGTATTAATTTTATTATTATCTACCCAAGTAGCAAATTGGATTGTAATTTGGTCACTTAAATAAACAAATGTACCAGGATTGTTGTCAAGTTTATAAACATGACTAACAAAGTCCACATTGGGATCTGTGCGGAGTTGAGACATTCTTGCTTCTAGCTGGTCAGGATCAACCGTATATAGTTCTAATTTGGCTTGAGGTATGCTACGCCGCCATACACCCCAAGGCATTTTTGATAATTGATCACGCGAAAAGCTCTTATTAAGCCGGATAGTAAAGCGATATAACGCTTTTTCTAACATTAATTCTTCACCACCGCGCTGTAGAATTAATCCTTGGCTATTATTTGGTTCATCTGATTTCGGGAAATCCGCAGAATTAATATTATCACTCATAAGTTAAGTATGGTTTTAATCACTCAATTTATTTCGGTTCTTCAGTGCCTAAAATTACAAAAAAAGGGAATAGGGAACAGATAAGAAACACTCATTTGCACCAGTTTAAAGCTCAGTCAAAACTTAGCATAAAAAATATGCTAAATCCCTGGAAGTAGTTCATTTTGGCTTCATATTTTGGACTAAAAAAACCACAATACCGCCAGACAGGAGTAAAATCCCCAACCAAATCAAAGGTTGCACAAACCCAGTAGTTGTACCTTGCTGACTTTCACTGACATTTGATACAGGTTGAAGAATATCTATCGTCTTTCCAGTAGCTACAGTGACAGCAAACTTTAACTCAAAAGGTTG
>NZ_VILD01000003.1:450930-470812 GCF_009712085.1 Anabaena sp. UHCC 0253
CCTTGATACCGTTCAGCCTGTATAGGTTTTAATGGCGGTTCAAGTAATGCAGGTTCTCCTGCTGCATGGGGTTCAGCATAAATAGCCAACCGACAATTACAATCTTTTAAAGGAATTACCTGACCACCTCTACGGGTAAGTGCAAACCAAGCTTGAGTAACTTCCCCAGACCGAGGATTATCATTAGGTTCTAAGTGGACAGTACCACCCACGTCTCCTGATATTTTCACCGTATGGGCGGAAACTTGTGTACTTGTAGTCACTATCAAACTAGATAAAACTAATAATAGATACTTAATTTTGCTGTTGTGGAGAGGAGAAACAGTCAATTTACCGCGATTTATTGGGGGGAACATAAAATTTTTCTAGATGTAAATATAACCAAAAATATCGAGAACGTACCAACAAAACACCAAAGGTAATTATGCCCAGCGAAACGGCTGCGAAGTGGTTCTGCCAAGTTAATTTTAAAGCACCAAGGTAATGAGAACCAATCAAAACCGCATGAATCGCACTCAATAATAAAGCTGGTACACTCAGAAGATGGATTTGTCGCCAATATTTACCTAACGACTTTTGCAGAAAATCAAAACTTGTACAAGCAGCAGGAGTCATTAATACCAATGCTATACCCCCTGCACTCATTCCCCATTGAAATTCTAACGGTAAAAACAAAATAGCGGTGAAATTCCAGTCCAGGGAGTGTTCAATATTATGGATAGTATGTACTCCCGATAGCACAAAAGCCCCAACTCCTAAAGCCCGTCGGTAACGCAGAGGTGCTGACCAAAAATTATTCACAGGTCGGGCAATTAATGAAAGAATTAAACAGATTAAGGCAGCGTGACCGCTATAATCTGTCATCGTATCTCCTGTCCTCAAGAGGGTAATAGCGCCAATAATCAGAGTTACCCACCCACCTAAGCGAAATAATTGACTACGCCTATCTTTACTAATTAATGCCGTAGAAACACCTACACCCAGCATGATGGGTAGTGTCCCAAGTCCAAAGGCTAACATTGTCGCTGCACCTTGCCATAAATCCCCAGTGGCCGCAGCTTTAATTTGCGCCGCATATAAAAAACCACAGGGCATTAATCCCCAAGTCATGCCTAAAATAGCAGGTGTCCACCATTGAGTTTGAGCAGATAACTTCATCATGCCGACACTCAAACGGTTATGCAAGTTCCCTTTTAAGATGGGATGTAATAGGGGAATATGTGGTAGAAAATCTGGTTTAATCTGGCCTATACCAAACCAAATCAACATAATACCTGTAATTATGGCTATCCACCGCCGCAAGTCACTACCAACTCCGGCAAGTTGTCCACCTTCTACTAATACTGAACCTAGTGCGCCAATACCAGCGCCAACTAAGGCATAACTCAACATTCGCCCTAAATTTAGCAAAGTGTGAAATTTTAATTGTTGTTGCCAAGTCGGATTTTCCTGCTGGTTAGAAAGAGAAAACGCTACTGTTAGGGGTCCACACATCCCAAAGCAATGCCCAAAACTGCCCAGAAACCCTAGAAGTGTAATGAGTGATAAATCTAGCATATTAATTATGGGAACTGGCAATTAGAAAATGGAAATTGGGAAAGTATATATTTTTCATCTCCTACCATGATGTTCATGTCAAAAGACAAGCTGTCAAACTTGGTGTAGTTTTAGATATTTATTTCTTCTAGGTGGAGTTAAATCATGCAAAAAAAATGGCTATGGGTGCTGGTGGGAATCATCGTTTTCTTATCTATTGGCGGTTTTTTGCAGCAACCTGAGATTGTGCCGATAGTTAAAAAGATTCCTGTACCACAGTCTCAACCCCAGTTAGAAACCCGAAATGTCAATAATACTCTATTGGTTAATGGTGATCAACTTTTTGCTCATGTTCAAAAGTTGAATTTTCGGCGTTATTCCCAAAGGGAGCGATCGCTTACTCGTACATATATCACAAATGAACTGAGAAAATTTGGCTGGCAACCCAAACTAGAAAAATTTCCTGATGGTGTAAATATTTTTACCCAAAAATTAGGGACAGACAAAACCGCTGGGGCAATTCTCGTTGCTGCCCATTATGACACTGTTCCGGACTCTCCTGGTGCTGATGATAACGCCACTGGTATAGCTGTGGTATTAGAAATTGCTAGACTTTTTAGTTCTGTTTCCACGCCGAAAACTTTACAATTAGCTTTTTTTGACCAAGAAGAAACAGGACTTTTAGGGAGTAAGGCTTTTGTCAACCAACCAGCGCATTTAGAAAATCTCCAAGGTGTCATAATTATGGATATGCTTGGTTATGCTTGTTACACTCCCGGCTGTCAACAATATCCTGCTGGTTTACCCGTAACTCCACCAAGCGACAAGGGTGATTTTTTAGCAGTAGTTGGTGATTTAGAAAACTTACAGTTATTAAATGTTTTTCAAAACTCTAGTGAAAATCTACCAAAAATTCTCAAAGTGCCTATTCCTTTCAAGGGTTTGTTGACACCAGATACTTTACGAAGTGATCATGCCCCGTTTTGGTATCAAGGCATAGGGGCTGTGCTGGTAACTGATACTGCTAATTTACGCAGTCCTCATTATCATCAACCTAGTGATATTCCCGAAAATATCCAAAGAGACTTTTTCACAGGTTCGTCACAAATTATTGTTAATGCTACTTCTAGTTTATTAGCAGAAAAAAGTGTCAAAAAATCGCCTCCAGCTTCATAAAATCACTGGAGGCTATGATCAAAGACATTGGAATGTGGACTCATTCAATCTAAATTTAGCTTTAATTTTTAGATGATTGCCTCTCTCTGAAGGAAAGTTTAAATTTATTTCCCTTCTGTCTAATTGAATAGAAGCTTGTTGTTAAAAAACAATAAGCCGAGACAGATATCATTCTGTAACGACTTGTTAGTTTTAGTTTACCGTGCCTGAAAACTATCAAATATTTAAGATATGGATGATTAATTAGCAAGGTTACGACGACGAACCATTACCATGCCACTAGCTACTAAACCTAAACCTAGTAAAGAAGCAGGTTCAGGAACTTTGGTAGGTGTGGGAGGAATAATGGTAGAGATATTAGTCTTAAACAAGGATATATGAGATAGATCTGGGTTTCCGCCAGAATTTCCTAGACCCAATGTAGTCCAAGTTCCACCAGTGACGGCTTTGGTGAGGTTTTCAAACAAATACACAGCATACTCGTTACTACCTTTGACACTAATAGCAAATGGTCCGGTTAGCTCTGGACTGATACTCCAAGTTCCTTCTTTTAACGCAGCAAAACCATCAAAACCATTTGTTGCGGTAGTTGTACTCTCGTCCTTACCAACAAAAGACCAAGTATAATTTCTGCCAAACATTGTATTCAAATCAAGGGAGTCATTATCATTACCTGCAACATTTTTACAATCTGTTACTGAAGCACCAACAGCAGTTAAATTATTAAATAGGCACTGGCCTGATGGTGTTGAGTTATTGTTATTGCTATTGTTGTTATTGTTATTGTTATTGTTGTTGTTGTTGTTATTATTGTTATTGCTATTGCTATTGTTATTGTTATTGTTAGCAGCGTATACTGGTGCTGCTATTGAGGTAAAAGCGATTCCACCTGCTAATAATGCTGAACCTAAGATATAAGAAAGTTTATTTATCATTTTATTTTCCCCTGTGTGGTTAAGTAGTTTGTTTATTTGTTCTTGACCTCTTGTTTCTTATCATACACACAGGGTCAGAAATCTCCAATATGCATATTCGTATTTTCACCATGTCTTTAAATAGAGAAGACTTATTTGAAGTAGAGATAAAGAAGCAGCCTTTTTTACCGTATTTGATCAATTATTATATTGAGTATGACAGGATCATGAAATAGTTCCAAAATCTGATCAGAATCACCGTCAAACCCTTTCCACACAAGCTTTTAAGATTCCTTGAGTAGTCAGTCCTACTGTTATTGAGGAGGATGAGGAGCAAATGCAGCCAATATAAAACACTGTAAACTTAACCAATGGTGCGTTAAGCAATTTAAGTTTAGTTATAGACGCCATGGATTTACGCACTTACGTATCTATATAAATACGGTTAGAATGGGTTTATTATAAATCAAAATATAAAATTAAGTAACGTACTACAAATCTTTTTCAATTACAACTTACAAATTTTTATAATGAATATAAATCACTGTTCTATTTTATGAGAAATAAATTGCCTAATATAGATCGTATCCGAGAACATCAAGCAAACGAGCGTACTTTTTTAGCTTGGTTACGCACTTCTATTGCATTAATTAGCTTTGGTTTTGCTATTTCTAGATTTGGTATATTTCTACGTCAAATTAATGCCGCTTTTACACAACAAGAACCTATTGTAAATCCCTTAATTAACTCTGAAAACTTGGGGATTTTTTTAGTCATATTTGGTATTATTACTATTGTTTTAGCAGCATGGAGATACAATCAAATTTTCTGGCAAATTGAACAAGGTGACTATAGACCTAACCGTTTACCAGTGTTAATTATGACCGGAGCAGTTATGGTTTTTGGATTGCTGAGTATTCCCTTACTCTTAATAAGAAATCAAATACCTCAACGTCCGTTTTCTACACCTAAACAAAATCAATCTTTTTCATATTCGGTAATTTTTTAAATATAGTTACTCCCTTATCAGTGTAGGAGTCTATTTATAAAGTAAATATTTAAGTAGGGTGTGTTACGGCTATGAAAGAAAGTGACAATTAACTGTAACGCACCTTAAAATTTAAGTTTACTGGGTATTATTGTTTATTGAATTATTTACACTATATCCTCCCAGGTAATAGTCATCATCATTTCTTTGTTGAGTTCCTTTATTTTCACTAATCTGTTAGCTTGTCTTTCAATTGTTTTTTCAAAAATATTCCTAACCAGTCTACCATTTCCAAAACTTTTGTTTTTTTCAGAATATAACTTGGTGAATTGTTTGAGAAGTTTTTCTTTACCTCTTGGGGTTATTCTATAATGTTGTTGCTTACATATTCCCTCGAAAATATTTAATAGTTCTTCCGGTTTATAATCATCAAAATAAAAATATCTATTAAATCTCGACTGTAACCCAGGATTAGCATTAATGAAACGCGACATCTCATCACTATAACCAGCGACAATCACAACCAACCTATCTCGATAGTCTTCCATTCTTTTGAGTAAAGTATCTATCGCTTCTTGTCCAAAATCTTTACCTGAACCTGCTGGTGTTAGTGCATAAGCTTCATCAATAAATAATACTCCATCTAATGCTGAATTGACAACTTCATCTACTTTTAATGCTGTTTGTCCAACATATCCTGCAACCAAACCTGATCTATCAGTTTCTACAACATGGCCTTTAGCAAGTATACCTAATTCTTTGTAGATTTCACCCATTAAACGCGCAACTGTTGTTTTACCAGTTCCCGGAGGTCCACAAAATACTGAATGTAGGGAAATAGAAATATTTGGTAAACCTTGTTCCTGACGCATTTTCTGAACTTTGAGAAAATTAATAAAAGTGTTAATGTCATTTTTAACATTTTCCATTCCCACAAGCTGATTTAGTTTATTAATCACATGATCTAAACCTTCAGATTTAGAATTAGAATTACTCTGATGATTTTTATTTCCAGAGATATTTAATTCTCTTTTCATTCGTTGTAGTTCAGCTTCAATTTCAGGATCTCGATAAGTCATAATTTATCTTAATTGGGTGTAAATGCAGCGTATTAAGTTTTAATTATACTTTAAAAACTTGTATAACTGTCAATTATCATCCCAAAAAACCTCCCGCACCTCTACCCCATGACAATCATCAAACCTTGATAAATAAAAGATTATAAATCTTGAGTACAACATTAATATAAATAGAATATTTACCATCTGCTATAATTAGAATATTGGCTAAAAGTCCAAATAATTCATAATTAATAATTCCTAATTAATAAAAATGTAGAAAATATCACAAATTCACTTCCTGACTTTAGCTATTTCTAATGCTTATCTTTTTGGTTTCTCTGCATACAGTTTAAACAACCACAAAAGACACAAAGAAGGAAAATCATGAACAAATCTTATGCTACTATTGATGGTAATGAAGCCGTAGCCCGTGTAGCTTACAAATTAAATGAAGTAATTGCTATTTATCCTATCACCCCCTCTTCAAATATGGGTGAATGGGCTGATGCTTGGATGTCGGAAAATAAGCCTAATCTTTGGGGTACTGTTCCTAGTGTCACCCAAATGCAAAGCGAAGGAGGGGCTGCTGCTGCGGTACATGGGGCATTACAAACAGGGGCATTAAGTACAACTTTCACCGCTTCTCAGGGATTGTTATTAATGATTCCTAATTTATACAAAATTGCCGGAGAATTAACAAGTTTTGTACTTCATGTTTCTGCCCGTTCTTTAGCTACACACGCTTTATCTATTTTCGGTGATCATAGTGATGTCATGGCTGCTAGGGCGACTGGTTTCGCTTTTTTATGTTCAGCGTCTGTGCAGGAAAGTCATGATTTTGCTCTTATTTCTCATGCTGCAACTTTAGAAACAAGAGTACCATTTATGCACTTTTTTGATGGGTTTAGAACATCCCATGAAGTGCAGAAAGTCGAGTTATTAGCAGATGACGATTTACAAGTTCTCATTCCCCAATCTTTGGTATCAGCACATCGTCAACGGTGCTTAACTCCAGATAAACCAGTATTACGAGGAACAGCCCAAAACCCCGATGTTTATTTTCAATCTCGTGAAGGTGCAAACCCTTATTATGATGGTTGTGCTGATATTGTCCAAAAGATTATGGATAAATTTGGCGATCGCACAGGCAGATATTATAAACTCTATGAATATCATGGCGCACCAGATGCAGAAAGAGTAATTGTGATTATGGGTTCTGGTTGTGAAACTGTCCATGAAACTGTAGATTATCTCAACAATCAAGGGGAAAAAGTCGGAGTTTTAAAAGTGCGGCTTTTCCGTCCTTTTGATGTTGCCAGATTTATAGAAGCATTACCTAATAGTGTCAAATCTATTGCCGTTCTTGATAGAACTAAAGAAGCCGGAAGTGCAGGAGAACCACTATATTTAGATGTGGTGACAGCTATTTATGAAGGATGGAAAAAAACTACATTTCCAAAAATTGTTGGTGGTAGATATGGACTTTCTTCTAAAGAATTTACTCCCGCAATGGTGAAGAGTGTTTTTGATAATCTCACTCAAATTAAACCCAAAAATCATTTTACAATTGGGATTAATGATGATGTCAGTTTCACTTCTTTGAATTTTGACTCCAATTTCTCTACAGAACCAGATCATGTAGTTCGCGCAATGTTCTATGGTTTGGGTTCAGATGGTACAGTTGGTGCAAATAAGAACTCCATCAAAATTATCGGTGAAGGTACAGAAAATAACGCCCAAGGTTACTTTGTTTATGATTCCAAAAAATCTGGTTCAATGACAGTTTCTCACCTGCGTTTTGGAACTGGAACAATTCGTTCAACTTACCTAATAGACAAAGCTAATTTTATTGGTTGTCACCATTGGGGATTTGTTGAAAGTATTGATATCTTAAAAGCTGCTGCACCGGGGGCGACTTTGTTGTTAAATAGTCCTTATGATGCGGATAAGGTTTGGGAAAATCTACCCCCAAAAGTCCAACAGCAAATTATTGACAAAAACCTGAAAGTTTACACTATTAACGCCAGTCAAGTAGCGAAAAATAGTGGTATGGGACACAGAATTAACACTATCATGCAGGTGTGTTTCTTTGCTTTAGCGGGAGTATTGACAGAAAAAGAAGCGATCGCTAAAATCAAACAAGCCATAGAAAAAACCTATGGTAAAAAAGGCGTAGATGTTGTCAACATGAATTTAAAAGCTGTAGACAACACCTTAGAAAATCTCCATGAAGTTGGTAATAGGTCATTGGTAATAGGTAATAGGGAAGAAAAGCAATTAGCAATTACCAAACCCAAATTTGTTGAGAATGTTCTTAGCAAAATCATGGTCTGGGAAGGTGATGATTTACCTGTGAGTGCGTTACCTGCTGACGGAACTTTCCCCAGTGGAACTGCAAAATGGGAAAAACGCAACGTTGCGGAAGAAATACCCGTTTGGGATGGTGATGTCTGCGTTCAATGTGGTAAATGTGTGATGGTTTGTCCTCACGCTGCTATTCGCGCAAAAGCTTATCAACCTAGTGAGTTAGTCAATGCACCGATAACTTTCAAATCAACTAAAGCCAAAGATAAGGACTTTGCTAACCAGAAATTCACCATTCAGGTAGCCCCAGAAGACTGTACAGGCTGCGAAATTTGTGTAAGTATCTGTCCTGCCAAAAACAAAGCAGAACCCAGCCTCAAAGCGATTAATATGAGTCCGCAATTACCGTTGCGGGAACAAGAACGGGAAAATTGGAACTTCTTTTTGAGTTTACCAAATCCCGATCGCACAAAGTTGAAATTAAATCAAATTCGTCAGCAGCAACTTCAAGAACCATTGTTTGAATTTTCCGGTGCTTGTGCTGGTTGCGGAGAAACACCCTACCTTAAATTATTAACACAATTATTTGGCGATCGCTCACTCGTTGCCAACGCCACCGGTTGTTCTTCCATTTACGGGGGAAATTTACCCACAACTCCCTGGAGTCAAAACGCAGACGGTAGAGGTCCAGCATGGTCTAATAGTTTATTTGAAGATAACGCCGAATTCGGTTTTGGTTATCGTTTATCTATAGACAAACAAGCAGAATTTGCAGCAGAATTATTGTCACAATTAAGTAGTGAAATTGGCGATAATTTAGTTAATGCAATTCTTAAAGCCGAACAAAAAACCGAAGCAGATATTTGGGAACAACGGGAAAGAATCGTCATTCTCAAACACAAATTAAATGAGATTGCGGAAACTACAAAAGACGCAAATCTAAAATCCAAAATCCAAAATCTAAAATCCTTAGCTGATTATTTAGTCAAGAAAAGTGTGTGGATAGTTGGGGGTGATGGTTGGGCGTATGATATAGACTTTGGAGGCATTGATCATGTGATTTCCACAGGCCGCAACGTCAACATTTTGGTCATGGATACAGAAGTTTATTCTAACACCGGAGGACAATCTTCTAAAGCCACTCCCAAAGCCGCAGTTGCTAAATATGCAACAGGTGGAAAACCTGCACCCAAGAAAGATTTGGGTTTAATGGCCATGACTTATGGTAATGTTTATGTGGCGAGTGTGGCGTTAGGTGCGAAAGATGAACATACACTCAAAGCATTTTTAGAAGCGGAAGCTTTTGATGGTCCATCAATCATAATTGCTTACAGTCATTGTATTGCTCACGGTATTGATATGACCCAAGGTTTACAACAGCAAAAGGCTCTAGTAGACGCAGGAAGATGGTTGTTATATCGCTATAATCCAGCATTACAAAATGAGGGAAAAAATCCCTTACAATTGGATATGAAAGCGCCTTCTGAATCGGTGGAAAAGTCAATGTATCAAGAGAACCGATTTAAGATGTTGACGAAGAGTAAACCAGAAGTTGCGAAGCAATTGCTAGAACAAGCCCAAGCGGAAGTAAATGCAAGATGGGAAATGTATCAATATTTAGCGAATAGGTAAATAATCTTCATTGTAGGTTGGGTTGACGCAAGGAAACCCAACATTACCAATATCAATTGTATAATTTATGATTTAGTTAGTTGTTCGACCATTGCTTTGATTAAATTGGAAATTTCGCAATGATGTGTTTTTGTCAATTGTTCTATATTATATAAATATGTTGAATAAATAGGTAATCAGTTTTTACCAATTACCTGTTACCCAATAAATTAACCTAATTTATAGCAGACCTAAGTAAGCGGTTCAAAATTACCTTACCATTAGGTCTAATCACTTCAACACGAATAAAATTCGGATCACTTGGTCGCCAGGTAACTTGATATTTCAAGCCATTATTATTCCAAGTGTAAACTTGACGTTGTTTATTTCCCGAAGCAACAGCACCAGATAAATTAATGTTAGAATTATTATTAAGGTTCTCTCCATAATAATAATAAACATTATTGCCAAAAGATAAAGTCACACTCCAATCTTTATCTCTAAATTCACCTGCTGGATAATCAAATTTTTGTACAGCAACAGCCTGATTAGGGATAGCAACATCAATAATTGCCGGTGTAGAAATTCCCAAAATAGTCGCTAAAATGATAGCCTTAGAGTTCATCATTCTTACCTTTACTACGATAAATTTGTAAGAGAATATTTAGTTTCCCAAAAAATGCTAGAAATGGTAATCTCAATCGAGAGATAGTCTAACTGAAATCCACCTCTGTGAAATCATTACTTCTTCGCAATTATCCACACTGCGTGAACAATACCCAGAATATAAAAACCAAAAATTGTCAAAAGTAAATTAATCCAAAAATCCTTACCAAAACCTACCTGCAAAAATACTCCTAAAGGTGGGAGAAAAATCGCGGCTATAATTCTGACTACATCCATATCCATGTTATTCTCCTGTTGATGTTCTATATTTCTAGAGTTAACATCACCTAATGTTGTGACGATTCCTGAAAAGATACGGTAAACCGCACTTTTTAACCACCGCTGATTTTAGCTTTATAACCCAACTTCACCAAAATCTCTAAAATCTTCTGTTTATGGTCTCCCTGAACCTCAATTTCATCATCTTTCAGAGTTCCACCTGTACCGCATTGAGCTTTTAACTGTTTTAATAAAGTAGCTAAAGTTTCCGGTTTGGTTTGAAAACCAGTAATAACTGTGACAGTTTTCCCCTTCCGTCCAGCGCGAGTGGCTTGGATTCTCACATTTTGCTGATTGGGGGGTAAGTCTTGGATTCCCCGTTCTACAGCGCGTTCTAGTGCGGGGGAACTACCGTTACCAAATTCTTGGTAGACAAAGCCTTTGTCAGATTTGGGATTAGCCATAAATTTTAATGCAGGAAAAATAGACTTTTATTGTAAACAATTTTAGGCTACCCATCTATTTATTCAAAATTCAGCTAGAAGAGGTAGTCATTGAACGCAGATAAACGGAGATAAACGCCGATAATTTTGTCTTTGATTAATTAAACTATCACATCCTGTAAATCCTTAAATCCTGGATATCCTGATTCTGACCACTTGACTAAATCGTAAATTTTGTGTATTATGGGTAAATCACTCATCAATCATTACCAAAATCTAAATAAAATATTTTTGATCGCTCCACTCCGTTACGCTAGAGAAGTGAAAAGAATAAAAGCGTAAAGGGCAAAAGGGTAAGAGTGTAAAGAATTAAAGAGTCCTTGCGCCGGAAACTACTAACCGAAACCCAAGGTCGTTGACTCTGAGATCTGGGTTGTTGTCGTTACGATACGCAGAACGGCAATTGCTAGGGTGGTAGTACCAAGAACCACCACGCAGCAGCCTTCTATTAACGCTTAGGCTTGTCCAAGCACTACCATCTGTAGGCGCATTTATATAATTTTCGTGCCACTCATCTTCGCACCATTCCCATACATTACCACACATATCATATAAACCAAAAGAGTTAGCCGGAAATTTTCCGACATCTGTAGTTTTTTCTCGATATTCTCCTTTTACGCCAGTACCATAAGTGTAGTTACCATCATAATTTGCTAAATCGGTGGAAATTGTTTCCCCAAAATAAAACGGGGTAGTTGTTCCAGCACGACAAGCATATTCCCATTCAGCTTCACTGGGTAAGCGATAGGTTTTATTTGTCCTTTGGGAAAGTCTGGCACAAAATTCTTGAACACTGTCCCAGGATACCATCTCAACTGGTAAATTATCACCTTTAAACTTAGATGGATCAGATTCTAAATCAATCTTAACCTTTGGTAAAGCAGCTACAGCTTGCCATTGTTTCTGAGTAACTGGATATTTACCCATGAAAAACGGGGGAACATTAACTTGATGTTGTGGACTTTCGTCAGAACTTCGACTTTCCTCATTTTCTGGAGAACCCATGATAAAAGTCCCTCCAGGAATAGCCACCATTTCTAAATTTACACCATTTCCCAAGTCTTGAATAAATAATCTGGATTTTTTGCGACTGCGTTGAATTTCCCAACCTTTCCTCAAACCTAAATGAATTAACTTAGCCGTTTCAAATTCAAAGCTGGTAACAGGAATACCTAAAAACCTTTCCGGTTCTGTGTTGTTTGGTGGCTCAGATGGATCTCCTGCTTGTTTATCAGCTAATATTCGCTTTTCAATAGGAGCTATATCTTCATCTCGAAGATTGAGATTTTTTTGCAACCTTTGTAACTGCTTGCGACTTTTCTCAGAAATTGGATATTCTTTTTTTATTAATTTACATAAAGTTTGTTCATAATCTTGCAATTTTTCTCGTCGCTTTTGATATGGTTCAAGAACTTCGGAATTAATTATTTGAGCTATATCAATTGTTAAACCTAATTGTTGTCGAATAAGATTTAAAGACTTTGTGTTAATAAAAGAAATTTCTCCTTCGTCTTCCGCAGCAAATTCTTCTACGTCCCTACGGTATTTGAGTATAGGATCATCTTTAGGTGATTTAGCTAGAATAATTCTATGACCTTCCTCCACAGGATAAATTTTTGGGGTCATAGCTGGAGCAACTTCTTGAACTTTACTACTCACATACTCATGTAACTCGTCAATAGAAATTAAACCATCTCCGTCTTTATCTGCTGCACCTGTTTTAATTCCCTCAACCAAATAACGAGTATAAATCCCAAATTCTGAACCTTCTTCTTCATAAGCATACTGTGTTGAAGTAGAAGCTGTAAGTATTGCTGTTCCTTGACCACCTAAATGCTGTTTAATATTTATAGTACCACCATATCTAGCTGTCATTCCTTGAGGAAAAGCACCACTAAAACAGGAATCTAAAATTACTACCTTGTATTTTGACTTGCTCTTTTTCATGCAGTCATGTACATAAGTTGCTGCTACAGCTAAATATGACAGAAAACTTGCGCCATTTTTCTTTGTAGAAGAAGTTGAGAAATAGAAATTACCTTCATCATTAATTAAACCATGTCCAGAAAAATACAAAAGCAATAAATCATCTTTCTGCCTATTATCATATAAATCATGAATAGCTTTATCCATATCCAACTTCTGCGGATTTTTCAAAACAGTGACATTTTCCGCAGCAAAGTCACCCATTTCTCGGTTTATCAGCACTTGCTTGATAGCTTCAACATCTTTAACAGTCGTGGGTAAAGGGGTAAATTCTAGTTGGTACTCACTTACCCCGATTAATAATGCAAATTTGTTCATCTTCTACTCAAAATGGGTTAATTTTTTGATTCTATAGTAGGGTTTTAGCACTGCTAAACCCTTACAAATCTAGGTTTTTTATGATTTTGTAAAATTCCAAAACTCAGCCATCAGGAATATAGCTGTCTTGAGTGGTTATTTTGTATTTTCCAAAAAATCTTGTATTGCTTTTAGCGTTGCTTCTAAATCCTTAGCATCCCCGATTTCAAGTTCTAAACCGTCAAGATTACCATTGTTTCTAGTAATTTTGACCTTTACTTTTTTGTCAGTGTTACCGAAACGCTTAGTCAAAAAACCAAATAACGGCTTGATATTAGCAGGATTAAGTTTTGTAGTTAATAATTCCCAGACAAAACCCCCAACAGCTTTAGTATTTACTGGCGCTTTTTCTACGGTGACTATATCTGCTGTTTCCACACCATCAACTTCTCGTAGTATCGGGAGTAATTTCTGTACTTCTGCTTGTAATTCCTCTTGTTCTAAGCCTAGTTCAGCTAAATAAATGATTATTTCTACATTAGATGTGCTTGTCATATATGTAAAATTAAATGATAGATTTAACTTATTTTAGGACTAATTTTCAGATATTATAGCCTTTTTTGTTACGAATGGGGCAAATAGACTGAAATAAAGCATCTCTTAATCACAGTGAAAACAGATACAATTTTCTATAGCTTATTTCAAGCATTTCCCAGCATCTTCTTTGAATTAATTAACAATTCTCCCACAGAAGCAGATGTTTATGAATTTACCTCTCGTGAAGTTAAACAACTCGCTTTTCGTTTAGATGGTTTATTTTTACCAACCACCAAAGATGCCACAAAACCATTTTACATAGTTGAGGTTCAGTTTCAGCCCGATGATGATTTATATTATCGTCTCTTTGCGGAAATTTGCCTTTACCTGCGACAATACAAACCGCCTCACCCTTGGCAAGCTGTAATCATCTATCCTAGTCGTAATATAGAAAGAGAAGAGAATTTACAATTTGGGGAAATCTTGCTGCTTGAGCGAGTTACACGCATTTATTTAGATGAGTTGGGAGAGAGTTCTTTAGGGGTGGGAGTTGTTAAACTGGTGATAGAAACAGAGGAAACTGCACCAGCACTAGCAAAACACTTAATTGCTCAAGCAAACCAACAACTAACTGATGCAACTATTAAACGAGATTTAATTAATCTCATTGAGACAATTATCGTCTACAAACTACCCAAAAAGAGCAGAGAGGAGATTGAGGCTATGTTAGGTTTAAGTGAGTTGAAACAAACTAGAGTTTATCAAGAAGCTTTAGAAGAAGGTAAACAAGAAGGTAAATCTGAAGGTAAAGCTGAAGGTAAAGCTGAAACAACAAGACTGTTTGCTTTAAAATTGTTACGAATTGGCATGAGTTTGGAACAAATTGCTGAAGTTACGGAATTATCTCTTCAGCAAATTCAGGCTTTACAAAAGGAAATTCAAGGATCTTAAATTTTCTCTCGTTCCCATGCTCTCCGTGGGAATGCAGTTGAGAGGCTCTGGCTCTATTATACCCGGAGGTAGAACCTCTAAGATGGCATTCCCAGTCTGGAGACTGGGAACGAGAGAATAATGCTCTTTATCGGCATCCTCAACAGGTCTAGAATTAAAATTAACTTTGTTCTCTTATTTTACCCAATCTGTGACTACTACTCCTCTCTCTCCGAATTTCTCTCAAACTGCGCCCGTACCTGATACTCTCGGACGTTTTGGCCGCTTTGGTGGTAAGTATGTTCCTGAAACTTTAATGCCGGCTTTGGCTGAGTTAGAAACAGCTTATCAGCAATACCGGAATGAACCTGGTTTTCAAGCGGAATTACAAGGTTTATTAAAAGATTATGTCGGACGGGCTACACCTTTATATTTTGCTGAACGCCTTACTGCTCATTATGCCCGTCCTGATGGTACAGGGGCGCAAATTTATTTAAAACGGGAAGATTTAAATCATACTGGCGCACATAAAATTAATAATGCTCTCGGTCAGGTATTATTAGCCAAACGCATGGGTAAAAAACGGATTATTGCTGAAACTGGTGCAGGACAACATGGCGTAGCGACGGCAACAGTTTGCGCTCGGTTTGGCTTGGAATGCGTGATTTATATGGGTGTTCACGACATGGAACGCCAAGCGTTAAATGTCTTTAGAATGCGGCTGATGGGGGCGGAAGTTCGTCCAGTGGAGGCTGGTACCGGAACGCTCAAAGATGCCACTTCTGAAGCCATCCGGGACTGGGTAACGAATGTAGAAACTACCCATTACATCCTTGGTTCTGTGGCTGGTCCCCATCCTTATCCGATGATGGTTCGGGATTTTCACGCGGTGATTGGTGAGGAAACCCGTGTTCAAGCAATGGAAAAATGGGGCGGTTTACCTGATATACTCATGGCCTGTGTGGGTGGTGGTTCTAACGCTATGGGACTATTTCACGAATTTGTGAAAGAATCATCTGTGCGGTTAATTGGTGTGGAAGCTGCTGGTGAAGGTGTAAATACTGGCAAACACGCGGCCACTCTCACAAAAGGCCAGGTTGGTGTATTACATGGTTCGATGAGTTATCTTTTGCAAGATGATGATGGTCAAGTTATTGAACCCCATTCCATTAGTGCTGGTTTAGATTATCCTGGTGTGGGTCCTGAACACAGCTATATGAAGGATATTGGCCGGGCTGAATATTACAGTGTGACGGACGCTGAGGCTTTGGAAGCATTCCAACGGTTATCAAAGCTAGAGGGAATTATACCAGCTTTGGAAACTTCTCATGCGATCGCCTATCTAGAAACTCTCTGTCCCCAACTTTCTGGTAGTCCCAAAATTATCATTAACTGTTCTGGACGAGGTGACAAGGATGTACAAACAGTTGCGAAGTTTTTGATTCCATAAATAAAAGCATTCTGTTTAAGGGCGAAGCATTCGGTGTAAGGGCGAAGCATTCGGAAAATAAACTTGGGAAAAAACCGATAAATTATCGCCCGAATGCTTCGCCCCTACATGAGAAAAAACCGATAATTGAGTAAATAATAGATTTTAACTGGTGATAAATCATGTTTAGAAAAACTATTTCTATAGCTGGTGCAGGTTTATTGGTTTTAGTTAGTGGTGCGATCGCTAATTCGTTACCTAATTCTGCTTCAGTATCAAATCCTAGCTACCAGGTGGCACAAGCTACTGTTGACACAGCGGCAATTGAAGCTGCTGTTTTCCGACAAATCAATCAATACCGGTCTTCCCAAAACTTACCTGCACTGAATCGTAACTCTAAAATTGACAATCAAGCCAGAATTCACAGTCAAAATATGGCTAATGGTAAAGTGGCCTTTGGACATGGCGGATTTCAAGCACGAGTCACAGCGATAAATATTCCTTACAGTCGAGTTGCGGAAAATGTTGCCTATAACCAAGGATCTCAAAACCCTGCGACTACCGCTGTTCAAGGCTGGCTGAAAAGTTCAGGACATTTAGCCAACATCAAAGGTAATTATAACCTAACTGGGATTGGTGTAGCAAATAACAACAAAGGACAAATTTACTTTACACAAATTTTCCTACTTTCAAGATAAGTTTTTTGCAAACAATATTTGTTTAATAAATTTAGTATCCATAACATCTACCAATGGATACTATTTTTTAGTAATATTTTTGATTAAAAATGTAGTGGAAATAACATCTATCAGCCCTATAATTGTCAATTTAGCTTAATTTGGCATGAGCAGAGATTAAACGAAAATATGGATACAAAAGACTCATTTAAATTATAAAAATTTGATGATCCTTGGGGTCATATTTGGCAAATAGTATCCTGGTATGTATTCTGATAATCAGAAGATAGGGTATATATCCAATAAATCCATACATTACACTACTTAATCCTCTATGTTAAGACAAACTGCTTTTGGCATCGCTTTAAGTACGCTTGTCCTTGGTAGTGGCTTTATGAATGCTGCAAACCCAGGTAAGAGTGATCCAGAAAAAACTGCTCATAAACAGCATTCATTGAACATTACTAGTCAAGCCAGCATATCTAAGCTTGCATTTCAACCTACGAATCTAGAGAAATCAGTTTTTATCCAAATTAATGAATATCGTGCTTCCCAGGGATTACAAAAATTAAATTTAAATGAAAAGATAACTCAACAAGCCAGAATTCACAGTCAAAATATGGCTAACGGTAAAGTTCCTTTTAGTCATAATGGATTTGAACAGCGGGTTAAGGCAATCCCTCTCAAGTATGACAATGCAGCAGAAAACGTAGCTTTCAATATGGGATATAGCAATCCTGCCCAAGAAGCAGTTTCTGGCTGGTTAAAAAGTCCTGGACATCTGAAAAATATTCAAGGGAAATATAACTTAACGGGGATTGGTGTAGCTACTAATAATCGAGGTGAAGTTTACCTAACACAAATATTTTTACACAATAGATAGATTTTGGTGCTGTTTTTCTGCACAATAAATTATAGTCTCTGGAAAAATCATTTCTGAGAGACACCAGAATCTATTGTAGAGAAACCCATGATATTACAAGATTTCCAGGTTTGCGATCGCGATTTAAATGATGCTACCCTTGCTGAATATTTAAAAGCCCCAGCTATCGCTGTTGATACAGAAACAATGGGACTCTTACCACAGCGCGATCGCTTGTGTCTAGTCCAACTCTGTAATCCAGAAGGGCAAGTTACCGCTATTCGCATCGCTAGGGGGCAAACAACAGCACCAAATTTAAAAACACTGATGGAAGCAACCCACGCCCTCAAAGTTTTCCACTTTGCTAGGTTTGATATTGCTACCTTAAAACATAATTTAGATATCGTTGTTCAGCCCATTTTTTGTACTAAAATCGCCAGTAAATTAGCCCGGACTTATACAAATCGTCATGGACTAAAAGAGGTAGTTTTAGAATTAGAAAAGGTAGAATTAGATAAAAGTTCTCAAAGTTCTGATTGGGGTAACGCCACCAATTTATCTGAAGCACAACTCAGTTATGCTGCCAATGATGTTCGTTATTTACTGAACATACAACAAAAGCTCACAACCATGCTACAACGTGAAGAACGTTGGCAAATCGCCCAAGAATGTTTTCAGATTCTGCCTACAATAGTTACTTTAGATTTATTACAATTCAAAGATTTATTTGAACATTAATTAATTGGGAATTGGTAATAGGTAATTGGGAAAACTATTCCCCCTGCCTCTTCCCTGAGACCGTTACTTTAATATCGGAACTACGGTATAACCAATTTTACAAATGTCCTCAATAAATACTCAAGCCTTGGAAGCATTATTAAGTATGCTATCCGGAGATAAAAAATATTTAGTAAAAATTATTAACTGTTACCTACTGGAATCACTTGATCTTGTTAAAGATATTCAAACATCTGTGATCAATCAAGACACTGATGCCATTCATAAAACAGCCCATAAATTAAAGTCCAGCAGTACTTCTTTAGGAGCAATTAATCTTTCGGGGCTTTGCTTACAGTTAGAATTAAAAGGTAAATATGGTAATTTAGAAGGGGTTTTAGAATTGGTGTCACAATTGAATAACGAGTATGAACAAGTTGAAATTGCTTTAAAGAAAATAACCCAAGCGTTATGAGTAAAAAATTCTCTAACCGCACTCAAGCAGGTCAAATGTTAGCTCAACATTTAAAAGCATACATTAACCAGAAAGATATAGTGGTACTGGCTTTACCTCGTGGAGGTGTACCAGTAGCCTTTGAAATTGCTAAACTTTTGAATGCTCCCTTAGATGTCTGCATAGTCAGAAAACTTGGTGTCCCTGGACATAAAGAATTAGCTATGGGAGCGATCGCTTCTCAAAATATTATTGTTTTCAACCATGATGTAATTGAGTCTTTAGGAATAGATACTTCAGTAATTACCAACGTTGTTAACCAGGAGTTGCTAGAATTAAGGCGAAGAGAGAAGACTTATCGAGATGATCAACCGCCTATTAATATTAACAATAAAACAATCATTATCGTAGATGACGGGATTGCTACTGCTGCCACTATGCGTGCAGCTTTGGCTATTCTCCGACAACAGCAACCGGCGAAAATTATTATTGCAGTTCCTGTTGCACCGCTCAATACTTGTGAGGAATTAAGTTTAGAAGTAGATGATTTAGTTTGTTTGCAATCTCCAGAAATTATGTCTGCAATTGGTTGGTGGTATGAAGATTTTACCCAAACTACAGATAACGAAGTCCGCACACTTTTAGACGGTGTTTGAAAATAGGGCGTTGCTGATTAAGAGTATGATTTTGTTTCACGCAGAGGCGCAGAGTCACAGAGAGTAAGAGTTTGAAATCATTGATTTTTGAATTTCATACCCTAATTCAGCAACGCCGAAAATAGGAGGTAGGGGCGCAGGGACTGCGCCCAGTTAGGAGTCAGGAGTCTACTTGATTATGGATTGGAATCAGTTGAATTGCGATCTGCTGGCAGCACACTACCTGTATTAGGCGATTCTTGGGTCTGTGAACTTGAATTGGACGGATTTGGGCTAGAGGTAGATTTTGGAGTCTCGACAGACGATGCAGAGGGGAGCTATATTAATTGTCGTATTTGGTGGAGTTACAGCAGGGGGTG
>NZ_VILD01000003.1:470837-479831 GCF_009712085.1 Anabaena sp. UHCC 0253
AACGCCGAAAATAGGAGGTAGGGGCGCAGGGACTGCGCCCAGTTAGGAGTCAGGAGTCTACTTGATTATGGATTGGAATCAGTTGAATTGCGATCTGCTGGCAGCACACTACCTGTATTAGGCGATTCTTGGGTCTGTGAACTTGAATTGGACGGATTTGGGCTAGAGGTAGATTTTGGAGTCTCGACAGACGATGCAGGGGGAGCTATATTAATTGTCGTATTTGGTGGAGTTACAGCAGGGGGTGGATTATTAGGTGTTTGTGGTCGGGGAACATCAATTTTAACATTAACATTAGGCGCACTTTGTTGAGGAGCAGGAACGATAACGGGAACACGCTCAATAGTATTCGTCTTTTCGATGATAGTTGTCTGTTTTTCTGGCTGTTGAGAAACCGCAGGAGTAGGCAAAACAATTACCTTTGTGGTAGCAGGCTGTCGCCCCCAAAAGAAATAAACAAGTCCACTAAATCCTAGTACAGCGGCGATAAAGAAACCAAGGATTAAACCGCCAGCAGTATTATTTTGATCACGAATTGTTTGGACTTCGTTCTGAACACGGCGTTTAGATGTATTGCCATCAACGTAACCATCGCCATAGGATTGTTTCTTCTCCTGGTTTAGATTATCTTCACTGTTATGAGAATTGGGATTTTTGGGGTTATTCATAAGATACTTGATAAGTGGAAAATAAGCGTGTAAGTAATTATAACAGTGGCAAATTTACTGCCAGATTTAACAGTTTTGTCTTGCAGTATTAGTTATTTTTAAGAAAAATATCTGCCATTCATTCTGTGCCAAACAAATACAGCGATAACAGCACCAATCACAGCAATGAAAACTCCAGAAGGAGTGAGAGTAGAACCAACCAGAACAAACTTTCCAGTCGTGATAAAATTGGCTAATGTACCACCAACAAATGCACCAATTATGCCTAGAAACAGAGTTCCTAGAATGCCGCTGCCTCTAGCAGCCGGATCAAGTGCCTTAGCGATCGCACCTGCAATTAAACCTAATATGATCCAAGTAACAAGAGTCATAGTAACTAAAACCTTTTTGTAAGAATTCAGAAGTCAGCGGTGTAAATTTCTATTGCCAAACAAAGACTTTGGCTTCGTAAGATCCCAAGTCAGTCATAATGCCATCATCCCCAGATTCAATATCATAATTACCTGTCCACTCGTGCCATTTTCCATTGGCTGGGAAGTTAGGAATGTGATATCCTGCCAAAAAATTGTCGGAAAAATTGGCCACGACAACTATCCGAGAACCTTGATCATTCCAACGGGTGTAGGCGAAAACTTTAGCCTCTACATTTTCGTGGAAAAAATCAATATTTTCAGCGTAAAGTGCATGATTATTTTTCCGCAGCCCAATCAAGCCTTTGTAATATGTAAACAAACTACTATTCTGGTCATTGCCCATCAATTTCCAATCTATTTTGGATGATTCAGGTGTTTTGTACTTATACTCACCAAACTCTTCACCCATCCAAATTAGTGGAACACCAACTGCTGTCATCAGGAGAGCTACTCCTAACTTAATTCGCTTGAATGCTTCTTCATTAAAAATATTGCGATCGCTTAACTCGACCATCAAGTGATTGTGGTCATGGTTAGTAAGATAATTGACAACATTAGTCGCACCCATAAAGCCTTTTCGTTTGCAATCAATCACATCCTTGAGGCTTTCTAAATCAAAAGTATCGCCACAAATATGTACTTATGTACTGTAATCACGTGGCGGAAACTATCGTGCCAGCAGCCATCCATCGGACCATCAGCATTGGTGATGCTAGTTGTCTCAGGAATGTGTTCGGCTACGGTGTAAAAAGGCTTCATCCCAGCGGCTTTTTTAGCTTCCTGAACAATCCAGTGCATTAAATCATAGTTAGCAATTTGCCTGGCTGCATCGAAGCGAATACCGTCAGTATGATACTCTTCAATCCAAAAACGCACATTATCGCCGACAAACTGCCGGGCTGGGTATGTTTCCAGAGTTTCATCGTAGAGTTCGTAGTTAAACTCAGGTCCCCAGTTGTTATCAGGATCGCGGGGAGAGTGGTGATACCAGTAATCATGATCAATCTGCGTGAGAGGGGCTTCTGATTCTGAGTGGTTATAGATGCCGTCCATGATGACGCGGATACCCCGCTCATGGCATGAATCAATTAGCTGCTTTAACCCCATCGTCGAACCATAGCTAGATTCAGTAGCGAAAAAGTGGCGAGGGTTGTAGCCCCAGCTATGATCTCCCGGATATTCCTTAATCGGCATCAATTCAATGGCGTTAATGCCCAGTTCACAAAGGTGATCTAATTTTTCAATAACGTGCTGATACTTGCCACGAGCCTTAGAGTCATCCTCACCCCCAGAAAAGTCACCAACATGAAGTTCATAAATGACTAATTCACTATCTGCTGGCAGAGGTTTGTCATCGTGTTGCCAGACGTAAGTATCAATAATGCG
The DNA here is from genome assembly GCF_009712085.1 of Anabaena sp. UHCC 0253. Classification (NCBI taxonomy): domain Bacteria; kingdom Bacillati; phylum Cyanobacteriota; class Cyanophyceae; order Nostocales; family Nostocaceae; genus Anabaena; species Anabaena sp. UHCC 0253. Next base: position 473,305 of record NZ_VILD01000003.1, read on the forward strand.
ATCGCCGTCTTTAATGCACACCACTGCATTCTGACTGGGGTTATCAATATCTGTTGCATAAGGGTCTATTACTTCTACCCATTGGTCTGGTTCAAAAAACCAGCTCCGGGATTGAACTCGAAATTTATATTGATGATTGCCGTCTGCCAATTTTACAGAGATACGGAAATAACCGTCTTTACCTTTCTCCATAGAAATTTCTTCCCAGTTGGAAAAAGATCCGATTAATGCCGCTCCTTTATTGTAAGGGGCAAATAACTTGAATTCAATTGAGTTAGTCATAGAACCTATTGAGAGTGAAAACTTGAAAAAAGCCTGATTCGTAAATTGGGTATAACGAAGTAAAATCCAACCTACAAAAAATGGTAAGGGTATTGTTATTTATTAGTTAATTTAGACAAAAGAGAAAGTCTAGATAGCCTGTTCACCATCTAGACTTGCTTGAAAATTAATCTTTAGTCAATTGTATCTTTGACTTGATCTTTCACGTTTTCAACAGAATGTTGAATTGCTGCTTCTACTTGTTTAGCTTTACCTTCTGCCTGAGTTTTTGGATCTCCAGTTATATCACCCACGGTTTCTTGGATTTTACCTTCAATATTTTTGGCAGTTGCCTTAACTTTATCTTCTAGGCTCATGATCTGTTCCTTCTTATAATATTCCTGAGTGGAATTAACAACTTTGGTTATATTAATTATCTTGACAGAGGGTAGGGTTATTTAATGAATGAATTGTATGAATTGATTGAATACGATACAAAACGTAAGAAAAACAGGTTGAAAATGCAATTTAAATAAATGATGCTAAAATTGATCAAAGTTTGTTTTGCAAGCTGAAAAATAGCAAGAAAAGCGATCGCTAAATCATGATAGAAGAACCAATTCGTATCTCCTACTTTTCTGATGTTCTCTGTGTTTGGGCGTATATTGCTCAAATTCGTCTTGATGAATTAGCAACAAATTTTCAAGACAAAATCGCCATTGAGCAGCACTTTGTCCCTATCTTTGGAAATGCCCGTGAAAAGTTAGAGAAGCGATGGTGCGAACGCGGTGGCTTCAAAGGATATAGTCATCACGTTCAGGAAGTTGTAAAAAAGTTTAATCACATCACCGTTCATCCTGATATTTGGACGGAAGCAATTCCTGCCTCATCTGCATCCTGCCATCTCTTTCTTCATGCAATCCAATTATTAGAAACCAAAGAAATTGTCCAAAAATCAGATCAGGTTTTTGAAAAAGCCATTTGGGCATTTCGATCCGCATTTTTTACCAAACTAGCGAATATCTCTGATCGCCGGGTGCAATTTGCTATTGCCGAAGAGTTAGGATTACCAATCGCCGCTATCCAAGCACAGATTGATAGTGGTGAAGCTTATGCCCAATTATCCAAGGATTTTGATTTAGTGAAAGAGCATACCGTGTCTGTTAGTCCTACCCTAATTTTTAATGAGGGAAGACAACGGCTCAACGGCAATGTAGGCTACCGCGTCATTGAAGCTAATATCCGCGAGTTGCTGCACAATCCCCCGGAAGAGCAATCCTGGTGTTAAACCTGCGGTACTAGTTCCTTTTTCGGAAGTAGCAATGTGGCTTCAATTTCTTCCCGGATTGCCGTTGTCACTTCGCAGTTACTATTCAAGCAATCAACTAGGAGTTGATTGGCATTGTAGTAGCTTTCCAGGACTTGCTGTTGCTCAGAACTAAACTGCCAGGGATATTTACTATTTCGGTGTTGAGCGATCGCACCTTTCAACTGTTCCACCCAGGCTGAATAGTTTTTCTGCCACCATTCCTGAAGCCGTTCCCGGTTTTGACTAGAAGATGGTAATTGGTCTTTAAGTTGTTGTAAAGACTTATAAAACCCAGCATCTAGAACCATCACCAGAATATTGTTGAGTGCTTCGCTACAGGCATGGGCATAGGCAAAATCTTGACTATGATCAATCGCCGATTCTAGTAGCAAACTATCTAAGGCTGCATCCAAAAACATCCCTTCATCGAGGGTGCTGGCCAAGGCTAACTTAGCCGCTGCCTGGGGTGACTGGGCAAGGGCAAGATAAAACGCTCGTGATGTGGCAACATTGGGACTTGTGGAAACTGTTTGGGATTTTTGGTTAGCCCACATCAAAAATTCTTGCAGATAGGGGTCTTGAGCAACTAAAACATCAATTTGCTGCTTCATTAACTGCACCATTGAATCAGCACTTCGCAACATAGTAGCCGTTAACAAGAAAACTTCACGCCAGTGCGAATCAGTGATGTGACTGACTAATCCTTCTAATGCTTGTTCTAATGACCGGAGATTAAGACTAGCAACGATTTTTCGAGCCGTAAAGTATTCTTGAAATGCTAGATAGGAAAACGAAAAAATTCCTCGCGCTCGTTCTGTGAGTAACCCATGTTGAGCCTCGATCTCTTTTAACATCGCTTCGCTTTCGAGTTGCAGTTCCTCTGGTTCTATAGTTGCGTTAGGCAAATTTCGTAAATAGTCCCCAATATATTGCTCAATAACCCGTTGCTCAAAAAAATACTGCCCCTGTTCAAAGGTAACAGCCGCCAGTTGATTCAGCAGCTTCAACTTTTGAGGCAATAAAAGCCCTCGATCAACATCATCCCGGCCGATGCCTTTGGATTCATCCCATTTGCCCAGCAGCAAATCCAATCCTTGTTTATAAAATTCTGTCCGTTGAGTCGGAAATTTATCCTGACCATGAAACACCGAGCAAGCCAGATGCAGAAACAGTGGTGTTACCGCCATTTGCCGATACTGCTTGTTTTCCGGCAATTCCAATTTCTGAATAAACTGAGCAGACTGCTCCTGTCCTGATTTAACAGTTGTTTTGGTCAGTGTCACAAACCACTTTTGAGCGAAAGTGATGATTTGAGCCTGGGCAAAGGGAGCAATTTCTACATCGGTAAAGCCTCGCAGTTGCAGTTTTCGGGCAGCGGTGCGGCAGGTGGCCACGAACTGATTTTTGTGATATTTTTCCGAGAATTTGCGAATCTCGCTGAGAACCGCTGTAATGTCCTGGTTTGGCACTTCATCCATAGCATCTAGCAACAGCAGGACTCGACCTGCTTGCAGTAAGCTTTCAATCTCAGCCGGGTGGGAAATTCCAGAAGTGAGAAATGTGTGATGAATGTAATTCAGAAGACTAAATTTGTTATTATCCCTGGACTCTTCAGCAAAATCTCTCAGCGCGATGAAAATCGGCACTTGATTTTTGGCAAACTCACCCCGATTACACTGAATTGCCAGATGTTGCAAAAATATGGTTTTGCCAACTCCCGGTTTACCAAGAACTCTGAGCTTCGAGTAAGTTTTAACAGCTTGTATCCCTGGTATTTGCTTCTGATTAACCTCTGCCAATCCCACGCGATCAAATTCAGCGGGTTTTAAGTTTTGTAGGTCAGCAATCTCAAACCACTGTTGACTGGCAATTTCTTCCAAAATATTCACATCTACATAGATGTCATCAATGCTGACAGGACGGCTGATATCTAATAGCTGCACGATACCACACTGGTTTTGAATGGTGTCTTGATGTTGCGATCGCACCTGTTGGACTAGACTATCAATATCTAGAGAAGCCATCTCAACCAGCCTACCGGGTTCAGGAAATTCCGCAGGTGCATTATCCGCAATCTCTCGCCAATCTAAATCTAAAATTTCACAAATTTCCATAAAAATTTGGCGATCGACAGGTTTTCCTGTAAAAAATCGCCCAATCGGCTGGCGGGTCTTTACGTTCACTTCTCCTGCCAAGTTTTCCTGTGTCCACCCCTTGATAGCAAACGCGCGTTTAGCCTGTTGAATTCCAGACAGGGAGGCCTGGAGGGATCTCTTGACCATAAAATGAACAACTTAAATAGATATTTAAAAGCACCAATCAAACAAACGTTTCTATTCTTACTCTACAGAATACTATTAATACTGACACATTAAGTTTTTTATAAAGGATTGCACAGTTATGAAAAATAGTCAATATAAGTATTAGTTTCATGCTCGAAAAATTTTGAGAACGTCTATCAAGAAACTCACACTACAGCGAGGATAAGTCTCCTGACTGATTATTTAACCATGAAACAAGTTCAAAAATAGCATAAATTTGTAGCGACCTAAAGTCACATTCCCATATTTTTAACTACTTAAATAAATCAGGTATCTTGTTTTTAAATGTAACTGATTTAGCCAAAATACTGAAATTAAATCAACAAAAAACTTATATTTAGACGCTATTTACAATTTTGTAAATACCCCTTGTGACACTATTCAAATAGTCATATTTCCTTTAAATATCTTCTCTTTACAATTTTGTAAATACCCCTTGTGACAGTATTTAAATAGTCATTTAATACGTAATTTTAAAGTGATGGTATCTGTAATATTTATAGAAATAAAGTGCCAATTTGGCTTACCAATTACTCAAAACATAGTATTCTGCATATATACGAGTATCTGTGTTTCCTATTTTTATCGTCCAATTGACTTAACCATAAAAATCCCCAGGTTTTGCCTATATTTAGGGCAAATTCAAGGGGAATAGGTTCAAAAAAAAACTATCAGGTTATAGATTCAAAAATGCTAAAAGCTAATTTATTCAGATTACCAATTGCTAGTAATTTTTGGAGATTACTAGCCTACCAATTACTCAATAGATATAGCAGATAGCAGGTAAATGAGGTACAAAATTTATGAGCAAAGCCATATACAAAGAGATATTCAACCCTGCTCTCTTCTGTGATTTTGTTAATTTAATATACACAGTCACTCAAATATTATTGCCGCTGCTAGTCAACAAACCTCATGAAAAATTAATAAAATTCTCTCAAAACCATAAATAATGTTGATATTTAATCGAAAATTTATCGCTATACTCAAATTTAGAGGGCGAGGTTATTCACTAAGACAATTTAATTTTTTATGGCACACACAATGAGATTAGTTATATAGCATTAATTTTCTTTACGAGTCAGAAATCAAAAATCAGAAATTAAGAGTTAGAAGACTGATAAATGACCATAAAAGTCTAAATTCTATTTTCTGAACTTTGAAAACTTATTAACTTTCAGTCCTACAAGATTATATCAGGGTTAGTCATGAACTACCAAGCTTCTTCTTCTCAGAACGATTTTCATAGTGCTATCACTCCTGAACAATTCAATCAGATCATTGAAGCTATTGCTGATGGTCGGTATTCTTGGGCTTGTGTGCTGATTTTGCGTTGTATTGGCTATAATCCAATTCACTATATTCCCCAACGCACCTACAGCAGATTAATTAAAGAAAACCGTCAAATCATCGCACCTGGAACATCTAATCAACAAAAAACAAATTCAGATATTCATGCCTCTGTCAATAGTTCTAATTACAGAGATTCATCTCAACTGGTAACTACAGCAGAAAGGTAGAACAACCCCGATGAAATTATTAATTGACAATTGTTTCATTCTAGGTTTAAAACATCTCCTTTAAAGGAAAAATCCTCATATTTCTAGGAAGATGTAATTGTTCCTTGTCCATTGTTTATAGTCCTAAAACCAAAATAATTTGGGATTTTGTTCCCATACTTGATCAAATTCAATGCCCTGCTTATTGGCAATATATAATAATACTATTGCTGCCGAGCGGATAGCATTATCACAATGAATCAAGATTGGTTTAGGTAATTGATTGATTACTGCGAATATCTCCAAAGAAATTTGAGGATTTAGTTCTTCAAATTTGATGGGGATATTGGCATAGCTTAAACCTAAATCCTCGGTTTGTTTCTGTTCATCTTCCCACCAGTCTTTTTCATCTGCAAACCTCAGATTGAGAATGGATTTATAACCATCATTTGCTATGTCGTGAAGTTGTTCTGGTGTAACTTGTCCGACAATTGCTAATTCTTGGGTAATCTTTCTAACAATTTCCATTAGTCTTAAAATTCCCAAAATGGATATTTCAATTTATCCCCCTGTATTCATATATAGGGGATTTTTTCACAGGTAATCGGTTATTGGTAAAATTAAATTTTTTGCCATTTCCCCAATCCCCTATTCTCTGATTCAATATTTAATGTAGATAAACAACTTGAGGAACTTGTGAGGAGGTTCTCTGTCATCAAAAATTTTAATTAATGTATATATAATAACATTTTGAATTCCCTTGTATTCCCAGATTGGGTTTTATAAGATGGGAGAAAGTATGGCTTTAGCGTAGCTATATCCGCAGGACTATACCCACCCTACAGTTATTGGGTAATTTATTTTTCCAGAATTTCTCAAGTTTGCGTTTTAAGATGAAGATAGGAATTAGAGAATTAGCCGGTAATAGGTGAGAGAAGAGTGAGAAATCCGGGTAGTCTCACGCAAAGGCGCAAAGGCGCAAAGATTAAGAGTTTCATAAATGGAATTTTTGATTTTCATTCCTGGTGTTGCTGAATTGAAGTATGAAATTGAAAAATCAAAGATTTCAAACCCTTACTCTCTGTGACTCTGCGCCTCTGCGTGAAACAAAATCATACTCTTAATCAGCAACGCCTC
>NZ_VILD01000003.1:480120-501731 GCF_009712085.1 Anabaena sp. UHCC 0253
GTATGAAATTGAAAAATCAAAGATTTCAAACCCTTACTCTCTGTGACTCTGCGCCTCTGCGTGAAACAAAATCATACTCTTAATCAGCAACGCCTCATTCCTTTATATGGCTATCAGCAATACGACTAAATCAAGTTTAGGAAAGTTATCAAGATGTTTAATATGAAAACTAAAACCTTTGCAACCATAGACGGGAATGAAGCAGTTGCTAAAGTCGTCTACCAACTAAACGAAGTTATTGCCATTTATCCGATTACACCATCTTCACCCATGGCTGAATGGTCGGATGCTGCTATGAGTGAGGGAAAACCGAACATCTGGGGAAACATTCCCTCGGTGGTACAGTTACAGAGTGAAGGAGGAGTTGCGGGTGCTGTACATGGGGCTTTGCAAACGGGTTCACTGACAACGACATTTACAGCATCTCAGGGATTAATGTTAATGCTCCCTAATATGTATAAGATTGCGGGAGAGCTTACACCTACAGTATTTCATATTGCGGCGCGATCGCTTGCGGCTCAAGCTCTCTCTATTTTTGGAGATCATAGTGATGTCATGGCTACAAGAAGTAGCGGGTTTGCAATGTTGTGCGCTGCTTCTGTGCAAGAAGCCCAAGATTTTGCCCTCATTTCCACACGTGCAACTTTAGAATCACGCATACCTTTCTTACACTTTTTTGATGGTTTTCGCAGCTCTCATGAGATAGATAAAATAGAAATATTCACAACCGAAGACTTACAAAAATTTATTCCCATAGAGTTAGTAATTGCCCATCGTTCACGGGCTTTAACACCTGATAAACCAGTGTTACGAGGTACAGCACAAAACCCAGATGTTTATTTCCAAGCCAGAGAAACAGTAAATTCTTTTTATCAACTTTGTCCAGATATTACTCAACAGGTAATGGATGAATTTGCTGAAAATACAGGGAGAGAATATAAACTATTTGATTATCATGGACACCCAGCAGCAGAAAACATAATTATCCTCATGGGTTCTGGTTGTGAAACAGTCCAAGAAACTGTAGATTATCTCAATCAACAAGGGGAAAAAGTCGGAGTCATAAAAGTGAGATTATATCGTCCTTTTGATACCCAAAGATTTATTAATTCTCTCCCCAAAACTACCCGCAATATTGCCGTTTTAGACAGAACGAAAGAACCAGGTGCAACTGGTGAACCTTTATATATTGATGTTGTTACAGCTTTGGCAGAAAACCAGCTTCACAAAATCAAAGTTGTGGGTGGTAGGTATGGTTTATCATCTAAGGAATTTACACCAGCAATGGTAAAAGCTGTATTTGATAATTTGGAGATAGAAACACCAAAAAATCATTTTACAGTCGGGATTAATGATGATGTCACCTACACCAGTTTAGCATATAATCCCGAATTTAACATTGAAGCAGATAATATAGTGCGAGCAATTTTCTATGGTTTGGGTGCAGATGGTACAGTAGGAGCAAATAAAAACTCCATCAAAATTATTGGTGAAGAAACTGATAATTATGCCCAAGGTTATTTTGTTTACGATTCTAAAAAATCTGGTTCTGTGACAGTTTCACATTTGCGCTTTGGTTCTCAACAAATTCATTCTCCCTATTTAATTACTAAAGCTAATTTTGTCGCTTGTCATCAATGGGAGTTTTTAGAAAAATTTCCGATGTTGAAAGATATTATTCCTGGTGGTACTTTTTTATTAAATTCACCTTATAACAAAGATGAAGTTTGGGATAAATTACCCAGTTCTATGCAAGCGGAGATCATTGACAAAACCTTAGCTTTTATGTTATCAATGCCTACAAAGTCGCACGGGAAGCAGGAATGATTGGTAGAATCAACACAGTTATGCAAGTTTGTTTCTTTGCCATATCTGGTGTTTTACCCAAAGAAGAAGCAATAAACAAAATTAAAAAATCTATCCGTAAAACCTACGGTAATAAAGGCGAAGAAATTGTAGAAATGAATATCCAAGCAGTTAATACAACTTTGGATAATCTCCATGAAATTACAACTAAAGAACTGAAAGAAAAACTGTCATCTGTCACCTGTCAACTGTCACCTCTTCCAGATTATGCACCTGCTTTTGTTCGTGATGTTTTGAGTAAAATGATCGCTCGTGAAGGTGATGATTTACCTGTAAGTGCATTACCTGTAGATGGTACATATCCTACAGGAACATCTAAATGGGAAAAACGCAATATTGCTGAAGAAATACCTGTTTGGGATACCGACGTTTGTATTCAATGTGGTAAATGCGTGATGGTATGTCCTCATAGTGTCATTCGTAGTAAAGTATATGCACCAGAACAATTAGAAAATGCACCGGAAACCTTTAAAAGTGCCAATGCGAGAGAACATAATTGGCATGATTTGAAATTTACTATTCAAGTAGCAGCAGAAGATTGTACTGGCTGTGGTATTTGTGTTGATGTTTGTCCTGCCAAAAATAAAGCCGAACCGCGTAAAAAAGCGATTAATATGGAACTGCAAAAACCATTGCGGGAACAAGAACGAGAAAATTGGGATTTTTTCTTGAGTTTACCAAATCCAGATAGACAGAATTTGCAGTTGAATCATATTAATCAACAACAAATGCAAGAACCGTTGTTTGAGTTTTCTGGTGCTTGTGCAGGATGTGGAGAAACACCCTATATTAAATTAGTAACACAATTATTTGGCGATCGCATGATAGTCGCCAATTCCACAGGTTGTTCATCTATCTATGGTGGTAATTTACCTACTACACCTTGGACAAAAAACGCTGAAGGAAGAGGTCCAGCATGGTCTAATAGTCTATTTGAAGATAACGCCGAATTTGGCTTAGGTTTCCGCGTCTCCATAGATAAACAAGCCGATTTTGCAGCTTATTTACTTCAACAACTTGCACCCCAAATTGGCGAAACTCTTGTCACAGATATCCTCAATGCTGAACAAAAAAATGAAGCGGATATTTATGAACAACGAGAACGGATTTCTATTCTTAAAAGGAAATTGGAAGAGATTATAACCGCAGATGAACACAGATTAACGCAGATAAAAGAGGATAATATCGGCGTTAATCAGCGTTTATCTGCGGTTGAAAATCTTAAATCTCTTGCTGATTATTTAGTGAAAAAGAGTGTTTGGATCATTGGTGGTGACGGTTGGGCTTATGATATTGGTTACGGTGGTTTAGATCATGTAATTGCTAGTGGACGCAACGTTAATATTCTTGTCCTCGACACAGAAGTTTATTCAAATACTGGCGGACAAATGTCCAAATCTACTCCTAAAGGTGCAGTAGCAAAATTTGCCGCAGGTGGTAAACCTACAGCAAAGAAAGATTTAGGTTTAATTGCCATGACTTACGGTAATGTTTATGTTGCTAGTGTGGCTATGGGTGCAAAAGATGAACATACATTAAAAGCATTTCTTGAAGCTGAAGCTTATGATGGACCATCATTAATTATTGCCTATAGTCATTGTATTGCTCACGGTATCAATATGAGTACAGCAATGCAAAACCAAAAAGCCGCTGTAGACTCTGGACGCTGGCTATTATATCGTTATCATCCCGATCGCATTAAACAAGGAAAAAACCCCCTACAACTCGATTCTCGCGCCCCTCACATCCCATTAGAAAATTCCATGTACATGGAAAACCGGTTCAAAATGTTGACTAAAATCAACCCAGAAACAGCAAAAGAACTCCTCAATGAAGCACAAGCTGATGTTAATACTCGTTGGCAAATGTATCAATATTTAGCTGATAGAAAATAAAATAAGTAGGGGCGCAGGGTCTGCGCCCAGTCCGAAATAAATTACCCAATTACCAAATAAATTTATGAACCTAACCACAACATATCTAGGCTTAGAATTAAAATCTCCTTTAGTTCCTTCTGCTTCTCCCCTTTCCGAGGATATTGATAATATTAAATTAATGGAAGATGCTGGTGCTGGTGCAGTTGTTATGCACTCATTATTTGAAGAACAATTAATTTTAGAAAAATACGAACTTCATCATCATCTTACCTATGGAACAGAAAGTTTTCCAGAAGCTTTAACCTATTTCCCTGATATAACTAATTTTCGAGTCGGACCAGAAGAATATTTAGACCATATTCGCAAAGCCAAAGAAACAGTCAATATTCCCATTATCGCCAGTCTCAATGGTTGTTCTGTCGGTGGCTGGACAGAATATGCTACACTCATTCAGGACGCAGGAGCATCTGCACTAGAGTTAAATATTTACTATGTTCCTACAAATCCAGATTTAACAAGTACAGAAATTGAACAGAATTATATTGATATTCTCACATCGGTGAAAGCCGCAGTTACTATTCCTGTAGCTGTTAAACTTAGTCCCTATTTCACTAACACGGCAAATATGGCCAAACGTCTAGACCAATGTGGGGCTGATGGTTTAGTATTATTTAATCGGTTTTATCAACCAGATATTAACGTAGAAACTCTAGAGGTAGAACCCTATGTACTTTTGAGTACACCCCAAGCTATGCGTTTACCTCTGCGCTGGATAGCCATTCTCTATGGTCATATTCAGGGTAGTCTCGCAGCAACCAGCGGTATTCACAATGCCCATGATGTGATTAAAATGCTGATGGTGGGGGCAAATGTAACGATGCTTTGTTCTGTATTATTACGAGAGGGTATTACTCACATTCAGTGTTTAGAAAAAGACTTGCGGGAATGGATGGAAATACATGAATATGACTCTGTACGCCAAATACAAGGTAGTATGAGCCAATTAAACTGTCCTAATCCTAGTGCTTTTGAACGCGCTCAGTATATGCGAGCTTTGCAAACTTATAACCCCAACAGTGGTAGAGTTTATACACCCTTTTAGATGATTGGGGACTGACTTCATATTCTTCTTCAGTGACTCCTTCTTCCTAATTTATGAAAAAACGTATTGGTATTCTTACTAGTGGTGGTGACTGTCCTGGTCTAAATTGTGTGATTCGTGCGGCAGTGAGTCATGCAACCAGGACTTATGATTGGGAAGTGGTGGGTATTCCTTATTCAACTCAAGGTTTGCTAGAGGGAAAAACTGTACCTTTAAGTATACATGGTTGGGATTTGCGGGGTATTGACCCTTTGCTAAATATGGGAGGAACGGTTTTAGGTAGTATTAATAAAGGGGATACTTTAGGTTCTGCTAATGAAATATTAGCCGGTTATGAAGCTATCGGTTTAGATGCTTTAATTGCTGTCGGTGGAGATGGTAGTTTAAATATTATTCATCAATTAGCAGTTTTAGGTAATTGGAATTTAGTTGCTATTCCCAAAACTATTGATCATGATGTGGCGCTGACAGAACGCTCAATTGGCTTTGATACGGCAGTGAATACAGTTGTAGATGCTATTAATCGTCTCACGTTTACGGCTGCTAGTCATGACCGAGTGATGATTATTGAAGTTATGGGACGCACTGCCGGACATTTGGCATTATACTCAGGGATTGCCGGGGGTGCTGATGTGATTTTACTTCCGGAAGTCCCCTATACTATTCAGGGTTTGTGTAATCATCTTACTGAATTGCGCGAACGCTGGCAACGGAAATTTGCCATAGTTGTTGTTGCTGAAGGAATATTTCCTTGTTCAAAAGATATAGATGATGCTGATAATTGTACAACGGCTAAATGTGGTAAAGGTCAATATATTGCCGAACAAATTGCTAATTGTAGTAATCATCTGATTGATACTAGAGTTTCTGTATTAGGACATATTCAACGTGGTGGTATACCCTCAGCTTTAGATCGACTTACTGCTACTATGTTTGGTAAGGTTGCAGTTGATTTAATTGCCCAAGAAAAATATGATCAAATGTTAGCTTGGCAAAATGGGCGAGTTGTCAATTTCCCTATTCAAGATGTTATAGATAAAAATCCCTCTCTTGTTAATCCTCATGGTGATTTAGTCCAAACCGCTCGTTCTTTAGGCATTTATGTTGGTGAATAGCGATCTGAATAGACCTAACAACCTGATAAATCAGGCGTTGCTGATAGCCTGCGTGGCGAAGCCATATTGAGGTATGAAATTCCTAAATTGAATCTTTAAAACTCTTACCTTTGCGTCTTTGCGCCTTTGCGTGAGACTAAAATTCATACCGTTAATCAGCAACGCCATAAATCAATGGTTTAAAGGCTATTCAAGATTGATCATGTGTATATTTGAACGTTGATACTATAGCGGTTATCGGTAGGATGCAATACAATCGAGGGCGCAGACCCTGCGCCCCTACAGGGTTTGCGATTGGGTGACTGTATCTCACCAAGAGTGCATACTGCTATATGAAAAATGATCAGGAATCAATTAGGGAATAGTTTATTTTTTGGAAGTCCCTAATTGATATGTTTTCTATTCTTTAATTCCTGGTTTCCTTAAAAGAAGCTAACCACTCTCTCATTTGTTCTTGGGCAACATCACGTCCACCTAAACCAAAGGCTAAGGCAATAGCGACAGCGATCGCACCAAATAACAGACCAAAGGCTAAATTCACGATATCGGGAGCAATCCCAATTTGTTGGAGTGCCATCGCTGAAACTAAGGCAATAATTGCAATCCGCGCTACTTGAGCTAAAACTCTAGCTTGGGAATTACCAGAACTGCTAATAATACTAAAAGCTAGATTTGCCAAAAATAAACCAATGGCAAATACCACCAATCCCGCTAAAATTCGTCCCAAGATAATGACAATACCCATTACCAATGCTGTCAGAGCAGGAATATTGAGAATATTTACTGCTGCTACAGTTGCAAACAGCATGATACCGACTAGTACAATAATTCCCGCTACTTCTGAAGGTGTACGGCTGACCGTTACAACTGAAGTGGGTTCTTCTGAATAAACCACTTGTCTTCTGACTGAGGGCAAACCCAGAATAGTGAAAATATTGTTAAAGCCTAAGCTGGTCAGAATAGTTGTCACTAACTCCGAGACAAACTTACCCAGAAAATAAGCAACAATTAAAATTCCTGCTGCTGTGAAAATACTCGGCAAGGTATTAAGAACTTGTTGCAGCATCACAATTGCTGGTGCAGAAATCGCCTCAATTTGGAGAGTATTAAGTGCGGCGATCGCTACAGGAATCAAAATCAAAATATAGACAATTGTGCCGATAATATTTGATAAAGATTGCCCCCCTGTAGATGAAGATAGTCCTAACCTTCTCCCCAGATCATCAATTCCAGTTGTATGTAATAAATTAGTGACAATCCGCTGGACAATATTCGCTATAAACCAACCAATTGTCCCAATGAGAATTGCTGCGAAAATGTTGGGTAGAATGGAAAGAATCTCTATAGTTAAAACTTGTACTGGTTGTAATGCCGTCTGAAGCCCCAATGTTTCCAGAAATAAGCCCAGAAACAATAAAAAGATGAACCAATATAAAGCATTCCCAATGGTCTCACTCAGAGACAATTGATTTGTGCTGGGTGTACCATCTTGGGTTTCTTCCCGCAGCCGTTCATCTAGTCGCAAAGTATCTAATGCTCTTACAGTCAATAGCTTCACGATAGTCGCTAAAAACCAAGCCACACCCAAAATTATACCTGCACCAACTATCTGGGGCAAAAAGCCAATCAGTTGATCGAGAAAACTATTAAGTGGTCGAGAAGCTACTTCTAAACCCAGGTTCTGTAAAACAGCCACGACTGTCAACAGAAATATACTCCAAAAAACTAGCCCAGAGATTAATTTTTCAATCTGAGGAGTATCCTCACGACCAGTCATCCCAGAGGCAATCCGGTTATCTATGTTTGTCCGATTGAGGATTCCTTCTACTGCTTTGGCTGCGATCGCTGCAATGAGCCAACCAACTAACAAAATCGCCGCAGAACCCAGTAAACGGGGAATAAACAGAATTAGCTGTCCGACAACTCCGGGAACATTAGTAACTCCTGGGTTGACTTCTGCTCTATCAGTGGGAAAGTTCGATGACTGTGCTAAAAATTGCTGTACCCTGTTCGACAAACCAACTCCTGTCAACTGGGTTATTCCTTGCCAAGTTGTATTCATCGTTTTTCAATATTTTAAGTTTTTGGTGGAAACACTAGATACAATCAAGTGAGTGTATGTGTTGAGTTTTTTGAATTAATTTCTAATTTGGGCAAGATATTTTCTGTCAAAAATAAATCATTTTTTTAATTACATGGTAGATTTTCGTAACCCATCATACTATACAGAAATCTCCATCTCAAACAAAACGTCTAAAAGATAGATTTATTTTTTGCCCGCATTGCTGCTAAATGCAATAATAACTGTAAATTTAAGCTATAAAATCCTGAAATTTGTCGGTATTAATTTTGGCTATAAGTCCCTAACCACCACAATGGTGAAAATTAATAGATGGACAACTGCAACTACTGAAATTTAGATTACCAATAAATTATTGATTACATCCTCACTAGGATAGATAAATCTGTACAAGCAGTTGCAGTTAGTATTTTTCCTATTTTGTCCAAGTAGGGGCGAAGCATTCGGGCGATTAATTATCGGTTTTTTCCCAAGTAGGGGCGAAGCATTCGGGCGATTAATTATCGGTTTTTTCCCAAGTTTATTTTCCGAATGCTTCGCCCTTACACCGAATGCTGATGCTTCCATCTCCCGTCAGGGATACGCCCTTACCAATCCTGACTCCTAGCCCTAACAACTAAACTCCCGTTAATACAAAATGTAATTTTTCTAGTAATTCTTGATTTGTGTAGGGTTTTGATAAAATATCTGAAACTTGGATTTCATTATCTGGTTCTAACATCTTGTGGTTATTGAGTCCACTACAAGCAATTATTTGGACTTGGGGATTGATTTTTTTTTAAGACGCGAATAGCCGCTGTTCCATCCATTTCTGGCATCATCATATCCATTAAGACTACTTTAATTTGCTCTTGGTGTTGGGCATAAAGAGCGATCGCTTCCATGCCATTTTTAGCAGTCAGGGTTTGATAATTATAGTTTTCTAAAATGGTTTTTGTAACTTCACAAATTTGCATTTCATCATCTACTATTAAAATTAACTCTCCCGTTCCTTGAAACAGGTCATGATTTTCAGGTTCTAATGGTGGAACTTCTTGGAGTACCGATGGTAAAAATATCTGAAATTTACTACCTCTATCAACTTGACTAGCTACATCAATAAACCCCTTATGACTTTGAATAATTCCTAATACTGTTGATAGTCCTAATCCTGTTCCTTGACCAATATCTTTAGTAGTAAAAAATGGCTCAAAAATTCTCTCTAATACTTGCGGTGGCATTCCCATGCCTGTATCTGTAACACTAATAACAATATAATTTCCCACTCTAGCATTACAATTTATCCGCGTCATTTCTTCATCAAGATACAAATTCCCCGTAGCAATAGAAAGATCACCACCATTGGGCATAGCATCAGCAGCATTAACAACTAAATTCATTAATACTTGATGTAGTTGGGTTTTATCTCCAGAAACTGTTGATAATTTCGGATGCAGATGGGTATAAAATTTGATAGATTTAGAAAATGTTTGTTGAGCAAGCTGTATAATATCCCTAATCAAATCATTAACTTGTAAAGTGATATATTTACCTTCTACTCCTCTAGCAAAAGATAACAATTGTCTAACTAAAGCTGCCCCTTGTTTAGCATTATTCTCAATGATTGTCAGCATTTGCTGATGATGATCTTTATCTTTACCAAATCTACCTTTCAGGAATTGAGCAGAACCTAAAATTGGTGTCAAGATATTATTGATATCGTGGGCAATCCCACCAGCTAAAGTACCGATACTTTCCAATCTTTGAGCGCGGAGAAATTGCTCTTCTAACTGTTTTTTTTCTGTAATATCAGTATCTACTGTCAGAATAGATTTAGGTTGATCATCTCCATCTAACATCAATGTCCAGCGACTTTGGACAATAATTTCCTGCCCTGATTTTGTCTGCTTGTGTAACTCACCCTGCCAAATTCCAGATTTAACTACAGTGTTTAGAGCAACTATTTCTTGTTCACAGGAAATTGAATGATAAAAAATATCTCTAATATTCTTACCTAAAACTTCTTCTCTTAGCCAACCATACATCCTGTAAGCGCCTTGATTCCAAAAGAGAATTTGAGCTTGGAAATCTCGCACAAAAATTCCATCAGTAGCAATATCTAAAAGAGCAGCTTGTTCATAGATTTGTTGTTCTATTAGCTTGCGTTCGGAAATGTCCTTAGTTGTGCCAATCATCCGTTTTGGCTTTCCAGTTTCGTCATAGTAGACTTTACCTGTGGCACTTAACCAATGTATACTACCATCACGCCACACTACTCGATGCTGACAGTTGAAAATAGCTCTTTCCTGAATAGCGTAATTTACACGTTCACGAAAATATTCGCGGTCTTCAGGATAGATTAAACTGAGAAAGTCCTCAATATTGGGACACTGGGTATGACTAGGTAAACCATACATTGGCCCCATATTATGAGACCAAAGGGTTTTATTGCTTTGGATATGCCAATCCCATATTCCTGTATTACCCGCTTCCATTGCTAAACTGAGTCGTTCTTCACTTTCTTCTAATGACTCTTGCATCTTTTGACGTTCCATGATTTCCTGCTGCAACCGCGCATTGGCAACTACTAATTCTGCTGTGCGTTCTGCAACCCGTTTTTCTAAGACATCGCTATCTTCCCGTAGTGCGATTTCTATTTGTTTGCGATCGCTAATATCAAATATTGACCATATACAACCAGTCCGGTTGCCTTCACTATCAAACAGAATATTTACTCTCACATTACCAGGAAAAGGTGAACCTTTGCGAGGCTGGAAACACATTTCCCATTCATCTATATGCTGCAATTTTAACAACCGGGATACACATTCAGGACGATATTGTTCGGCAATGAAAATTACCAATGGTTTGCCAATTAGATATTGTTTAGGTACACATAGCAAAGATGCTGCTGTATGATTAGCTTCCTGAATAACACCTAAAGCATCAGTTACCAAATAACCATTTGGGGCAAATTCAAATAGATTTTGATATCGCTGTCGCTCTGCTTCTGTTGTGTCACGAGAAAAGATCAGTTGTTCATTTTGTTGTCGCAGTTCCTCTTCCACAATTTGCAATTCTTCTAAAGTTTCCTGAAGTATATCTTTAATTCCTACACTATAAGCGACCTGTTTTTCTAACCATCTTTGTAAATAATTATAAGCTTGCCAACGAATGACTTCCAATTCTTGATTAATTGGTTTGTGTTCTGTTTCTGAACTGGTAAAATGTTCCTGTAATGCCTCAGTTACACCAACTATTGCTTCTAAATCTAATGATTGAATGAGACGTTTCTTGCTAACAATACCTATTAGCATCTCTTCGTCATCTACTATTGGCAAATGCTGAATAAAATACTCCTCAAACAGTGAGAAGGCTGTCAGAATATGCTCAGATACTGAATGTTTAAGAGTAATTGGTGGCTGAGTCATCACCTGGGATATTTTCACCTCTGATAGGTTGATACCCAAAGCAATGACTCTCAGGACATCTTTAAGAGTAAATATTCCTTGTAACTGTTTTTCTTCTACTATTAAAGCATAGTCGTTTGTTTCCCGAATTTGGTCGTTAGCTATGATGCTATTTTCTTGTTCTTGATTCATCAAATTTATAGCATCTATAACAAAACTATCAGGATTAATAATTAAGGGAGAATAATTAATAATTTGATGTAAGTTAGGTAGATTAATTAGTCGCTGATTAAATCCGGAAGCTAATGTATTCAATGGACTAATCTGTTCAGTAGATGATGATCTAACTAAATTCATATTTATAAAACTCTGCAAATCACTAATTAATTAAAGATGGCAGGTATATAGCATTTCCTAGTCTAATAAAGTAGAAATTTATCGGCGTTTATCTGCGGTTAATTCTTTCTTCTTGTACCTGACTAAAATGGGAATTGGTATATATGAAAGTTGGTAATAAAATTAGGTCACATACTTTTATTAAGTAGGTTGGCGTTAAAAATTTTTGTAGGGGCAAGGCAGGGGCAGAGAGTAGGGAGTAGGGAAAAAAAGGGTTTCAGCCCTATTTACTTTTCCTCACACATTTTGGTGATCTCACATCCAGCTACTTAATTTATTTAGTGCAATGTAACACAGCCATAAAATCCATACGGATACAATTAAATTTTCAAGCGTTTAATTAAATTATATATTCTTTTGAGTATATACAAACTTTTATTTTTGTAACTATTGGGATATACCAAAATCCCAATGAATTCCTGTAATTTTGTGCCACGGACTTGGAAATATTGATTAGATATCTCCAGAAATTAAATTTGCGTTATCCACAACCCTTGTAGAGACGTTCCTTATGTAGGGATTCTCGGCTCTACATTCTTTTTTGGAGATGTTTATTCTCAATATTGCTAGGTAAGTCACTGGTGAGAAGGAGAGATTCACCGCGAAATATCCGTTGTTTGGGAGTGGGGATAATGGCACACTAAATCCATACCATAATTCTAACTCGATGGTGATAAAGTGCGTCGCCAAATAAATCTTCAGTATTTTCTTGAAGTATGCGATCGCCTTCAAAAAATACGTCTAAAGGTAGATGACAGGAAACAGGGAATAGGGGAGAAAAATCGGATCTTGTCTCTTACCTCTTCACTGTCACCCTTCGGGTTCACCAGTCGCTCATGGGGGAAACCCCCAAGACCGCGCTGGTTCACCTGTCACCCATTAATAATTGTCAATTGTCAATTGTCAATTATCAATTACTTATTCCCCTTTTTCTGCTGAAGCAATTTCTAACATTGTCTTAATGACAGAATCAGGGTTGAGACTAATAGAATCAATGCCTTGTTCAACAAGGAAACGAGCAAATTCTGGATAATCGCTAGGTGCTTGTCCACAGATGCCTATTTTGCGTCCATGTTGTTTGACAGTAGCGATCGCTTTTGCTATTGTTCGTTTTACAGCTTCATTGCGTTCATCAAATAAATGTGCCACTAATTCAGAATCTCGATCTAATCCTAAGGTTAATTGAGTCAAATCATTAGAACCTATCGAGAAGCCGTCAAAGATTTGGCTAAATTCATCAGCTAGTAAGACGTTACTAGGTAACTCGCACATAACGTAAACTTCTAAGCCATTTTCACCTTGAACCAAGCCATTTTTGGACATTTCTGCTAATACCCGTTTTCCTTCTTCGGGAGTGCGACAGAAAGGAACCATGAGAATCATATTGGTTAAACCCATATCATCCCTTACCCGTTTCATGGCTTGACATTCTAGGGCAAAACCTTCACGATAACGAGGATCATAGTAGCGAGAAGCACCACGCCAACCAATCATCGGGTTTTCTTCTTTGGGTTCAAATTGTCTACCACCCAAGAGGTTTGCATATTCATTACTCTTGAAATCAGACAACCGAACAATGACGGGTTTGGGATAAAAAGCTGCGGCTATTGTGCCTATACCTTGTGCCAATTTAGAAACAAAGAATTCAGCTTTATTTTCATATTCTGCTGTTAATTCGCTAATTTTATATTTGGCCAGTTCATCGTCTAATTTGTCAAAATGTAATAATGCTAAAGGATGAGCTTTAATTTGGTTAGCAATGATAAATTCCATTCTCGCTAAACCAACACCGTCATTAGGAATTGCTGTTAAACCTAAAGCTTCCTCTGGATTCCCCACATTCATCATAATTTTAGTGCGGGTACGCGGCAAATTATCTAAAGGTAATTCTTGAATTTCAAAGTTTAATAATCCTGCATAAACTTGACCTGTTTCCCCTTCCGCACAACTAACAGTTACCTCTTGTCCAGTTTCTAAAACTGTAGTTGCATTTCCACAACCAACTAAGGCTGGTATGCCCATTTCTCTAGCAATAATTGCTGCGTGACAGTTACAAACAACTACAGGAGTATATTTATCCGTAAAAACCAGATAATTATGATGATCCGCAACAGTAATATTATAAACTTCAGCGTCTACTGCATCTGCAACTTTAACAACTCGTTGCATTCGGAAATCACCTTTTAAAATGTCTGCAAATTGACTTATTTCACCCAGTTGTTTATCGGAAATCAATAAGTTCTTATCTTTTCTAAGTTTGATTTCTCCGGTAACATTGTTAGCAAATAGTTGATTAGTAGCAAAAAACCGGGTTTGAATAATTCGGGGATTAATATCTCCTTTGACTCGTTGGGTATATTCTAAAATTTGCTCTAATTTTTCTACAATTTGGACATTGTAGATATGACGATTTTTGGTAACTTGAGGAACAGTATTGATTTTTAAACAAGCAATAATGACAGCTTGTAGTAAATTCTCTTCCGAGATATAGATGTTAATGCGATTATTAGCATAGCAGCCATCACCATCAATCACACCTCCTAAGAAGTGATAAGCAACTTCTGAAGTATTTTCTAGGAGAATTTGAGTAATCTGTTGTTCTTTTTCTTTTAAGTCGTAAGCTATAGCTTTAGAATAAACACGATAAGCTGTAGCTTGTCCTTTTACTTGTTTTCCTCGGATATAACCTGAAGATACTGCTTTCTCACAAGGAGTAAAAGATTTACCATAAACAGCATTCATTTTGTCATTCATAGTAGCTATGAATGCTTGTTTTTCTGGTAAACATTTTTGAATAAACTGGACTTCCCCATGAGTTCGACTAGTGTAAATTGAACCGTCTGTGATGATTCCCCCAATCAGATAAGCTAAATCCGCTTCTTGATTTTTGTTGTCACCTAATACGGGAATATTCTGAGATACAAGCACCATTTCCTGAGTATCTAACATTTCTTGAATCTCAGTTTTGGTATATTCACCATTCCGCAGATTGACCATTTTATGATCAGGAGTTAATCGCAGGATATTATCTGTGACTCTCCCAGTTTGAGATACACTCACACCAATTGTTTTAGATGTCCGTTTCATGGCATCTGTAATGGGTTTCCATTCCATTTGATGGGTTTTGGTGTTGAGGGCTAAAGTTGATAATCCTTGATATCCTTGTTCATAAATCTGCCCAATGGTCATAAAACCTTGATTGGTGAGAATTTTTGTTTCTCCATCAAAACAAGTCCGTCCCCCAGAGTTAGTGACAATAGCACTAGCTTTTTTCATAATCGGTTCCCAGTCTGGATCTGTGCGGTTAGTAACTAACACTTCTCCGGCTTGGAATTGATTGATTTGATGTACGTCAAGAATCACTCTGGCTTTACCTTGACCAATCATTTCGCCAACGCTACGACCTGTTAATAAAACTTGACTTTTTTCTTTAAGTTGATAAGTTCTGAGAACAGTTTTTGATTTTTGAGATTGAACTGTTTCTGGTCTAGCTTGAACGATAAATAATTCACCAGTTACGCCATCTTTTGCCCATTCAATATCCATTGGTGTTTCCATCCCACGGACTTGGGAATAATGATCTTCAATTATACAAGCCCATTTGGCGAGTTGTAAAATTTCTTGGTCATTAAGGGCAAATTGACCGCGTTCTGATTCGGGAACGGGGATGTTTTTGGTTAATTTTGACCCACCAAGGTCATAAACCATTTTTATTTCTTTTGTCCCCAAACGTTTTTGGAGAATAGGTTTATATCCTTGTGTTAAGGTTGGTTTAAATACTAAATATTCATCTGGGTTAACTGCACCTTGAACTACGTTTTCACCTAAACCATAAGCAGCGGTAATTAAAGCAGCATCTTTAAAGCCTGTTTCGGTGTCAATGGAGAACATTACGCCAGAAGATGCTAAATCAGAACGTACCATTTTTTGGACACCGACTGATAATGCGACTTCAAAATGATCAAAACCTTTAATTTGTCGGTAAGAAATGGCGCGGTCTGTAAAGATAGAAGCAAAGCATTTATGGCAAGATTCTAAGACGCTTTGGAGTCCATGTACATTCAGGTATGTTTCTTGTTGTCCTGCAAAACTTGCATCTGGTAAATCTTCGGCTGTAGCACTAGAACGAACAGCGACATCCGTATTAATACCGTATTCTTGACATAAACTTTGATATGATCGAGCGATCGCTTCTTGTAATTCTAACGGAAATGGTGTTTCTAACATCAATGATCTGGCTTGTTTGCCACATTCCCGCAGGTTATCCATATCTTCGACATCTAACTCTGCAAAAATCTTTCTCAGTTTGGCTTCTAAACCAGCACCAGTAATAAAGTATCTATAAGCATAAGCTGTTGTCGCAAATCCCGTGGGAACTTTCACCCCTTTGGGACCGAGTTGTTGAATCATTTCCCCTAAAGAGGCGTTTTTGCCACCTACTAAGGGAATATCTGCAATTCCCACCGAGTTAAAGTGTAATACTAAAGCTTCTTGGGTAACTTGGTTATTTTCTTGGTTGCGTGTAATTTCTAGCATATTCTGAGATTCCTTAAATATTGTTATTTAATTCAGAACCTTTGGGTGAGTTGCTTTTTTCCTTACCCACTATTTTTATACACTGAGATTTTGAGGATCTTGTGAGGAATATATAGAAGGGAATAGGGAACAATCTCTACCTGGCACTTGCTTTAATTTTTGTTAACGTAGCCTCTTGGAAAAAAGCATTTTAAATTGCCTACGATGAGTTTAGTTTAGATTGTAAACAAATGTAGAGGCAATATAGCGAAATATTACGTAATATATTGTTCCTATAAGCATCCTCACAAGTTCCTCATATTTGAGAGTTAAACTCTAAGGAATATACATAACAAGTTTTAATGACTCTCAATTCATTACATAACTACATTACTAGCCGAGCATTTTTAATAAAAGGATGTTTAACTACTATGCCTCACTGCCCTTGTTGTTCCGACTCGCTTTTACATCACATCCGTGGTGCTGAATCTTACTGGTTTTGCCGGAGTTGTTGGCAAGAAATGCCCGTATTAGCCTTGCGTCATACTGCTGAGATACCAAAACCTATTTTAGCAAAACTAGTGAAAAAAGTCTTTACATCAGAACATAGTCTGAGTTCTTATCATTTCAGTCAACAAAATTCTTTACAATCTATATTAGAAGCCAAGTGGGAAAAAGAGTTGGCGTTGCTGAATTAGGGTATGAAATTCAAAAATCAATGATTTCAAACTCTTACTCTCTGTAGACTCTGCGCCTCTGCGTGAAACAAAATCATACTCTTAATCAGCAACGCCAAAGAGTTATATAACGTTTCCACAAATTAGCATTTGTGATGATTAGAACTCCCTAACTAAAGCTGTATTACCAAATCTGACTTAAATCCAGAATAAATCCAGGTAATAAATTCTCACCAGTTAAGGTTTGGGGGTTATCTAATTCTTCAACAACACAATCAGGACGATAAATAAATACTTTGCGTTGTTTTCTATCAATTAACCATCCTAATTGTGTACCATTATCTATATATTCTTGCATCTTTTCTTGCAGAATCTTTAAGTTATCAGTTTCTGAACGCAATTCAATGATAAACTCAGGACAAATAGGTGCAAATTTTTTTCTTTGTTCTGTTGGTATTGCTTCCCATTTTGTGCGATTTATCCAAGCTGCGTCAGGAGAACGGACTGCACCATTGGGTAATGTAAAACCACCACTAGAACCAAATCCTACTCCTGTACCATTTTGCTTTGTCCAAATACCTAATTCACCAATTAAATTAAAGTTACGTTCACCTGTTTCTGAATCTGTAGGTGACATAATTAATAAATCTCTAAATTGATTACGTTCAATTCTTAAATCACGGTTTAATTGACAAAACTCAAAAAATTGCTCATCACTTCTGATAATATTTGGTTGCATTTTCAAAACCATTGGTAAAATTTCTAAAGCTACAGATAATTGTGTGGTCATAATAATTAAAGATGGTAATGAAGGTTTATTTGCAGTTGCACAAAATCCAGATTCCCGACTTCTTGATTATATTATAAATAAATTATAAATTAATGACAGAAGTCGGGGATATTATGGTTCTAGAACTCTCCAGCTAAAGCGGGAACACATCTTTCACAAAGTAAAGGATGTTCTGCTGACTCCCCTACATGGGTAGAATAATTCCAACAGCGATCGCACTTGTGATAAGATTTCCCTTCATGCTCATAGTCTGCGGCATTAACTACCCCAATATCCCAATTATCTTCACCTTGAACTCGCAGGGTTTTTAATCCTTTTAATGCGTCAGGAGAATCTAATAATTGCACCTCAGAGGTTAGGAACAAATACCGCAATTCATCTACTCCATTACCGCTAACAGGGTTAAAAGCTTGGATAGCTGTATGAAAACTTTCATGTCCCAAGTAAGACGCAACAGGTAGCTTAACAGGTTCCATATAAATCAGCACTTTTGCTTCTAAAGACGAACCAATCATTTTTTCTACCCTAGCCTGTTCTAACACCTTGTTAACATCGGTGCGAAGTTGCCGCAATTTCTCCCAAGTTTCAATTCGCACTTGTGCTTTTCTAGCTTCTGCATCATCTTCTGGATATGTCCATTTTTTCTCCAACTGTACCCAACCAGCTTGAAACACTGATTTATAGGGTGTTTCGTAAGGTAGATGTTGCCAAATATCCTCAGCCATATGACACAAAACAGGTGCGATCGCTTTCGCTAAATTCTCCAAAGCAATTTGCAAAACTGTTTGACAACTACGACGGCGGAAAGCATTCTTAGAACTAATATACAGTCTATCCTTCGCAATATCTAAATAGAAGTTAGACAAATCAACAATGCAGAAATTTTGCACCGTTTGGAAAAAGCGCGATAGTTGGAGAGGTTTAAAAGCTTCTTGTTCTTCTCCTTTTATATCAAAAGCGGCTGTGACTTCTGTAAAAACTTCCCGTATGCGGTGCAGCATATACTTATCCAAATCTGGCAAATCTTCAAAAGCTACAGCATCTTTGAGAGGATCAAAATCATGCAAACTCCCCAATAAAAACCGCGCTGTGTTGCGAATCTTATTTCTGACATCCGCTAATTGCTTGATGATATTACCACCCAACCGCACATCACCAGAATAATCAACCGAAGAAACCCACAACCGCAAAACATCCGCACCATAAGCGGGTTGTTGTTTTTGGTTAGTCCCACCTTGAATCATCAATTGAGGATCTACCACATTCCCCACCGATTTGCTCATTTTTCGTCCATTTTCATCCAAGACGAAACCATGAGTTAACACAGTTTTATAAGGTGCAATGCCATTAACCGCGACACTGGTTAACAAAGAAGATTGAAACCAACCGCGATGTTGGTCAGAACCTTCCAAATACATATCAGCAGGATAGCATAACTCCGGTCTTTGCTTCGCCACAGCCGCCCAAGAAGAACCAGAATCAAACCAGACATCCATTGTATCTGTACCTCTGCGGTAACTCTTGCCATTATGACGATATGTTTCCGGTAACAAATCTGCCACCGACAACTCCCACCAAGCATCAGAACCCTTTTCGGCAATGATAGCTTGAACGTGATTAATCGTGTCCGCATTCAGCAAAACTTCCCCAGTCGCTTCATCATAAAACACGGGAATCGGCACACCCCAAGAACGTTGACGAGAAATACACCAATCGGATCTTTCTGCTATCATCGGCGTGATGCGGTTTTCACCTTGAGCAGGAATCCAACGCACAGATGAAATAGCCGTTAAAGCATCTTCCCGAAAACCAGCCACAGAAGCAAACCATTGTTCAGTAGCGCGGAAAATCGTCGGTTTCTTCGTTCTCCAATCATAAGGATACTTGTGAGGATAAGCTTCCTCCTTCAACAGAGAACCCGCTTCCTGCAAAGCATCAATAATCGCTTGATTACCATCGCCCAACACATTCAAGCCAGAAAACTTACCAGCTTCATCAGTAAAATTACCACTATCATCAACAGGAGCAAGAATCGGTAAACCGTAACGCTGACCAACAATATAGTCCTCTTGACCATGACCAGGAGCAGTATGAACCAACCCAGTCCCCGACTCAGTAGTGATATAATCACCACCAACCACCACCGGACTTTCACGGTCAAAAAGAGGATGACGGTAAATAGTCCCTTCCAAATCCTGACCAGAGAATTTGGCTTTTACCGTTAACTCAGCATTCAAAATCTCTCCCAAACGCCCCACCAACTCAGCCGCAACAATCAGATATCTGCATCCTCTCTGTGCCTCTGCGTCTCTGCGTGAGACCTCCACCACCGCATACTCCAACGCACCATTCACAGCCACAGCCAAATTACCGGGAATAGTCCAGGGAGTAGTAGTCCACACAGCCACGCCCAAATCAGGCAAGAAGCTATCTAAACTAGCTTTTAACCCTTCCGCAACCTTCTGCACCGGAAAAGCCGCGTAAATACTGCGGGAAACGTGACCTTCAGGATATTCTAACTCAGCTTCTGCCAAAGCGGTTTTAGAACTAGGACTCCAATGCACAGGCTTTAAACCGCGATAGATATAACCTTTGAGGAACATTTCCCCAAAAACGCCAATTTGCGCGGCTTCGTATTCTGGTTTTAAGGTTAAATAAGGATTTTCCCAATCACCCCAAATCCCATAGCGTTTAAAGCTTTCTCGTTGTTCATCAACCGTCTTCAGTGCAAACTCTTTCGCTTTTTGACGCAATTGCAAAGGAGTGAGATTTTGCCGTTCTGCCTGTTTCATATTTTGCAGAACTTTCAACTCAATTGGCAACCCGTGACAATCCCATCCTGGAACGTAGCGAATTTTACGACCTTGGAGCAAATGGTAGCGGTTAATAATATCTTTGAGAATCTTATTTAAAGCATGACCAATATGCAACTGACCGTTAGCATAGGGAGGACCATCGTGGAGTATAAATAATTCGCCGGGGTTGTTTTCAGCCAGTTGAGAATAAATGTTGTTTTCTTCCCAGAATTTTTGGATTTCGGGTTCGCGCTTAATGGCGTTTGCCCGCATATCGAAGTTAGTCTTGGGTAAGTTGACGGTATCTTTGTATTTTCCAGTTTCGGTCACAGTTTCATGCCTAAATGTAGGTGTGCAGGTTATCCGATCAATTATAAATCGTAGCGACTGTCTTGATTGTCAAGCGATCGTAAAGGAAAAATTTAAAGTCTAGGAAAAAAGTCAGAAAATAGAGGAGAAAAACAAAGCAGAACAAAACAGGTAAATTATAGATTGCCATAAATTACCAAACAAGATTGCAGGTATAAAAACGATAGTGAAACTTTATGCAGAAATTGGTTGTGAGTCGTGAGAAACAGACCAGGGAAGATGATCTCGAATCATCGCATTTAAAATGACTAACATTTTATGAACACAAGCAGTAATGGCTAATTTTTTGGGTTTACCACGTTCAACCAGGCGTTCATAAAAAGTTTTGATAACAGGATTATGACGCATAGCAACAACAGCACCCATATAAAGAATGGCACGAACATGGGCGCGACCACCATTAATCATGCGCTTACCTTTATGCTGTCCACTATCGTGATTAATTGGCGCAACACCAACTAGGCGAGAGATTTGCTTGGCAGTTAATTGACCTAATTCTGGTAAGTCAGAAACTAAGGTGGTTGAAATAACTTGACCAATACCAGGAGTAGTTTTGAGTAGATTGACTTTATCAATCCATTGTTGATTATTTTGGGTCAATGTCTCAATTTCTTGATTGAGTTGTTGAAGACGTTGCTCC
>NZ_VILD01000003.1:502361-505464 GCF_009712085.1 Anabaena sp. UHCC 0253
TTACTTACGTCAATGCCTACCCATTGGGAGATATTTTCCATTTTTAACTCTCCACCTTCAATTACTTTCTTTTAATTTGTTTTGTTTTTTATTCATCCCCTTGATTTCACTCATCCTTGCACGATACGGGCTATATTATCTATGTCTTTGTTCATAGTTTTTACCCCAGGCGACTGTTCGAGTTCTGTCATGGAGATTGTTGTGGTGATCCTTGCTACGATGCGGTCTTTTCTGACCCAGGTTGGGACGGTCTACCACTTCCTCTAACATACCTCTAAGATACAAGGTTGGGTTGAGGAACGAAACCCAACAACGCTTATTGGTATTTTGGGGTTAATTTTTTGTTTTTACAGGTTTACAATATATAAAGTCACTCACAATAGACTTATGACACTAACCCTCAGCTTACCACCAGAATTAGAACAGTATTTAATACAGGAAGCACAACAGCAAGGACTTTCTGTGGAAACTTATGCACTGCAATTACTGCAAAAAGAAAAACAATTGAAAACAGTTAATGTGCTTCAGTCTTGGATAGATGAAAGTGATGAACAAGAACAGCAGGAAACAGGGGAATATTTGATTAATGCTTTAGATGAAAATCGTTTATCTAATCGTCAATTATTTCCGCAAGAATTAAAAGGTGTCAGTTGGTGAATAAAATTATCTTATTAGATGCTGGACCTATAGGTTTAATCACAAATCCCAAATTATCAGATGAAAGCCTTGCTTGCGCTAAATGGCTACAAATGCTAATTTTTTCAGGTAATAGAGTTATCATTCCTGAAATTACTGATTATGAAGTGCGACGAGAATTATTAAGAGCAAATAAATTTAAAGGTATTGCTCGTTTAGATGAATTAACTCAACTGGTAGAATATCTACCAATTACAACAAATGCAATGCGTCAAGCTGCTTTATTTTGGGCGCAAGCTCGACAACAAGGACAACCAACAGCAGGTGATAAAACGATTGATGGAGATATAATTTTAGTAGCTCAAGCTGTAACTTTAAATGTTGCAGATATTGTGATTGCCACAACTAATGTTGGTCATTTGTCAAGGTTTGTTACTGCTGATTTATGGCAAAATATTCAAATAAACTGAATAACATTGCAGAAGATTGTTCTCAATTGTATGGAAATATTATATGAATGAAGTAATTGAGATACCCATTAATTTGACTTACTTTCAACTTCCTGAAGCTGTGCAAGCACGGTTACAATTTTTATTAGATCGTCAAAATGCTGGGGAAGAATTGACTTTAGCAGAAAGAAATGAAGCTGAAGGTTTAGTTGATTTGGCGGAATTTTTATCTTTGCTTTCCTTACGTTCTCAGCGTATCATGCGAGCGGGATAAATGTCACCCACCATTTTAATCATGGCTACTTGGACTATTTTCCTCAATTTTTTCAATTTGAGGCTCTAGCGGCTCTATTTGCATGGCAGAAGATTCTATGTCTTGCTTATTTCCTTGTTGAGTTATGGATAAATCATCATTTTCTTGAATATTATTATCAGAAATCTTTTCATTTTTATCTAAAAATTCATCCTCTAGTTTTGGTCTTCTTGTTGTTTCGATAAACTTTATTGTTAACCGATAACCTATTGTTGCAGAAACAATACTTTCTCTCAGTTCTTGTAGATTTTGTTTTTGTGTCGAGATTTTCAAAAATTTTGCAAAAGACTCTAGAGATTTTTTTGTAGGGAAAGACAATTTTAAAAAGTCTAATCCCTCTTCTTTTGAATTTAACTCATCTAATCTTTGTGAAAGTTGAGTATAGTCTAAATTTTCATTTTGATGAGTTTTATCAATAGGTTTACGCGATGAAATCTCTTTCTTTTTAACACGTTGTTTTTTATTTTTTCTAGATTCAGATATATTTTCTGGTGATATAGTTTCACATTTACGACTAAAATAACTTTTAATTAACCGCCAACGAGTTGAAAAATCATGATCATTTTCTGGTAAAGTCCAAATACAGTGGAGATGATCAGGTAAAATAACAATAGCATCTATAATAAATGGATGTTTCCGCATTACATAACTAAAAGCATCTCTTAATAAAGAAACATTTTTTGGTAAACATAATATTTTTTGTCTTTTATCTGTCACAACTGTAAAAAAGTATGTTCCTCCTGCCACTTTGGCGCGGCGATATTCCATACTATAAATATCCTGTGATTAAAGTTGTGTTTTATGATGTTGATTTTCCTTGCGTCAACCCAACCTACTTAATAGTATAATTGATAAATAACAGATATCCTTAATTAGCATTATGACTACAGTTGCTATTGTACCTACATCAAATGCCAGTGGAGAAAAGTCTTATCGCGCGATCGCTGGAGATAAACAGTCTGTTGGCAAAACTGCCGGTCAAGCTTTAGATGCTTTGACTACACAGTTAGGTGAGGTTGAATTTCGGGCATTATTAATTATTGATAATTTTCATGCTGATCAATTTTTCACTAATGAGCAAAAACAACGTTTATCCGAACTAATGAGTATGTGGAGAATAGCACGAGATCAAGGACAAACACTTCCCTCAGAAATACAAATTGAATTAGATAATCTTGTTAATGCTGAACTCAATGCCGCTACAGCCAGAACTGCATCTTTAGCACAACAGTTGAGTCAATGAATCCATTTTATCATCTAGTAGCAGATCGTGCCTTTCATCGCTGTGAATATTGTCATGCACCGGAATTAGTATTTAATTTTCCCTTTGAAGTTGAACATATAGTTCCTACTTCTCGTAGAGGCACTAATGTTGAAATTAATTTAGCCCTTGCTTGTCGTTCTTGTAATCTGCGAAAAGGATCTCGTATTGGTGAAATAGATCCCGAATCTAATACAGAAGTTCGTCTTTTTAATCCTAGAGAAGACCAATGGGAAAAGCATTTTCAAGTTAATCCTGAAACTGGTTTAATTATAGGTATAACGCCTATTGGAAGAGTAACTGTAAAGAGTTTAGAGCTAAATAGTCAATCTCAAGTGATAGCAAGACAATTATGGATTCGTTTGGGATTATTTCCATAAAATGGAAAATTAGAAATGAAAAAAATATTTCCCCCCAACTATAGAAAAGCATTAATTCCCCCCA
>NZ_VILD01000003.1:505576-507507 GCF_009712085.1 Anabaena sp. UHCC 0253
CCCCCACGGTTATGGTAAAATTTAACTGCTATTTTTAGAAAATTTAAAAAAACAAATGTATTCGATAGGAGTTTATAAAGTTCCTGTTATAACTATAAAAAACACGCGTGTCATAGCTACTTTAAAACCTGCAAAAGAAGAAGAAATGCCCACATTTGGCAAATGGAATTTTGAGTTTAATTAGATACGCCGTTTACACCTCTGAAGAAGATGTACCCTATTTGCTGGAAGTTTTGCATTTAGAATCTGTACCTAAAGATCAAAGATTAGTAGGTCCAATAGGAAGCTGGCTGATTTGGTATGCAGTCCAAACTGGTTTAGAATATTGCATACCAGTTGACACTCTCAGGTCTAAAGACACTGAGATTCTGCTGACAGAGTAAACTTAGGCAAAGCCCAAAGTTTAATTCTCGCTACGGTCGTCAAACACCGTCTACCCAGTAAGCTTAGGTCTATGCCTAAATTGCTGGCTACTTTTCGTAAAATGTTAGCTGCACCATTGAGATCAGCATTAACAATTGAACCATTAGCTGACTGATACAAGCCACGCTTAACACGCTTTCCTGATGCTTTCCACCCTTCTGGTTTTTCACCATACTTAGGTAGGGAGTCTCCATCTAAAAAACTAGCTTTTGACGTATATGCTTCTTCAGTTTCTTGAAATCTAATCCCGTTTAAATCACAGAGTTGTTTTAACCTATCTTTAAGTTTACCTAAAGGCATTTGGACAAACTTTTGATTGTTAACTCTCCCCATATTAGCGTTAGATTTAAAGCTTTCATTCCAACCAATTATTAAAGTACCAATGCCATATTTTAAGCAATGGTCAACAATTAGTTTTGCAGCTTTATTAATCCCATCTCGCATTTGATGGTTACGTTTACGGGTTACACAATCTAGCCAATTATCCCAATAAGCTTCTGGTTTTCCCTCTTTGCGAGTAGATACTTTTTTATTCCAAAGCTGATTCATAGCCTTCATTGCACGGGCATCAATCAATAGAGAATTACCCAATGTATCAACACAAGCTGCTAAATTATCAGCCGTTCCTAGATCAATAGATAATGCCTGATTAATGTCTAAAACGTGGCTTTTCTTTTCAACTTCGTAAGACATTTCCAAATAAAAAGCACCGTTTTTAGGTAGAATAGTAAACTCTTTGACATGAGCAATGTCTAGATTAGACGGCATTGGTAGAAAAAATTCAGAAATTCCAAACCATCTTTTAACAGTTAATCCTAAAGAAAATCTAAGTTGTCCATTAATTAGAGTTGGCTTTTGTCCCCCACTGTTAGGATAAGCAACTTTGAAAAGTTTAGAACCTGTTAGATAGTCAGGTGCTTTAGGCTGAAAATGTAATTGACCTTTGAGAAACAAAGAACGTAATTCTTTAAAAGATTTGAATGCTTCAATTACAGACAACAAAGTTTGTTGTGCAGGTGTAGAAGGCATTGATTGAGCGACCATAGTTTTAGAAACTGAAGGTTCATAAGCTAAATCAAATTTACCTGTCAACAACTTTCCAGTTTTAAAAAATGTTTGTCTAGCAAAATAAACACCACTGTTATAGAGCTTTCCCGACTGCTGGCAGAGATATTCTAATACTGCCTTTGTTTCATCATCGGGGGACAACAAAACTTGTTGTACTCCCATTGACTTTTTAACTTTAGACATTGTTTGAACTGCAATGCTGTGATAATATAATCATATCATATCAATATTAGATTGTCATCATGTCTAGAAAAAAAGGTACTATTATTTATTTGTCCGAAGAAGACAAAGCAAAGCTAGAGAAGATTGCCGTAAACTGGGGGGTATCTCAGTCATCGGCTACACAGAGACTAATTAGAGAATATAAACTAGATTAGAAATACTACAGCGGTTAAAACCGCTCGTGTCGCTTCCCTCTCAGGGCTAAAGCCACTGAGTTT
>NZ_VILD01000003.1:507532-554726 GCF_009712085.1 Anabaena sp. UHCC 0253
GATAGTCAGGTGCTTAGGCTGAAAATGTAATTTGACCTTGAGAAACAAAGAAACGTAATTTCTTTAAAAGATTTGAATGCTTCAATTACAGACAACAAAGTTTGTTGTGCAGGTGTAGAAGGCATTGATTGAGCGACCATAGTTTTAGAAACTGAAGGTTCATAAGCTAAATCAAATTTACCTGTCAACAACTTTCCAGTTTTTAAAAAATGTTTGTCTAGCAAAATAAACACCACTGTTATAGAGCTTTCCCGACTGCTGGCAGAGATATTCTAATACTGCCTTTGTTTCATCATCGGGGGACAACAAAACTTGTTGTACTCCCATTGACTTTTTAACTTTAGACATTGTTTGAACTGCAATGCTGTGATAATATAATCATATCATATCAATATTAGATTGTCATCATGTCTAGAAAAAAAGGTACTATTATTTATTTGTCCGAAGAAGACAAAGCAAAGCTAGAGAAGATTGCCGTAAACTGGGGGGTATCTCAGTCATCGGCTACACAGAGACTAATTAGAGAATATAAACTAGATTAGAAATACTACAGCGGTTAAAACCGCTCGTGTCGCTTCCCTCTCAGGGCTAAAGCCACTGAGTTTCCCACTTACCGCGAGGTTTTATGAAAGTGATACCTTAATGTCTCTTGACTCTTTAGAAGATGCTATACCATACTATAGAGAAGACTAAACCTATTTTATTACCCGTAACCATTATCTCTAGAAATTGGTTAATTTTATTCAAAGCAAGATTGTATTGTTGAAAATCATATTCCTTTTTTGGCGTTGCTGAATTAGGGTATGAAATTCAAAAATCAATGATTTCAAACTCTTACTCTCTGTGACTGGAGCGCCTCTGCGTGAAACAAAATCATACTCTTCATCAGCAACGCCCCTTTTTTCTTTAAGACTTTATCCGGCATTGAGCCTATCCGAATTAATTGAAGAATAAAAATCTTCCAGTCGGCTTCAGCCGACTTTCGCTATTAGACTGGGAATTAATTCTCAGACTATTAACCCCCAGAACCTTCTACCACCTCTAATAAACTCCGCAACATCCAATAAGCAGAAGTACCACCGGGATCTTGATGTCCGATACTGCGATCGCCTAAATAACTCGCTCTCCCCTTTTTTGCTAACATGGGAATAGTATCTTTTAATCCCTGTTCTGCCGCTTGTACAGATGCCTGTAAGGATGCTACAATATTTAAATTATTTCTAATTGCTTGTTCAAAAGCTGTAACAGCAGGAGATAATACATCCACCATTGTTTTGTCTCCCAATTGTGCCTTACCACGCTCAATGACACCATCTAAACCAGATTTTAGTAATTCCAGCATATCCTCTTCTGCTAATGCTTCCTTGCCAGCGGTGGCTGCACTAGCTCTTAAAAACCACGTACCATACAAAGGACCACTTGCACCACCAATGCTAGAAATCAAGGTCATGCTTACAGTTTTGAAAATGCTGCTAATATCTTGATCAGCAAAATTGGGTAAAATATTAGTAATTTTTTTAAACCCACGATCCATATTACTACCGTGATCAGCATCACCTATGGCTGCATCTAATTCTGTCAACTTTTCTTTATGATGCTCAATCACATGAGCATATACTTGTAACCATTCAATAATTTGCACCTGAGTAACCATTTCAAACTCCCCAGCGTAAACTTGGCGTTTTGACTGGTGCATCCCAAAGACGAATCATCTCATCATCTAATTTTAGCAGTGTGATGGAGCAACCTTGCATATCTAATGATGTCATGTAGGGGCCAATTAGATTCCGCACGATTTGCAGTCCTTCCAATTCACAAATTTCTGCGAGTTTGCGATAGACAAGATAGAGTTCCGCAATGGGAGTCCCACCCATACTATTAACATAAGCGAGGAGGCGATCGCCTTTTTGCCAGGGTTTATTTAATAGTTCCAAATCTCTCCATTTACCAATTTGATGATCCCATTCTCGCACTATGCGCCGATAGTTTGTATCATTAATAATAGAGTTTGCTAAAATCTCTGTAATTTCATCACCTGATTTCATGGGAACTCTTTCTTTGCCAGGTTCTCCATGAATACCAATTCCTAATTCTATTTCATCTTTACTCAAGGTAAAAGTAGGTGTTCCTTTGGCGGGAACTGTACAAGAAGTCAACGCCATACCCATACTTCTACCGTGAACATTCACCTTTCTACACAAATCTACTAATTGGTGTAAATTATACCCTTGTTCTGCGGCTGCTCCACAGATTTTTTCTGCTAATACTGTTGTTCCTACACCCCGGCGGCCTTGGGTAAAAAGACTATCTTTGACGGCGATATCATCATCAATTAAAATGTTAACGGCGCAGATACCTTGACTATGAGCTAATTCTATAGCCATTTCAAAGTTCATCACATCACCGCTGTAATTTTTCACAATATACAAAATACCCGCACCACCATCTACCTGTGTTGCGGCTGCTAACATTTGGTCAGGGGTGGGTGAGGTGAAAATTTCTCCCGGACAAGCAGCATCCAGCATTCCTAAACCGACAAAACCGCTGTGCATTGGTTCATGACCACTACCACCACCGGAAATAATGGCGACCTTTCCCTGGACGGGTGCATCGGCTCTATAGACAAAGGTAGGCTCATAGTTAACTTTAATTAAATCGCTATGAGCTAACATCATCCCTTGGAGACTTTCCCTCACAAAGTTTTCTGGTTGATTAATCAGCTTTTTCATAGTGGAAGTCTGCTACCAATGACTAATTACCCAATTGTCGCTGTAATTGTTTGAGTTTTTGATATATTTCTGGTAAGCGGCTATAAACTGCTGATACTTTGAGGTAAAGTTTGTGGGGTATGGCTGGACTACCTGAGACAATTTCTCCTGGTGCTATATCGCTGTGAACACCACTTTGAGCCGAAGCGATCGCCCCATCTCCAATTTTGACTTGGTTGGCTATTCCCACTTGTCCTGCTAAAATTACCCGATTTCCAATCTTCACACCTCCAGCCATGCCTGCTTGACCTGCTATGGCGCAACCAGAACCAATTTGAGTGCCATGTCCTATCTGGACTAAATTATCAATTTTAGTATTTTTACCAATTCTCGTTTCTCCCACTGCGGGACGATCTATGGCTGTATTACAACCTACTTCTACCCCATCTTCTAAAACAGTGTAACCTGATTGTTCCATTTTCAACCAACCTGTCCGGGTAGGGACAAAGCCGAAGCCTTCTGCACCAATAACAGCACCGCTATGAATCATACAATCTGCACCGATTTGGCTGCGTTCGTGGATGGTACAGTTAGCGTGTAAGGTAGTGCGATCGCCTATTTTTACTTCTGGATAAACAACGACGTTGGGGTGAATAATTACACCATTGGCAATTTCTGCACCTTGAGAAATGACAACATGAGCGCCAATATAGACATCATTACCAATTTTGGCGGTGGGGTGAATAACTGCGGTGGGGTGAATTTCTGGAGTGGGTTGATATGGTTGATAAAAAAGAGCGATCGCCTTGGCAAATAATAAGCGTGGTTCTGGGGTTACTAACCAGGCTATACCCCTCTGGGTGGCTTGAACTTGTAATTTTTCATCTTGAGGTAAAATTAAAGCACTAGCGTCTGTAGAGGCTATTAAAGAGCCAAATCTTGTTCCTTCTACATAACTGATAGTGCCTGTAGTAGCTTCATCTATGGCTGCAACTCCCATAATGTCTAAATCTTGCTCTGGGTTAGCAGTGAGGCTGTGGGAAGTTATCGCGTCATTTAATTTGCTGATAATTATGCTGAATTTCATGATTTGATTCTGAGAATTTCAGGGTGATAAAACTCATCATGCCTTGATCCGGTCTTTTTTGTTCACTACTTCAGGATTCAAATAATATTCTTCAGCATGATAGAAATAATTGCTAGATTCATTTTGCTCAATTACGCCATTAACCAGTAAACCCAAAACATTATAGCTAGGAGATTTGAGCATTTCTTTCACAGTATTGGCACTAGTATAATCTACCACTCCAGGTCTAGCTACCAGCAATATACCATCCGTCATTTGACTTAGCGTCAGTGCATCAGCCCCAATCAATAGAGGAGGAGTATCAATAATTACGTAATCATATTCTTCTGAAAATTCTTCAATTAGTGTAGCCATACGTTTTGAATCGAGTAAAGCCAAAGGGTTAGGGGGTCTCATTCCGGCAGTTATCACATCTAGATTCGGCATAACTTGAAAACTAATAGCCTGAGATTTTTTCTGACTAACAAGTAACTCACTTAAACCTGTTAAGTTAGGTAGTTTCCAGAAAGAATCCTGAGAAGAAATTCGCATATCTGCATCCACAAGTAAAACTTTTTTCCCTAATTGAGCTAGTGCTGTTGCTAAATTAGCTGATACTGTAGACTTACCTTCGTTAGCAACTGAACTTGTGACGATAATTGTTTTGATTGTCTTATCTGAACTCAATAATCGGAGATTAGCTTGAATCATCCGGTACATTTCACTAGCTAAAGAGTAAGGCTGATCTCTGACAACAATCTCGTAGCTTGCTAATTTTTTAGCAACTTCACGAGAATTCAATTTTTTGCCTGATAAGGGAATCTTCCCCAATACAGTATATTTATAAATATCTGTAATTTCTTTCAGAGTTTTTAGAGAACTATCCCTCATCTCTAAAACTAGAATAGTGGTAGTAGACAAAAACAGTCCTAACATCATGCCGAGTGCCAAAACAATTTGTTTTTTCCCTGATATTGGCTTTTTGGGAACTTCAGCTTCAGCAATAATTCTGGCATTAGCTGTATTTTTATTTTCTGCTACCTTTAATTCTTGAACTTTTTTCAAAAAAGTTTGATAGCTAGATTGGGCAACTTCAACTTTTTGTTGTAGATTATTATGTTTTTGTTCTAAGTAAGGTAATATTCTCACCCGTTTTTCATAAGCAGTACGAGATTTAAATAGGGAAGCCAATTTTTTATTCAAGCCAAATTGTTGAACTTCTAATTGCAGAAAATCATTAATCAGGCTTTGTCTAAGTTCTCCAATTTGGAATAATCTTTGAGGAAATTGAATTTGGCTACCAATTGTTTTTTGAATTTCTTGTTCGAGAAGATTACTTAAATTAGCTTTTTTTGCTTCCAGATTAATAATTATGGGTGTGTCAGCTAAAAAACGGCTACGCTCAATTGCTAACTGCCGTTCTAGTTCTTGTAGTTGTTGTAGAATTCCCTGTACTGCTAGTGACTGACTTAAGGCACTTACGGCAATTGCCTCTTGGGAATTTTGTCCTAAGCTGTCACGCAGTGCATTACTTTGGGCTTTTAAATCTTCTAGTTGAGCCGTAATCGTATTAATCTGCTCGGTTAAATTGCTAATAATAGTAACGGCTGATTTTTTTTCTTCTGCTAAATCTACAATTTTATACTCCTGCCTAAATTTGCGTAGAGCGATTTCCGCAGCATAAACATCAGATTGACTTTCAGGAAGCTGCTTAGTGATAAATGCCAGAGTTACTTCTGCCTCAGAGCGATTTGTAAGAATACCATTTTCTAAATATAAATTCATTACTGTATTGACTACTGCTGCTGCTTTGTCAGGGTATTGACTGGTATAGGAAAGTCGTAAAACATCTGTACCACCAATAATTTTTAACTTCAAACCTTCTGCTAGGTCTTCAATTTCTAGGGGTTCACCTGTTTTGTTTTTGAGTTGTAGTTGGTCTATTGTCTGCTGCAAGATAGGAGGAGAATAAATCACTTCCATCTGAGTATTGATAGGGTTTTGAGTTGATACGAGAGATGTTAAATCGCCTGTTGATCCTTCATCCAATTTACTAGGTAAAAGATTAGATCCTAATACTTGAAAAGAGGGGGCTTTGAATAATAGTTTTCCTTCTGCTTCGTAAGATGGTTTGATAAAATTTATAGCTATGGCACTCAGAAAAAATGTAGCTAGAAAAACACTGGCAGCAGGGGTAAATTGCCTTTTTACAACTAATAAATAATGACTTGGATCTATATCAATGGCTTCTCTAGATTCCATAGAGCTTTGGGACATAATATAATATTCAAAAAGCTAGGTTTAAACAAAGTGTTCAACTAAATTTCTATTGCTTGAAAGTAGGATCAAATATTTGTTATTAATATCTATCAATAATCCTATTTGATAACATCATAGACTTTCTCTGTTAAAAAAGGTTCAAAATCCTCTCAGCGTTTGGGACAATTATCAAAAGCACGAGCGATCGCATTCCAGACTAATTTGCGCTGCATCTGTGCATCTAACGGTAGGGTACGGACTGGTTTGCGATCCGGTCTAGGTTGAAATTCACCAAGCCATGTATATTTATCGCTTAATCCCCAAGTAATTACACCAATGACAGCTTTTTCATCTAGAGCTGCTGAAAGATAATCTTCATAAGCTGCGGCCACAATGCGATCGCGGACTTTAATATCTATGGGCAGATTTTTATCTGTCACATCCAATTCTGTAATCATAATTTTTAAGCCCAAACTAGCCACATCTCGCAGAAATTGGCGTAGCTTTTCCGGGTTAAATTTTCTGTTACTACCTGGACTTAAATGTGCTTGAGTACCAAAAGCATGAATTGGAGTTCCTCTAGCCTTTAAACCTGTTAATAAATTCAAAACAGCAGTTCTTTTAGCGTCAGCTTCCGGCGTATCGTAGTCTAAACCAAATTCATTATAAACTAACAATGCTTTTGGGTCATACTCAGCCGTGAGACGAAAAGCTAAATCAATGTAATTCGTACCCAAAGAGTTTAACCAAGGAGTGATTCGCAAACCATCATCCCTACCATCTTTTGGTTCTATAGCTTCATTTACCACATCCCATGAATGAATTTTTCCAGTATAACGTTTAACAACGGTTTGGATATGGTTTTGTAATAACTGCTGTGCATTTTTATTATTAACTGTCTCCTTAAACCACTTGGGTAAGGACTCATGCCAAACTAAAGTATGCCCACGCAACAGGAGTTTATGAGTAGCAGCAAAATTAGCTATCCAATCAGCATCAGTAAAGTCAAACTGATCAAATCCAGGACGAAGCATTGCATCACCAGCAGTCCATTTAAATTCCCATTCTGGGACAAACATACTACAATTTTCAACTATAGCAGCTATATAGGCCGGATCTGATGCAAGATATTTTTTGGTACTAGCTGTCCCATAAATCAATCCTTTCTTAGCAGCACGTTGCTTTAAAGAAAGCTCCTGAGAAACTGTAAAATCTCTTTCAGGATCATCAAGTGTTTGTATTTGCTGATGATGAGAAAAACCTCGACTTGTTGCCACTGCACTGATAGCTGCTAAACTACCTAAGCCGAATAAAAGGCTGCGTCTGCGAGTTAATTTTAAGATATTACTCATTTTATTTTTGATGATTTTTCTGATTGATTTGCGATTAGCCCTTCATTAATTCGTTGTTTGAACACCCGATAAAGAAATAACGGATTGCCTACAACATAACGTTCCCAAAGACGAGTAGGTTCAGTGATTAAGCGGGTTAACCACTCAAAGCCATTATCAGTCAACCAGCGTGGACCACGATATACGGAGTCAGTATAAAAATCTAAACAAGCTCCTAATGGTAAAAACACGCGAGTTTCTATTTGATTACAGTTATCCAAAATCCATTTTTCCTGTAATGGCATCCCGAAACCAATATATAAAACGTCAGGTTTAAATTTATTAATTTTCTCAATTACTGCATCATTTTCACTACCATTTTTGTCAAAATAACCGTGATGTCCTTCTACAGATAAATTAGGTGCGATCACTTGTAATTTTTGAATTGCTTTATCCGTAACTCCAGGTTCACCAGCAAGCAA
The DNA here is from genome assembly GCF_009712085.1 of Anabaena sp. UHCC 0253. NCBI lineage: Bacteria > Bacillati > Cyanobacteriota > Cyanophyceae > Nostocales > Nostocaceae > Anabaena > Anabaena sp. UHCC 0253. Next base: position 515,379 of record NZ_VILD01000003.1, read on the forward strand.
AAATAAAGAAACATTCTTTTGCTCACAAGCTAAGGCTAAATTTTCTATATAATCAGGACAAGTCATACGATGTCTGGATTCAATCTCATATCCTAGAATTTTTGCCCCCAGGATGACACCAGTTCCATCGCAAAATACTAAATCAGCATTATTCATGAAATCTCGATACCAAGGCAATTGACAAGCAAAGTTCATCCCTCGCACATTTACGTGTCCTATGATTGTTTTCTTATCAATCTTTCCAGCTTCTACAATGTATTTAATTAAATCTTGTACCGTTAATTTATGAAATCTTGTATTTAAGACATTGATTTCGGGAAAAGTTTGTATTGTCATAGTATTCGCCAAAATTAAATCAATTAGAAACAGTTTACAGTTATTTCAGTCTGTTAACTCAATACAGATTGATAAATATTAGATAAAGAGACAAAATAATTTTTGACATCAAAAGGCTTGGTACTATTTCTAGCATTTTCACCCAATCTCCTTTTTAATTCTTGATTAGCGAGTAATAATTGCATTGCTGTTGATAATTCTTGAATATTGCCTGGTTGCACTAACAACCCGTTTTTATGATCAATAACTAACTCAGGAATACCTCCCACTGGTGTAGTAATTACAGGCAATCCCCAACTCATAGCTTCAAGTAGTGCCATAGGTAAACCTTCGTTATATGAAGGCAATACAAAAACATCTGCTTTTGCCAAAAGTTCATCCCGTTGTCGTTCGTTTACCCAATCCAAAATAGTAATATATTCACTTAAATTCAGCTTTTTAACTATATCTCTAGCTTTTTCTCCTTCTCCATCTCCGGCCATAATCAATTGTGCATTTTGTTTTTGATCTGTAGGAATAGCAGCAAAAGCATCAATTAAATCAAATGCTCCTTTGCGTTCTCCAATCCTTCCCAAAAATAAAAAATTAACTTTTTGAGATTTAATCCGTTGGGGAATTTCTAAAGGAAATTTCACTGGATTAGGTAGAATAACTACTTGATCTACTTTCAAACCAAGATTTTCCATATAGAATTTTTTCCAACTTTCGGATAAAACAATAAAGCGAGTTGATTTGCAAAATATCCAACTTAATCCGACTTTAATAATTTGCGGCAAATTGGCGTAAAACACATGAAAATCAGCACTATGAGTATGAATAATTACTGGTTTTCTCAGTAGCCAAGCAATCGTGGTAGTAAATGCTTGACGAAAAGCACTACCTCGCTCGGAAACATGGATATGAACAATATCAGCTTCTGATTTTAAAAGTCGCCATGATAATAATAGTAAAGCTTGAATAAATACGAATATTTTACGTATTGTTGATCCATTTGGCAAAGTAGATATATGAATAATTTCGATTTCCGTAGGAGCTTGTTTCATGATTAATTTTTCGACAGAAACTATCCCTCCTTGTCTATCTAAACTTTCACCTAACATGAGAATTTTTAATTTCTGCATAATCCAACTGTATTTATTTTCTATTAAATGCTGAACATTTTATCCTATAGGACTGCGCTCTGCGCTTAAAAATAACCTACATATCTACCCCCCTTATTTCTTTATTGCCTGTTGTTTGTTGCCTATCAATAGCCTCAGAAATATATATGGATGAACTTATGTAGAGTATCCAAGTAAGACTATTTGTTTCAAGTAAATTTGTTTCAGTCAAGTTAGCAATAATTAAAAAAGATGTATGTAATAAAGGGTATAAATCTACAGATTGGCTAGTGATACGCACCCAATATAATGATTGTAATAAACTGCGCCTAAATCCTAATAGAAATATCCCTAAGCCTAAGAGACCTAAATCTAGCCAAAGAGCTAGGAAACCATTATGAGGGTGGGTTGGTGTCCATCCAGAGCCACGCCAAATGTAGGCAGATTCACCATCCCACCCCTGCCAAAAGCCACCGTAACCATAACCTATCCAAGGATGTTTCCAAATCATGTCCATTACCAATGGCCACAATTCTGTTCGTCCAGTTAGGGTTGCATCTTTACCGATTGAGGCAAAAACAACCGAGGCATTATTAATAAACCAAAAATATAAAATTTGTCCTAAAGTGAGGATCATAGTTAGCATTGGTAGCATCAATAAATAGGGTAGACGCAAATTCTGAAAAATAAAATATACTAATGCTAAAATTAATATGTTGAGAAGAGATGAACTTGATGCAGCCATTAGGATAAGCAGGATTGATAAGCTAAAACCTATCCACATCAGTAAACTATGCTTTTTACTCTGATAGGCAAGGATTAAAAAAACCATACAACTATATACCATCCTTGCTCCTAGACCATTTTTATGTAGAAATACTCCTCGCCACTTTCCTTGATGAATACCTCCCATGATCCCATATTTTGGTAATGCTACAGCAAAAATAAAACTCAATACGACGATAATCCCATATGTCCAACCCAATAAATTCAGTTGCTGCTTTAAGGTGTAACGGGAAGCAAAATAAAGTCCAAATAAGCTAGAACCAATCAGGGTAATACTATCTTTTAATGTTGTTCCTTTCTCAAAAGACCAAAGCATAGAAATAGCCGCAAGCACAACTAAAAGAAAAGCCAGCGGTCTTTACTCAGAAAATAAAGCGTACTTTTTCCAACGTAAACCCAATAGTAAGAAAGTAACTATATAGATTAAGAAATTAATAATCCTAATCAATGAACTATCAAACTCAACAAACTCATTCTCCTGCGCTCCTCCTGATAGAAGGAGAAGCAGAATTGCACCTGAATAAACTAACAGGACTGCTACTGTAAATCCCTTTTCAGCAAAAACTAGTAGCTTGTTCATAACTAAACCTCATGCAGGCTAAAACCATAAGCTTGGACAATATTGGCGGAAAAACTCAGATATAGATATCAAGAGAAATAGTAAATGCACTTAATTCCTGAATTTTGTTGGATTTAAACTGGCTTTTCACACTCTCCAGTTTTCATCAAGCTGGACATGGTTTCTACCAGAAATTATCAAAACTTGTACTCATAAGCCCCAATATCATAACCAGTACCAGAGGGACGAATACTTCCGGAAAAATCGGATGTTAAACCTGTCCGCACTAAACCCTTATTAATTGCTGGACTAGTTGACTGAAGTTTGAAGTCGTTTACAGAAGGATTCACAAACTTCGGATCAGCAACTATATCGTTAGTTCCTTTAACTGATATTAAGGTACTATTTGCGTATAAGTTATAGTTGACTGTTAGGTTTGTATTATTCCAGCTAAAATTCACATTCTTATTCGGAAAAGCATAAAGAATGTTACTAAGGATTTTGACATCAGATGTTGAATTAGCCGTTATTTGCCCTCCTTTAATAATTTCTGGACTTTGGTTATTCAAGTAATTTGTATTATGAACAATATCTATATGTTCACTTAGATAAGTAGTAATACCCGCTCCACCATTCTTGTATGTGAGATTGTTTTCAATTAAAGTACGCCCAGTATATGCACCCAAGGTAGAGTTATTTTGAGTATTTTTGGAATCATCAATAATGATGGCATGACCATCTGTAATCTTTCCAGTAGCAAACCAGGGAATGTATTGGCGATTGTTGTAGATTTTGTTTTTCCTGACAAACATTTTGTACCCTGTGTTGCTATCAAAACGCCAATTTTGCCATAAGGAAATGGCACTATTGCCATAGGGTGAGTACCAGGAATTATTGAATACTTCATTACCTTCAATTGTCACATAGTCTGTTCGAATGGCTGAAATGCCGCCACCGCCGCAGTCATGAACCTTATTATTAAGAATACGGATGTGATGTGGATGACCATTTTTGCGTCCATCAATACTGATGCAGTTTCCACTTGTGAGAGGATTGGAAGTATTGGTTTTCTGACTCAAGGCATAATTAAGAGTGATATTAGCATTGTTGCCGATCACTTCAAGACCGTTAATTTCAATATAAGATGCTCCATCTTGAATCAAAATTCCATGCCATGCGTTGTGTTGAATTTTCGGAAAATGTCCAGGAAATGCTTTATAAGTAATCCATGCACTTGCTGTTCCAGAACGTGTAATTTTTACTACTTGTCCTTGAGAAGGCGTATTTTTGTATATGCCATTCATAATGAGAACGGTGTCACCAGGGTTGGTGAGATTTGCTGCCTTTTGTATAGTATTAAAGGCAGAGGTGGTAGAGAGTCCAGTATTACTATCGCTGCCAGTAGCACTGACATAGTAGGTTTTGGGTGTAGTTTGGCTGTATAGTGTCGGTTTAGTCAATAACTGACTTGCTTTGTCCAAAACAGAGGTGTTTATTTTGTCTCCGCTTACTATTGTGCTAAGTAGACAAGGGAGCAAAAGGGATGCTGTCAAACTGAGTCCAGGTGTTGCCATAAATAAAGGAAAGGTAAATTTTCTACTTACGTAATACTACTATAGAGGATAACAAGAAATTTTACATTACTTTTTCCATTTTTATGGCTGTGTGATATGTTTCTATTGTTTTCTCAGCAATATTTGACCAGTTTAAATCTTGCTGAGAACGAGCTAATGCGGCAGTCTGCATCTGATGTTGTAAATTGCGATCGCTCAATAAATTAATAATCGCATCAGCCAAAGCTTGGACATCACCCGGTGGAACTAAAAATCCATCTTTTTGATGTTGAACTATCTCACTTAATCCTCCGATATCAGAGGCCACAATTGGTGTTCCCATACCATAAGATAATGCGGCTACACCACTTTGGGATGCTTCAATATAAGGTAAAACGGAAATGGTACTGCGTTGGAATAATCCCGCTACCTGTTCTAGAGGAATAAAATCATTTAATAGTTCGATGCGGGTACTGTCATAACCGCTGGGAAAGTATTGTTCAATATTTTCTCCTCTTCCAGCAATAATTAACTTAACTTCAGGAATTTTGGCAGCAATTAAAGGCATTGCTTCTATGAGGTATTTTAAACCTTTGTAAGGCCAAATCCGCCCAAAAAACAGCAATGTGTATGGCTCTCTGGCTACATTATTTTTCCCAGATCGGCGTTGATATAAACTACCAAGCTCTCCATGCGGTATAATATTAACTTGTTGCTGTGAGACTTGAAAATTTTTAGTCAAAGCATCTTTGAGAGACTGAGTATGGACAATTAGTTGTTGAGAACGCTTGAAAGCAATACGCTTGGTGTATTCTGAACCAAATACACTTTGGCGATCGCCTGGATGACGAAATACATCATGAATGGTTGTTACCAATGGTGGCATTTTGTTAAGAAATAATGTCAAGTCATACCAAGGATCGTTAGTCTCTTGGACGTGCAACACATCTGGTTTTAGTTCTTTAATAATCCGCATCATCGCTGCCATAGACAAGAGATTTCGCGGGTCTCTAATCCTGGGCTTAGGAAAGCTAATTGTGCGAATACGGCTATCAAGATTATTCCGGCATACAGCAGATACTGTTTCTGGGTGAATTAGTGTTAAATCAACATATTTAACTAGACTATTAGCTAATTCAATGGTGTAGTCTTCAAAGCAAAAATGTAGCAAGGCGATTTTGAGCATAGATAATCCTGAGTTATTAGTTTACATAAACCTATTTAAATATTTTCAAGACAGCAGGTTTGAGAACTTTTGAGTAAAACCGAAAAGCTACACCTTTGAAGATATTTCTATCTATTTCTTTGACAAACTCTTTAGATCGAAATTGAGCGCTCATTAGTTTAATACTATTAACTAAATCATAACGGTTTTGTTTTTCAAATAATTCGACTAAATCAAGATAGTAAGCTTCTTCGTCAAAATGCTGAACTTTTGATTTTGTTAATAAAAGATCTCCAGAAATATCATTATTTGGGAAAGTTTTTGCCTGTTCTAACATCCCTAAAGCAGCAAGTTGAGCCATTGTAGCCACGCATTTTGGGCATTCACCACAGTTTACATATCCAGTCGGCAAATTTAACTGGTCGCACACCCTGAGAGTTCGCATAGCTATATCCCATCCAATAACTAAGTTAGTTTTAGAGAATCGGGAAAGGGCAATATATTCATGGCGAATTGTTAAATCATAACTGCTATATTGGGGGTCAAGGAGGGGGTGTGTTCCCCAAGGTTGTAAGTAAGAAATTTCATCGCTGGAACTAATAGCAACGCTGGCTAGTCTGTTGCTGAAAGCATGACCAACAGAGGCTAGTGCTGCACTAGTATAATAGTCTTTCCAGAATTCTATACCACCTTGTTCTATATCTAAATCTTTAACGAAAGCATAAAGGTTTGTATAAACAGGAATGAGGGTAAGTCCAGCATCTTTTTTAATCTCATTAAAAGAGATGTATGCTTTTTCAAAGTTTTCTAGAGTTGTTTCCGAAAACCCATAGATAAATAATCCATCTTTGATTGATCCAGGATGTTCTAAGGGGTAGTTAATCCGGTTAAGTCGTAAAGTAGCTAATGTATCAATACCTCCTGTAAAAAATATACCTGCTCGCTTAGATGTGGCTGGTGTTGGTACGCTGCTGCTGATTTTGGCTTCGATCTTAACTCGTAAGCGATCGCGTTTGTACCAGGTTGTAACCAAAGCCATCGCTGTTTGTAAATTTTCTAGTAACTGTGGGCAAATTTCCTCATCTATAAAAATCCTTTCTTCTCCATAGTAGAAAGCCACCATTGTGCAAGCGATTAAAAAACTATGGGGATTGCATGATAGGTCTTGAGCATACTCTTGGGTAGTGGCAATATAAATTTCTTGGGGTGCGCGATCGCGATCTTCCCAGACTACAGTCGCCCTCACCTGAAATAAATCACCTTTTTGTTCACTCGTTAAATTAATAATTTTCATGATCTAAATTTATACTTTGTTGAACACTTTTTTCCATGTAGCATTGACACCGCCTAGAGCCTGAATCATCAAACCGCCAGCGAATAAACTATAGGCAATGGTAGAAATTATCACATTTAATATTAAGTTGAAATTGAACTTTTGCAATACAATAAATACTAATGCTATCCATAGAGTAATTATGAAGGGACGAAACATTATTTTCTCTACATTTAATCTTAAAATCCGACTATAAACCGCATAAATAAGTATAGTACAAGAAGCAATTGTTCCTACTACTTCCATTAATGCCGCACCCATTAACTTATATTGAGAAATTAGTATTACACCTGATACTCCTCCGATAAAAGTTGTAGAAATCGTTTCAATGAGATTAAATTTCTCCAATCCATAGGCTAAAAGTAGATAGTTAAATATTCTGACAACCGGATATAAAATTAGGGCTAATGAACTGATCTGTAGAGCTAAAGTTGCCTGATTAAAATTAGAGTCTTGATAAATGAACTTGAGTAAATCTCCTCCGATAAAGAAAATTCCTACCACAAATGGTAATACCATTCCCATGAGGACTTCAATAATGTTTTCAGTGACTTGCCGTTGATTTTCCTTGGGTTTGTCTACTGCCTTGGTCATGCTGGGAAAAACAGCCAGACTTAAACTATTCACAATCATCATCAAGGGCTGTTGTAGTTGTCCAATAGCACCATAAATACCAACCATAAGCTCACTGCCTAAAAGTGAGATAATGAGGATATCTAATCTACTAGAAACTATGCCGACTGCATCAATAGCTAAAAATGTGCGAGCAGATTTTAATAGTTGCCATATAAAATCTTGGTCAATATGCCATTTGGGTTTAACTGTTTGGATAATTAAAATCCACTGAATTACAAAAATAAAGGTTTCAGAAATTACAAATATTCCAGCTATATAATTGATTCCATACTTCAGAGACATACACCATATCATTACCAGCAAACGGAGAATATAAATAGGAATTGTAGAGATAGCAATTAAATTCATTCTCTCTTGTGCCTGAAAAATTGCCTCCGTGATGTTAGAAAGGGCAAAAGGAATAATTGTTAAGCCCAATATATAGCAAACCATCGAGGTGTCAGGATTATAGGGTAGTATAAACACCATAACTACCAGTGCGATATAACCGATAATACTTAACAGAAATTGTAGGAAAGTGCCACTAACTAGATAAACTGGCATTTCTTCAGGATTGCGAGATAATTCTCGTGTAAATAAGGTTTTAAGACCTTGTGAAACAATGCTGACAAAAATCAAGTAGTAGCTGAACGCCAAGAGATACTGCCCTAATGCATAAGCTCCTAAATTACGAGCTATCGCTGCTGTTAGTAAAAAAGTGCTAATACTTTGTACTAATCGGTTCAGCAACAATGCAAAAGTATTTTTTGCTAGTTTGTGTTTTCCCATTATGTTTGATTAATTCTTACTTTATTTAGATAATTTAGGCATGAAATTGACTATAGATTCTTACCTGATACTTTGGGGGTAACATTAGAAATTTCTCTTTGTTTTTTAGTTGAGTAGAAAATGTCATAGGCAGCTTTATTACCAAACAGGTAGAATTGGATACGACGATTGACAATACTGGGAATATTCAGACATAAATGGAGAAAGAAATAAGGGTTATAGAGCATTGTCTTGAAGGCTTTTAACCATTGCTTTTTCTTGAGCGGCTCTATAACCAGGTAGTAAGCTAAATGTCTTTTCAAGATTTGATAATTTGCCAATAAAGCATCTTTGAGATCAGGTGATTGACTCTGAATTTGCTCTTTTTCTATGAAAGTTAATGTTGCTTGGCAATTTTGAGCAAGACGGATTACTTTGTCTGTATAAACTAAAGAACCTAAGCGAGCCAGATAAAAATAATATGCTTCTGGAACTAGAAAAAACCGCGCTCCCCTGACTAAACAAGTTAAGGCTAACCAAAAATCTTCAGCCACTTTTATGGTTGCATCATATTGAATATCTTCTCGAATCAAAAACTCGCGTTTGAACAAAGGTTTCGATATACCTAAATGCAGTCCTTGTTTTCCATATACATCTGTTGCCACAAAATAGACTGGCTCGATTTGCTTAATTGTTGATATAGACTCTTCACTTTCTTTAATGAGGGTACTCCAAGGATGTTCTTCACCATCTTTAATCAGATATAAATCATCAGCAATCATATCTGCATTTTCTTGGTATGCTAATTGCACAAGTCTTTCTAGTCGTTGTGGTGCATACCAATCATCTGAATCTAAAACAGCAATCCAATTACCCTTAGCTTCCTTAATGGCTCGGTTGCGTGTACCACCAGCACCGAGATTTTTAGGGTTAACAAAAACTTTCAGGCGTTCATCTGTAAACCTTCTAACTACTTCTAATGTGTTATCTGTTGAGGCATCATCTACGACAATTACCTCAATATTTTTTAGAGTTTGTCCTAGTGCTGACTCTATTGAGCGAGAAATGTAGGCTGATGTATTATATGTAGGAATAATTACCGATACTTCTGGTTTCATGATGAACGTTTCTGTTATTTAATAAGTTGTTGCAATTGTTTTTTAACCCATCTAAGTTTTTGTTTTAAGTGATTAAATGGCACGGATCTATCAAGCCTATTTACTTCTTCATCTGATAGCTTGATTGTCAAAGCGTCCACTGATGCTTCAACGCTAGTAGGTTTACTAGCTCCGATTATAGGAACAATCATCACTGACTTGGTTCGTAACCATGCCAACATGAGGTTGTATATAGAAATTCCCTTTTCTTGGGCTACCTGGGTGAAAACCGTGAGATTTTCCAGAGTGCTGGTACGACGCACACCTTGAATACCACCAAAGGGACTCGATGCTAAAAAGGTTAATTTTTCTTGGTTAGAATAATTCAACACTCCATCAAACTCATGATGGCGATACCAAGGATTTAACTGGTGTTGAATAGCAACAACTTCAACTAAGTCACGAGCGCGTTTGATTTCTTCTACCGAGTAATTGGACAGGCCAACAAAACGAATAATTCCCTCTGCGACTGCTTCTTTGACTGGGGTAAGCGATTGTTCAATAGTGTAGTTTGGATCAGGTCTATGATGTTGCCAAATATCTATGGGTTTATCACCACCAAGAGCTTCAAAGCTTTCTCGAATTGTCTGCCGTAAATGCTCAGGACTGCCACTGAATACCCATTCTCCTTGTGGACGGATATAGCCCCCTTTTGTCGCTACTAAAACATGGCTAGTATCACCGTTGTACTGGTTAAAAGCTTTATGAATTAGGCGCTCATTGTGATGTTTGTCTGATTCATCTTTGCAGTAAGAGTCAGCGGTATCAATTATATTTATGCCTAAATCTAGGGCGCGATGGATAGTTTCAATTGCTTGTGCTTCAGGGGGTTTAGTAATTAAGGAAAGTCCCATTGCACCAAGGCAAAGTTCACTAATCTGAACATTAGTATTACCAAGTTGCTTCATTTCCATGACTTAATCTCACTTTTTGAATTTGACATATAGTGATCTCAAATTAGTATCAGGCTAAATTTGGGGGTTAGCAATGGTAATCTACAACAACTTCTTTACCATCGTCCAAGACAGCCTTTTTAGCATAGCCAAGGATAACTTTTTCTAAGCCATATTTATAGACTATGCTGCGAATTTTTTCAATTTGTTCATGTTGAAACTGGAAAAACTTATACGCAGTCAAGCGACATTGCCCTTCAACAAATAAAATAGCTCCTTCAGAAAAATACACTGGGTGGGTTCGACAAATAAATGGTTTGTGTCCATTACATAAGCCCATTTTGCTACAGTAAATAGTTTTTCTTCCTAGTAAATCTTCATTGTCCGTTAACCGAAAATCCCAGTCATTGATGGCATCCACAAACATCTTTTCTTCATTGGGCAACAAATGAAGTTGTGTGTTGGCTGAACAACAAGTGCAACCCTTTAAAACACCGCCATCATAATCAGGGGTATTTAAAGGGCGATAACAGGGATTTCCATCACCAACTTCACTATATAGTTGTTCAAACCATTGACGAGTAAAAGGCTGAACACTATTTTGAACTTCAAAATCTAGAGGAACCTGTAAATCAGATTTGCTAAAACTTTTTTTGAGTTTTAACCTTCTGAGGAGATAAACCGCAACTCTCTTCACTAAACCCAAACTTTTTAGAAGCTTTTCCATCTTAAATTCCTAATTTTCAATCGTCGATTTTCTGTGCATCCCTTTTTGCCTTAGTCATTCACTGGAACTTTTAAAAGTGACTTACCATCAAAATAATCGGGCGAAGTTGCACCCATTAGTTCCAAAATAGTTGGGGCTAAATCCACCGATTCACCATCTGGCAAACTAGAACCAGGAGTAAGCCCTGGACCCTTGGCCATAAAAAATCCTCGATTCCAGTGAGTACCAGCACGGAAGTGAGTGATAGGTCCAATGCGTCCAACATCAGGGCTATCTATAACATCTGTTATTTGTTCGTGCCACAAAACTATCAAATCTGAATCTGGATGTTTAGGATCGTTATCTGTAGCAGATTTTCTGGTGCGTGCGACTTGTTTGACTAAGGGTTTTCCAGTTCTCGCATCTTTGAGACGATAGAGCATCTGAGTTAGTTCATTACAGATATCTTCATACTCAGACGCTGAAACAATTCCATTTCCTTCTCTTCCCTCCAAGTTGATGCGAATATGTCCATTAGCAAAAGTTGGCAAAGCAAATGCTTTCATTTTAGGCCAAAGCGGTTTATACCAAGTAGCAGGCATCCAACCAAATGGAACAGATAGCATTGAGTAAGGGCTGGCTAAACCATTTTGATCAGAGTGTAAAAATTTACTAGGAATCCAAGGTCTCAAAAACCGCTTAATGGGATTAGGTTCATAGTTTTTCATCCACATCTCCCCTAACCAAGAGTTGCGAATCGGATTAGTTATCATTGGTGGTGGATGAATGTCTGGGTTTCCCGGTGCAATAGCAACTTTTCCTGGGAAGTTGTACCTATAAAGCACTTCTGCTAAAAAAACAGCACTTGGCAAATCACTATAATTTGGTCCGATACCATGCAATGAAAAACACAAGATATAAGCGTCTTCGGGTGCTTTCTCTAATATCTTTCCTATTCCTAGATCAATGTTTTCGTATGTTTCTAGCAATGGGTCAGGAATAGTACCATTTTTACTCAGGTGTGAGTACAGTGGGTGATCTGGTTGGCTGTAATTATATATATCGTGGCCTGCTGTATGTGGTTCTCCAAAAACTGTTAAGTACAGATCCCAAGATTCTTGTTTGAGTAAATCGCAACAAATATTTGTGCGAAAGCTAATACTCTCTTTGAGAGCTTGTTGCAGCCATTTAACATAATCTTTATCCCACCAAATGCCAGTGTCATTGTAGAGAACTGGATTTTTGCCATATTGGTTAATGATATTGGTGAGAAGTTCAGGAGGATGAGATTGACTAGGTGCAGAGGGGAAATGTCCTCCCCAACCTGAAACTTGGACACCATTTACTCCCTCAGAAATTCTTGTCCCGGGTACATCAAAGACTGCTACTTTGTATCTATCCCCTAATGCGTAAAATGGAAGATATTCTTGATAGTCATAACCACAAAGAGGCACATCGCAATCTATATCGTAGGTTTCTGGTTTATATGTTAGGGAATCCCAATAGCCAATTTTATCAGAACTACAACCTGTGGCAAATTGCGCCCACAATCCTTCTGTTACTGCATATTCTGTCTTTTGACCGCAGTATTTGACCGTATTACTAATATTAGCATAAGCCCCTTGCTGTCGCAATTTACTAATATTTTTCAGATATCCTTGGGAGATCCATTTTTCTATTAAAACTGGGTCTCCAGAATCTAGACCAATAGCAATTACAGGTTTTTTCATGTGATTATTTTACATTCCCTAAATACTTTAATTTCTACCGTACAAGTTTAATAAGCTCCTTCTTTGTTCAAAACTACCTGCACTGTTTTTGAGCTTTGATGCTGCTGTAGTTGGTTCTGGATCTACATTGGAGAGTATCAAGAAATGTGGTCGGTTATGTAACTTCATTTCCTGATTCATTTTTCCAAAAAAACTGTATCCGACGATTTAAAATCAAGGGAAGTTGTATGAAGAAATGTATAAAAAAATAGGGATTTTTTAGCATTTCCTTCAAAGCATTTAACCATTTCTTTTCTTTTAGGGGTTCTACAACACTGTAGTAAGATAAATACCTTTTAAACGCTGTATAATTTCTGCATAAAGCATTGTATAAACGTGGTTGTTTGGTAGCTATCTCCTCTTTTTCTACAAAATCAACAAACTTATGACAAGATTGTATAAGACGTTCTACTTTAGAACCATAAACTAAAGAACCTGAACGAGAAAGATAAAAATAGTATGGTTCTGGGACTAGAAAAAAACGCGCTCCCCTGACTAGACAAGTTAAAGATAACCAAAAATCCTGACCCATTCTTACACTTGGATCATATTGAATCTGATTTTGAATAAGAAAATCTTGTCTAAACATAGGTTTTGATATTCCTAGATGTAGACATCTTTTCCCATATACATCTGTTTCCACAAAATATACTGGATCTATTTGTTTGGTTGTGCAAATAGATTCTCTACTTTCTGTGATTAGTGTACTCCAGGGAGCATTTTCACATTGTCTAATTAGATATAAATCATCTGCAATCATATCTGCCTTTTCTGTGGATGCTATTTGCACAAGTTTTTCTAGTCTTTCAGGAGCATACCAATCATCTGAATCTAAAACAGCTATCCATTTTCCTGTTGCTTCGCTGATAGCCCGGTTGCGTGTTGCAGCAGCACCCAGATTTTCCGAATTAACCAACACTTTAACTCGTGGATCAGCAAAGCTACTGGCTATTGCTACTGTATCATCAGAAGAACTATCATCTACTACAATGAGTTCTAAGTTATTCAGGGTTTGTTGTAATACAGATTCAATAGCTTTAGCTATATATTTTTCTGTATTGTAGGCAGGAATTATGACTGATACTTCTGGATTCATATTGTTTTCCAAGGTGGATTATTTGTTTTATATTTATTATTTATTAATAAGCTCCTTCCTTATTCAAAACGACTTGCACTGTCTTCAATAGAATCTGGAAATCTAACCACAGTGACCAATTTTCAATGTATCTGAGGTCAAGTTTCATGATTTGTTCAAAGTCTAAAATATCGGAACGCCCAGAAACTTGCCACATTCCTGTTACTCCTGGTAAGACTTCTTGACGGATAAAATGACGTTCGGAAAATTTATCTACATCTCTAGTCGGTAAAGGACGAGGACCAACTAAACTCATTTCTCCTATGACAACATTAAATAGTTGGGGTAGTTCGTCTAGGCTATAACGACGGAGAAATTTACCTATACGAGTGATGCGAGGATCGTCTTTGATTTTAAAGATAATACCATCTTTGACTTCATTTAAGGCTTCTAATTCTTTTTGGAGTTTGTCCGCATCTGTTCTCATAGTCCGGAATTTCCAGACTTTAAATTGTTTTCCACGTAAGCCTATGCGGGTTTGTCTATAAAATACTGAACCTGGAGAGTCTAATTTTATGGCAATAGCGATCGCTAAATATACAGGAAAGGTAAGGATGAGAAATAAAGTCGCAAAGCAAACATCAAAAATCCGCTTAATCCAAAAATCTTGGCCAATGATTACTGGACACATAAAACTTAAACAAGTCATACCTCCGACATTGTGTATTTCTATATCTCGGTAAATTGCTTTTAGTTCTACAGGTAAAAGATGTAGTGTAATACCTGATGCTTGGAATAACCAACACAAAAACATCCTATTTTGAATCGCACTCCAAGAAATAAATACTTCTGTTACTCCAAGTTTATTGAGTGTTTCTAAAGTTTTTTGACGATTATTTCTATCTAGACAGTTAGTGTTATTACTCCCCGCTATGATGTAACGATTTTCTTTTTTAATAAAACTAAAAACTATTTCTTCGTCTTGGGAATCACAAATAATGAAAACTGGATTACAACCAATTTTTTTCTTTTTTCGCAAATGTTCAATACTGATGTTGATTACTAATCTACCAACACAAACTAAAGATGTACTCATTAACAAAAAAAATATTAATGTTGAACGTCTCATATCTTCAATTGGTTGATATAAAACACTGAACATTAAGATCACACAATGAGCAAAAAATAGTGTTTTGATAATATTCCCATAGTTCGCACGTTTTGTGCCTGGTTCATAATTACCTTGAAAGTATAGTGATGCTATTTGAATAAAAACCGCTATCAATATTGATGAATATTCGTACTGTCCAACCCAAGGTAAACGATATTCAGCTAATATCCAAGCAATTAATAGCAAAATAGTATCTACTAAAATTAGTGTCATTGATCTCAGCCACCATCCTCCTTTACGTACTTTAGCAAAGGTAGGTGCGCGCAAATCTAATTCCGCCTCACTGAGGTTACTACTAATTAAGTTTTGATTGTTCATGACTCTATCCCTGGTAACAAATTGGAAATTAAGGTTTATTCAGTATTTTTACTGTTTAAAATGGTTTCGTTATTAACCAAAACAATAGGCATTAGAAAAACTTATCCTTTGAACGCAATAAAGCGTTGGATAAGCAGTTTCTTAATTACTAAAGACAGCTTTTTAGTGGACTCATTAAAAATGATGAGTCAAAAAAATATTTTTTTAGTTCGACATCTTCCTACAGTATCATGTTTTTTTATACTGTAAATAAGTCAAAATGTTTCTTTATATTATCTTATTGCTATTTTCACATTAGATTTAGACAAACACTCTTTCCTTACTTAGGTGATGTTACTTAAACATATACCCAGCATTTATTTTTGTAGATTTAAATGGAATGAGTATAAAAATAAACGGTAATACTTTGTGTAACTATGGGGTAATTAGTTATTAAAGAATTAAATTGCATAACATACAGCATATTTCAAATTCATCAGGTACAAAAATACCCCACCCGCGATGTTACACATTTCTCCCTGATTAAGGGCAGAGTTGGGAAGGGGTGTACTTTATACACCTGAAATATGCTGTAGAATAAGAACCTTTGAGGTTGAGTATCGGAGCTTGACAGAGAGTGCCAATGTGCTATTGTTAGTCTTGAATTACCATTGCCTGTCCAGCTAAAGAGGCTGTTGTCCAAGCACTTTGGAAATTAAACCCCCCGGTGACACCATCAATATCTAAGATTTCACCAGCAAAATGTAAGCCGGGAACTATTTTACTTTCCATGGTTTTAAAGTTAACTTCTTTGAGGTTGACACCACCACAGGTGACAAATTCTTCTTTAAATGCGCCTTTACCTGTAATTAAGTATTCTCCCTGAGTAATTTCTTGGACTAGCTGATTTAAAGTTTTATTGGATATGGTTGCCCAACGGTCTTCTGTAGTAATATGGCTACGAGTGATAATGTATTGCCACAGACGATGAGGTAAATCTACTCCTCGATGTAAAGCGATCGCTTTTTTGCCCCATTCTTCTTTTACCACTAACAGCCTTTTTCTAACTTCTTCTTGTTGTAAGTTTGGCAACCAATTGATAATTAATTTGCCTTGATAGCGATTTTCATGAAGTATTCTTGCACCCCAAGCGGAAAGTTTGAGAACTGCTGGACCACTTATACCCCAATGGGTAATTAACAAGGGTCCAGTTTGTTGTAATGGGGTTTTACCTGTACCTGACAACCGTATATTTACTGAATTAACACTAATTCCTGCTAGTTCCCGGAGTTGGCTATCCGTAATATTAAAGGTGAAGAGAGAGGGAACTGGGGGTTGGATGTGATGACCTAATTCTCTAGCGATTTTATAACCTGCTAAACTGCTACCTGTAGCCAAAAGTAAACGGTCGCATTTTTTGATTTCTCCCGATTTGAGGAGAATTTCAAAACCCTCATTTTGTCGAGTTACAGCCGTGACAGGTGTACCAATCTGGAGTTCTATTTTGGACGTGAAAGCAGCTTTAATTAAACATTCTGCAATGGTTTCCGAACGATCTGTAATGGGGAACATTCGTCCATCAGCTTCTGTTTTTAAGTTTACCCCATGCGCCGCAAACCAAGCAATGGTATCTAGAGGTTGAAAACGGGTGAATGCACCCAACAAGGCTTTACCACCCCTGGGGTAATTCTGGACTAAACTCTTGGGTTCAAAACAAGCGTGAGTAACGTTACAACGTCCCCCACCGGAAATGAGAACTTTCGCCAAGGGTTGACGACTGGCTTCGATTAAAGTAACTTGGGCTTGGGGATTAGCTTCAGCACAAGCGATCGCACCAAAAAATCCCGCCGCCCCACCACCAATAACTACAATTTGCAAGGGTAACAACTTCAAAAATTTATTAATAGCATCTATTGACTAGATTAACTATTTATTTACACTTCATATAATTCAAAGTCAGCTTTTTCTGCACCACAAACTGGACAAACCCAATCATCTGGTATATCTTCAAAGGCTGTTCCTGGAAGTATATCACTATCTGGATCACCTATTTCTGGATCATAAATATAACCGCAAACGCTGCATATATACTTTTGCATATTTTTTTCCTCTGGCAAATGAGCAGGCTAGAGAAAGAAATTAAAAACGCCACCATCTTTTTTGAGCATAACTGAAAATTGCCAGAGCGATCGCCCCCAATAGTAAAAGAGCAATGATACCACCAGGTAGAAAAGTTATAATACCAAACCCTCTGAGTACAAACAGGGATATACCCATACCCAGCAAAACACCAAAAGTCTGGGTTAATTTGCGATTTAAAGAAGATTGATTCACTGAATTTTCCTCTCAACTTTAATTTACACTTGATCTAATCATATCAGGTAGATCATAGCCCCCTCCTCGCTTGTAGGAAGTAGTTTAGGAGTGGGGTTATTGTCACAGTCTTTTTGTTAGGACTAGTAGGGGCGCAGGGCCTGCGCCCAGTCAGGAATATAACTTGCGCCCAGTCAAGAATATAACTTGCGCCCAGTCAGGAATATGACTTGCGCCCAGTCAGGAATATGAACTTTAGACTAATTATCTACGAAAAATCTATAAATTAAACCGTAATTGAAATTGAGTGAGTTAAACTCAGTTAGATCATCTGATCAATCGGTTAAAAAAGTAACGAAAATCACTATATCTGTATTTTATATGGCAAACGCAAATCATAAGAGTATGGCTAACACCACCCTAGCGGTATCAGATATGCTTTGGAGTCAAGATAAGCAAAAATTGTTGATTCAAGGGGAAGTATTGCTGCAAACCCGATCTCATACCAATTGGGGAGGTGGTGTCACTGCCTGGATGTATGTCCCCCTGATTAGATCCCATGTCTGGCAGCAAATTACAGATTATCCCCGCTGGGTACAATATTTTCCTGATATTACCAAAAGCGAAGTTATATCTAAAGGTGATGTCAAACGTCTGTATCAAGCTGCACAAAAAGCTTTTTTATTTTTCACAGCCCAAGTAGAAATTTATCTTAATGTGGTGGAAGTTTTAGGACAACAAGTTCACTTCCGCATGGAGAAAGGTACATTTGAAGATTTTCAAGCCAGTTTAGAATTGAAAGATATGGGTAACGGAACTCTTTTAGCCTATACAGTTCAAGCAACACCAAATATTCCTATCCCTTCTATTTTTATTCAACAAGCAATGAACTTGGAGTTACCAGCAAACCTTTCAAAAATGCGACAGGTTCTCTGTAATAAATAACCCAAGTTGCTAGTTATCTAGTTAAGGTTGGTGATTGGTGATTGGTGACTTGCCCTGAGCGTAGCCGAAGGGTTGGTAATTGGTAATTGGTGATTGGTAAATTTCTGTTTTCATCCTGTACATCCTTAAATCCTGTACATCCTGATATGGCTTGCGCTACACTATCAGAAAATTAAATCCATTGCTTCCTGAATTACTTCATCCCGATTTACCAATTCCCCCAACTCATCTGCTGCATACCTACCTTCAAAAGCCTCTAAAGCAGATTTTCTTAAAGCTGAATCATAAGCATCTTGCAAAGCTTCCAATAACTCATCTTCCGTTAAATAATTACCCTTACCCTTGGGGCGTTGATTAGTACGTTGAATTTGTTTAACCGAATTAAAAATAGAAGTTTCCCAAAACCTAGTAGAGCGTTTTTCCGCCTTTTGTTTAATTAAATGCAATAAAACAATAATCCCATAACTAAAAATCTTATTTAATTTATCCGACTTACTCATTTCCTCCAACTCTTCCACCAATTCCAAAGCTTCAGGAATTTTACCATCATGTAATAATTCCTTTAAAGTTAATAATTCTTCCATCGTCTTTTATGACTCCTGTTTATACACAACCTCTCATACATCAACATTTACATTATAATCTAAAATTTTTCTTCCTTTGCGCCTTTGCGCCTTTGCGTGAGAAATTCAGATTTTATAACAAACCGCAAAATACACAAAAGAAGAAGAGTTTTTAGGTAGGTGAATCCTGTAAATCCTAATTCAGACAACTGCCGGATATTGTTCCAACACCTGCCGTAAATATTGTCCAGTATAAGAACGGGGATTTTTCGCCACATCTTCCGGTGTTCCGACTGCGATTATTTCTCCACCTTTATCTCCTCCTTCTGGTCCCAAATCTATCACCCAATCAGAACAACGAATTACATCTAAATTATGTTCAATGACTAAAATTGAATTTCCTTTATCCACCAATCTTTGTAAAACATCTAGCAATTTGTGGACATCATAAAAAGATAAACCTGTAGTTGGTTCATCTATTAAATAAAGTGTTTTTCCTGTCGCGCGTCGAGATAATTCTGTGGCTAATTTCACCCGTTGGGCTTCCCCACCAGATAAAGTTGTGGCTGGTTGTCCTAACTGTACATAACCTAAACCAACATCAACTAAAGTTTGTAATCTAGTTACTGCTTTGGGAATGTTTTGACAAAAATCTAAGGCTTCCTCAACCGTCATATTCAAAACATCAGAAATTGATTTATCCTTATATTTAACTTGGAGAGTTTCCCGGTTATATCTCGCACCTTTGCAAATTTCACACTGCACATAAACGTCAGGGAGAAAGTTCATTTCAATGACATTTACACCTTGTCCACTACAAGCTTCGCAACGTCCACCTTTGACATTAAAAGAAAATTGTCCGGGTTTATAACCTCTAGTTTTAGCTTCTACAGTTTGGGAAAAGACATCACGAATAATATCGAAAACTCCGGTGTAGGTTGCAGGGTTAGAACGGGGAGTTCTACCAATAGGTGATTGGTCAATGACAATGGCTTTATCAACGCAGTTTAAACCTTTGATTTCATCTATATCTTTGGGTGCGGGAGCTTTTTTGAGGAGATGATGTTGTAAAGCTGGATAAAGTAATTCATTAATTAAGGTAGATTTTCCTGAACCGGAAACACCTGTGACGGAAACAAGTTTCCCCAAGGGAATTTCTACATCTATATTTTGTAAGTTGTTACGATGGGCATTTCTAATAGTTAAAGCCCGTCCGTTTCCTTCTCTTCTTTTGGCTGGAGTATTGATGACTCTTCTGCCTGATAAATAAGCACCAGTTAAAGAATCTTCAGCATTGAGTAAATTCTCGAAACTGCCTTCGGAAATAATATTTCCGCCATGAATTCCTGCACCAGGTCCAATATCAACTATATAGTTAGCTGCGCGGATAGTTTCTTCGTCATGTTCGACGACTATTAAGGTATTTCCTAAGTCGCGTAATTTGGTTAATGTTTTGAGTAATCTGCCGTTATCTCTTTGATGTAAACCGATACTTGGTTCGTCTAAAACGTAAAGAACTCCTGTTAGTCCCGAACCGATTTGTGTCGCTAATCGAATCCGTTGGGCTTCTCCACCTGATAATGTCATGGCGGGACGATCTAAGGTGAGGTAATCTAAGCCAACATCTAATAAAAATTGCAATCTGGCTTTTACTTCTCTGAGAACTAAATCAGCTATTTGAGTTTGGCGATCGCTCAATTTTAATTTTTCTACTCTTTCCCGACATTCTCGAATGGAAACGCTGGTAAAATCTAAAATTCCATATTGTCCTAACTTTACTGCTAAGGCTTCTGGTTTTAATCTTTTCCCTCCACAAACTTCACAAGGTTGGTCAATTAAATATTCTTCCAATTTCTGTTTAACTAACTCTGTTCCCCCTTCATACTGTCTTTGTAAAATGGGAATTACACCTTTAAATGTCTGCTTTTTCTCTTCTGTGGTTTTTTTGTTTTCTTCTCCATACAAAACAACTTTTTGCTGTTCCGGTGTCAACTTACCCCATTGAGTTTGTAACTCAAAGCCATAATTCAAACCGACAGCATACAGCAACTCCAAATAATAGGAGTTTTCCTTTTCTGACCAAGGAGCGATCGCTGCATACATGGGCGAATCTGCATTAGGTACAACCAACTCTGGGGAAAATCTTCTCAAAGTCCCAATCCCGTGACAATTGGGACAAGCACCATAAGGGGAATTGAAAGAAAACAACCGGGGGGATAATTCTTCCATTACCGCACCATGTTCCGGACAAGCAAAGTTTTCAGAAAATACCATTTCTATCGGTAATTCTTGTTCAGAAATACCTTGATTTTCTGCCTCAGTTGTTATATACTTACTATCAGAGCGCTCCAGCGCTATTTTGGTAGATGTCTCATTTAATACCTCAATTATGGCAATACCGTGAGATTGCTTAAGACAAGTTGCTAGAGAATCTACCAAACGCTCTTGCATTCCATCTTTTTTAACTAATCTGTCAATAACCAGTTCTATAGTATGTGTATTATTTTTGTCTAACTCGATGGAATCTGATAGCTCGCGGACCTCTCCATTTACCCTCACGCGAACAAATCCTTGCGCGGCTAAACCAGAAATTAATTTGCGGTGAGTTCCCTTTTTACCCCGGACTACAGGGGCTAAAATTTGGAAGCGGGTACGGTCAGGAAGTTCCATGATGCGATCGCACATCTGGTCAATGGTCTGAGGGGCAATAGAGCGATCGCAGTGCGGACAATGGGGTTCACCAGCCCGACCATATAACAATCGCAAATAATCATAAATTTCCGTCACCGTTCCCACAGTTGAACGGGGATTATGGGAAGTTGATTTTTGGTCAATGGAAATTGCCGGACTTAAACCTTCGATTGCTTCGACATCAGGTTTATCCAACTGTCCCAAAAATTGTCGAGCGTAGGCGCTGAGGGATTCCACATAACGACGTTGACCTTCAGCGAAAATGGTATCGAACGCCAAGGACGATTTACCCGAACCAGAAACGCCAGTAAAGACAATCAGGCGATCGCGGGGCAATTCCAAATCAATATTTTTCAGATTATGCTGCCTAGCGCCCCGAATGCGGATAGTATTTTGGCTATTGTGAGCGGATGGAAGCACATCGTTTAAAGAAGCAGCGAGATTTTCTGACATATTGACAGGCTAAGGAAAGGTTGCACGGTGAAACAATCCTTAATAATACTATCTTTGCTCAGGTTATAGTAGAGTATCAGTTATCTTAATTTCCTACCCAGGACATAACCTCATGTTTTCGGTTCTTCAGTATCTATAGGAACATGACTTAAATTTTGAAAATATACTCAGATTTAAAGTCTTACTGAATAAGGCTTTTATTTTAGTTTTTCCACTTGCGATATGATTTTTTATATTTAAAGTAAGTTACTTGTAATTCAAAGTATTTAGTATGACAGAAGCAAAGAATTTAGAACAGAACCACATTAACTCAGAATATGAAGAAGATATAGATATTGAAGCGGAAGAAGAACCGGATGAAGAACCAACACTTTCTCAAGGATTTGATCCGACTTGCATTAGTATGGGAACTAATATCATGACCGTACAGCAAATTCTGGACAGATTAAATAATCATCGAATGATCGCACCTGAATTTCAACGAAAAGAAGGTATTTGGACTAGAACTGCAAAAAGTCGGTTAATTGAATCTCTTTTATTGCAAATTCCTTTACCTGCTTTTTATATTGATGCAACTAATGATGATCAATGGCTAGTCATAGATGGAATCCAAAGAATAACAACATTTAAGGAATTTGTCACTGATCAAAGTTTTAATCTGAATGGATTAGATTTTTTCACTGATTTACATGGTAAAAAATATCAGGAACTTACACCTCGTTGGAAAAGAAGAATTAAAGAAACAAAATTAACAGTATATTTAATTTTAAGAGGAACATCATCCGAAATTACTTTTAATATATTTAAACGTATTAATCAAGGAGGAACTGCACTTTCTGCTCAAGAAATGCGCTATGCTAAAAACTCTCCAAATAAAATCACAAATTTATTAAAAGAACTTTCTGAATCTCCAGAATTTAAAAAAACAACAGATAACGGAATTAAAGATAAAAGAATGATTGATCAAGAATGTATTTTAAAAGTTTTATCTTTAATGACAAGTAATATAGATAACCTAAATTTCAAAGATTATGATTATTTTTTAGATAAAAAAATGACCGAGATGAATCAAATGGATGATTCTGAAATAGAGAACATTAAACAAGAATTTTTGTTGATTATGAATCTTGCTTATGATTTATTTGATAGACAAGCATTTAGAAAACCAAAACTATCTACCATAAAGCAACAAAAAAGATATCCTATTAATAAAGCATTATTGGAAGCATGGTCAATCAATCTTGCTAAATTAGATGATCAGGAAATCAATATTATTAAACAAAGAAAAGAAGATTTACATCAAGTTTTATTAAAAGAGCAAGAAGATGGTAAGTTTGATAGTATCTTATATAAAAGTGCTGGAGATGCTAACAGCGTCAAAGAACGATTTAAACATATTCAAGGAATTATTCAAAGTATATTATCATGATTAAAAAATTACATTTAAAGAACTTCAAAGCATTTGCAGATGAAAATTTTGATTTTAAACCTCTTACCTTAATTTCTGGTTTAAATAGTACAGGTAAATCTTCTATAATTCAATCATTAATTTTATTGCGCTATGCTTATATAACAGACTATTTACCGAGTAATGGGCTAAAACTTGATAGTGAAATAGCTTATATAGGTACTGCTGAAGATGCTCTATATGAAAATGCGGAAGAAGAATTAATTAGCTTTGGAATTACTTGGGAAAATGATCAGCACACAATCTGGAATTTTGATTATGATTCTCCTAGTAGTAATGTGCTACCAATTGCATTAATAATTAATGATGCTCAAATTAATCAATTTAATTTATTTAATGATAATTTTCACTATTTAGGTGCAGAAAGAATTACACCAGAGGAATCTTATCCTTTATCTGAAAATGATGTGGTTAAACATAGACAATTAGGTAAAAAAGGAGAATATACCGCACATTTTTTATATGAATTTGGTAATCAAGATATTCCCCTTAGTGAATTAAGTCATCCTCGCAGTAAATCTCAAAGTTTGAAAGATCAAGTTGATGCTTGGATGGGAGAAATTAGTCCTAATATTAATATTAACATAAGACAAGTTGCCAATGCAATGACAATAAAATATTCTTTTGGAGTTAGTAAAGAATATTCTCCTTTTAATGTAGGTTTTGGTGTCACTTATTCTTTACCCATTCTAACAGCAGTTCTTTCCTCTAAACCAGGAACAATGATAATTATTGAAAATCCTGAATCTCATCTTCACCCTCAAGGACAATCACAACTAGGTCAATTATTAGCTTTAGCTGCAAATCATGGTATTCAAGTTATTATTGAAAGTCACAGTGATCATATTTTAAATGGTATAAGAATTGCTGTTCATGATGGTAAAATTAAGCCAGAAGATGTACAATTACACTTTTTTGAAATACAAAGTCAAATGAATGAAATTAAAATTATTTCTCCTAAATTAGACAAAAAAGGACGTATTAATACAATTCCTAAAAATTTCTTTGATGAATGGAATAAAAGTTCAAGAGCATTATTAGCACCAGTGGGAGATTAAATAATGGATATTCAACTGGTATTTAATGAATTATGTCTTTTGAATTTAGAAAATGACGAATATAAAGCTAGAGAATTAATGTCTAACTTTATTCAAACTTTAAGAGAAGCATTAGAACAAGGTTTACAACAACAATTACTCAGTAATGATAAGTTTTATAATATTAATCTTGCATCTGATTATCCTATAGGAAAATGGCTCAATGATCCAAGTGTTGATCAAGTTGAACAAGATTTTATTTTAAGTATGCAATTTTTTGAGGTTGATGAAATTTTTGATCAAGATCAAGAAACTGAATTATTATATGCTTGCACATATTGTAATAACGAACCGAAAGGACTTGTCTATGCTTATAGATTAAAAGCATTATCTGTTAGTTTAAAAACATCAGAATTATGGGAAAATAGTGTGATCTCTCTCCTAGAAGTTACAACTAATGAAGATGGAGAATTACTAGAAGAAAATATAGAAGTTAGACACGCAAGCAGTATAAATCATGTTATTGAACATCAAAAATGGATTAAGAATCGTCTTCAAGATAATATTGATAGTGGCTTAGATTTATGGAATAAAAGAAAAAAGATATTTCCTCATTTAGAATTTTGTGATTCTGTAGAAAAACAATTACAAAATATTAAAAACAGTCATCCTATATTTCAAGCAATTATTAAAAAATTAACAGAAGTTGAAAATGCTTCTAAAAATTGGACATCAGGTAATTTTGATCTCAATAGTTTACCTAGTAAAGCAACTCCCGAAAGTGAATCCAGATTACAAAAATTTGAAAAAGAGTTAACTTTTCAATGTCCTGACGGAAAAAAAAGATTATTTAGTTTGCATATTCGCATGACTCCAGGTGCATGGAGATTGTATTTTTATCCTTTAAAACCAACTGAAATTATGATTGGCTATATTGATATTAAAATTCAATAAATAGACTTATATCCATGATATCCAAGGTTTTATTCCACTATTTGCTAGGGTTACATGAGATTTATAGCCTAATTATTGAACTTCTACTTTTTAAGGACTCACTAATTATCAATTACCTGTCCTAACCAATCAATAATTTCACTATTCACAATATCTGGAACTTCATCATGGGGACAATGGCCAGCACCGGGAATAGGGACAATTTTAATACTTTGGCCATTTTCTCGCGCTGCTTCATAGATATTCGCTCCCGTGATTGGTGTCCAAGGATCTTCTGCACCCCAAATTACTAATAATGGGAATTCTAACTTAGGTAATAATTCCTCTGGACTAGGTCCTGGAGGTGCAGTCAGAATAGAAGCAAAAACTTCTTGCGCTCCTGGATCACAAGATGGGTTATAAAGTAAATCAACGAGTTCATCTGTTACTGCATTGCGATCGCGGTATACTTGATATAATGTCCGGCGAATTTGCGATTTTTGGCGAATGCGGTTAAAAACGAATTTCCCTGTAATGGGATTAGATACCAATTTATTAAAACTTGCCATTACAACTCGCAGCACAGGATTCAATTCATGGGGGCGGTGACTCAAACCACCAGCAGAGTTAATTAATACTCCTCCCGCCGCAATTTCTGGGTATTCTGTTAAAATGATTAAACTTAAAAGTGCGCCAATAGAATTACCAATAAATATGGCTGGTTTTTGAATATGTGCGTTCCAAAAATCTTTTAATAGTTCTGCCCATATTTCCATGCTATAATCTATGGTTGCTTTATCAGAACCGCCAAATCCCAACAAATCTAAAGCAAAGACTTGATAACCAGCATTAGCCAAAACTGGGATGTTTTTGCGCCAATGACCAATGGAAGCACCAAAGCCGTGAATTAGCACCAAAGGCTGACCTGTACCCATAACTGTATATTGAATTTTGTAATCTCGCCAAGTCCAAACCTGTTTTTCTAATGTCTGCAAATCTGGGGTGGTAACTGTCATTTGTTAAGTTTCCTAAAATATTATTTACTTATATAACAATATTAAATCATTCACAAATTAAGTGGTACTGCAAGACAGATCAAAATGTCAGGGTTTTGTGATATTTGGTATTTGTGGTTTATTTCGGCGTTGGATAATTGAAGTATGAATTAATCTCACGCAAAAGCGTAAAGATCAGAGTTTTAAGAATTCTTAAATCGAAAAATCTCAATTTTTCCATTTCTAAATATCTATAAGATCCAAGGTCAGGTATAATACAGTTTTTTATCATTATTTTTACTAGCATTAAATATTGCCTGTATTCAGGAACTTTTTGATCTAGAAAAGAATCTAGAAATACTGGACATCAGGTGTGAGATAAAATGAATATGAATTCTATGAACTTGAGTTATTGGCCGAAGCTTGTTGTGATTGCGGTTTTTGTAGTCTTGTTTTCGCCAGTATCCGCCACATTAGCAGCTACAAGTTTATCCAATAGTGCTGAATCTCAATTAAAGGATTCATCTACAAGGCAACTTTTGGCTGATAATGATGACGATGACGATGATGACGACGATGATGACGATGACGACGATGATGATAAAAAAACAGGACGTACTACCCATCAAAGAAATACTGTTAGAGAACGTAAGATCATAAATACGTCGAAAAGTAATTATCTGAAAGGGAAAAAATCAGAATTTACTTTAGTGGTTTTGCAACCAGGTGGTACACTATCGGAAGTAATTGCGCGGGTTTCTCTCAAAGGTAAACATGGGAAGAAATACCATAAAGAAAGATTTTTAGGTGATTACAAATATCAAATTAAGCAAAAAGCCAAATTTGCGAAAGGTTTCAAGAAAGGCGATCGCATAGTTGTAAGATTGTACGATACCCAAAATACCTTCATTGGTTATAGTGAATTTGAATGTCTACCAGGACACCAAACTGTTAACCTAGTTCTATCACCCCAACCTACACAAACTAAAATAGTTCG
Source organism: Anabaena sp. UHCC 0253 (assembly GCF_009712085.1). NCBI lineage: Bacteria > Bacillati > Cyanobacteriota > Cyanophyceae > Nostocales > Nostocaceae > Anabaena > Anabaena sp. UHCC 0253. The sequence continues at coordinate 543,057 of NZ_VILD01000003.1, forward strand.
GACTGTTTATGGTGTAGATGCTAACGAAGATAACATTGTTGATAGCAACACTACCAGCTACAACTACTTCACCCAAGTCAAAGAGCAAAAAGTTATTTTCCTCAACAGTTCTCAAAATATTAACACCACTAAGTTTCAAGCCACAAACTTTACTAATGTTGCTAAAACTAGCATTTATCCGACATCATTCAAACAGGGTGAGCATTCCTTACTCAGTAAGTCTCTAAGTGTCTTTAGTTCGGACTTAGCACCAGCCCTCACAGCTATACCTGGTAGTTTAGTACAGTTAACACAAATTACTAACAATTCCAGTTTTAATCTGCAACAATTATTAACATCCTATCGTCAAATAGGTGTAGCCAAAAGCATTCTCACAGCATTTTCGGATATCTCTACAAACTACTGGGCTAACGACTTCGTTTCCGAACTAGCAGCAATGGAAATTGCTCAAGGTTTCCCCGACGGTTCTTTCCGTCCTGACGCACCCGTTACCCGTGCTGAATTTGCTACTCTCCTCCAAAAAGTTTTTAGTAACAATAAAGTTCGTCAAGCTACAAGTTTTAGAGATGTTTCCCGCAACTATTGGGCTTATAACTCTATCCGTGAAGCTTATCAAATGGGCTTTTTTAATACGGCTGGTAACAACTTCAATCCTACACAAAATCTCACCCGCTTAGAGGTTTTAGTCGCCTTAGCAAAGGCATTAAACTATAAAACCACCAATTCCAATACAAGCATTTTATCAGCCTACAGCGACATCTCCAGCATTAGTAGTGAATCTCGTAGCCTCATCGCTTCTTTAGCACAAAATGGCGTACTTGTCAACTATCCCAATACAAATTTACTCGATGCTAACAAAGTAGCTACCAGATCAGAGGTTTGTGCTTTACTATACAGAGCTTTAGTAAGCAAAGGTGAAGCAGTTGATATTGGTTCACAATACACAGTTAACTCTTCCTCACAAACAACAGAAATGGATAATGATGACGACGATGATGACGATGATGATAAAGGAAAAGTAAAACCTAACCGCAGCGACAACGACGATGATGATAAAGGAAAAGTAAAACCTAATCGCACTAACTGTAACCAAGGTATCGGTAATGGTGCGGAAGGTTGCGATCCTGGTAAATCTAGTCCTCGTGGTGGTAGCAATGATGAAGGAGGAAGAACTCCGGGTGGTAAAAAGTAATTTAGTTTAGAGTCATAGGTAATAGGTAAGAAATTTATCTTACCTCTTGCCTTTTGCCTCTTTGTCAAAATTAATATAAAATGCTCTGTGTTATCAGTAAGCTTCACTAGCATCGAAAATTTCTGATCTAGGGAAGATTAGTACACTGGCGAGAGTAAAATACAATGAATCCTATTAACTTAACTTATTGGAGTAAACTATTTGTTGCAGCCGTCTCTGTTGTCGCATTATCGCCAATATCTTCGGTATTAGCAGAATCAAAACTTAGTAATTCCCCACAAACGCAACTTTTAGCAAATCAATTTGACAGACAACCAGTTGATATTCCCATTATTAGGGATTTTTCCCCAGAAAAAAAATCAGAATTTACGCTTGCTATATGGCAACCTGGTGGTACAATTTCCGAAGTAATTGCCCGTGTTTCTATTAAGAGTAAATATGGCGAAAAGTATCATCAAGAAAGATTTTTAGGTGATTATAAATATAAGATTAAGCAAAAAGCTAAATTTACGAAAGGATTTAAATTAGGCGATCGCATCGTTGTGCGATTATATGATACTAGTGATCGCTTTATTGGCTACAGTGAATTTGCTTGTTTAACGGGAAATACTGCCGTCAATTTGATTTTATCAGCTAATCCTAGTGAATATCAAGTAGTTCGCACCCTTTATGGTGTTGATATGAATAATGATAGTGTTGTTGATAATAATACTACCACTTACGACTATTTCACAGAAGTAAATAATCAAAAAGTTACTTTCCTCAATAGTTCCGAAAATATTAATATTATCCAATATAAAGCCGCCGGATTTTCTCAAGTTGCCACAACTGGTGCTTATCCTATCTCCTTTACAGAGGGTGATTTTGCTTTAGTTGGTAAATCCATCAATGCTTTTAATTCTAACTTAGCAAAAGCCTTAACAGTTACTCCTGGTAGTTTAGTACCGTTAACTCAAATTAACCAAAATTCTAGTTTTGCACTCGGCCAGTTATTAAGTCAATACCGCCAAATAGGCGTAGCCAAAGGTATCCAAGTATCATTTTCTGATATTCCTAACAACTATTGGGCTAAAGAATATATTGCCGAATTAGCAGCAATGGAAGTAATTGGCGGATTTCCTAATGGTACATTTCGTCCGAATGCACCAGTAACTCGCGCCGAATTAGCAGCCTTATTGCAAAAAGTCTTTATCAAAAGTAAAGTCCGCAAAGCAGTTACTTTTAAAGATGTTCCTCGTCAATATTGGGCTTATGATGCTATTCGTGAAACTTATGAAATGGGCTTTTTTACCATTCTTGATAGTAAAAAATTTAACCCCACACAAAAGCTGAAACGGTTAGATATTTTGATCACTTTAGCTAAAGGATTGAATTATAAATTTACGGGTTCAGCAACAAATGTTCTTTCAGTTTATAGCGATGCTTCAAGTATTAGAAGCGAACATCGTAATTTCATTGCTGCACTCACAGAAAATGGTGTAATTATTAATCATCCCAATAAAAAACTGCTAAATACTAAAAAAGTTGCCACCAGAGCAGATGTATGTGCTTTACTGTACAGAGCAATGGTTAGTGCTGGTAAAGTAGCAGATTTGCCTTCAAAATAAACTGTCTAACCTATTCCTTTTCCCTTACCTACTTTTTCAACTTAGCTATCGAGGTGTAGATGTTGACTGTTACCAACTCAAGTTACTCTGAAAAGTGATTGACATAAGTTGATAACAAAATAAAACACAGAATATGGAAACAGAACATAGTCTAATTCTGGATTTAACAATCGTCTTAGTCGCTACAGCACTAGGAGGATTTTTGTCCCATCGGTTACATCAACCTGTGATACTTGGTTATTTAGTGAGTGGTTTTGCTATTGGACCCTTTGGTTTAAAGTTATTAAGCAACGTTGCTGATATTAAATCTTTAGCAGAAATTGGTGTCGCTTTTCTACTGTTTGCCCTGGGGGTAGAATTTTCTTTAGCAGAATTAAAACGAGTTAAAGATATTGCCATCAAAGGCAGTTTACTACAAATTGGTTTAACAATTGCTCTAGTTGCAATAGTAACTGTCTCCACAGGTTGGGCTTCTGGAATTACAAAAGGCATTTTCTTAGGTGCAGTTTTATCTCTTTCTTCCACAGCAATAGTATTAAAAACACTCACAGAAAAGGGTGAAACTAATACCGTGCATGGACAAATTATGCTGGCAATTTTAATTACCCAAGATTTAGCTTTGGGTGTAATGTTAGCAATACTTCCTGCTTTGCAACAACCCGAAAATATTGCTGTAGCACTGGGATTTGCTCTCCTCAAAATTGCCCTGTTTGCAATAACAGCAATTATATTAAGTGTGTGGATAGTTCCCCGTATTTTAAGTAATATTGCTGCCACAGAAAGTAATGAATTATTTCTGTTAGTTGTCATTGCTTTATGTTTAGGAGTTGCTTTAATAACTGCATATTTAGGTCTTTCCATTGCTATGGGAGCGTTTGTTGCTGGTTTAATGATATCGGAAATTGATTATGCTGATCAGGCATTAGCAAAAATTTTACCGTTGCGAGATACATTTGCTAGTCTGTTTTTTGCATCCATTGGAATGCTGATTGATCCAGCTATTCTGATCAACAATTTTGGACTAATATTAGGACTTGTAACTTTGGTATTGCTGGGTAAAGCCGCAATAATTTTAGGCATTGTTTTAAAGTTTGGCTATTCTCTCAAAAATGCTATTATAGTCAGTTTAGGAATTAACCAAATTGGTGAATTTTCTTTTGTATTAGCCTTGGCTGGTTTAAAATTAGAATTGCTATCTCCACAAACCTATTCTTTATTATTAGGAACAACAGCAATTACACTAATTCTTACACCTTTCTCAATCAAAATTGCACCTTTAATTGCCGATTATCTGAATCAAAACCCCTTCCTCACAAAGTTCTTACAACGCTTTTCTGCACCAAAAACAATATCTATGCCAGAAATAATTACTGGTCATGTAGTGGTAGCAGGTTATGGTAGAGTTGGGCAAGTAATTGTCAACATCTTACAAACAGAAGGATATCCAGTTTTAGTAATTGAAAATAGCGAAGCATCTGTACAAAGATTAAGAATGCGCCAAATTCCTTACATTTTCGGTGATGCAGATTCGGAATTAGTATTAGAAAAAGCACATTTAGAAACTGCCAAAGCTTTAGCGATCGCTCTTCCAGATCCTGCCAGTACCCGCTTACTTTTGAAAAATGCTTTGACTATTGCCCCTAATTTAGATGTAATTGCTCGTTCACACAGTAACAAAGAAATTGACATCTTGACTCAAATGGGTGCGAAAGAAGTCGTACAACCTGAATTTGAAGCCGCATTAGAGTTAGGAAATCATTTACTAAAAACCTTGGGTGCAGCAGAAAATTACATCCAAACTGTGATCAATACTATTCGCAAAGATAGATACTTAAGTGTTAGGCCAGACAAAGAATAAACGAAATATCAACGTTATATGAGGCGGCACAAAATAACAAACACCCGTATTTATCTGCGTTCATCTGCGTTCATCTGCGGTTAATTATTCTTGAAATCTTATTCTATTTGGTATAAGGACTCAAAAAAATTGTCAAATCAGGTGGGCATTGCCCACCCTACCTTAGCCTTTTACACACAGAACTTGTTTAAGTGTTGCGACTATTTCCACCAAATCGGCTTGATTTGCCATTACTTGCTCAATAGGTTTATAAGCAGCAGGAATTTCATCTAACACTCCCGTATCTTTACGACATTCTACACCTTCAGTTTGGGCAATTAAATCATCAAGAGTATAGACATTTTTAGCCTTACTTCTTGACATTAATCTCCCTGCACCATGACTGCAACTGCAAAAACTATGAGCATTACCTTTACCTTTGACAATGAAAGATTTTGCTCCCATTGAACCAGGAATAATCCCATAATCTTCTGTTTGAGCGCGAACTGCACCTTTACGAGTTACATACACATCTTCGCCAAAATGTACTTCTTTTTCGGCGTAATTGTGATGACAATTTACCTCTAATAAAGGTTTGGTAACTTTTCCTCCATTAATATGTTTTTCAACGATTTTCTTAAATCGGGACATCATCACATCACGGTTAGAAAGTGCGTAATTTTGCGCCCATTGTAAATCTTGCCAATAGGCTTTAAATTCTGGTGTTCCTAATACAAAGTGAGCTAAATCGGGATCTGGTAATTTATTATTTGCCATTTTCGCTAATTCTTTAGCAGTATTAATATGGCATTGTGCTAATTTATTACCAATATTGCGAGAACCAGAATGCAGCATTAACCAAACTTGATTTTCTGTGTCTAAACAAACTTCTATAAAATGATTTCCCCCACCAAGAGAACCCATTTGTTTCATCGCTTTACTTTCTAAATCTTGCACACCACGATGCAAGTTAGAAAAATCGCGCCACCGTTGCCAGTTAGTTACTGCTTTTTCTAAATCCTTGTTTTCATTAAATCCTGTGGGAATTGCTGCTTCAATATCCAAGCGAATTTTCTTTAGTTTGCCTTCTAATTGTTCACCTGTAAATTGTGTTTTGATAGCACTCATCCCGCAATTGTGAACAAATACTCCTGCTTTGAGAGCAAAGTTATGATACTCCGGTACTGTGAGACAATATACATTTTCCGTGTAGTTTAGGGGAATTATTGCAACAATTTTGTGATTATAATGAATGAGATCATCTATCAGTTCAATATTTTCTGGACGGTTATCCAATTCATTAATTTCACCTAATAAACCAGAACGAGCAATCATCCAATGTGCCTTTTGCCATCTTCCAGAATATGGTTGAGATATGAGTGTATAACCATCTTTATCAACTTGGGAATAAAAAGGCATTAAAGAAGTACCTATTTCCAGTAATTGTGCTTCTTTGTAACTGCCATCTCGAAGCATAAATTGATGATCTGGAGTACAGATTATCTCTTCACCATTATCTAAAATTACTTTAACAAGAGGCGCATTTGTTCTCGTTAATTTTGCAGTAGCTTTAGCAGCTACAATTTTTCCGGTTTGGGTGCAGGCATAAACTATAAATTCTTCATTTTTGTCAACTAATCCTTTGATAGGATAGGATTTTCCATCAACTAAAGGAATCAAAGTTTCTCCGATAAAGCAACCAAGGTCCACGCCCACAGCCGCAGGAATAATGGCATCTTTAGTTGCAATAACTGAACCAACTAATGCGCCTTTTCCTAAGTGAACATCGGGCATTAAAGCCACGTGCTTAAATACAAATGGCAATGAGGCTACATTCTTGGCCATTTTAGTTTCATCTGAGCCTAAAGAATGATTTGCCCAAGATAAAACCGGGTGTGGTGTAGTAATTCCTAATTGTTCGTAGGGCATAATTTTAATTAACAATTTTAGATGAATATGATGATCGGTTTGAGAAACTCTCTCTCTTGATAAGTGGAGAAACTCAATAAATATATCTTTTTAACAAGAACTTTTTAAACCCAATCATTGCATACTACATATATATTACATGAATTATAATTTTGTCAACCTATATTTACAAAAATAGGTTAATCTTGAATATATTCCGGTAATTCACTGTGGTCATCTTTCCCTGGATACCAAAATGAATAATAATAATCTGGAGGATTGTTTCCAGTTTGCACTATGAGTTTAAAGGCAGTTTTATTTGATTTTAATGGTGTCATCATTAAGGATGGACCAATTCATATCCAACTAATAGATGAGATTCTCGTTCAGGAAAATCTTCAACCCCAACGGGTGCAGGAACGTCAAGCTAGTTTGGGTAAAATTAGTACCTGCGGAGAGCAAAGCCATCGCGCTTATGTTCAGAACCTGCTGAAAAATCGTGGTAGGCTCGTGACGGAAGAATACATGATGCAGTTACTCACTCGCAAAGCTCAAGCTTATGTGCTGGAATTGGAGAAACTAGAAAAATTGCCTTTGTATTCTGGGATTGAAGATGTAATTTTTCAGATTCGTTCCCGTCATCTCAAGTTGGGATTGGTCAGTGATGCTTTATACCCAGAAATAGAAATAGTATTAACATCTGCTAAATTAGCTGAATACTTTTCCGTAATTGTGTCGGGGAATGATATCAGCACGAGTAAACCTAACCCAGAAGGTTATTTGTTGGCTGTTGACCGGCTAAATCAGGAGTATCCAGAATTAAACCTAAAACCTCATGAGTGTTTAGTGATTGAGGACACTCCCGTGGGTATCCAAGCCGCCAAACGCGCTCAAATGCAAGTAGTAGGAGTAGCAAATACTTACCCCTTCCATATGCTCCAACGTCAAGCTAACTGGACAATTGATTATCTGATTGATTTGGATTTACAGCGGGTACAGGAAGTTTTTTCGCAAAAAGATGTGGAAACTATTGTCCCTGAATGTTAAGATATGATATGTATGTCAGATTAATAAGGGGAATTAGCTCAGTTGGTAGAGTGCTGCGATCGCACCGCAGAGGCCAGGGGTTCGAGTCTCCTATTCTCCATTTTGTACATTTGTCATTTGCCAGATTATTTGACCACGTTGACAAATTGGTGTCCGTCTTGCCAAGTTATTGTCCGCGTCGCCAAATTAATTGTCACTTTGACTTATTTTTTTCTTTAATCCTTTTTTAGTCTTTTTACCTTTCGCTGGTTGAGTTTCAGCAGGATTTTGGGAAGCAAATTGAGCCAAAATTTCGGCAGATTTAGTCTGGAGTACATCCAAGGAGACTCCACTAGCTTCTACTAATTCAGTATCACTATTGAGCATTTCTAACCAGCGCAGTTTGCCGTCTAGTTGGGACTGAAACCGCTTCATTAAGGCAAACCAGGATTTATAAATATAGTTTACTGATGCTGTGGCACTGGTGTAAAACCTTGCAGATTGCCCCATGAAGCGCGGATCAGTTTTCAAGCGATCGCACAGTTCTTTGACCGGGAACGGGGTCTTATTACATTAACGCTCTCAATATCCTAAATTTTGTAACTTCTATAAATTCAATTTCTTAAATAGCACATTATTCCGCTTTTTGGCATCGTTAATCAGTTTAGTAAAAGATAGGATTTCTACATAAGTATTAAGCCTGGGATTATAACCAAAGTAACCTTGTAAATCTGGTGTTGGATAATAGGTAGCATCTTCAGCAAAACCTTTAATTTTCACAGTTATATCACAAATGATATAGGCATAAAAAGGAGTGTGTTCTGGTAGAGTAACTAACCTGCCTTCTTTATCAGAAAAAGTACCCGATTTAATTTTTCTAATATAGTCATAGACTTGAGTAATTGGGTTTTCATTATCTTTATATGTCCCACGCATAGGACGCTTAAATTCAACGATAACAACTGATGAGTAAGGTTGATCTTCTCCCTCAACAAAAGCAATTGGGTTATTAAAAATCAGTAAATCTGGTCTTTCACTACTATCAACTTCTAGATTTTCAATAGTATCTAAAGGTTGATCAGAAGCCAAATATTGATGATAAGTTAATTTTTCATCAATAATCCAGAGGTTTTGTCTTTCAAATGCTACATCCTCAGATGTACTTCTCAGAGGAAAAACTATTTCATGTACATCCCTTTCTAATTTATATTTGCCATCATCATCCTTTTTTAAATTCTTTTCAAAAATGTCCAAGATAATTTTCTTGTGAATAACATAGTCTGCTAGTTTAGATTTACCAAGGTCATTATATTGCTCAAGAAATTGATGAAACTTATAAGAGTATTCGGGATATTTTTTAAAATCCTCAACACTGTAGCTAAGTATTTCTCTTCCTTGCTCTTTTATTTCAAGCTCAAACTTTGATTGAAGTTTATGCAGTTCAATATCTAGTTTAGCCGTTGGTAGTCCAGGAGGAATTTGTTCTAAACTTTCAGTTGCATATTTTAACAAAGGACGATATTCGGGAGCGTCATTAAAAATATAATTTCTAATCTCTTGTTCTTTATGATCTCTAATAGTTTGTAAAAATGGAGATAATTCTTCCTTAATTATGCTCACAGAAGCATTTCTTATTTCAATCAAAGAAATATCACGTAATTCTTCTATTACAAAATCATCATGTTCTTCAGGTATATTAAAATTTATTCTTTCTGGATTTACACGATTATCAAGATATGAACTAGAAAGATAGCCTAAATAAGTAAATGGTTTATTATCTTCATCTCTAATTTTTCTATTTTTAGTTAAATCAACTATATATTTATCAAGGTTATCGGATTTTACTTCTCTGTGATTTGCACAGTAACATAGTTTATGTTCAGAAGTTTCACTACCATAAAATTTCAAGCTTTTGAGATAAAATTTTTGCCCGGATAATTCAAATTCATGTGTTTCTGAATTAGGTTGTAGATTATTGATAAAATAATTATTTATATTGATAGAATGTCCTCCATCAATTACTTCTATTAAAGGTGCTGTCCCTAGCAAAAAATATGAGATACAGTGATCAAGAATTTTTCTAGCAATAACACTAGCTTCCTGGGGACACTTTGTTCTATAAGGGTTTTGGAAATCCATTAATTTTATAGATGTTTCGCATTCAAAATTTGATGTATTCAAATCTTGAAGAAGATGTTCGTAAACCCCTCTTTCTGTATTGAAATTAAATTCACGTTTGCAATATTTGTCTGCGTCTTTATAAATGCTAACAATGGTAATACTATTAAAAGCTTTTAACCATAAAAACCTACCTATACCTTTTGATCCTCTCGCTATCTTCCAACTAGAATCAGAAGTAAGAAACGAGTTGTAGTTTTTCTCGTCAAACCCTATGCCATTATCTACTACAATAAAACCTTCTATTGGCGCAAGTCCATCTTCACCTATTAATCCAGTTTGGAAATGACCTCTTTGAATCAATATCTTGACAAAACCGTTGTTACTTTTAGCATCTTCAACGGCATGAATAGAATTGACTACCGCTTCAAATAGAGGTAGTAAAGCTTTAGAGTCGGGTAAGTGTGTATTTCTAATCCGTCCACTTAAATTAATTTGCATAAGAAACAATAAAACTCATTTATTATAAAATTTAGCATTCAGAGAAGCGATTTACACTATAAATTTAATTTCAGTTATACTTAACATTTAATTTACATAGACTTCTGAGACTTAACCATCTCCCCAAAAATTTTAAAACACCTTTGACACCAACCATCAACCCCCACAACCTTAGCCACAGCCTCCAATTGTGGCCGAGAAGGAGGGGGATTAAAACGAAACTTCTCCCATCTGGCGATCGCACCCCCAACCTCAGCAGCCTTACCTAAACCAGTAGTTGTTAAATCATTTGCCCGTCGAAAGCGTCCCAAAAAATGACTCAGACTTTCTCCCGGATATGGTTCTACCTGAAACAACCAAGGATTAATTTCCCCAACTTCCATTATTTATACTCCGCCGTTACTTCCTTGAGAGTTTCCAAATCAATCTTTGATAATCCCTTCTTTAAAGCCCGAATAGCCGACTCCCTGAGAATCATATCCAGCAACCCAATATAACCCCCCCTAGCCTCACCCAAAGTCTTCAACATTAATTAGGGTAAACAAATTCTTAGAACTACTTCGCTCACTGCCAGCCTTTTCAACCACAACCTGTTCTTCTTTTTGGCGTTCTTTTTGGTTTTCTTTTGCTGAAGAAAAGTTTCTCTGTCTCTTACCTCAGCCACAATCGAACGATTGCTAATTTCTTTACCTGCTTGTCGAATCCTGTGACTCATGGATTTAGCCTCATCCAGAGACAACTCTTCAGTCTCCAAATGAATTAGATTGAGTGTTGGGTTAGCCAAGCTTCTAAATCAGCCACACTAGAGAAGTCTAATAATGCCTCTCCTAAATTTTCTAACTGTTCAATTGATAATCCTGTAATTCGCTCGATTAATAACGCATCAACTTCACCAATCCGGCGATGTAGTAGACGCAGTATTAAGTCTTTTTCTCCCTCTTGTCTTCCTTCTTCTTTAGCTTGTTCTCTATTTCTTTGATAAAGTGGTTCTAGTCGCATAATTAACTCCCTATCATCTGTTTCTAGTTCTTGATTTACTCTCAAATTTTCGCGCAAGTTGTAAACTAATTCCAGAGTTGCTTTTTGGTAAGGGTGATCTAATGGTAACGCTTGCAACTCGATAACTGCTTGTGATTGTATGCTTCCCCTACCCAAAAGCCTCAACCATAAAGTCTCTGGTGTTTGTGGTAGTTGGTGTATCGCCACAATTGCTGTCCGTAAAGCATCTGCTAAAAAATGTACTCCCGATAACCAACTTTCTTTTTGGATAGTTCCAAAGCTAGATAAACGAGTTTCAGATATAGTGGGGGTTAAAATCCACAATTTAGGAATTTCTGACTCCTGAAGTTTGATTTTATTGGCTTTGGCTTCTCGTCGCAATGAAGCCTTTACTTCTAATAACTTGAGAATACAGTCGCAGATTTCATCGGTAGAGGCTGGATTGCGGTATGGTTCTATTATTGCAGGATTTTCGGCAAGTC
>NZ_VILD01000003.1:554751-569984 GCF_009712085.1 Anabaena sp. UHCC 0253
GGTGTAAATAAACATCTATTTCTTTAATCTCTCCTGAAACTTTTTCTGATGCTTTGACTTCTCCGTAATCTTTTAATAATTCTTCTAGATAGTCTTTGGCGAATTTATCATGTATAAACCTAGTCATTAAATTTTAATCTTGAGTAAAATCTGGGAAATAATTTAGACTTCTATTATATAGCAGTTAGGACTTACGCACTGTACAAATTTACCACTATGTATATGTGTATAAACAAAATTCCCTTATATCAACAATAATTTAGAAGATTACCACCTAAATCAACAGACATCAAAAAACCTCTACAATCGCTACTGCATAGAGGTTTACGAGCTAAAAGGCTCATCTTTGGCTTGACTTAGATGTATTTTATGACAACACGAAATATCTACCAGCTAGAGGCGATACTGTAAATTGATATCTGGTGGAGTGATTGTAATTTACCAGCTAATTAGTTGAGGTTATTAACTGGTTTTTGAGTAGGAGCTATTGCTGTTTTGGGAATTTCAATGACTGGGTTGTTTAAAGCAACCATTAAAGGTAAATCTACAGCTACTGGCTGTGTAGCTTCTGGTGTCAATTCTGTGATTGGTCGTGTTTGTGCCATTTCCAGCATTCTGGATGAGTTACCTGGTAATAAACCAGAAATTGCCCCCAAAACACAAGCAGCTATGGCTGCACCACCAAATATTAAGCTGAACTGGTAACGGCGGTTAGCACGAGTCAAGACTTGCTCAATCGTGGTTTCCGTTGACTGATTACCTGCGGGAATAGGTATATTATGCAAGCCTTGTCTGAGATTTAATAGTCTTTTATACAAACATTTGATAGATGCATCTGTTGATAACCATTCTTCTACCTGCCTGCGTTCAGTAGCTGTTACTTCGCCATCTAGGTAGGCACTTAATAACTCGAAACAATCGCGCTTCTCCATATCCATAGTACCCGTTGATTCATTTTTAGTTCTCAATGGCAGAAAATATATATTTTCTTTGACAGACCTTAATATTTCTTAAATTCTGCCATAGAATTGAGGGAACATGATGTAGATTATGTATCTAGATAGCTTTGCAACTGAGTTTGTAATCTCGATCTAGCTCTAGCTATTCTAGATTTCACTGTTCCTAGTGAAACTCCGGTGATTTCAGCAATTTCTTCATAAGCCATCCCTTCAATTTCCCTAAGAACTATTGTAGTCCGAAAAAACCTCTGGTAAATCCGCGATCGCTTCTCGCAACTGCTCATAAAATTCTCTGGTTGTCAGTTCCTCTTCAGGACCTGGCGTATCACCGGCAATTTCCCAATCCATTTCACCGTCATCTAACGTCCGCGGGGCATCCAGTGATAGGGGACTGGCGACCCGTTTGCGTTTGCGTAACTCATCATAGAACAAATTTGTGGCAATCCGACTTAACCAACCGCGGAATTTAGCAGGTTCTTGTAATCGGCTGATATTCCGATACACACGAATCCAAACTTCCTGGGCTAAATCGGCTCTGTCAGACCAATCAGGCGCTAAATGATATAACACTCGATCAACTTGAGTTTGATAGCGGCGTAACAGTTCTGCAAAGGCAGCACGGTCTGGACGCAATCCGACTTGACAGCGCAAAATGAGATCGTGGTTTGAAAGTTTGTCAACTTGCACCGATGCTGCTGGGTAGGTGGCATCAACTGTTGACCAAGATACACTAATGGATTGACTCATAGATAGGACTGGCTTTAAATCACTCCCCTCTATTAGACTGGATAATTAATCAAAAGTTCCTCAGTAAGGTGACGGATTTATAATCGGAACACGGAAATATAAATAAAAAGGAGTTTTCACAGGTTTCGCAATCGGAGTGTAGGTATGGGAAAAGAAGGAAAAAGATGACACGGATCAAGTCTTTGTTAAATTTAAAATAGTGATCAGTTTGACAACCGTCCACTAAAATACTTGATTGGTAATTGGTAGTTGGTAATTGGTTAAATTTTATTAAGTACCAGTTCTCAGATATGTCAGGGATAAATAATAGGCGATCGCAATGGCAAGAAATGAATCTGTAGCGACTATGGTCATGTTTCTCTGTTTTGGTACAGCAATTTTATCTCTGGCTGTCCATTTGCAGACGAGGAGTACAACAGGACAGTTAAATCAATCTGCATCCACAGGAGTCTATAGGCAACATTCACAAGTAGAAATGGGAGATAGTGCAATTGCTGCTTCTGTGCCTACCTCTCCCCAAAAATCCGCTGTGATCAATTTGGATTCTCCAGGGAAAACGCCTCAGTCAAGTTTGGCTACTGTTAGAGATGCTATAAATAACTCCAGAAAGCCAGTAACTGCACAAGATGGGACGCAAGTGGTGGTGGATTTAAGCGATCGCCGCGCCTATGTTTCTCGATATGATGAAGTGATAGCTAGTTACCCCATTGCTATAGGCAAAAAGGGTTGGGAAACACCAACCGGCAATTTTCAAATCATGCACAAAGAACACCATCCCATCTGGCGACATCCCATTACAGGTGCAATCTTTGAAGGTGGTACGGATAGTCCTTTAGGAGATAGATGGATTGGTTTTTGGTCAGATGGCCGTAACGAAATTGGTTTTCATGGTACACCAAATGTTGATTTAGTAGGCGCGGCTGTTTCTCATGGTTGTCTGAGAATGCGTAATTCTGATGTCAAAATGTTGTATAGCCAAGTGAGTATAGGTACACCAGTATTAGTGCGTGATTGAAAATTTGAGGATACATGAAACCAATGCGATCGCCATATTCCGTCCTCAAATGGCGTAATATTTGTATATTTCCGAATGAAGTGTGGAAAGCGGGGATACCATAAACTTAATGTCAATCATGATCAAGCCGTGACAGCAAACCCAATTAATCAATCAACTTCTGTTTTTCGATTGTCTCCCCTCATTCGGATGACACTGTTAAGTCTATATTTAGCATTGACTGTTCCTTTACCCTTCTTAGCACAAGCAACAGCCGCACCTACTCCCCCTTCATTATTATGGGTGGGAATTGGTTGCGGCTTTGTGTTGTTGTATGCGGTGTTGACTGAAAGGGTAATCTTAGATGAAGAAGGAATTAAAGTGACTTACCCAGCTTGGGTTCCCCGATTTTTCCGTCCAGGTTGGAGTTTATCATGGTCAGATGTCAAAGAGTTAAAACCCCGTACTACTGGTCAAGGCGGTTTAGTATATTATTTTCTGAGTCAAGATGGTAAAGCTTATTTATTACCCATGCGTGTGTCTGGATTTGCTAAGTTTGTAAATATTGTCCAAGCAAAAACAGGCATTGATACCACAGATGTTCGTCCTCTATCACAACCTTGGATGTATTTAATCCTGTTAGCTTGTACTCTATTATTGCTTTTGGTAGATGCTTGGACTATTCAAACTGCTTTGGTAATGGGTAATTGGTGATTGGTAATTGGTAATTGGTAATTGGTGATTGGTGATTGGTAATACATAGTATTTATTTTCCCCCTGCTCCCCTGCTCCCCTGCTCCCCTGCTCCCTGCCCCTCTTCCCTATGCTCAGGCTAGAATCTATTAATCTTTATCGGCAGTTACAGCATCAACACCAATACCCGATTTTACAGGATATTTCCTTTCGGGTATCACCAGGCGATCGCTTGGCTATTGTCGGTGAAGCTGGTGCTGGTAAAACTTCCTTATTACGCCTCATTAACCGCCTAAGTGAACCCACTAGCGGCAAAATTTATCTCGAAAATCAGGAATATCGCCAAATTCCCGTTATCCAACTGCGTCAACAGGTAATGCTTGTACAACAAGAATCTAAGTTGTTGGGGATGACAGTTCAGGAAGCTTTGGCTTATCCTTTAATTCTGCGCGGTTTACCGAAGCAAACCATTCAGGAAAAAGTCAGTTATTGGCAAGAACAACTGCAAATTCCTGAACAATGGTTAGGACGAACTGAGGTGCAACTTTCTGCTGGACAAAGACAGTTAATTGCGATCGCTCGCGCCCTAGTCACCCAACCCCAAATTCTTCTCTTAGATGAGCCTACATCAGCCTTAGATGCCCCCACCTGCTCTAACTTAATCAATATCTTCACCCAACTAACTCAAACCCAATCCACGGCGATTTTGATGGTAAATCACCAAATAGATTTAGTTCAAGAGTTTTGTACCCATCTCTTACATCTTCAACAAGGTCAATTAGTAGTCAATCAACCCGCCGCTGAAATAGACTGGGACAAGTTAACAACCAGCTTGATGCAAGCAGAAACTCAAGCACTAGCAGAATGGACTTAATCAATTGACAATTTGACAATTGACAATTGACAATTACCTACTTTAAGAACTTTGAGTAGTTAATACAGGGATTTGATTAGTAAATCTTTCTCTGGCTAATTTAGTTTGAGCTTGGGGAATGTTGACGTTCAAAATTTCCATGTTAAATCGGTATCCAACATTACGGATAGTTTGGATTAAGCTGGGTTGACGTGGATCAAGTTCCACCTTCTTCCGCAGCGATAAAACATGAGTATCAATGGTACGTGGGTTATCAATAGCGTCAGGCCAAGCACGACGCAGTAATTCCGCTCTACTCAAAGGCACTCCTCCAGCTTGTGCTAAAACATACAATAAACTGAATTCCTGGGGTGTTAAGTCAATAAATTCTCCTTGGAAACGAACACGACGCTGGACTAAATCAATTTGCAAACTACCATAATCTAAATAAGCTGGTGCAGTCGGTGTCCGGTTACGGCGCATAATTGCTTCAACCCTAGCCAGAAATTCTTGCATTCCAAAAGGTTTGCTTAAATAGTCATCTGCTCCCGCTTTCAAGCCGGCGACAATATCAGCTTCGTTTGTGCGAGCAGATAACATGAGAATTAACGGCTGTTGCTGACGATGTAACCAACGGCAAAACTCCACACCATCACCATCTGATAAATCCGCATCTAGAATGACTAGAGTTGGTTGATGACTGAGGAAAACTTCTTTTGCTTGATAAATACTGGCAGCTTGATGAACTCGGTATTCTAGTTGTTGCAAGTGCCAACCCAACAACGACCTCAGATGGGGATTCCCCTCAACAATTTCTATACAAACCGAACCCACAGTTGCAAGACCCCTTAGCGTTGATGAATCTCAAATTAACAATCTCATGCTCAAGGTTTTGTAGTTTTTGTTACTTGATTAAACATATCCTTTACATTTTCCTCAATAAAACCTTGCAAAAAATTTATTTTTTACTGTATTTGCAGCCAGGCTAGTAGATTTATTAAATTTTCATTACATTTATATATTAGCTCAAATTGTTATTTATCTATATTTAGGCAGGAAAAAGAGAAAATTACTTTCTTATCATCTGTCAGCGATTATTAAAGTTTATTTGTGGTCATTTGTCCTACTCCCTAAGAGATATGGTAAACTAACATAACAGTCATTTACCAAAAGGAGTAGCATAAAAATCACACCCGACTATTACCAAAGGTAGAGACGGCTTGTCCTCTATCCCTGTTGCAGCGAAAAATCCCTCAAACTTAATTATACAGATTTACGCATTAGTGCCTAGATTTGTATCTTCAAACAACAAAACACAAAAATTGGCTAGAGATCAATTTAGCTCTGTAGTTGCCAATATTTCAAAGCAGACATTTCACAAAAAAATCGTTAAAATACCTTAGCAAATAACCATATTTACCATTTTTCGACTTAGAATCTAATTAAGTTTTTAGCTGCTGGGGGGTCTCACCCAAGGTGAAAAGATTAACTTATGAGTTAATACATAAAAGGGAAGTGATACTTCATTGAGCGTGAATCATCATCTACAAATTATCATTCCAACGAGATTAACACAGCAGTTATGCTCCAAGACACACAAACCATCCGGTACTACCAAAGACTGACTGACGCCTTCGTCGAATTATGGAATCGCGGTTATCGTATGGATGATATGCGGATGTATTTGGATGGATATCTCGCCGCACTTCGACATAGTAACGTGATTGAACCTTTTTGGATTCATCGCCTAGAAGAAGAAGCCAGCCGCTACTTACACGATGTATCTAATTTTGCCATGGTTCAACCAGAACCTGAAAAGCAACACGGATATTACTAACTAACCTACCTACTATGATCGGTAGTCAACCTCTATTGCCGCTGTCTATTGTAACACATTTTTTGTATTGGTCAATAGACATTTAGTAGAAATTAAATATGCCTTTTCCAGAACCCCTGTAGAGTCGTTCCTCATGTATGGATTCTTGGCTCTACATTCTTTTTCACTAGATATCTAATAGGGTGTAGCGGTCTAAAATTTGGGAAATACTGTAATTGATTAAACTATTCCCCTCACTGTCATCTGACTAAGGGGAATTTTGCTATGTGGGTGATAAACAGCAGGGAATAGGAGGAGGTATAGTAATAGACAGGGTGCTTAAGACATCAATGTTTAGATGATTCTTAACTTCTTCCTTCTCCTTACGAAAAGACTTTTATGGTTTACACCACACTATCAGCAACCCCCAATTATTCTGATCAAAATACCGAAAATAATCAAAATAGTTTATGCTTTAACACAAGGTTAAGATAAAATATATTTCTTATTAAAACTTGCATTGCTTGTGCATAAAAATTTATTGATTAATTTTCACCTGCGTATAAAATATGCTAGATTACTGCAAGCTTATGAATATTCTCTAAAGAGATTGACATTAAATACACGGAAATTTAAGGTAAATATGGTGCAAATTCTTGACTCTACTTTGAGAGAAGGAGAACAAACTCCAGGAGTTTATTTTTCTCCAGAGAAAAAAATGGTAATTGCCCAGTTTTTAGATCAGATAGGAGTTGATATTATTGAAGCGGGTAATCCCGCAGTAGACAGTGAAATTGCTTTAGCTATCACACGAATTTCTCAAGCAGGATTGAATGCTAAAATAGGCGCTCATTCCCTTTGTAAAATAGATAATGTGAGAAAAGCTTTAGATTGTGGGGTAGATTTTTTAGGTGTATTTTTTAGTGTTTCTAAAAAAAGATTACAACAAGATTACAATATTAATTTAGATGCAGCCATTGAAAAAATTATTGAAGTAGTTAGTTTTGCCAAAGAACAGAAGCATGACTTATTAATTAGATATACACCAGAAGATACAGTGCGATCGCCTATAGAAAATGTCATAGCCGCAGCCAGCGCAGCCGTAGAAGCAGGCGTGGATATAATTAGCATAGCAGATACTACAGGTTACACCACACCATTTCATCCCCAGCGCAGTATGTATTTTTATGTCAAAACTCTCAAAGAGGAACTAAAAAAACGTGGTTTGCATCCACAAATAGAAGTGCATTGTCATAATGATAAAGGTTTAGCTTTAGCTAATGCTCTAGATGCTTATAGAGCAGGTGCAGACATTATTGATGTCACCACAATGGGATTAGGAGAAAGAGCCGGAATTGTTGATTTAGCCGAACTAATGATCAATTTAATAGATATGGGTGAAGAAGAAAAAAATTGGCAACTTAACACTATAGATGATTTATATAAATTTGTGAGTGAACATTCTCATATTTCCATTCCTCCCCATAAACCTATCACTGGTAAAAATGCCTTTACTCACTATGCAGGTGTTCATGTTAAAGCTATAGCGAAAGATGAGCAACTTTATCAGAGTTTAAATCCGCATATTCTTGGTAAAAAAAGCAGCTTGGCATTAGGAATGCAATCAGGATATACTGCTGTACAACTGGCTCTGAAGCAGATTGGTAAAGGAGATTTAGCTGAAAACCAAGACTTAGTAGGTAAAATTCTCCAAGAAATTAAAGTTATTGCTAAAAGAGGAACTCCCATTGATATAGAAAAAGAATTACCGGCAATTATCGAACACTGTACTATAGTCAATCATTTAATTAAAAACGAAATTTGTTCTTTTTATAGTTGAGCAAAAAATGATCATATTTATCTTTATTAAGATACCAATATACAGCTATCTCTTGAGGTATTGGACTTATGAACCTACCTATAAAAGACGATAGATTATCTGATTCATAATTTAGGATTGATATATACAATAGTTATAATGTTAGAAACTCAGGAAACAAAATTTAATTATCTAAAACCAGAAATTAAAACATCTGAAAAGTGGTGGACTATACTAGGAGTCAGTGTTGGTGTATTTATTTTTTCCCTAGATGTTTATATAGTAAATCTAGCTCTACCAGTTATGGTGGAATCATTTCATACAACCTTTGCAGTTAGCCAGTGGATAGTATTAAGTTATTTATTAGCAATATCTATTTTTGTTTTGAGTGTAGCCAAATTAGGCGATATGTGGAGCAAAAAAAGGTTATACATCATTGGCATGATTGTGTTTACAATTAGCTCATTACTATGTGGAATAGCCCCAAATATAGGCTTTCTAATAGCTTTCCGCGCCATGCAAGGACTAGGGGCTGCATTTATCTCAGGACTAGGAACAGCAATGATTGTAGAAGCTTTTCCGGCAGAAGAGCGCGGGTTTGCTTTAGGTATTCGGGCAGGGGTTTTTGCTTTAGGAATGATGCTAGGACCAACAATAGGAGGCATACTAATTAGTATCGGAGACTGGCCTTTAATTTTTTTGATTAATGTGCCAATTGGAATTTTAGGGATTGTCATTATGGCGTATCTTGTCCCACCTTCTGTTGTTAATGGCAAAAAACAGTATTTTGATATTATAGGCACAATATTTATTACATTAATGTTAACCTGCTTTATCTTGGGCATAACCTTATTAGAAGAGCAGAATTATGACTTAAATCTAATCTTGTTTTTACTATTTTCATCTATTATTGCTTTCGGCTTTTTTATATTAGTAGAAATGCAGACTTTACATCCTATTATAGACTGGAAAATTTTCCAATCTTTAGAATTAACTGTAGGATTAGGATTAAGATTTATAGGTAACTTAGTAATTGCCGGAGCAATCTTTATCCTCCCTTTCTTTTTTCAGCTTGTCAAACAATATCCTCCTGATACAACTGGTTTATTATTAGCAATTCCACCGATTATTATTGTCTTAACAGCACCTATAGCAGGAATTCTTTCTGATAAATTTGGCTCACGGATTATTAGTCTAATAGGATTAGTCTTAATGGCTATAGGGTGTTTCTTAATTAGCACCTTTAACACAAAATTAACTATAGTCAACTATATGATTGCGATTGTCCCCTATGGTTTAGGAATAGGAATGTTTCAATCTCCTAATAATAGCGCCATTATGGGAGCAGCACCAAAAGATAGTTTAGGTATTACTTCAGGTTTATTATCACTATCAAGGATATTAGGACAAACTGTAGGTGTACCATTAGTGGGGGCTATATTTTCATTTGTAACTCTTAAAAACACTCAATTAACTAGAAATATTGATGTCACTACTGCACCAATTGCATCATTAGTCTTAGGAACACAAATTACCTTTCTGTTTATTGCCATTCTTTTACTTGTTTCCATAGTAGTTGCTATTTGTTTATGGTGGTTTAAAGAAAAGCCAGTATCACCAGAAAAGCTCATTTCTGATTAAGACTTATTTCTCGCTGTAAATTGATAGTTTCTTCAGATAATTGACACAATTCTTCTAAAGATATCTTTTCTGCACTATACAATTCTGCCATTTTCTTTGTAGCAGCTTCTACAATTTCTTTACCGTTTCTGATTTGGATATTTAACTGATCTTGATTTCCATCAAAAATCACAAAGATTGAAATGTTTCTTCCCACCGTTTGTGCTGCACCTCGCACCTTAAAATCAGTAATAAATTTTCCTTCTGCGGGAACATGAAGAGGTAAATTTGCAGATTGAATCATTTCTTGTATATCTGTAAGTTCTAAACTAGAAATTGCCGGCATTTTTTCTTCAATATTCACAAATTTTGCTAAATCTAGTTGGTTAATGACAACATCATCTAATGATTCATATTGAAATGTAATTTTTCCTGCCAAATTATCAGTAATAGCGTAAATTTGCACAGAGTATGGAGGTTTAGGTACAGAACCTTGTGCATAGAACAAACTTCCCTCTGCGGTGACAGTAATTTGAGGTGTATCTGTTAGAGTTTGTAAAGATTGAAGATTAGCGATCGTACTTTTTACAAATACAGAATCAAGCCCTAAGATAGAAGCTAATTCATTAGCTGTAGGGGGAGGATTAAATTCCATACCAGCACGAATAATAAACTCTTCCAAAACATTAAATTTGCGAGGCTCTTTAATAGTTAATTCTAGAGAATTTTGAGTTACAGTATAGCAGAATTTACGTGCTGCTAAAACTGATAAACAAGAATTTTCAGCTTCAATTTTCTCAACTATATATTTCAGATTTTCATCAATCGGTTTAACTACAGAAGCGGGAAACATCAATAAAACCTCCATGATCATTAACAGTGTTTGCAACTTCAGAATACATAGTTCCTACTGTACCGGGTTTAGCTGTAAATAAATCGTGACAACCGACAATTACCAGTAATTCTTGAGCGCGAGAAAAAGCCACATTTACCCGTTCTGGTTTATTTGCAAATCCCACATCTCCTTGAGGGTTATTCCGCACCATACTCACAATTACCACCGCTCTTTCCATACCTTGAAATCTATCAACTGTCCCCGTTCTAATTTGTAAAGAAGGGAAAAGTTCAGATTGTAGACGTTCATCAATTTTTCTTAATTGAGCGCCATAAAATGTAATGACAGCGATTTCTTTTTTAGCTTCTCCATTCGCAACTTTATCAACCCAAACATTTTCAACCTGCTGACAGATACTTTCAATCACATCAATTTCTTTAGTATTAAAAAATGAAGTTCCATTTCGTTCTTCTTGAAACTCATTTTCTCTCGGCATTTTTACCCAAATAAGATGATGATATGGTTGAATGATTTCACCTGCTAAATTGTGAGCGCGTTTAGTATCAGGTTCTAAAATTCCACATTCTAACTTACCATGATAAAATTGATTAATTGCTCCCATAATCATGGGGTGCATTCGATATTGAGTATTCAGCATTTTTTTAATGCTTTTATCAGCAGTTTCAAACTGACTTTTAAATAAGGATTCTTCCAAAAATTGTAATTCTTCTCTAGAATTACCCATTGTTTTGGCCACTTCTTCCACAGTGCTAGTATCAAGCATGGGTGGTAATTGTCTATGATCTCCTACCATGACTAATTTCTTACCTTTTAAAGCTGGAATTAGCAGCTCTGGAGGAGTGCATTTACTAACTTCATCAATAATCACAACATCAAAAGATTGAAATTCTTCAGAAAAATTATAATTTGCAGCTTGAACACAAGTAATACCGACAACGTTAGCATTATCTAAATAAATTCCCCTTAAATCTCTACTATCTCGTTCTGAAGGTTGACGTAGTTTTGTCACCCAATCTTGAACAAAGTTTTGATATTTTTGCAGATAATTTTCTTCACTTTTTAGCTGTCGTTTCCATGACTTGAATTTATTTTGAATCGTGCATAAAGAGTCTGAATCAAATAAATTATCATTAGATAATTCTGGTTTTAATTTATCTGGTATTGTTTGCCAAATTGACTCCCACCAATTCCGTTCTCTAATTAAACTATCTGATAACTGTAATTGTAATTTCTTTTGTAAATCAGATATTTTTATTTGCAGTTCTTCAAGTTCTTGTGTATAAATATTAGTTTCTTCTTGCAAATTTATACTTTCCTGGTTTAACGAGTCTTTAATTGTTTCTAAAATAGTAAAAGGTTTGAAGGATGAAATCAGAGTATCTAGTTGATTAATGCGATTTTCCCAAAACTTAACTTGTTGGCAAAATTCCTGGGGTTTTTCCCAAATATTTGCTTGTCTATTTAGGTATTTTTCTACTAAAACCCGGAATGGATTGGGAATATTTGGCTGTTTATGAAGTGCTTTTAAGTTATTGATAAGTTCTGCAAGTTTTAAATTAGCAGCTTCTTTAGTTTTCTTTACTTGAATTTTAGCTTCAGATATTTGTGCTGAGGAAATTTCATTTTGAGGAAGTTCTTGAAATTGCTGTTGTAAAATTTCTAATTGTTGTTCAGCTTCGGTTTTAACTCTTAAAACACACTGACGCGCATGAACTAAGATAATATCTAGTAATTCTTGGGTAATGCGGGTAAGAGTCGCTTCAATATTATTCCATTCAAAGGATTTACTATAGGTTTTTTCCAATCTAATTAAAAATACTTGAGTATTTTCAACTAGCAATTTTCGCTGTTTGGGGTTGAGAAGTGGATAATTTTGAAATTCTTGATAGGTTTTTTGCCATTTAATTTGATCATTTTTTGATAATACTATGGGAATTTGGCTAAAACTTTGCTGTAAAAATAACTAAAATCATGTTTTTTGCCTTTTCTATCCGTAAAATTCCCGGCTATTTCATAAGATAGGGCTTTTGTTAATAATCCCCACTCTGGTAAACTGATTTGATAATTTTGGGGAACAATAGTTAATTTTAATGTTTTCGCAAACATCAATAAACCTAATGGTAAACCTACCATACTTTCTGTTAATTCAAAATCAGATTCTTGACATTCTTTCAATGCTTGATACAAATTATTATAAGCTGTAGGTTTCCATTCAACAATGGCTTCAACAATATAATCAATTTCCCGTTTGCGATTTTCCCAAATTTTAATTGTTGGCTGTAAATCGTTTTGGTTACTAGATTTTTGATGATCTGTTTCTAATTTCTCCAAAGCCAGAGAATGCTGTTGGAAAATATAAACTAGTTCTGCTACTTCGGAAATAGCTAAAGCCAGATTATTCGCATCTTTTAATCCGGCTTTAAATTCAGAAAGATGTGTTGTGATATTTTCCTGTAACCAAACTGCTAAACCAAATGCACCTAAACTTGGATGCACAAAACCAAGTTCTTCAATATATTTAATAGCTTGACGGACATTTTCTCGAAAATCTTCTACTTCTTTGTTATTTTTTGTATAAGGCTTAATACGGGGTAAAAAATCTTTCATTTCTGAAGATTCCCAGTCTATGTTTGTGGTATTTATTAGAATATTTTCTAACCCAGTAATTAAGGATGCAATTTCATTTTTATTTACTAAGCTTTGATTATATTCAATTTCTTGATTTTGATAACTTGTCTCTAAATTTTCTTTCTCATTTTTAAGTTCATTTTGTTGTTGGTTTAATTCTTCTTCAGCTAGAAAATAATCTGTAAATCGTGGTAATAATGGTAATAATTTATTGATGTTTGTGATATTCTCTTGACGTTGACTAAGATTATTTTCGCAGTCAGTAGCAGTATTTTGTAACCATGTACCAATTACTTGATCTTCTAAAAATGGTTGTCCTTCTTCTCCGACTTTTTCAGCACGTCCTTTTCTGACAGCGCGAATAACGGGATTGTGAACTAAGCGACTGAGGGCGTTATCAACTGCTAAATTAGCTTGAGAGGTAATTAATGTTCTTCCTCCGCGCAATGCTACTTGATAGCAAATTTCGGCAATTACGGTAGTTTTTCCTGTTCCTGGAGGTCCTTGAATCAGAACTAAATCTTCTGCGGAAAGTACCTTTTCGACTGCGGCTTTTTGTCCAGGATTAGCAGATGATAATAATAAGTCTTTGGATTTTAGTTTAATTCTTTTTGTAATTGTTCTGGCTTGGGAAGCGTCAAATAGGAAATTACCCAAATAGGGGTTTTGTGTGCGTCCTTGTCTTAATTGTTCTAAAGCTTTTTCTTTACGTTCAATTTGTTTGATGTCTCCAGCAGCATCAAAAAATAAGTAGCCATGATTGGGAAGTTGATAATTACCTTTGGCTATATATTCGATTAATTCCCTTTCTAGGCGAATATGAATAAGCTGGTGTTTTTGATCAATTTTTTCAATAGTTCCTAATTGACGACTGTTACGGCGATTTCTGTCGGTAGGTACGGAATCTAAAAATTTAACTTCTTGATTTTTGGCTTTTTTGACTCGTTCCCAAAAGTTATCTGCACCTAAAAAATGTTCTTCAGAACCATCAAGGGTGGCTGAGTTAACTTTAATTTCTAAAGCGATTTGTCGGGAATTTGAGCCATAATTATGACTGAGGAAAGATACACAAAATTGTCGGGATTTGGCAATACGTTCTTCAACTTTTAAAAAGGCTTTCCAGGCTTTGAGTTGATCTTCTGTAGGGACATGATTTCCGCAAATTGGCATATTTTTGATTTTTGCCAATACTGTTTTCGGAATATCCAAACGATGTTGATGATTGGGAATTAGCCGCAACCAATAAGGTAAAGCATAGCCGTCTATGTTTCCCCGCGATTCTTGGATTAAATAAGCTGATAAAATTTTAAATCCGCCATTTCCGTCTTGACGAATAGCAGCTTTCATTCCTAAAGTTTTTCCTAGTTTTTTGAGTCTTGGTGGTAATTGAAAGTTATCTTGATCTGTAGCTATAGTTAGTTCCCAAATTTCTTCTCCTGGTTCTTTACCTGTTCCTTGACGACGAATATAAAACAAGCCGGGGGTTTTTCCCACTAAATCAAATAATAATTCATTGGCACGTTCTCGCCGTTCTCGAAAGTCAGGATATAATTGTAGTGATGATTGACCTTCAAAATGGCGAACTAAATTATCAACTGCTGAACCTATGAACGTATAACCGCAATCTTCTATCTTTGTTTTACTATTCATAGTTTTGATAAATAATAGTAGTAATAAATAATTTAAAGTTCAAAAATAAATCTGAAATCATATCATAATTTAAGATATATCAGGTGTTGGGTTGCGTTCCTTAACCCAACCTACACCTAATATTTGATATTAAGAAGCTAGTGCTACTTCTACAACTTGTTGCAATTCACCTTTGTTGTACATTTCAATGAGAATATCAGAACCGCCAACAAATTCACCGTTAATGTATACTTGGGGAATTGTAGGCCATTCTGAATATTCTTTGATTCCTTGACGAATTTCACTATCTGCAAGTACGTCAAGAGTTTCAAAGGGAACTCCCAAGGTATTGAGAATTTGGACAACGTTATTAGAGAAACCACATTGGGGCATTAATTTGTTGCCCTTCATGAAAACCATAATTTTGTTTTGTTGTACCAAGTTATCAATTTTTTCTTTGGTTTCTGGTGTCATGATTAGTTATTTCCTGTGTTGCTGAAAGTGATTAGTCAAGAGTCGAGACAATTCTAGATTTTGTTTTTTGAGACAAAATCTCTAATTTTAAATTAGTTTGTGGCTTGCCAAGTTTCAGGAGTGTATGTTTTAAGTGCTAAAGCAT
>NZ_VILD01000003.1:570009-616725 GCF_009712085.1 Anabaena sp. UHCC 0253
TTCTTACCTTGACGAGGATAAGGTGCATCCACAAAACCTAGTTCAAATAATTGTTGATAAGCTTTTGTACCTAATTCTCTGGTGGGGTTTTGACTTTTGATGATTTGCACTAGTAAAGGTACGGCCAATTCTGGCTGATTTTGCGCTCGATGGACTAAGGCTAGTTGATAGGTGGCTTCATCTCGTTTTTGGGCTGTTGCTAAGGCTCTTTGGCGTTGGGAATCGGATACACGAATATCAATGCCGGCAAAACTGGAATTTAGGTCTTGATAGAAGCTGGATAATTGATTATATACCTGGCGTGCTTCTTGGAGTTTTTTGGCTGCTAGGGGGTAGTTTTGATTAGCAACCGCTTGGGCTGCATCGTTCATTAAGCGATCGCCTCCTTCAATACTCAAGACACTATTACTAGGTCCAGTGGGGCTGAGGGTATTAGGCTTGTCTGCTTCAGTGGGTTGTGCTTGACTAATAATAACTGATAAGTTTTGCACTTGAGCCTGGGCAGGTGATAGCAGTCCCAGAACTGTAATAAGTGACAAAGACGTGAAGCGAATTAAGGGCGCAACAGCAACATTCATGAGGTTCATTAGGGCAAAAATTATATAAAAAATATTGAGAAACTCTGTGTATCTTAACTCTGTTTGTCCATCAAGTCGTTTTTGATCTAGTGCTTGTTCCCTTTGTGGTTTTTATGGTGATTTGCAAAAAAAAACAGGAAAGTCGGAGAATTTGGCAACGAAAAGGCCAACCTTCCCACAGGCTGGCCTCTCAAAAAAATGTTGTTCGCGTTATCTTCTTAGTAGAGTCAAAACCAAATTGCGCGTTCCCAAAATTCAACGGGCAACCTTTCTTAACAAGATTGTAACAGCCAGTACAGTTTTTTCATGAAAATATCTTAAAAAAATATCTGTCCTGAGTGAGGAGATTTTCTATTCTAGGGTAGATGACAGAAGAGGCAGGGAGCAGGGGGGCAAGGGAGCAGGGAGCAGGGGAGCAGGGGAAACCCTATTTATTTTTCTTCTTCAATGCGTGACAGCTTAGGCTGGAAAGTATTTCTGGAGCTAAGTTTTATTACCAATGACAGATTGCGGTTTTCCCCAAATAATAGTTTCTTGTTTATAAACCACAAGTCCTGGTTTCGTTCCTTTGGGTTTGTAGACGTGCTTGGGTTGGGTGTACACTACCGGTACTTGGTCACTTTGACGGGCGCGACTGAAATAAGCTGCTAGGTTGGCTGTAAATTGTAAATCAGCTTCTTCGGCGACTGTACCGGGTTCTAGACGGAGGAGGGTATGACTCCCCGGAATTTCTTGGGCGTGAAACCACAAATCATAATCTCCGGCTACACGAAAGGTTAGTTGGTCATTTTGGAGATTATTGCGACCGATGAGGACTTCAAAGCCGCTGGGAGTGCGATAACGATGGAAATTGGTGCTGGGAGTGTTGGCGCTGCGGCTGCGATATTCTGGGTCTTCTAGATATTTTTGCCCAATTAGTTCATCACGGATTTCTTCTAAAGCTTGTAAATCTTCTGGGGTTTGATAGTTGTCTAGCTGAGAAATGGTTGCTTCTACTTGTTCCAAATAGTCAATTTCTGCTTGGACTGCAAATAGTAGTGGTTCGACAGCGGCACGGGCGCGTTTAAGTTTTTGGTGCTGTTTGTAAAGCTTTTGGGCATTTTGAACGGCGTTTTTATCTGGGAAGAGGGCGATCGCTCTTAGTTCTCCAGTTTCAAAATCTGGGAGGCTAATTTCTTGCATTCCCGGTTGCCAGTGGTGGAGATGTGCCATTAATAAATCAGCTTTTTGGCGATATTCCTCTGCTTGATCTGATTGTTGCAAGCGATCGCTAAAAGTTTTGGCTTTGGTGCGTAATTTACCGAGAATATTCACCAATTTCTGACTTAATTGATGACGCAGTTGCACAAATACTTGTTGATTCAACTGGTCAGTATAATAACGGTAAATTAACTCTTGAATACTATTAGCTGGTGCGACTCCTCCCCAACCCATGACAGTATATCCATTGTCTGTCCAGGCTGGTTGAAATTTACCTGCTTCTAAAGCTTGTAGCCATTCTTGCCAGCGGTGAAATAAATTTTGCCAATCATTGGCAGTCAGGACATCAGTATTTGTATCTGGTGTAATATTGGCGGCTAAAAGCATTGTATCCAGCAAAGCTGCACTCAAACCACTATAACTTTTGAGTAACTGCCGTTTAATACCACCAGGGACTAAACTTACGCGTTCTTGCCAGCGTTCTAGAGACTCGCTAAAACTAGGGATTTTGCCTGTTAGTTTAGGGGGTGTTTCGTAATTTTGTCCAGTTTGGATAGGACGAACGCTAGATTGTTGCTGACTAACTTGATGGGCAGCGGTGATAATTTCATTACTAGCATCAGTCAAAATCACATTACTGTATTTACCCATCACTTCTGCATAAACGTGATAGAGGGCGTTTTCTCCAGGACGACGAGCAAATTGCAAATCAATCACCCGTTCCCAAGGAGAAATAGCTTCAATTCCTACTAAGGCCAACCCACCCAACTGATGTCTTAACTGTTGGCTGAAAGTAAAAGTATCTGGGTTGCGTGGTGGTGGATCACCAATACAAATATGAGCAGCTTGGGGATGCCAGCAAACTTCCAGCCAACCCCGTTGATTTAAAGTTCGTAAAGCAATAGCAATAGTATAGCGATCGCGCTGATATACCTGTTCTGTGCGTGCAGGCAACCAGTTCGCGCGGATTTCGCTACAAGCAGCAGTTAAAGCCGTAAAGTCAAGGGGTTGCAAAATAATTAGTTACAATAACGAAGTTTTTCTTACTAATTAGGTTATCAGCAAATCAAAAAACGAGGAAATAATGACTATAACATTCTTCTTCTTTTCCGATTTTCAGGCTGTGTTCTCCGCAAAGGAACTACTTCTGCTTCACTACTTTCCCTAGCTACGCGAATTAATAATGCCGAAGATATCAAACTGGAAATCATGGAATTACCACCATAACTAAACATGGGTAGAGGTAAACCTGTCGTAGGTAGCGCACCTGTTGTGACACCAATATGTAATAATGACTGTCCAACCATGACAACCACTACACCAATCGCTACTAATTGGGATGTGAAATTTTTGGACTTGATGGCAATGATTAATCCTAAAGTAGCAAATATGGCTAACAATATTAATAGTAAAATCCCACCAACAAAGCCAAATTCTTCCGAAAAAATTGCAAATATAAAATCAGTATCTTGAATTGGTAAATAAAACAGCTTTTGTTGAGAAAGTCCAAATCCAACTCCCCATGTTTGCCCTGAACCTACAGCTAATAAACTTTGTACTAACTGATAGCCGTCTCCTGTGGCATCAGCCCAAGGATTGAGAAAGGACATAATTCGTTTACGTTGATATTCTTTAATACTAATACTGAGTAATGCTAACATTACCCCACCAATGGCTGTTCCTCCCAAGTATTTAGTCGGTATTCCTGCGGCTAAAGCAATAAACCAAATTGTCATGCCACAAAGTGCTGTTGTACTTAAATTAGGTTGAGCAAGAATTCCTAACAAAACCAGACAGAAAACACCCAACCAAGATAAACGAATTCCCCAGTTAAGTTTTTCCCACTGACTAAAAAGAGTCGCACTTTGTAAAACTAAAAATGGTTTAATTAATTCTGATGGTTGGATAGGAATTGGTCCAATGGCTATCCATCTAGCTGCATCAAAGGCTTTTCTTCCTAATCCTGGTACTAAAGTCAGAAAAATTAACATTAGGAAAAATATCAAAAACCAATGAGCTACTCCCAAAATTTTCCGTAATGGCAAATTAACAATGATATTGAAAATAATTAAGGCAGCAAATGCCCAAATAAGTTGACGTTTGAAATAAAATAAACCATCACCTTGACGGTCATCAGCTACAACATAGGATGCGGAAAAAAGGATAATTAACCCAATAGACATCCACAAAAATGTTAACCAGCGCAATAACCGTGCTTCTAAAGCCCAGCTAGAGACAGAATCATCAAAAAATGGTATGAAACGGAGTAGATTCACAATATTTGTCAGTTGTTAGTTGTCAGTTGTCAGTGGTAATGCTTATTTATCAATTACCAATTACCTACTTAAATCAATACTAAATTATCTCGGTGAATCACAGTATCTACACCTTCATAACCTAAAATTGCCGGAATTTCCCGTGAATGTCTTCCGCAAATTTTCTGTAATTCCTTGCTATTATAATTCACCAATCCTCTAGCTATTTCTTGTCCATTATTGTCATACAACTGCACAGCTTCTTGATTGTCAAATTCCCCTTCTACAGCTTTAATTCCCGCTGCTAATAAAGATTTTCCGCCTTGAACAATAGCTATAATTGCTCCTGCATCTAAATATAATTTTCCCCCCTGGTATTAAACCATAAGCTATCCAGCGTTTCCTGGCTGAAGTTGGTTCTGGTTGGGGTGTAAAGTGTGTTCCAATCAGTTCCCCTTGAATAATTTTTTCAATATTGCGGGGAAAACGCCCTTGGGTAATGACTGTACGGATACCAGCAGCGATCGCAATTCTAGCCGCAGAAATTTTAGTCATCATCCCCCCAGTCCCCCATTGAGAACCCTGTCCCCCAGTTTGAATCTGTAATTCTGTCAGTTCTTGCATACTACTAACTAAACTAATCGGTTTAGCATCGGGTACGGAACGAGGATCGGCTGAGTATAATTTATCAACATCCGTTAACAAAAATAGCCAATCTGCTTCTACTAAACTGGCTACTAATGCAGACAAGGTATCATTATCCCCAAATTTTAATTCTTCTACTGCTACTGTATCATTTTCATTAACTATGGGAATGACTCCTAAACCCAGTAATTCTTGAAAAGTATTATTGGCATTAAGATAGCGGCTACGTTGTACTAAATCTGCTCTGGTTAATAATACTTGAGCAATGGGTTGTTGTAAAGTAGTGAATAAATCATCATATATCCGCATTAATCGACCTTGCCCAACTGCTGCTACAGCCTGTTTTAAAGCTATGGTTTTAGGACGTTCTGTTAAACCTAACCGCGCACAACCTATTCCCACAGCACCGGAGGAAACTAAAATTACCTGATGTCCTTGTCGTCTCAAATCACTGAGAGTTTCCGCTAAAGTAGCAATGCTAGAAAGGGCTAATTGTCCCGTTTCTGGTTGAGTTAGGCTAGAAGTACCGATTTTAACAACTATTGTTTTGGTCATTAGTCAGTTGACATTGATACATAAAAAATTGTACAGCGCCAATCCATCTATAGTGAAGGTTGACGCTGTACGGGTTTATATTTATCTATTATCTGCTAGGGTCTTTTTTTGGCTGACCCTGATGTTATTAACATTAATAATCGCTGATTTTGGGGAAACTATAGAATTTCTTAAGTATTTCTTTAGGTTTACTTTCCTGACGAATTATAAAATATTTATGAATTTTTGTATCTTTTTCAGTAAATAGCACAATAAATACTTATACAGAAATCCTATTTAAGTCTAAAATAAAACAATATATTCGTTTTTTACTGAAATCTCATTACGAAATTTGTATATTTTGTCTATAAACTTAATCAAACAAAGTATTTACAATCACGTTGAAATATGATTGCATACTAATTAATATATCTCTTGCTACATCAAGTAGTGAGATTGACGTTAATAAATTAACTATTGATAGTCCCATAACTAGACATTGATTAGCTAATTCGTGGTTTAGGCTTAGAAAATAACAGAGGGAAACTGAATGGTAATGAATATTGATGCTAAATTAAACAATGCCCGCACCCTATTAAACGAATTAGGTAACTCAATTGCTAATTTAGTTAATTCGTCTCCCGATGTTTTTGCAGATCCAGGAATTAAATCAGCTTTAGACGGTTTTTTAGATGCTTTTGAAGAAGCGGTAGAAAGATTAGAAAATCCCAGTTTTCGTATTGCTACTATTGGTACAACATCCTCTGGAAAATCAACTATAGTTAATGCTTTAATAGGGCGAAAAATTGCCCCCATAGAAGCAGGAGAAATGAGTGGAGGAGTTTTAACACTCAAACATTCTCAAGAATCAAAATTAATTATTGAAAAAACCACAGATGCAGCTTGGGAAACAGGAGAATGGACGGGATTAACTGATGATGATTTATATCAACGTATTCGTTCAGTCATGCACTCCTATCATGAAGCCAGACAAAAACGCGAATATGTTGCACCCCAAATAACTGCTTATGTTCCTTTATTACCAGCTTGTGATCCTTTTTTATTAGGTTTACCTCCAGGAATAGGCGTAGAATTAATTGATTTACCTGGTTTAAAATCAGTACAAGATCGGGCTAATTTGGCAACTATTCAACAGCAAGTTAATAAGGCTTTTAGTTTAGTTGCTTTGGACTATATGCAGATAGATGATAGTCATAGAAAACGATTATTAGAAGAATTAAAAAGGGTTGTTGAATATTTACAAGGGCGTACAGACTCGATGATTTTTATTTTAAATCGAGTTGATCAACGTGGTGCGGATGATTTACCTTTAGAAGTGCGAATTAATAAGTTAAGGGAAGAAATTAAAGAGACATTATCACTGGCTGAATTGCCTGATGTTTTACCATTTAATGCTCGTCTTTTATATTATGCCCAATGTGCTTGGGGTGCTGGTGCTTTAAATAAACCTTCAACAGTTGATTCTAAATTAAGATTAGAAAATTTAGAAAAGATGTTTCAAGATTGTGCTGGAGTAATTAAGCTAAATCTTAAAGGTAATAAGGATTTAAAATATTGGTTTTTGGAAGTTGAAGAGAAAGTTGAAAATAATGAAATAATTGATGATGAAACCATGTTAAAAATCCTTATTCATTCTTTAGAATGGAGTGGAGGTAAGGAACTATGGCGACGTTTTAAGGTCAGAGTAGAAGAATCATTTGATAAGTTGGTAATTTTTCCTGCATTAGTAGAAGTATTTGAAAACTATTCAGCTTTATCAGAAGTATTAGATGTTTTGATTCAAACTCGAAAAATTTACAATCAGGAACAGGTTGAATTAGAAAAAGAAAACATAGCTAAAATTCGTCAAGATTTACAGGCAAATATCAATCAGGTGATTCAAAAATTTAAGAAAAAAAGTGAATTGATTATAGAAACACTCCAAGCGAATGATAAAAAAAAGATGGTTAATCTTAAAAAAAGAGATGAGGAATTATTTAAAAAATTATCCCCTTTACTCGGCACTGCTAATAAAGTAGGAACAGATATAACTATAGATTTAATTGTTCCCGTGCGGGATGCTTTAAAAAATAATTCAGGAGTTTTTGAGTTAAGAGATAAACTTCAGGAAGTTACATCACCTGCATTAGCTGATGATATTGCCAGAAACTATGATAATGTTAGTCGCAGATTAAGTAAATTTTCTCCACAATCAGAATACTTCTTTAAAAGTGTAAGGGCTGATGATGAAACTGCTAAAAAAGAACTTGAACATGATGAACGCTATGTTAGGCTACTCTATCACTGTATGAGACAAGCTATATCAGCAAGAGCAGAATTTTTTCTACAAGGAAAAGCACAACAATTTTATGAATGTTTAGATTTTTTAGTTAATCAACAAGTTGAATTATTGAAAATTTGCTTATCAGATGATATTTTTGCTTCTTCAATTAATATTGAAAAAGCAACTATAAGTAATTTGCTAAAACAATTATCTCAAAATCCGCCTAATTTACCAAAGAATTTTTTTGATTTAGAAGCTAACATTAAACAAAAACAAACTAAGAAAAAAGAGGTAGTTGGGCAAAAAACAGAAGATGAAAATTATACAGAATACTATCAAAGTGGTTCGTGTTATAAAAGCACAAAAAGTAGAACCAAAAGCGGACCAGTAACTCGTGATATTACCGATGATGTTGAATATGTGGAATTGTTTTTACCATCTCCAGATTTAATGGCTGAACAATGGTTAAGCGGTATTAATAAAGGAAAAGATAGTTTATGGGATAATTTACTAGACTGGATTCTTCAAAGGTTAGATTATGTTAGTAGTATCTTTGAGGAATCAGTTAATGATATCACTAATTTAGCTGAACGGGCTTTGGAACAGCAATTAAGGATTATTGAGGAAAATTTCGAGAATGAAAAACAATTTTGGCATAATTTTGAATTACAAAAAGATAATGCAAATGCCATTTGTCGAAAACTAGAAGATAAGGTTTAAGTCTTTTAAAAAGATTTCTATATATTTTCTAGGCATTTTGCTGTAATTAACAATAATCTATTTAACAATTAACATTTATTATGTTTACTAAATTATTGCAGGAAGTTACAAAGCAAGTCGAATTAAAGATTGAATATGAATGTAAGGGAAAGAAGATTTATATATATGATCTTATTAAAATATCTGTAGAAATATGGTGTTACAAATTGGAATATTATATAGATATACATCCTAAAAATATAAGTAACTACATTTTCAGTGGATATAGATTGGATTCTAAATTTAATTCACTAAGTGATTATCTTTATACAGAATGGGCAAACGAAAAAAGCCAATTGTACAAGTTAATAACACCAATTGTACAACCTACTTTTAAACGAATAATTGTAAGAAGGAAAGATATGAGAATTGTAGTCATTATTGGCTTTGTTATTACAGCCGTTGGTTATTTACTTTATATCATTAATCGTCAAAAGGCAACGAGAGAATCAACACAACAAATAACATATACAACACCATTAGTACAAAGTGAACATCTTGATGTTCCTGCATCTATTCCATTACAAACAAGTACAAAACCAACTTTAGTTTTAGTTATATCTGCTTCAAATCAATACTTTGTAGAATCACTAAAGATGAAAGGAATAATTGATATTAATGATGCCAAGCAACTGATGAAAATTACAAAATTCCTTTGGCTGGGTTCTAATGATAAATTCAAACAAATACAATCCAATTTTAATCAGTATTCAGTATCAGAAATACGAGAATCTCCAGATGATATTTTTTTATTGTATTTTACACTTAAAGAACCTCATCATGGTTTTCAAGAGAATAAGAATGATCTAGATAGATATGATGCTTTTGATAAACTAGCTTCTTTAGAAACTGGTTTTACTCCATCACCTAGATTAAGAATGGAAGCATTAGATGTTCTTGAATTTTATAGCCTCTAACATAGGTAGATTAAAATGCTAATTGATACTACTCTTTTATTAAACAGTCCAGAAATTATCCAAGGTTTATTAAATGGTTCAATGCAACGCTATGGTAGCGTTATTCGCTGGTCTGCTGGTACAGAAAAAGCAGGTCAAATTGTCCGCCATTTAGCAGAAACACCAGGACTAACTAACCAATTAACAAATATTCCATTTTCCCCCGTATTAGGCGGAACTAATATTATAGGTCATGGATTAACCTATCATAAATTAATGGGAATTGAAAAAACCTTATCATCAGTAATGGGATTAACTCAAATAGCTGCTGGTGCAAGTGTTTTAAACCTGGGAGTAAGTATTGCTGGTTTTGCTTACATGGGTTATAAATTACATCAAATTCAAAATTCTTTAAGTAATCTTCAGCAATTTGTAGAAAAAGAATTTGCAATTGTTAAAGAACGCCTAGATATAATTTCTGGACAACTTGCATATTTATATCTCTTAGTTGAAGATAATCGCCAAAAACAACAAAATTTAGCAAAAGCAATTTCTCATATTCAACAAGCAATGATAATTAAAGAAATTGCCTCATTAAATGCCGAATTAAACGACAGAAAGCTATTCCCCAGTGAATCACCAAGAGAATGCTTAAAAGTTGCTAACAGAGTACGATTATTTTTATCAAATCAAGCGTTACAAATTTCCCCAGCATTAGACGCGGAATTAATGCTAAATACAGATATTGCTATTCAAGGTTGGGCGGTAGCAACAGCAACAGAAGCTAACTTATTATTAGAAATTGGACAACATCAAGAAGCTAGAGAATTACTATCTGTAGAAGTTGCCAAATTTCAACAAATAGCCCAAACTTGGGGAAACCAATTAATCAATGATGAAAACTCTTATTTATCTACAACTTATCGGTTTACACATTCTCGGTTTCAAGACCATATTACACCACAACGAGTAGAAAGAATCACCCAAATTTCCCCCAAAGATTATACATTATCATCTGAAGATATTCGCCGTAAAAAAACTAATATTGATGTAGAATTTCAAATGTCCTATAGTAATCAATGGGATGAAATCTGGACACATCGGCAAATAGCTATAGCTGAATATTTAGATACCCTCAGCGAACTTTTAGCCAGATTAGATAGTTTACAATCTTTTGCTGTTTTATGTGAAAGTGAAAATGTCAAAAGTAGTAAAGATATTCTTCCTAATGAAAATACACCACCTGGTTTGTATCTTTTACCTTATGAGGAGAAATCAAAATGACCATCATAGAAAGAATAAAATGTATTATTCCTTCATTCCTACTTATAGGAATTGGTATTTTAGAAATTAACTATCCTCACTTCATGGATAATTTTGATGATGGTTATACAGGGCGTGGTATATCAGGCTTTATAATGCTATTGTTCGAGTTATTTATCAAGTTTACATGGGGCAAGATAGAAGGGTTTATTGCAATTATTATAGGTATATTTCTCATAGTAATTTTCTTGTTGCCAGATTTTGAAACCAAAAATGAACAAACAGCAGAACAAACAGAAATAAATAATCAAAAAAAATCATTAACTAAATCTCTATCTTCAGCAGCATTTCGCGCTGGTAAATCTTACTTACAACGAAAATATGATCAGAAATGAAAACATGAAAATAAATTTCCCAACCATTACTTACAAACTTACTCATCGTCTAATTACACACCTTCAATAATCAAATAAATAAACTAGCGGGAACATGAAAATATTTACCTAAAAGAGTAAAAATAAACTCACCTATTTAGGAAATTTCACAACTACAGATTTTTACTTTTTAATCACTTTACCTGTAATAGATGCACCTAATATCTCTGATATCCAGACTTCAATGTTGCGGATGGGATGGGTGCTGATAGCTGTAAAATCGGGATGAATGATTGGCTCGACTAAAATTGTAAACATTCCCAAACGATTACCTGCTAAAACATCTGTAAACAAGCGATCGCCTACCATTCCCACTTGATGTGCAGGTAAATTCATCTCTCGTAACGCCGCTCTAATTTTCCGCCGGGAGGGCTTAGTCGCACCTAAATAGTAAGGTAAATTTAGAGAACGGGCAATACTACCAATTCTGGCTTCACTTAAATTATTACTAACTAACCACAGTGCTGTGCAAGTCCGTATCTCTTCTACCCATCGCTGTAGTGCAGGGGAAGCAGAACCCGCTCTAATTGGTACTAACGTATCATCAACATCTAACACCAGTCCTTTCAGCCCATATTGTTGGATCACATCTGGTGTCAGCTTCAAAACTGAACCCGCTAAAATCAAGTCAGGCTGTAAGAGATGGTTTCGAGTCATAATTTTGTATAGTTAACCCAAGTTGCTAGTTATCTAGTTAAGGCTGGTAATTGGTGACTTGCCCTGAGCGAAGCCGAAGGGTTGGTAATTGGTGATTGGTAATAAAATGCCAGTTTCCATCCTGTACATCCTTAAATCCTGGACATCCTGATTTTGACAATTTATCTAACTAGCAACTTACGTGATTACTTTTCCCCGTCTTGTAAAAACGGGGATTATAAACTAATGCTACAAGGAAGAATAATTATTCAACCTCATTAAAAAGATGTTCTTCTAGAAGGGGTTGGAACTGACGAAACTCTTCAGGAGAAAGTAATTCTGGCTCACCTGTCTTAGTAATTCTAGCGAAAAATAACAGGGGATCGAGAGGAGTATAAATTGCATACTCCTGTTCATCATGATAAAAAGTTGTAATTTCCAGTAGTTGCTCAGGCTCTAAACCGTTTTCTTCATCTTCAATTTCTAAAGTGAATAATTTTGATTCATCATCTTCAGGAGGCAACTCACCGGCTACAGTCAAAGCGTAAGCAGTATTTTTGAGAATCAGATTTTGCTCAGAAAGAACAGCTTGAGCCGTACCAAAAATTTCGTCAATGATTTCATCATCTTCTACCAATACGGCTTCTTCTTCGTCGCCATCAACTTGCCAAGCAAAAATTTCTATGGGGGCATCAACCGGCAGCAGGAGAACATATTTTTCCCCATCTACCGAGAGCGTATGCTCAATATAACATTCTAGAGTTCGTTTTAGTTCATCTGTTAAGGTCAGAGAATTCCCGGAATCGTGATCTTCAGAAAGTGGAGAGGAAAACATAGCTGGATTATGTAACTTTAACAATATTTCAATTGCTACATAAATCCTAGACAAGTCTAGACATTTATTTCTTACTTCAACGGGAGCATGGGAGCATTTATCCCTCTGTAAGCTTACACGCTGTAGCCAAACGCGATTAATTAATTGCTCTTAAATATGGAAATCATTGAACCGTTAAACGACAGTCAATGTCAACCATAAATTCAGAGATGCAAGTAATAGTTTTTAGAATACCATGGGAAAACCAATCACTCATCAGTAATTGCTACTGATCTCTTTATCGAACTACGCCTAGCATCTAGCCATTGTTGTAAAATTAATGCCGCCGCCTTGCGGTCAATTAAACCCTTATTTCTAGATGGGGAGCGATTTTCAGCTATCAATAATTGTTCTGCCTGAAAAGAAGTTAATCGTTCATCCATATATTCCAAAGGAAGTTGGAGCGCACCAGCCAATCTAGCTGCAAATTTCTGCACATGACGGGCTTGAGTACCTATAGAACCATCCATTGAGTATGGTAAACCAACAATGAGAATTTGTACCTGTCGCTCATTCACTATTTGTTGAATTTGCTCTACATCTTCTATAAAAGACCTGCGCTCAATTGTCGTAATACCTGTAGCAATCAAACCAGTCCCATCACATCCCGCTAACCCAATGCGTTTACTACCAACATCCACACCCAAGGCGGAAATAAATAATTTTGATGACTGTTGAGAAATCACGCTATGGTTGCTCCTGGGAAGGCTCTATAGATGAGTCAGATGGGCAGGGTGTATCTATAGTAGGGTT
Source organism: Anabaena sp. UHCC 0253 (assembly GCF_009712085.1). Classification (NCBI taxonomy): domain Bacteria; kingdom Bacillati; phylum Cyanobacteriota; class Cyanophyceae; order Nostocales; family Nostocaceae; genus Anabaena; species Anabaena sp. UHCC 0253. The sequence continues at coordinate 583,121 of NZ_VILD01000003.1, forward strand.
TTTATAAGTGAAAGCCACATTTTCGGACTGAATGGGTATAACTTGTTCTTGCTGTACCTGCTGTGCTTGCTGCACCCATGACATCCCCCCTGGTATGGGCTTCCGCGCTGGTTGTAAGCCTTGTAACACTTCTTGCCACTGAATCCCTTCTAAAGAGACAAATTTTGACTCTCGTAGTTTATGCCAGACTGAGCGAGACATGATCAAGGTATGTTCTATCCGTTTAGCCCCAATCCGCTCTAAATATTCTTCCCTTTCTGGTTGATAGTCTGAAGAAGCTAATTGTAACCCTTGTTGCGGAAAATCTTGGGCAATGCGGGCTAATTGAGACAATAGTTCAGGATACAACCAAGTATAAGCCGGATGCACCGTAAGTGAAGCTACATGAGGATTTGTGCCTGTGCGGTCAAGCTGTACCTGAAAATAGCCAATGGCTGCTTTGCGCTGGGGTTCAAAGACATAGCCGCTCACAACTTCAATTTTAGTCATCCACTGCTTGAGTCCATCACTAATAGCCCCAAACAAAGTGGTTTTAAAGTCGTGGGTGTGACGATCAAATACTTGCCTTACCAAAGGAGGCATAGATGCTGTATCTAGTTGATATAGTAACTGAGCATCAGCGTTACTAACTGGTAATAGATTGGGTAAATCTGGTTCGGTTTGGATTAATTCAGCTAATAACTGGGGACTAATTTCCCAGTATGTCATTTCTGCCAGCCGTTGAAATCCATTGTGCCGATAAAGTGCTAAGGCATCAACATCATTGATATTAACTTCTAATATCCAAGTTCGCGCTTCTAAAATTGATTCAAAGCAATGCCGCAGCAGTTGTGAGCCTACTCCTAGCTTATCCCCAGTCGCTTCTAGCATCACTCTGTCAATGCGCCAAGTGCTGCGAGTCCGATTAAAGGGTGATACTTGAATCATTCCCAACAGTATCCTTCCCTGTTCGGCGACGTAGCCCCAAAAGCGGTACTGTAGTGGGTTGGGAAACCAACTTAAGAATTTGAGTAATCCATACCAACGTCGTAGCCATTGCATTTGACCCATGGCTTCACCAACTTCTTTGGGGGAAAGATGGGACAATGATTCTTGAGTTAAGCGATCAATTCCGTCCAAGTCCCTATGTTGAACTGGTCGGATTACAACGCTGAGGTTTCGAGGGAGTAGTGAAGTCATGTTGATTCAAGCCGCCATTTAACCTTTACAAAATGCGATTGGTGATGTAATTCTGGAATTATTTTAACGGCTTTTTGCTCTGAGGTCTTGCTACCAAAGAGTGATTTTCTTAACTAAATACGTAAAAAAATATAAAAAGCAGAAATCGTTAGTATGCCCTGCGGCTGAAAACAACAATATCTGCTTTTATTTTAGGTCAATTATCGTAAAAATGCTGTTAAATCTATAGACTTTGGCGAGAAGCGAATTTTTCAAAGTCAGCTTGGGTTTGATGAAGTAATTGTTGACGACTATCTTCTACAGTCTGTCTAAGGCTTGGAACTAAGTTGCGAGCTTGTAGTGTCATGTGTAGTTGTAAATGAGCAACATATTCACTAATATCTTGATTATTTACAGTTGCGCCCGTTAATACGTTTAATTCCATTGCCACTGTGTTCTCCTTTGTGAATTCAGAGTAATTGCTTGACCAAATCCGAACCTATCATATTTTTCACCTAGCTGCTGATTTTGCAATGAAGTGTAATGATTGGGGAAGAGGCAACATCCATGAATAAAGATAAAGCAGGAGTTAGAAGTCTTAGGGGCGAAGCATTCGGTGTAAGGGCGTTCGCGAAGCGTGCTGAAAGCATCAGCATTCGGAAAATAAACTTGGGAAAAAACCGATAATTAATCGCCCGAATGCTTCGCCCCTACTTTGTGTATAGGTTTAAATTTAGATTCTGTACCTCATTGATATGCAATCAGCATGAAACCCAAAAAATGCGTTGGGTGGCGTTGTCGCTTAACCCAACAAAGTAGAAAATGGACAAGGTATTGGCTGTAAATAACCTTATTTTTTACGAAATAGCAATTTTCTAATCTGCCCAAAGTGTATAAGTTTCCTGAAAAACCTCATCCCAACTTAAAGCAATAATATCTGGTTTTTTGCCCATTTCATCTCTAGCATCCTGTTTTGCAGACACAAAACACTTATCCCAAATTGACTTCAGAAAATCTCGATTGAGACTTGGCATTTCCTCTTGACTGGCAGTAATTTCTGCCCTAGCTGAACGAATAGAAATTACCCAACTAGCACTACGTTTTTCCGGTTGACATTTCCACTTAATTATATGCAACATCAATCGAGTTAATTGACTAATTACTGCTCTTTTTTCTGAGCGCCCCATTGACTCTGCTAAACTTTCTAAAATATGATCAACTTCTGTCATTTTTCCCTCCTGTAGTAATTGTTTTGCTTTCACTACAGCTAAATATGGCGATTGAAAAACCAGTTCATCATAAGGTACTGTCATGATTGATAACCTCCTTAGCTTGTTTTTCACCAAATCTTTAATCAAAGATGGTAATGTTTTAAAAACTTCGAGAAAAATATCTCTTTGTTATTAGATACAATCAGCAACAAGCTCTGCCTTAAGAGTATTGTAAATTTACAAATCAGTCAATAACCGTTATAATCTTACGCCTCATAGATAAATTATTTAGCAAGCCCTAAGTAAATTTGGACATAATTCCCAGCTATACATATAATATATGTATGCAAGTTGAATGGAATCCTGAAAAAGCTAAAAGCAATTTACAAAAACACGGAGTCAGTTTTTCGGATGCTGAGGCTGTGTTGTTCGATCCTTATGCACTTTCTTTTGAAGATCAATCAGCACAAGGTGAACAGCGATTTATTATTATGGGAATGGATCACCTTTGGCGGTTGCTGGTAGTAGTCTATACCTATCGAGGTGATAACATTCGCTTAATTTCTGCCCGTCCCGCTACTCCTAAGGAGAGACGTGAATATGAAACCGGAATATGATTTTGATCAAGCTAAACGGGGTGCGATTATCCCACAACAAGGTAAAACTCGTATTACCATCTATATTGATGATGATATTTTGGAAGCGTTTAGACAAAAAGGAGATGCTGAAGGGAAAGGTTATCAAACAATGATGAATCAAGCGTTACGAGAATATCTTGATCAAGCCAAACCCCCCTTAGATGAAGATACACTACGCCGAGTTTTTCAAGAAGAACTGCGGGCTGTAACTTTTGTTAGTTCAGTTTGATCTAAAGTTTGTAGTGAGGAATTTAATCCTAATTTAAGGGCTGAAGCCCTTACTAGCAAATAATTTCAAGATTTTTTATTACTTAGTGTTGATAAGATTTAGCTGCGTAACAGCTTACTTGTAGCAATGACCATTCAAGTGAGGTACAAGCAGTATTAATGAAACGCAGATGGACGCAGATAATTTTGTACTTCACCAGACTAGAAAACACTATATCATTCCATCACTGCTAGGACGGATTTTGGTAGTAGTTTTTCTTTAAACCAAATTATTCTGGCGGGAACATTATCTAGTTTTATACCGGCTTTTTCTAAGTTCAATCTTTCGGAAATTGCTAAAATTAAATTATCACAATTTGCTTTTCTGACTTGAGCGAATTTCTTTTGTAAATATTCTGGCCGCCAATAACCAACAATTTCTAATAAAAATGTCCGTCCGTCAGGATGAACTAGCCGAAAATCGGGAATCATTACGCTACCAGGAATGGCAATTAAATCAACTTCTCGCTCTAATATCCAACCACTTTTTAAAGCATCCCATTTACTAGCAAAAGATTCTTCTAACATACTATCATAAGGTTTACCTGGGGGATAGTGAGAGACTAATCCACATTCAGAATTCAGGGTAAAACGTCCTGTTTTCCATTCATTGGTGTAAAAATCACGGGTTTTTAAAGTTGCGGATAAACTCCATTTGGTAACATGAAGTAAGGCGGGAATTAGTTTGGCTATGGCTAAACCGTAACGGGTGCTGGGAGTAAATAAACTTGTGGGTCCATCTACACTAATTGTAAAACCATGATCTGCATCACCTTCAATATAAGCCATTAATTGAAATAGCTTTAAATAACGAAATAAGAGTTTATATTCTCCGGGAACATTGCGATGAGCATTTAATACTAATTGACTGGCTTTGTAAAAAACTCCTTGCACTTGAGATAAGTTATAACGATGTAACACATCTTCTGGTTTAGGAGCTTCAAAAGCTGTTAAAATTTTATTTTCTGATAAATCGGCATAAAGTCCATCTCGGATTTGAATTGGTAAAACTTCTTGGTTAAGTTCTTGACTTAAATCCTCGGCAATTTTGTTGAGTGTAATATCAGTTGATTCTCGACTAGAAACAGATTTTGCTGCTAAAGCAAATACCCTTGCTCTTAACATGGGTGGTTCGAGAGGACTAACTATTTCAAAGGTGCAAAAACCACTTTTGAGAATATAGGCTAAACCCCTTTTCATTCGGTAATCTGTTGTATCTCCTTCAAAGTCAGATAATTGACGTTCTAGTAAACCTTGAGTTTTTCCTACTGCTTCCTGAAAAAAACTAATTAAATCAGTAGCTAGACCCAAATGTTTATGATCAAGTTTCAGTCTTTTTGGGATAATTTCTTCGCCGTTTTGGCGGTGTATTAGTAGATCCGTTGGTAACATCTTTCTTTTCGGTTGAATAATTAATTTCTAATTGTTCGGCTGCTTTTAAGTCGCTGTTATTTTCCCTACTATAAATAACTTGTAAATTTGCTCTTTGCGGTTTTTCTTCTTGGCTGTTATTTTCTCCTCTGCGTCTAGCGGAAGTTCTTTCTTCGCTGGTGTCTTCGGCTATGACTTCATATAAAATCGCTTGTTTATTTGCTATATTTCCTTTCCGTAATATTCTCCCCAAACGTTGAATATATTCCCTAGTTGAACCTGTACCTGATAAGATAATGGCGATACTGGCTGCGGGGACATCTACACCTTCATTAAGAACATTAGAAGCAACTAAACTAATATATTCACCTTCTTTGAATTTAGTTAATATTTCATGTCTTTCTTTGACCGGTGTTTGATGAGTAATCGCGGGAATTAATAAATCTTGAGAAATGTGGTAAACTGTGGCATTATCAGCAGTAAAAATTAAGATTCTTTCGGAAGAATGCGTTGCTAATAAGTCTACAAGTACCCGAATTTTACCATCCGTTCCCAAAGCGATTTCTTTGGCTTGACGATGTGCTAACATGGCTCTGCGTCCAGGTTGCGATCGCGCACTCATTTGTACAAACATTTGCCAACCTTGAAGACTTCCTAAAGAAATTTTTGATTGCTTTAAAAAATCATTGCGCGTTTGAATTAATTGATTGTATTTCTCCCGTTCTAATTGGGATAATTTAACTTTTATTTGGACTATTTCATGGGCTGCTAAAGCTTTACCAGCTAAATCTTCAGGGCGTTGACGATAAACTTCTTTACCAATGAGAATATCTAAATCAGCGTGTTTACCATCAGTGCGTTCTGGAGTTGCGGAAAGTCCTAAGCGATAAGGTGCGATCGCATATTCAGCAATAACTCGGTTAAAATCCGTAGGTAAGTGGTGACATTCGTCAAAAATTATCAAGGCATATTTATTACCCAAACTTTCTGCGTGAATGGCCGCACTATCATAGGTAGCAACTAAAATTGCTGTTCTATCCCGTGAACCACCCCCCAGTAAACCCACTTCCCCATCAGGAAAAGCCGCTACTAAGTGAGCATACCACTGGTGCATTAAGTCCAAGGTTGGGACTACAATTAACGTTGTCCGTGGTGTAGCTTGCATGGCCATTTGTGCCAAATAAGTCTTACCTGCGGCTGTAGGCAAAACAACTACCCCCTGTCGTCCCGCCAGTTTCCAAGCTGCTAATGCCTCATTTTGGTGGGGATAGGGTGTCATTTCCAAACTAGCAACCAACTCTAGGGGATAAAAAGCCTTGGCTTCATCAATAAAATCTGTTGCTTCTGCTTGGAGGGCTTCGACTAAAGAACGGTATCTAATCGCAGGAATCCGGAATTTTTCGACTCTATCATCCCAAGTTGCATAGTCTATCCAAGTTTTACTTCGTGGTGGTGGGTGTAAAATTAACGTACCACGATCAAAAGTTAAAGTCGGGTGACGAACCATTTATTTTCTCTCGATACGGTTACACTGATTTAACTACTCATAACGCAAAACGGGCATGATGACTAATATTAATGCTGTCAGAACCCAGCTAGAGGCAATTGTTGGTCCAGAAGTATTCGACTTCGAGACAAATGAAAATTTTGCTGAATCCTATAGAGAACAGCGCAAAGTTTTTCTGCTGAGTCGAATGAAATTACAAGCCAAACTGATGATCATTATTGGCTTAACATTAACTGCTTTTTTTGTCTGGGTAAATGAAGGCATACCTCAAAAAATACACGCTTTTAAAATTGGCTTATTAATTGAGTTTTTCATTATTGTTTGTTGGTTTTTGTGCAAAAATCCCCTAGCACGTCGTTACCCACAGATGATTTTTTTAAGTTTATGTTGGTCAGCAACTTGTGCTATCCAAATTGATACAGCTATATTATTTAATTATGTTGAGCCACTCACAAATATTTGGAACTTGATGTTTATTACCCAAGCAACAATTATCCCTGTTCAATGGCGGATACATTTAATATCACAAGTAGGAACAATTGTTTGTTATTTAGGATTATGTGCAGTATATAGGCCTAAGTTTCAATACCAAGTTTCCCATTATATAGAACAAGGTTTATATTTATTTTGGACTGCGATAATTTGTGTTTTTTCTGTTTATTTATATGAGAAACTCAAGAAAAAAGAATTTCGTGCTAAACGAGAATTAGAAATAGCCCAAGAACAATCTGAAAAAACTATTATTAAATATTTTACCTGCGGTAATTGCTAAACAGTTAAAACTGCAACCTACTACTATTGCCGACATTTTTCATGAAGTGACAGTATTATTTGCTGATATCGTCGGTTTTACAGAATTATCAAGTCATACATCACCACCGGAATTAGTAGAATTATTAAATCAAATATTTTGTTTATTTGACGAATTAGCAGAACGTCACGGAATCGAAAAAATTAAGACAATTGGTGATGCTTACATGGCCGTGGCTGGTTTACCTAATTATCAGAGTGATCATGCTTTAGCGATCGCTAATATGGCATTGGATATGCAAAAAGCTATGATTGAGTTTAATCAACAAAATAATTTATCTTTTCAAATTCGTGTGGGTATTAGCACGGGTCCCGTAGTCGCAGGTGTAATTGGTTTAAAAAAATTTGCCTATGATTTGTGGGGTGATACGGTGAATACAGCCAGTAGAATGGAATCCCACGGTATACCCGATAATATCCAGCTTTGTGAAGCTACTTATCAATTGTTAAAAGATAAATATCTGTTGGAAAAACGGGGGTTAATTAAAATTAAAGGGAAAGGAGAAATGATGACCTATTTACTACATGGAAGGAAGATGTCAGACATAGGTTAATGTCAATAATTTAATAATTCATTCAAATCCCCGATTTCTTTAAGAAGTCGGGGATATATTCAATTGAGAGTTTGATATTTAATGAACTTGAATTTTCAAAACTACTTTACTAACAAATGTTTCTAAAGATCGCCAAGTGAATAGTTTACGTCTAATTTCCTCAATTATTGTCGGTTCTTTGATTGTAGAAACCTGTTCATCTAATAGCAAATTTATCACTCTCCCATTGTTATATTCAAATTCAAACACTAACTCACCGCTAACACTATCAGGAACTTGAATTAATTGCAGGTATTGAGTGATTTGAGAAATCATTTGTTGAGTTAAGCCTGTAATACTTACTATTTGTAAACGAGAAACAAGTGCATTACTTCCCGGTAAATATTGTGATTCTTCTAACTCAATTTCTAGTTCATCAGGTTGATTTTTTGGTGATGGAGATAGAGAATCATAACTACTAATGATAGCTCCCAAATCACTAAACTCATCATCCGAGCTAATACTCTCTGATTGCAGCCAATTTCTACTTTCTTCTCTCTTAGGAGCAGAAATAGACGTAGACGGAGCGGGTGCAGGTGGAATATTAGCCATTATACTTCTGCTTCTAGTTAAAAACTCAGGTGTCTCAGATTGAGCTACTTTTTTGGACGTAGCATTACCAAATATACCTTGATGGCTAATACCTTGTGGCATTTCTACTGGTACTTGTAGGGATAAAGAATCTTGGAGAGGATTAACTCTCACATCATCACTCACAGCAACAAAGGCGGTATATTGGGATAATAACTGATAAGTTAATGCCGTATTTGTCACAGCTTCTACACCTGCTTTGGTGTCACCACTAACCATTTGATTCATTAAATCTTTAATCCGAAAACGTCCCCAAAGTTGAGCAATACCAGGATTTCCTGTAATATCAAAGTTCAAGTTAAAAGTTTGTTGATGGTATTTACCACCAGCAGTCATACCAGTAATATGCAATTTTCCAGCCAGACGATCTGGTTTATTTCCAAATAATACTAATGGCTGTTCTGCAAATAAATCTGGTGTTGTTAATGGATAAATAGTTGGTGATTCTCCATCACCTTCCCATTGCAATTGAATGTTAGTAAAAACAGGATTATTAATTTGTTGGTAGAATTTTTCTACTACTTCATTGACTGGTTCATCGTGACGAATAATCCGTGCTATTCCTCTACCTATTTCGGCAATTCTATTTAATAAAAAGCGATTTATAGAACTACCTGCACCAAAACTATGTAAACGAGTTCCCGGTTGCAGATGGCGTTGTACTTCTGCTAAAATTTGGTTTTCATTACCGATATAACCATCTGTTAATAAAACAATTGTTCTTAACCTACTAAAATCTGTAACTGGGAAATTTAAGACTTTGCGAATACCTGGTAACATTTCTGTTCCCCCACCTGCATTTAAGCGATTAATATAATTAATTGCTGCTGTACGATTTTGGGGAGTATTATTTAAAGGAATCGGTGAAAGTTGCTGTGTAGTGTCAGCAAAATCAATGATGCTAAATGTATCTTGAGGATTAAGTCCATTGATAAACTGACGCATTAATTCTTGACATTGATTTAATGGTGCGCCATGTTGAGAACCAGATGTATCAATTAAAAAGATGACATCTTTAGGAACTAATTGATCTGGTTGATATTGAAGTGCAGGAATTAGATATAAAGCGAAATGTCCACCTCTTTCATCAGCTTGGATATGTACACTAGCTTGAGTATTTTTAGTAGCTATTTGGTAGCGGAGAATTAAGTCTTTGTTGGGTATTGTATCTCCACCTGCTAGTTTTATTTCTGCTATTTGTTTGTTGCGGGTAATTTGAATATGGTGAGAGGGTGAACTAATATCCTGAATTTCTACGCCGGCGTTAATTTCTACTGTGACATTAATATCATGGCGGGAGCGTGTTCCGACTGGGAGAATAGGAGCATTTAAACGGGAAGCATCTGGAACTAAATCGGTATCTTGATTGAGAGTCATGGGTGCAGATGCAGAACCACCAATAACTGTATTTTCCTCAATAGTGATACCGGGAATGTAACGGGGTCCAACTACCATTGGAAAGACAAATTCATAATTTCCACTCTCGAATTTGAGGCTTTCCGTGTAGCGAATGATGACATCAATTTGTTCACCGGGTTTGATGTTAGCGAGGGATTGGGTGAAGATATTGTCTCGTTCTTGTTCTAGGAGTCCTGCGGTGCGTCCTTCTCGTTTGGCTTGTTCGTATATTTGCTGTGCTTCTTGGCGTTTTTTGATACTGCCTTGAATTGTGCGATCGCCTATCTTGATCAACATATCATCAACAGCAGCTTCATCGGGTAAGGGAAAAATATATGTAGCTTCTAAGGTAGTTGTAAAGGGGTTTTCAAAGCTTTGGGTAACTTCTACCCGCGAGATATTACCATTAACTTTAGCTTTAACTTCAGTGTGTTTGAGGGGAAAAGCGATCGCTTGCTGGTTAAGGTTTTGAATGTATAAACCACTGGTTTGAGTTTCTAAGTTGCGAGTCATAGTCTTTACCTGTCGCTATTGTTTGTATGTCTCTAGCGTAGGTTGGTTTTGTGGGGAGATATGCTCAGTTTTATGCTCAGTTGCTGCTCACTGGTAGGTTCAGGGTTATTAATTTTCAATAATTAGTCAAACAAATCTATTATAATTAATTCATCAATTATGATTTTCTACATAATTATGCAAAATACCTTTATTCCGGAAGAAGAAGTAACTTTTTTTGAAGAAAGTGAAGATCAAGATATTAATTCGGATTCTTCTATAAATTACAAATCACAATTAGAAGAAATCTCAGAAGTTGTTGTAGTAGGAACTGACTGGACAACAGCAACAATATTTGATCAAATGGTTCGTGAGAATATACAGTTAAATCCCAAATTTCAGAGAAGAGATGCCTGGAATATAACTCGTAAAAGCAGGTTTATAGAATCACTGATGCTTGGGTTTCCTGTTCCACAAATAGTATTAGCAGCTAATCAAAAAGAACGTGGCAAGTTTATAGTTCTTGATGGTAAACAACGGTTACTCACAATCCTACAATTTTATGGTAGCAGTGAAACTTCAAATAATGGTTTTGCGTTGAAAGATTTGGAATTTAGAACTGATCTAAATGGATACACTTATGAGAATATAGAAAATAATATTTCCTTCCGAATGGAACAAAATGCTCTTGATAATCAAACTATTCGTACCATATTAATTCGGAATTGGAAAAGCGAAAATTTTCTCTATAAAGTATTTCTACGGTTGAATGTAGAAAGCACTCCTTTATCTCCTCAAGAACTCAGACAAGCACTGCATCCAGGTGAGTTCATTAATTTTTTAGATGATCAATCTATTAAAAGCCAGGCTCTTAAAAAAATATTCAAATCTAAAAACCCTGATTTTCGGATGCGTGACGTTGATTTGTTATTGCGTTATGTAGGATTCCATTATTTTCTGTCTGAATATCGTGGTAATCTGAAATATTTTTTAGATATGACTTGTGAAAGACTTAATGAAGATTGGGAGAAATTACATAATGATATTGAAAATGTAGTAAACGAATTTGAGAAAGCAGTGCAAACAACCATTCATATCTTTGGAGAAAAAAATTTTTCTCGGCAATGGTTAAGCAACAATAAATACAAAGGACATTTTAATAGAGCCATCTTAGATGTAATGGCTTTTTATTTTTCTGATGAAATCATCAGACAATCTGCTGAAGAACATAAACAAGCAGTTGAAGAGGCGTTTAAAAAATTATGTTCATCAAATAGACAATTTAGAGAAGGTATTGAACGAACAACTAATAATACTCGTGAAACTTACAATCGTTTGAGATTATGGGGAGAAAGTCTTTTAGAAGTTTTAGAAATAGAGTTTAATCTACCTGAGCTTGTTGATAATCGGATTATTTTCAATGGTTTGAGGTAGGTTATAAAAATGCCTAAATCTAATAGATTTCGTATTTTAAACCAGGAATTAAGTAGGCTTAAAAAGCAATTAATTCCAAAACCTAGTTTCACAGGTTTATATTCTGATAGACAGCTAACTAGAACTGTTGCATACCGAGTTTTAGCTCATGCGGAAATTGAATCTTATCTTGAAGATCGAGCTTGGGAAGTTGTTCAAAATGCCAAAAATATTTGGGATAATACAGGTAAGATTAATCTTACTTTAATATGTTTACTTGGTTTTTCTGGATTAACTATGGATGCACCACCAGAAACACTGAGTCCAAAAAAGGAAATAAAACTGTTAAAGATGAACAAATCAAAATCCAGAAAAAAATAGATTTAGCTTTGGCAAATTTTAAGAGGATTATTAATGAAAATCATGGACTCAAAGAAAAAAATCTTCTAGCTTTACTTTTACCTATAGGGCTAGATATCAAGGATTTAGATACTTCGTGGCTTGTTACTATGAACACATTTGGAGAAAATAGAGGTGAAGTAGCTCATAAATCTGCTAGTTTTTATAGTATTATTCAACCAATAAATCCCGTAGATGAAGTAAATATGGTTAAGCAAATTATTCAGGATCTTCTCAAAATAGATGAGTTAATGAATCTGTTGATGAAATAAATATTAATTAATATTATTTTCTACCCTATAATTAATTCTGATCTCAAAATATATGTCCAATTCTCTTAAAGCATCACCCACAGGATTAGAAATTGTTGATAAAGCCCGTCAGCGGTTAGGATGGACTAAAACCAGCACTGCAAGATGGTGGCAAGATGCTCATACTTCTAAGGCTACTTTACGACGATTTTGGCAAGGCGATCACATTCAGAAAGAAATCTTCATCGCTATCTGTCAAGCTGTGGGAATTAGCAATTGGGAAACTATCACAGATTTAACTGATATTAATACAGATAATTCTACACCCTATATAGATTGGGATGAAGCGCCTAATGTAGAAAGTTTTTATGGTAGAAATCAGGAATTATTAAAATTAGACAAATGGATTAAAAATGGTTGTAAATTAATCAATATTACGGGAATTGCTGGTATTGGTAAAACTTCCCTTGTGTTAGCTTTAGTAGATCAGATTCAGTCTCAGTTTAATTGTTTAATTTGGAAATCTATTGATAATATCTTCTCAGTTAGTGATTTATTAGCTAATTTATTAAATCAGTTTAATTTACCTCTTACTGCTGATATTAATGCTGCTAGTTATCAAATTATCAATTATCTTCAAAAGCATCGCTGTTTAATAGTTTTAGATGGCATAGATAATATTAGTGAAAATTTAGAATTAAATAAATTTATCCAACAATTAAGCCTTCATCGTCATCAAAGTTGTATAATTACAACCAGTCGCAAAAAACAAAATAATACAGAAATCAATCCCAAAATAGTTGCTAATCTGGCTTTAAATGGGTTATCAAAAACCGAAGCTTTAGAATTATTAAATTCACGGGGATTTACAGGAAAAGAATTAGGAATATCTGCCTTAATTCAACTTTATCGCGGTAATCCTTTAGGCTTAAAACTGGTAACACCGTTAATTCAATCTATGTTTTCTGGTAATGTAGCGGCATTTATTAATCAGAATACCTTAATTGTAGGCGATCGCTTGCGTATTGTCCTCAAACAACAATTAGAAAACCTCTCAGAATTAGAACAAGAAATTATTTACTGGTTAGCAATTTGGCAAGAACCAATATCTTTTGCTCGCTTGCAAACTCACTTAATTGTATCTATTGATCCTGCTAAAGTTTTTACAGAAATTATCGAATTAGAACAAAAATCACTTTTAGAAAAGTGGGTAAATGATTATGAACCTTCCTTTACATTGCAACCATTAATAATGAAAATAGTCACAGATGAATTAGTTGAAAATGCAACTCATGAAATAAAAAATTGTACAGAAAATCAAGATATTAGTTATTTAAAAATATTGCGAAATCATTGGTTATTACGCCCAGGGACAGATGATATTGCTGGAGAAAAAATTATCAAGCAATTGCGAGAAAGTTTATTCCGGATTTATGGTGCAAATTTACCCCAAATATTAAAACAAATTTTATTACTTTTAGATAACAAATCCCCCTTAGTAATTGGTTATATTGGGTGTAATGTTATAGCTTTGGAAAATTTCAATTAATAAAATCTAGATATAGGTAATTTTTCAGAAATTGTCAAACTCAATATGATTATACTTAGAATAGGGAGTATAATTATATCATAAGTCTACAAGCTGAATATTTACACATTTTCCTGCTCAAATTAAGTTATGATAATTTTTAGTTGCTTCTGATACGGCATTTTTATAGACATCCAGAGATAATAATTAGATATTCAATCAATCTTCACTACCATCTGACACAAAATTAGCAATTAGTCTTAGTTGACAACTAATGACTAATAACCAATAACTAATGACTAATTAGGTTTTGTTCTGATGATAAATACTTACACCACTCAAGAGTTAATTCAAATTTTGGCAACCGAACGCCAAGCCTGTTTAAAAGGGGAACGTTTAAAATTAGAAGTAACAGTTTCTGGTAATCCACTTATAGACCAGTTTATCAGAACTGATGGATTACAAAGATTTACTGCTTATCAAGATTTTAAGTCTTCCATTCACGAATATCAAAGAGCAAATCAAGTCTCTGGAATTATTTGGAAAGATATAACAGTCAAGGGTAATACTCTTCATTATCCAGAAATTAATAATGAATTGATAGCTTTAGAAAATGACTTAGAAATATTAAAAAGTGCCAAAAATTCAATTTTAGATTTTTGGTATCTAACAACAGTAGATATGGATTTATATTTGAGTTTTAGTAATGGTAAACAACATGATAGAATTACTAAAATAGATGTCGAGAGAATTGCTCAAATAACAGAATGGGCAACTTTATTAAAATGGGAAAATCCCAATTTTTTAGAACTTATTTTACAATTAGGTTGGGGACAACCAGAAGAAGCTGCTTATAAACGGGGAAGGCCACTAGCTGGGAGTGATTTTATTCATGCCGTCAATCCGGGTTATTATCCTATAGGATAGTATCAATCAGGATTTAAGAAAGTTCGTGAAAACAGATACCATATTTTATCGTCTATTTCAAAGTTTTCCCAGCGTCTTCTTTGAACTTATTAATCAACCCACAGAAACCGCTAATACTTACCAATTTTCATCCGTTGAAGTTAAACAACTAGCTTTTCGTATTGACGGCGTATTTATTCCCAAGGGTAATGCAGCATCATTACCTATCTACTTCCTAGAAGTTCAATTTCAACCCGATAAAAAAATATACTCTCGGTTTCTTGCTGAAACATTCCTTTACCTTGATAAAACTCAACTTACGAACAATTGGCGAGGTGTTCTAGTTTATCCTACCCGTAGCATAGATATAGGGGAAACAGAAAGATATATTGAATTACTGGCATCTGGACGCATACAATGTATATATCTCGATGAACTAGACTCGACAACAGAAGTCTCTATTGGCGTTGAAACTGTTAAATTATTAATAGAACCGGAGTCAGGTACAGCCACAAAAGCTAAGGAGTTAATCAATCTCGCTAGACAACAAATAACCTCAGCCATTACCCAAAGAGAATTTATCGAATTGATAGAAACAATAGTTATTTACAAATTTCCCCAAAAAAATCGGCAGGAGATTGAGCAAATGTTAGGATTAAGTGAATTAAAGAAAACAAAAGTTTATCAAGAAGCTAAGTTAGAAGGCAAACTAGAAGGTAAGTTAGAAGGTAAATTAGAAGGTAAATTAGAAGGCAAACTAGAAGGCAAATTAGAAGCTATTCCTTTTATGTTGAGCTTAGGTGCAAATGTAGAACAAATAGCAGAAGCATTAAGTTTGGATATCGAGTTAGTTCGATTAGTAGCTAAGAATGGGTAATGGATAATAATAAATAGTGAAAAAGGGAGAAGAAAAATATATTTCTCTCCCTAATTTATAACATCAGAAAAATCTAAATTTTGCCGATGTTATGCAGTCCTAAAATAATACCTGCGCCTAAAATATGCCCAAAGGAAGTAGTTGCTAATACCGCAGGTAAACCAAAACCACCAAAAATTGAGGTGCTGGTAATTCTGGTTTAGCGTTAGGATGCTGAATAGTAAATTTACCGACAGCAATAGCAAAGATATTGGCAATAATCATAATTATGCCAACAGTAGGACTCCATTCTAGAGGTGGGATAGTGGTAGCGGTAGCGATTAAGGTTGAAGTTAACATTTCAATTACTCCTGATATTTTTGAATGCTTGACAATATAATCTGAATATTGACAAAAAAAAATCTATATAATTGCTTACTTTGTCACAAATTTTAACAGTTGTTTTCAATCTATAATATAAACAAGTGCTGTACTGAATAGAAAATTTTCATATTTGCTGTTTTAATACTTATGGTGTCCGAAAATGCTAGTGATTGCTAAGATAAGAGTAATTATTTCCTGAATTGATCATGTCCTCAACTCTTGATTCCTTACCACCCGCATTAAATAAAATTGTCCAACGCTTTCAACGGGCTACAGAACCAAAAAGACGCTATGAGCAGTTAATATGGTATGCTCAGAAGCTACAAGCATTTCCAGAAGCTGAGAAACTGCCAGAAAACAAAGTTCCTGGTTGCGTTTCTCAGGTATTTGTTACAGCTTCATTAGAAGATGGTAAAGTGATGTTTCAGGGTGATTCTGATTCCCAACTAACTAAGGGATTATTAGCATTATTGATCGAAGGATTAAATGGATCAACACCTACAGAAATAGTCCAACTTACTCCTGATTTTATTCAAGAAACTGGTTTAAATGTGAGTTTGACACCTTCTCGCGCTAATGGTTTTTACAACATTTTTAAAACTATGCAGAAAAAAGCTTTGGAATGTAAGTTAGAAAGTTAAGAGATTAGGAGATTAGGGATTAGAGCATGGGTAAAGTTGTTTTATGACAAACTTAATCAGATGTCTACTAATTTATTAACAAATCCTGCTGCTGGTGCATTTGGTGGTAAAGTACAGGAATATTTTTGGCAATGGGAAAACCAACAGTTACGAGTGGTTTATGAAACTATTGGTCAAGGTTCACCAATTTTGCTATTACCGGCTTTTAGCAGCGTTTCTACAAGGGAAGAAATGGGAGAGTTAGCAGAATTACTTGCACCCCATTTTCAAGTCACTGTTATAGACTGGCCTGGGTTTGGTGAATCTTCTCGACTCAGTTTAGATTATAGACCAGTCATATATCAGCGATTTTTAGCAGATTTTACGAAATCTGTGTTTAATACGGCAGTTTCCGTAATTGGTGCTGGCCACGCTGCTGGTTATATTCTCCAGTTGGCGTTGAAAGAACCGCAGATATTTGCCAAAATTGTCTTACTCGCACCAACTTGGCGAGGTCCTTTACCAACAATGGGCGCAAGTCAGCAAATTGCAGCTATGGTAAGGGGAATAATTAGATTTCCCATTATTGGTCAATTACTGTATAAACTCAACACTACTCCATCATTTTTAAGTTGGATGTATAGTCGTCACGTTTTTACGAATATGGCAAAACTTACACCCAATTTTATCACTAAAAAATGGCAAAGTACCCAGCAACCGGGGGCGAGATTTGCTTCAGCGGCTTTTGTGACAGGTAATATAGACACATTTCGGACTCAATCTGAATTTCTCTCTCTAGTTCAATCCTTGTCTATACCCATTATGGCTATCCTTGGCGCATCTAGTCCTCCCAAATCACGCCAAGAAATGGACGCATTAGCAGCTTTACCAAATGTAGACAGTGTAGTTGTTCCCGGTTCTCTAGGACTCCATGAAGAATTCCCCGTGGAAGTTTTTGAAGCTATATTGCCATTTTTAAAGGTTGTTTAAAAAGCAAAAAGTATCAATTGCAATAATTTAAAATGCGGGATTATGTTCATAATCCCAACATTTATTATCACGCCAAACTCTATCTGTTGCTTCACAGTTTTCCTGGTCTTTAATGCCAGGAATTGATGTAGGGTGAATAGTGTTTAAGCTGGATGTAACATAAGAGATCAGAAAAGAACCTGTAAAGAAACCACAAAATATTAATGTTCCAAAAAAAACGTAAAGCTGACAAATTTAACAGCAGCTACAACAGAAATAGTCCGTTTTTTTCCATAAGGTTTATAGCGCATACATTACCTCAAAATGGTGTTTGTGGCAGATCACACCCTGGGAATGTTTTCGCGCTGATAATATAAACTTGCAAAATTATTTATAGCAGAATGTGATGGGTATTTCTGTTAGCTAATAGACAAAGCTAAATTTTAGAGAAAGAAACCTGCAATATCGGTTTTTAATATTCCTCAATTGTCTCGATTTATTGTGGTGCGGGTCTCTTGCTCGCTAATTTCATACCAACTTCATCAAATCTTTACACAAATTTTACGTCTTATGACGGTGCAAACCACTGACTTAAAGCAATTACAACTGATTCATCAGTATATTTAAGTATGTTTTTTCTGTAAAGATAGTCTTAAACTATTGACCTCGCTGATGGTGGTATGAAAATATATTTTCAGTGAAGGTACTCAGACAAGCTCGGTGGCCAAATCACCGCAATCAGTTCTCAAAATATATTAATAGGTGGTTTTTAACTATAAAAAGTTTATATCGAATCGCACTTGTGAGTATCTACACTGTCAATATTCACTTTTTTAGAGTAGGACTTACGCAAGTGTCACACCAAAAATCTGTTGTAGGGTGCGTCAGATATCAAGAATCTGTTTATTTGCAGGATTTATGCAGTCTGACGCACCCTACCAATGTAACAGTTGCGTCAGTCCTGGAGAGACTGGATCTGATAGAGGCTTTGTGGTGTGGGTCTCTTGCTCGCTAATTTCATGCTAACTTCATCAAATCTTTACACAAATTTTACGTCTTATTGCGGTGCAAACCACTGACTTGGAGCAATTACAACTGATTCGTCAGTATATTGAATTATGTTTTTTCTGTGAAGATAGTCTTAAACTCTTGACCTTGCTTGATGCTGGTATGAAAATATGTTGTTAGTTAAGGTACTCAGATCAGCGGTATGTAAAATTACCGTAGTTGAATTCTAAATATATTGATAGGTAGTCTTTACCTGTTTAATACTATCAACATTTACTTTTTCAGGAGATAAGAATCATGCCCATATCGAATTTGATCAAGAAGTTATCAATAAGTCTGATTGGAGCAACAGTCCTTGGTTTAGGAACATCAAATGCAGCACAGGCCACTTCTTTTTTCGTTTCTACTAACGACGGGAAAGTTGGTACTGTAGATCAAGCAACAGGAGTATTTACTCAAATTGCTAGTGGTCCAGTATTTACTGATATAGCTTTATCTAATTCAGAAGAGATTTTTGGGGTGACTTTTAGTCAACTGTATAAAGTTAACCAAACCACAAGTACATCCTCACTAATTGGTAATTTGGGTGTATCAAATATGAATGGGCTAGGATTTACTACTAGCAACACACTCTATGGAACTGGTGGTTCTAGGTTTTACAGCGTTAATACCTCAACAGGTGCAGCCTCTTTAGTATCTAATATCTCTGGATTTAGTAGCAGTGGTGATATAGTGTACGACCCTGTAAATAATAGATTTCTAGCTACATCAGCAGGTGATAGCTTGTGGTCTATTGGTTTAAATGGTATAGCTAACAAGATTGGAGATATTGGTTTTGGTGATGTCTATGGTTTAGCTTTTGATGACGATGGGACTTTATATGGTTACACTGCTAATAGACAGCAGATAGTTATTAATCCAACAACAGGATCAGGTACATTTAATCAAAATGTTACTGGTATTTCTAGTCAGATATTTGGTTCTGCATCACTGCCATCAACAGGACCAAGCACTTCTGTACCTGAACCTGCTTCTGTATTAGGTTTGTTTGCCTTTGGTGCAATAGGTGCAGGTTCTTTGCTTAAACGTAAGCAGCAACAACAAGCGACGGTAAAAGCATAATCGTCCAATCTCCTATTCCTCTATTTCGCGCCAGTTACTACAACTGAGGAAGCCAAAAATTCACCTATTTTACAACAACAAAAAACCGGGAACTGAAATGCCCCCGGTTTTTGTTGTCAAGGTATAGTCTAGCTATACCCTAATTTATTGCTGAGAAAGATTAAACTTTAGCAGCCGCTCTCATTACCAATTCGCCTTTAGCATACTTAGCAGCAAAATCTTCTAAAGAAACTTGCTTAATTTTGCTTGCGTTACCAGCAGTACCAAATTGTACATAACGGTCAGCACAAACCTTTTGCATATATTTAATAGAAGGCTTGAGGAAGTGACGAGGATCGAATTCCTTGGGATTAGCAGCCAAAGCTTCACGCACAGCAGCGGTGATAGCCAAACGGTTATCGGTGTCAATATTTACTTTACGAACACCACTCTTGATACCTTTTTGAATTTCTTCTACAGGTACACCGTAGGTTTCAGGGATAGCACCACCAAATTGGTTAATCAGTGCAATCAAATCTTCAGGTACAGAAGAAGAACCGTGCATTACCAAGTGGGTGTTAGGTAGACGGCGGTGAATTTCTTCAATGCGGCTGATAGCCAAAATTTCACCAGTGGGTTTGCGGGTAAACTTATAAGCACCGTGGCTAGTACCGATAGCAACAGCCAAAGCATCTACTTGAGTTGCTTCTACGAAGCTAACAGCTTCATCAGGGTCAGTTAACAGTTGAGAATGGTCTAGTGTACCTTCAAAACCGTGACCATCTTCAGCTTCGCCAGCGCC
This sequence comes from Anabaena sp. UHCC 0253, assembly GCF_009712085.1. NCBI lineage: Bacteria > Bacillati > Cyanobacteriota > Cyanophyceae > Nostocales > Nostocaceae > Anabaena > Anabaena sp. UHCC 0253. The sequence goes on from NZ_VILD01000003.1 coordinate 603,394, forward strand.
GGTTTCTAAAGAACCTAAGCAACCGAGTTCACCTTCAACACTCACACCCAAAGAGTGAGCTACATTCACTACTTCGCTGGTAACTTTAACGTTATACTCAAAACTTGCTGGGGTTTTAGCGTCAGCTTCCAAAGAACCGTCCATCATGACGCTGGTGAAGTTGTTCTTAATTGCTGAGTAGCAGGTAGAAGGAGCATTACCATGATCTTGGTGCATGACAATGGGAATCTCTGGATAGGTTTCTACCGCAGCCAAAATCAGGTGACGGAGGAAGTTTTCCCCTGCATAGTTACGAGCGCCGCGAGAAGCTTGTAAGATTACGGGGCTATCTGTATCAGCCGCCGCCTTCATGATTGCCTGAATCTGCTCTAAATTATTAACGTTAAAAGCTGGAATGCCGTAACCGTTTTCAGCAGCGTGATCCAAAAGCAACCGCATTGGTACAAGCGCCATATATATTCCTCCTAATTTGGGTATCAGCTAGTCAGTTTAATAGAAGCGTAATCTTTATTTTAATGTAATTTTTACGCTAATCTTAAGAGTTTTTTCAACTTCTTATAGGAAATTATAACCAGTAGCGGGTGCTTATGTTTAAAAACTTTGCAGGCTTACCATATCAAGATAATCTATGGTTTGTCAGTATTGCCGTTATTTTTACTACTGTTAGCTAAGTGGTTTTAGTAAGTTTAGATACAGAGTTAGGACTTACGCATTGACAGGAATAACTAAATATGGCGGATGAGTTTCATGTATGGAAAGGTGATTTTTGGGCGATGATGGGCGATCGCTAGATGATCCAAAATGTAAAAGATGGTTTTGTCTAGATTTTGCATATTAGGTACTGAAATTTATTCTTTTTAGGTGCGATCGCTCTTACCTCAATTCCCATAATTCCAACCATGTATATACAATACTATTCTGCCGATTCCTGACTATCCCCAAATCCTTGACGGGCAAAGATTTCAATCATCTCGCTGCGAGTTAAATTATTTGTTGCTGCTAATTCATCCAACTTTGCCCAAGCGGTATCTGTAAGCCGGATAGACCGCAACTTTTTAGACTCAGAACCATAATCAGCCTCAAATTTGCCCCCTGGTGTCCGCTTACGTCTGGGTGATTTATGCCTTGTTCCTGAATACTTATCACCATGTATATCTATTTTATTACTGGTGATTAAATTAACTAGATTATCAATCAAGCGATCGCTCTCCATTGGTAAAATATCTCGACCATGCAACATATCTTGAATAATCTTAAAATGCACCAAAGTACCCATAAAAATCCTTGCAGCCACCGCTGCATCAGGTAATTGCAATTCTGGATGCGCCGCAAAATATTGGGTAATTGTATCTAAACCAGTTTTATCTACATTGCGAACAAAAACCTGCGCTAGTGAGGGAAAACGCCCAGATTCGGCAATAATCAACCTTACAAAACTCAATAATTCCTGTGAACAACCAATATTATTTAAAATATTGTTAGCAATCCGCCGCAGAACTATCTCCGGTTCTCCTGCGAGAAATTGCGGATCTTGGGGGTTAAAAACTGCCAAATATTTTTTCTGCACTAATTTTTCAATCAGCGCCGTAAATAATCCTTCCTTATCTTGAAAGTAGCTATATACCGTTGTTTTCGACACTCCTGCGGCTGCTGTCACCTTATCCATCGTTGTCGCTGCGTAACCATTTGCCAAAAATTCCTGCATTGCACCAGCCAAGATAGCATCAACTTTTTCTACTAACAGCAATCTTTCTACAGGAATTTCTTCAACTTCCTTATTCTTTTTTCGCATATAAGATTAATTATTTTGGTAATAACTCTTGACAAGATTGTAATGGACGGTTTAGTTTAGTTGTATAACTAAACTGATTAGTTTACTTCCCATTTTAAATCATAGGGGAAAACTTATGGTGCGTGATATAACAGCTAAAGATTCCGCATTCTGGAAACCTAGTTCCCGGCAATTGATGATGCTGACAACAGCTATAATTATGACAATTCTAGGAATCAAAGGGTATAGATTTTCACAAGTCCAATCCCAAAATACTGTAATCCAAGCTGCCCAAATAACTACACCGCAAATTAAGACGGTGACAGCATTAGGGAGAATCGAACCCAAAGGAAAAGTCATTAAACTTTCTGCACCTACATCTAGTCAAGGTAGCCGAGTAGAGACACTTTTAGTCAAAGAAGGGGATAACATTAAAGCAGGGCAAATCATCGCCATTTTAGATAATCGTCCCCGTCTCCAAGCCGCTTTTCAAGAAGCCCAAGCCGCAGTGAAAGTTGCCCAGGTAAACTTAGAAAAAGTCCAACAAGGAGCGAAAACAGGTGAAATAGAAGCCCAAAAAGCCGATATTGCCAGAATAGAAGCGCAAAAACTCGGAGATGAATCTGGACAAAGACAAACGGTTGCGAGATTAGAAGCGCAATGGCAAGGAGAAACAAGCGCCCAACAGGCTACAATTAATAAACTACAAGCAGAACTGAAAAATGCTCAAGTAGAATGGCAACGCTATCAGCAACTTTACCAAGATGGGGCAATTTCTCAGTCATTATTTGATAGTAAACGTCTCAGTGTTGATACCATAACCCAACAATTGAGCGAAGCTAGAGCTAACCTCAACCGCATTGATAGCACGGGACGCAAGCAAATTAGTGAAGCTAAAACTGCCCTCACCCGAATTAATGCCACAGGTAGCAAACAAGTCATTTCTGCTCAAGCCACATTAAATAAAATAGCCGAAGTGCGTCCAGTAGACATAGCCGCAGCCAAAGCTGAAGTTAACCGTGCTATGGCCGCAGCCCAACAAGCAAAAGCGAATTTAGATCAAACTTATGTTAAAGCACCTCAAAATGGTGTAGTTTTTGACATTTATACCCGTGCAGGTGAAGTAGTATCCAATAACGGCATTGTCGAACTTGGGCAAATAAATCAGATGTATGCAGTAGTTGAAGTTTACCAAAGTGATGTTAGTAAAATCCGTCCCCAACAAGAGGTAAAAATATCTAGTAACTCCCTGACTGGAGAATTACAGGGAAAAGTAGATTGGGTTGGCTGGAAAGTGCAACGGCAAAATATTATCAATTCTGATCCTAGTGAAAATATTGATTCTAGAGTAGTAGAAGTTCATGTCCAGCTAGATGAAGCCTCAAGCAAGAAAGCAGCAAAATTTACCAATTTGCAAGTTAAGGCGGTAATTTCACTATGATAGGATTTATTCAAGCAATCCAAAGACGCACACCGCTGGGATGGTTGCAACTTAACCATAGTAGAAGTCGCTTATTAGTTGCTATATCGGGAATTGCCTTTGCAGATGTGCTAATTTTTATGCAGCTTGGCTTTCAAAATGCCTTGTATGACAGCAATACCACCTTAAACCGGGCTGTGCTTGCAGACATCGTTTTGATCAGTCCGCAAAGCCGAAATATGCAAAATATGTCCACCTTTTCCCGCAGAAGGTTATATCAAGCTGCTGATGTCCCTGGTGTCAAATCTGCTGACTCCATGTATATCGGTTTAGTTACTTGGAAAAATCCCCAAACGAGACGCAAAACCACAGTTCAAGCGATCGCTTTTAATCCCGAACAACCTGTATTAAATATACCAGAAATCAACACCCAATTAGATAAAATTAAATTACCCGATCATTTTCTTTTTGATCGTGGTGCGAGAGGAGATTATGCTCAAATTTTGAGTCAAATAGATGCAGGTCAAATTGTCACCACAGAAATAGATAAACGGACAATTAATATTAGTGGTTTATTTAAATTAGGAGCATCATTTGGGGCTGATGGAACAATAATTTCTAGTGATGAAAACTTTCTACGGATCTTTCCTAGACGCAAAGCAGGAAGTATCAACCTTGGCTTAATTTATATTCAACCAGGATATGAACCAGAACAAGTAGCAGCAGCATTAAAATCCCATCTCCAAGATAATCAAGATGTAAAAGTTTTCACCCGCCAAGAATTTATCAAATTTGAAGAAGCATATTGGAAAAAAGAAAGTCCCATCGGCTTTATTTTCACATTAGGCGTATCAATGGGATTTATTGTCGGTGTGATCATTGTTTATCAAGTTCTCTCCACAGACGTAAATTCCCATCTCAAAGAATACGCCACATTTAAAGCCATGGGATATCAAAACTCATATTTATTAGGCGTAATTTTTGAAGAAGCCATAATTTTAGCAGCATTAGGCTTCATTCCCGGATTAATATTACCAATAGGACTTTATCAACTAGCAAGAAACGCCACCAAATTACCCATATACATGACCTTAGCTAGAGCATTAATGGTTTTTCTAATGACAATCATCATGTGTATAATTTCCGGCGCTATAGCCACCAGTAAACTACAATCAGCCGATCCAGCCGATATGTTTTAAACTCCTCTCTGCGCCTCTGCGTCTCTGCGTGCAAAAAAATCCTGAAAACCTAATTATGCAAACTATTAACCCTCAAAAACCAGTAATTTTCATCCAAAACCTTGACCATTATTTTGGAACTGGAAAACTGCGAAAACAAGTATTATTTAATATCAACCTCACCATTAATACAGGAGAAATTGTGATCATGACAGGTCCCTCTGGATCTGGAAAAACCACATTATTAACCTTAGCCGGTGGATTGCGTTCTGCTCAATCTGGAAATTTGCAAATATTAGGTAATGAACTATGTAACGCTAATTCCCAACAATTAACTCAAGCCCGACGCAGTAATGGCTATATTTTCCAAGCCCATAATTTACATGGTAGCTTAACAGCCATCCAAAACGTGAGAATGGGTTTAGAATTACAGCCCAAAATAACTGCAAAAGAAATGTTAATGCAGTCACAAAAAATGCTAGAAGAAGTAGGATTAGGAGATCGCCTTAATTACTATCCAGATAACTTATCAGGGGGACAAAAACAACGGGTTGCGATCGCTCGTGCATTAGTAAGTCAACCGAAAATCGTCCTAGCTGATGAACCCACAGCCGCACTTGATAAACAGTCGGGACGGGATGTAGTAGAATTAATGCAAAAATTAGCCAAAGAGCATGGTTGTACAATTTTACTTGTTACCCACGATAACCGGATTTTAGATATTGCTGACCGCATTGTTTATATGGAAGACGGCCATCTTGTCAGAGAAGAAAGCGGTTCTTTACAAGGTATAGGAACTTAAAAATACCCAGTGATAAGAACCGCCAGGGTCATATTAACAGGTAGCTTGTTGGATTAAAATATCCAATTCCTGCTGCATTTTACCTTTGACTAACTCATAACATTCGTTAACATAAGTGCGATCGCTTGCGGCTTCTCTTCCATAGCGTTCAAACACAATTGGGGGACAAACCCTTGTATAGATAGACACAGGCAAAGGAATATTAGGCAAAGGTCCAATGGCTAATCCCCAAGGTAATCCCAGATAAATGGGAAAAACCACCGGATCAATCCCAAGCAGCCAAGGCATCCCCATTTTATGAAATTGGTGCATGATTTTATACATATCAGCTAGAACAATCAAGGTATCATGCGACCCCCAGGAAATTGCCGGGACAATAGGCACATTTTCCCGTAGCGCCAACTTAATAAACCCCCTGCGTTCAGCAAAATAAATTTTATCCCGCATCCTATGAGGTCGAAAGACATCCTCCGCACCACCAGGATAAACTAAGACACTAGCACCAGACCGCAAAGCAGCATAAGCCATTTTGGGATGCGCTCTCACTGCGCCAGCCTTCATCGCCATTTCTGCTGCTGGAGGGAATACATCCCAAACTTTAGGGTGCATCAAGCCATAAATCGGTCGTTTCACACCAAAGCGGCGTAACCAATCATACAACATCATAGAAGTATCAGGAGATGCCAGTCCGCCATTATGAGAACCAACAATCAAGATTTTTTCATCGGGGACATTTTCCCAGCCACTAGTTTGGACTCGAAAATAACAATTATATAACAAGCCCAGGATAGGCATCATAGACTCGATGAACCTTAGATCTCGTTGATCCAAAGACCATCCCAGGTTAGTGTTTTGAGGATGTTTTAGTTTTAACATCAGGGAATTTTATCAGGATTTATACGGATAAAACAATCCGTTTTTTGCGGTTTTATGATATCTCTATCTTTATTCTGCAATGTTTTTGCCCAAATTGCCTTTTCTCAATCAGCCATAATCAAATTTTTCTTGACTGAGCTTTAAACTCAGCCACTTTTGTTTCTTATCTGTTCCCTGTTCCCTTTTTTTGTAATTAATTGTCCATTGTCAATTATTGCCAGCACTTATGGTTGATAATTAATATTAAAATAAAATCCATTATCCTGAATATTATTACTTTTATCCTCAAGATTAATAAAAGGAAAACCATAGTCAAGTCGTAAATTTAACCCTGGTAAAGGTTGCCAAATCAGCCCTATACCTGAACTGATCAAAAATGTTTGTTTTGATAATTCATTAGGATTTTGAGAAGCATTCCAAACTTTCCCTAAATCTAAAAACGGTGCAACTTTAAATGTCGAATTTAAAGTAATTCTATTTTCAATAGAGAAAAACAATCCATTATCACCAGAACGGGTATTTTGCCGATAACCACGAACTGATTGGCCACCACCAAGAATAAACTGATGAGAAGGTAACAACCCATCTGGAGTTAGTTGTAAATTAGCTTTGACAATTAATAAATTGTTCTTACTCAGTTGTTGCCATCGTTGGACTTGACCACTCCAACTGAAAAAATACCCATCAGGAACAGGCTCTTTATTAGAAGTAGGATTAAATAGCCCAGTGCCAATCTTAAATTCTGAGTCTAAAAACCAAGCTCCTTGGAGATCACGACTAGTATAATCTTGACGAAATGAAATAACACTACTACGACTGACACCATCTTCATTAGGCCCAAAACCAAAAGCAGTTGGTTGATCAAAAGTAAAAGTTTGACCATTATCAACACTCAAACCTAAAGATAAAGCCAATTCTTTTTGAGAAGTCCGGACTATTGGTTGACGATAAAATATTTCATAAATCTGTTTTTCTCCTTTAATATCTAACTCATCAAATGGAGATTGAGTAATTTTTGTTGAATTAAAAGATGCTCTGAGTTGCACTTGACCATTCATCGAATTCACAGGAATTTGATATCCAAAATCTAATACCTTACTTCCTCCAGTAAAAGTAGTGCTGTAATTAGCTGCAAATATATCTCCCAATCCTGTGACATTACGATAACTAAAACCAACACCTACTTTTTCTGAACCGATAGTAGCAGGAGATTGGTTATCAACGCTTATATTAGTAGCTAAAGTAGGTGCTTCTTTAACTGTAACTACCAGGATTTTTGACCCATCATTAAGTTTCTGCGGATTATTTTCATCTTCAGGTGGATCACTTAAATTTGCTTCAACATTAGTGAAAAGGGGATCTTGTTTTAGTAGCCTTAATTTATCTTCAATTTTGCCGGCATTGAAAGTTTCTCCCGTAGCTAATTGTAGCCGACTCATCACATAAGATTTTAATCTTTCCGTACCTAGTATCTCTATCTTTACCAACCGAGTTTCAGTAACATTAATCTCAATAACACCATTTTTAATTGTTTGATCTGGCAATGGTCTTGCTGTTGCAATATACCCATTTTTTTGATAAAGTTCCTTGATAGTATCAGCAATTTCCTTAGATTTTTCTCCCAACTCTTCTGGAGTGAAATCTTTACCCTCAAATTTTTGAATTTCTTGATTAATTTTATCTTCACTAAAAACTGTATTACCAGTAACTTTAATTAACCGAATCGGAATAAGTGCTATTTTTGTTGGAGTTTGTGGTGTAGAAGTTACTTTTTCTGTTGTTGTCGGAGCAACAAATTCAGTAGCAGATTCAGAATTATCTTCAGAAGTAATTTTACTATCTTGATTGGGTTCTGATATCTGAGGTTCTACCTCTGATGTTGGTATATTTTGACTTGGTTCGGAAATCTGTACCGTTGAATCAGGTAGTTTAGTTGGTAATTCTGATTTTGGCGCAATAGATGTTGCAGTTATATCATTAATAGATATATCAGGAATATTTGTTAAATTATTAATTGGTACTGCTGTAACCATAGAGTTAGCTACAGCAACAATGTTTTGGGAATTTTGCCGAAATCTGATCCTAGAAATTAATCCATCCTGCTCCCACATAACTGAAGAAAATTCAGAAGGAGGATTTTGTTTTTCACCAGCTACTAAATAACCACTAATTTTATCTTTGAGAATAATTTTTGAGCCGCTATTTTGATGTTCGCTAAGTTCTTCACGACTACCTAGAGAAGCTGGAGAATTAACAGACAAACTACCAACTAAACAAGCCTGAGATTCTAATTGACAATTAAAAATGCTAACAGTTATACCAGGATTAACTAAAGAAGGAGAAACTTTTACTCGATAATTACTTTGTTTTTCTGCTGAAATATCAATAGTTGGAACTTGCGACGGTAAACGCAATAATAACCCTGGTTCTAACTGATTTTTAATCTGTTGTAAATATGGCGTAAAAATCTGATTGTAACTATTATTAGAACTGGCTTCACTAGCAGCAATATTGCCTACTATTATTAGTCCAGGAAGTATGAGAAAAACTGTATTTAAATGCCGATTAATCACAATAGCTCCCTGTTTCTCTGATTATTGCTACAATATTTAAATAAAACAATAGGACTTATACAATAAGTATTAAACTAAATGTCTTTTAGCCGATATCTTAGGTATCGAAAACCTGTTAATCATTAACAAATTATCAAGTCTAAAACACCTTATAACATATTAGTTGTATAAGTCCTAACATTACTAAATTCCAGGAATTTCTGATAAATTCCCCTGTAATTCTTCAACTTGAAACCTAGTTACATCTTGCCATTCTTCTAGGGTAAAATCATATCCATGTTCTTGAGCCATTTGCACAAATTTTTCCAGATTAGGTGCAGAGTTTAGTTTTTGCTTTAAATCAGCATCAATTTGTACTTTTCTAAATAGTCTCACTACATTCTCTTTTGCCATAACTATAAATTCCTATGACAATTAACCAATTAAAACAGTCGCGCAACCATTAACAATCTTATTTGGTGGACCAACAGCTTCTAAAATCGTACAGCCTAGAAAACAGGCAGGTAAACCATTAATCAAAACTGTCGCACTACCATCAATCACCACTCCAGGTCCATGAGGTGGGATTGGTAAAGGTGTCATACAGACATGAATATCAGCACCAGCAGCACTACTGCTAATAGTGCTACCCATACTCACAGCGGCAGCCGCCTTGGCGGCCTCCTCCGCCGCTTTAGCTGCCGGCATTCCTGGTGTACCAGTTGCGGCTTTAGTGGCAGATTCAGCTACTTGAATCGTAGTATCAGATATTTTTTTAGCAGACTGTAAAGCCGAAGCAATAGCTTGGGGGACACCTCTCCATGCAGGTAAACCACCAATAAACACATTCAAGCTACCAGGTCCTGGTGTCAACATTCCTGGTAAAGGGTGGGCGACTTTATCCGTTATTCTCGCTGCGGGTTTACCCATAGAAATTTCCTTTGTTTTAATTGAGTTTAATTACAGCACCTTTAATGGAAATACTAGCATTAGCATTAATATCAATAGTAGTTGTAGCATCAAGTTTTATGCTACCTGCTGATTTCATGCTAATACTCCTTGAGCTATCATCCAAAACATAGCTATGACCACCACTAGATTTAATTTCAATTTTCCTATTTTTATCATCTAATATTATTTTATGATTGCCATTAGTGGTAATTGTCACACATTCTTCTGTATCATTAATGTTGATTTTATGACCCTTAGCTGTCTTAACCTCAAAACCAGCTTTGACTGCACCTTTTGCTTCTTCTACAAATTGCATTTTATGACCAGTCCGAGTTTTAAATGTTCGTAGTCTGACTTTACCACCTACAACTGTATCATCTATCTTTTCAGGTGGTTTATCTTTACCGTTCCAGACTCCACCTAATACATAAGGACGATGAATATCGCCATGTTCAAATCCTACTAATACTTCATCATTAATTTCTGGCAAACAGTCATTGCCTCGATCTGGACCTATTCCATGTCCAACTATTCTTGCCCAATTACTTTCGTGATCTTCTGTAAGAGTGGGCAATTTTACCTTAACTCTACCCAATCCTTCAGGATCTTTATTATTACTAACTATTCCTACTAAAAGAGTCTGTCCAGGTTGAAGGTGAGTCGCTGGGGATAAAATAGACAAGAGATCACCACCACGTAACCCTCTAATACTAAACTCTGTTGTATATACTCTTTCATCATAAAGGTGGCGAGTTTCAGTCACATAATATTTACCACTATATTTTCCCATACCTTCTAGTTTTACTACTTGCCCAGGACGAATCTTGGGGTTTCCTAATGCTCTAGCATCAGCATGAACAAATTCACCACCTAATTCATCAAATAGACCTTGAGCAATCTTCTTTGCTTCTCCAGAAGCGAATACAGGTTGATCGACAACAATCATTTTAGGTGCGCTATTAAAAGCTGTACTTTTTTTACTACCTTTACCATGATCTGTCTCTGTAAAAACTTTTTCTGCATTAACAGTTTCGACAATAGGTAGTTTTTTCATGTAGTCCCAACCACGAACTTCTACTTCTTTGACTTGTTGACTACTACTAACTCTGACTCGAAAACTTTCCAAATCCTCTAACCATTTAAGTGATATTTCCCCATCACTTTTTGGTTTACGAAAGTTCAGTTTTCCGTCCTGGACAAAAAATTCAAATCCATTGCGAACTGCCCTTTCTTTTAAAAACTCCATATTAGTTTGGTTTTCTTGGAAAATGTATTTATGTGTAATCCCAGTTTGATCGATAGTACCACTGGGTATACCTACTTCTTGAGTAATCTTATTAATAATATCTGTGTCTGTCATATCTTGAAATGACCGATTATAGCGTCCCCGATGTAATCGGTGGGAAATATCATATCCTCGAATGATAATTGGGGCTTGAGAACCACTGGTAAAGTGTGTCTCCATTGCTGTAATTTCCCCATCTATAAGATAACCTTGAGTCCGATCTGGAAACTGATCTGTAGTAGCAGAACTAAATCCTATTTTGATTTTTTTACCAATTTCAAACAACTTTTGATGTTTCCCTGCTGGTTCTGTACTTTCACGTCCTGATAGATAAGGATTATTAATGACTAAAGTAAACATTCCTGGTAAATGTAAACTTTCTTCAACTGAAATTTGCAGAATATCTTCCATTAATTCCGGTGAAGCAGATGCTCCATCAATTTTTAAAATTGGTTTAGATGTATAACTAGCTGTCATAGTATTTTACTGTAGATTGGATAATGGTCTAGATCGATCAATGATTTTATTTCTTAGTTTGTTCTGCTATTACGATTATCTTGTTTTTTCTGATCTGGGGTAGGATTTGGTGTACCTCCTGGTCCTTTTTTACTAGATAAATCTATTTCTTCTAAGGTTAAATCCACAAATGCTCTCACTGGTAAACCATTGGCATTAAACATAGTTAATTTATATTTTAAGGTTTTGACAAAGCATTTCAAATAATTTTGACCTCCCCAAGTAAATAAATAAAGAGGAGGTCGTTTTACACCATCTATTTCTACACCGAATTCGACAGATTTTTTAAATGCTTCTATGTCTTTAATAACAGTTTCACCACTTTCATATCTATCTATGAGAATGTTACTAATAGTCAATGTATAAGGATTAGGATGCTTAAAACTAGTTTTGTTCATTCCTTCCTCAGTCCGCGCACCAGGAGATTGTTCTAAACTAATACTACGACTAAAATCTAGCTGATTTGGATTGAACATAAATTCGATATGATAACCAGTGTCAATAGATAGAAGTTTAGCTTTAATTGGAGTTGCCATATTAGTTGTTGGTGTATATTTTATGCAAGTGGATATTGTCTAATAATTAATAGTAATTTCGACTTCTTTCTCTCTCTATTTCTAAACGCTGTCGGATAAAACCATATATCTCTCTTGCTAATATTTCTAGGTTTTTTGAGTCTTCATTATCGTCTTTATGATCTGAATGTGTTTGAGATTCTGCTGTGCTAGAGCTATCAACAGATGATACTGCTTGATTCGTACTTGTCTCTTGTCCCACTGTGGCTGAGGCCATCTGGATCAAAGATTCTATACCATGACTATTACGAGTATTACTATAGTCACTATTATAATATTCTGTGTTAGTATTTGTTAAATTATCTGATATTCCTGAATCAAAGTTTTCTTTTTCTTTAGCAGAGAAGGAAGACATCTGTATACTGGGTTCGGTAGTATGAATTTGATTAGATATAGAGTGACTATTACCCATAAGTTCGTCAATACTTGACCAAGAATTGGGTATTTCTGTGCTATTTACGGATGATTGTAATGGTTGATTATGTTGCTGATTCCTATTTTCTGATTTTCTTTGTAGCCTAAATGGTGGAGTGGTACTATTTTCTCGAATATTTGGGATGTTATTTGTTGAACTATCGAGTACATTATTTTCTGGAAAATAGGAAGTTTGTCCTTCTCTTTTGTTTTGTATATTGCTAATTATTCCCCGACTAAATTTAGAGATTGTATTAGATCCAATTATGTTACTTTTTTGAATCATGGGTTTTGATAAACCTAGTGGTTTTGTAGAAACAAGACTTTCTATGGTTGTAGATAATGCAGGAATTTGTTGTAATTCATTATTAGGTGTTTCTGCGAAAGTCTGAATATCTGTTTTTTCAGGTTCTGCAAAAGTCTGGATATTTGCTACTTCAGAATTTGGTGTATCTGAGAAAGGTTGAATATTCTCTATTTCAGAATTAGGTATTTCTGCAAAAGTCTGGATATTTGCTAATTCAGAGTTTGGTATTTCCGAGAAAGTTTGAATATCCCTTTTTTCTGGTTCTGAAAAAGTCTGGATATTTGCTAATTCAGAGTTTGGTATTTCCGAGAAAGTTTGAATATCGGTTTTTTCTGGTTCTGAGAAAGTTTGGATATTTGCTACTTCAGAGTTTGATGTTTCTGCAAAAGTCTGGATATCGGTTTTTTGTGGTTCTGTAAAAGTTTGGATATTTGCTACTTCAGAGTTGGATGTTTCCGAGAAAGTTTGAATATTCTCTATTTCAGAATTTGGTGTTTCTGCAAAAGTTTGGATATTCTCTATTTCAGAATTTGGTGTTTTCGAGAAAGGTTGAATATTGGTTTTTTCTGGTTCTGAGAAAGTTTGGATATTTACTACTTCAGAGTTTGGTGTTTCTGAGAAAGGTTGAATATCGGTTTTTTCTGGTTCTGTAAAAGTTTGGATATTTGCTACTTCAGAGTTGGAT